>JASJPK010000087.1:0-59866 GCA_031426735.1 Hydrogenophilaceae bacterium | reverse complement strand
ATGATTTGGCGCAGACAAATCGCGGCCGGTAGGCCGCTCCCACAAACCTCTCCACCCAGCCATGCCGCTAAAGCCAGACGGCGTCCCACAACGGGTAATCGCCCAGCTTTTGTACCAACCCGGCGCGCAATGGGTTGGCGACGATATAGCGCGCCATGGCCAGTAAATCCTCGTCACGGCGGAGCGCGCGGTCGTGATAACCCGATTGCCAGATTGGGCCACGTCGTTGCAATGACTGGTTGATACGAAATGCGGAATAGCCTTTGAGCGCGTGCATCACCTGGGACAGCTTGGCGCCATCCCGCAAAGCAAGTAGCCAGTGCAGGTGGTCAGGCATGATCACGAAGGCCAGGTTCTCGATTTCTTGTTCATGCGTGAGATGACGCATGGCGCCGACAACGATGCGACCGATATGGATGTCTGTGAAGAAGGGGCGCGTTTCCAGGTGGTGGTGGTAATCAGGTAAATGCGCCCGGCCTCCGAATAGCGGCCTTTGCGCAGGGCATGGCTACGAGGTTTGGACACGGCCAAATCCATGATTTGTGGGAGCGGCCTAAGGGACGCGATGATTTGGCCCAGGCAAATCGCGGCCGGTAGGCCGCTCCCACAAAGGCGATAGCCTAGCCAGCCGCATGCGCATCAGCCCGCCGTGCATCAGCGGCGTGACGAACAAGGTCAGCGGCGTAGCGACGGCCAGGCCCCAGATGATGCTGGCGGCGAGCGGTCCCCAGAGCAGGGAGTCGCCGCCCCAGCCAAAGGCGAGCGAGACGAGGCCACCGATGACGGTGAGCGTGGTGATGATGATCGGCACCAGACGCCGGCGGCCGGCGTAGAACGCGGCGGCCAGCGGCGGTTGGCCGCGCGCGAGGCGGTCCTCACCGGCGGAAACCAGGACGATGGAGGCGTTGACCGCGACGCCCGACAGCGCGACGCAGCCATACAGCGTGTACAGCGTAATCGGCTGGCCGCTGATCAACAGGCCAATGACGACGCCGGCCAGCGCCATCGGCGTGGTCGCGAGGATGACCAGCGGCAGCACCAGCCGGCCGAATTGCACGGCGAGCAGGGCATACATCAACAGCACGCCGAGGATCAGGAAAGCGATGAGATCGTTCAGGCTGGCTTTCACGTCGTCCAGCTCGCCGCCTTGTTGCAGACTGACCCCGGCGTGGCGCGAGCCGGGCTGCAACCCGATGCGGGCCCAGGCGGCATCCACCGCCGCCACGGCCTGACGCGCGGTGATGCGGTCCTGATCGAAGCCTGCATGCAGCGTGATGGCGCGTTCGCCGTTGACGCGGCGCAGCTCGCCGGGCGTCGATTCCATCGTCACCGTGAACAGTTCGCCGGGATTGACCACGCGTCCGTCCGGCAGATGCCAGGGCTTCGCTAACAAGCGCTGGACGTCGGTCTGCGTCATCGGCTGGCCGCGCACCACGACTTCCAGCGTCTGCTCGCCGGCATCGACCTTGCCGACGCTGACGCCCTCGAAGTGCAGACGCACCAGCGCGGCCAGTTTGAACGGATCGAGACCGGCGCGGGCGGCAGCCGGGCTGTCCACGCGCAAGGACAAACGCGGCTGGCTGAAGCCGGCATCGTCGTTCATGTCGCTGAAACCGGGCGTTGCCGCCAAGGCCAGGCGCAGGTCTCGCGCCGCCTCGGCGAGACGGTCGAGCGGCGCGCCGGTGAGACGCAAGGACAGGCTGGACAGCATCGGCAAATCGGCCGAGAGCACCTGCACCGAGATGCTCTCGGCGCCGCTGGCTTTCAGCGCCGGACGCAGCGCGGCGACGTATTCGGCGACGCTGCGCCCGCTCGCCGATTCCGGCGCCAGGCTGAGGGTGACCTGGCCCATCTGCTCGCCGACGACCATTTCGCTCGGCGTGAATTGCAGGCCGGCCATCGCCAGCGTGGCGTTGAGTTCGCCCGGCCGCGCGATACGCCGCGCCGCCAGTTCGAGTTCGCGCGCGGCGGCCAGCGTGGTTTCCAGATTGCTGGCGGGCGGCATCTGGACGTTGACGTTGAACACGCGCAACGGGTCGGAGGCGAACCAGCGCGGCTTCACCCAATCCAGGCTCAGCGCCGCGCCGGCGAGCAGGAAGACGCTGGTGAACAGGGCGAAGACCGGCACCGGATGGCGCATGGTCCAGAGCAGGCCGAGCGCATAGCGCCGCCGCAAGCGCCGGGCGAAATCGTCGCGCCAGCCGCTGTCACGCTTGCCGTCACCCCAGGCGACGGCATGGCGCGGCAGGATCCACAGCGAGGCGGCCAGACTGCACAGCAGCGTCACCATCACCGCCAGCGGCGTGACGAACATGAAACGCCCCATCAAACCCGGCAGCAGCAGCAGCGGCGCAAAGGCCAGGCAGGTGGCGAAGATCGACGCCGTCACCGGTCGCGCGACTTCCCGCAGCGCCGCCGCGACGGCCTCGCTTCGTTTCATGCCGGCGGCCAGGCGCAGGCGGATGGCTTCCGCCACCACCACGGCGTCGTCGAGCGGAATGCCGAGCACGATGGCGACGCCGAGCAACACCGAGACGTTGAGGGTCTGGCCCATCAGATGCAGCGCCAGGAACATGCCGGCCAGCGCGAACGGCACGCCCAGGCTGGTCAGCAGAGCGAGGCGATGGCCGAGGAAGAACCAGGTCACCGCCAGCACCACGACGAGGCCGAACAGCGCGTTCGCCTCCATCACGCCGATCGCTTCGCGCGTCGTCGCGCTCTGGTCGTCGAGCAGGGTCAGGACCGGCGCGGCGAACCTCCGGTTGGTGTCGCGCACCAGAGCCTGCACGGCATCGGTGAGTTCCAGCGTATTGACGTTCTCGCGCTTGATCACCGACAACAGCACCGCCGGCCGGCCGTCCAGGCGCACCAGTTCGCGCGCCGGCGCGATGCCGCTGGCGACGCGGGCCAGTTCGCCGATCTGCACCATGCGTCCGTCGGCGCCGGCGATGGGCAATTCGGCCAGGAAGTCCGGATTGGCGTTGAGGCCTTCGACACGCATGGCATAGCGGCGGCCGGAAATATCCGCCATGCCGGCCGGCAGGCTGCGCGTCTGCTCGGCGACGGCGCGGGTGAGGGCTTCCAGCGAGACGCCGTGCCGTTCCAGCGCGGCGGGGTCGAAATTGACCGCGAGTTCGCGGTTGCGCAGGCCATACGACCAGATGCGGCCGACGCCGGGCAGTTTTTCCAGTTTTTCCCGCGTCGCCTCGGCCAGATCGCAGACGCGGCCATCCGCCACGCTGTTGGCCGCGCCGCCACTCACCACGACCATCGCGGTCGGGAAGAAATTCGACGAAGTCAGTTCGATGACCTGCGGCGGCCGCGCTTCTTTCGGAAAATCGGAGGAGGCCTGCCGAATCTCCCGATCCAGTTCCGCCAGCCGGCGTTCGAAGCGGCTGTGGTCGAGGTCGTGGAAGCGCACCAGCAGCGTGGCGACGTGATCGCGCGAGGTGGCGGCAACGAAGCGGACATCGCTGACGCGCCTGGCCGCCGCTTCCAGCGGCAACGCGATTTCCCGTTCCACGTCGCGTGCGGTCGCGCCCGGCCAGACCACCGCCACCGCCACCCAGTTCAGATCCACTTCGGGATATTGCGCGCGCGGCATCGCGAAATAGGCCCAGGCGCCGAGCAACAGCACCGCGGTAAATATAAAGTCGGCGAGACGATGGGAACGAAAAATGGGTGGCATGGATATACTTCGGCAATGAGTGAATTCGTTGCTTTTAAATCCGCGTGAAATTTCTATTCCTTACTTTACTTGTGTCTGGCCCGCTGCTGTTGCCGGCTTATGCCGCCGAGCCGCCATCGAAGACCCAGATCGGCATACAACAGTCAGGCAACATCCTAACTGTGGAAGGCAATATTCCGGCCGCGGTGGATCGTCAGTCCGCCTGGACTGTGCTGACCGATTACACCCGTTTTCCCCAATTTGTGCCGGGCATCCACAGCAATCGGATTCTGGAGCAGCGCGACGGCTTCAAACTGATCGAGCAGCGCGGCCTGATTTCGAACAAGCAATTCCAGATGCCGTACCAAGGCATCATGCAGGTGGAAGAACGCAAGCGCGATGGCGTACCGGAAGGCATGAATATTCTGTTCGTCAGCGGGCCATTGAAGGATGTGCAGGGTGAGTGGAACATTCAGGCCGGCAAACCGCTCGGATTGAGTTATCGCATGCGCATGGATCTGACCAAAACCCCGTTTCCGCCGCCGATGGCTGCATCGATCGTCGATCAGCAAGTGCGGACCTGGGTGGATGCGTTTTCTCGTGAGATGCTGGCCGTAAAAAGGAACAAGGAATGAGGCGCGCTTTATTGGCAGCCATCTGGCTGATGTTGGCATCCTCCTGCGCGCAGGCTGTCGGCGCTCGGGTCAATGCAAAAACCGGCCTGACCGGCGTCAAGGTGGAAGCCTCGCAAGTCCTGCAAACGGATGCGCGCACGCTGTGGGAGACGCTGACCGATTACAACCGCCTGGCGACGTTCATCCCGGACATGATCTCCAGCCGCGTCGTCTCGGCGCCCGGTGCACCGAAACGCGTGGAGCAGATCGCCGATGCCGGCCTGTTCGCCTTTGTCATGCCGGATCAGGTCGTGCTGGCGCTGGAAGAAACGCCGAACAGCCTGATTCGCTTTCGCGCGATCTCCGGCAAGCTGGTTTCGATGACCGGCGAATGGCGCATCGTCGGCGACGCCGCCCCGGTCACGCTCTGGTATCACGCCCACATCGTCCCGCTCAGCCCGATTCCGCCGCTCGGCTCCGGCTACTTTGTCGAGGATGAGGTGCGTGCCCGTTTCGAGGCGGTCGGACGTGAAGCCGAACGACGCGCGCGCGAATCCAGGAAGTCGCCTTACCTGTCCCGCTAGCACGAAGGAACGCCGCATGATGCGACAACACCTCTGGAGATTGCTCTGGCTACTCCTCCTCGCAGTCCTGTTGCCCGGTTGCGACCAGATCTCCGAACGCGCCGGCTTTCCCGATCCGGCGAAGGTCGAAGCGGAAGGCAAGGCCATCGGCGGTGCTTGCCGCCACGCCGGACGCGGCCTGGAAGATTGTTACCGACTCAACAAATATGCCTCCAAATCCGCCATCTACGCGGGCTGGAAGGAAATGAACGAGTACATGGTCAAGAACAACATGCAGGCGGTGAAACCGAGCATTCCGGATACTCCCATCATGATCCCGTCGCTGAAAAAGAAAAAAGCGGCGGGCGAAGAGGAAGATCCCGAAGCCGACACGCCGAAGAAAGACGCGCATGACAAAGAGGCCGCCAAAGATGCGGAGGCCGCCCCGCCGAAGGAACATTGAACGGTGCCGACATGAGCGCTCCGCTACGCATTGCCTCGTACAACATCCACAAGGGGCTTTCCTTCTTCAATCGCCGCAACGTTCTGCACGATGTGCGCGACAGCCTGATGGGCCTGAACGCGGACATCGTTTTTCTGCAGGAAGTCCAGGGCTACCACGCGCGCGGCTCGCTTCGCTCCGAAGGTTGGCCGGCCATGCCGCAGCATGAATTCATCGCCGGCGATCTCTGGAACGATTTCGCCTACGGCAAGAACTCGGTCTACGAACACGGCCACCACGGCAACGCCATCCTGTCGCACTTCCCGATCCTGAGTTGGGAGAACGTCGACATCTCCGCGCACGCTTTCGAAAGTCGCGGCCTGCTGCACTGCGAACTGGCCGTGCCGAACATGGCGCAACCGCTGCACGCAATCTGCCTGCATCTGGCGCTGAACGAGTCCGGCCGGCGCAAACAGATTCATCAGCTCAGCGAACGCATCCGCCGCATGGTGCCGGACAAGGCGCCGCTGATCATCGCCGGCGATTTCAACGATTGGCGGCAGCGCACCAGTTTTTATCTGGCGGAAGAGCTTGGCCTCAAGGAAGTGTTCGAATCGCATCATGGCCGCCACGCGCGCAGCTTCCCCGCCGCGCTGCCGTTCCTTTCGCTCGATCGCATCTATGTGCGCGGCTTCGGCATCGCGTCCGCGCATGTCCTGTATGGCCAACGCTGGCGGCGCTTGTCCGACCATGCCGCGCTGACGGCGCAATTGCGTCCCCTGGCCTGATCTTCTCGCCCCGCGCCAGGACGCATGATCAAGGGCGGTAACCGGCTGGCCCTGCTGGAAAACGGGACCGACTATTTCCCCGCGCTGATTGCCGCACTGGATGCGGCGCGACGCGAAATCCACCTGGAAACCTATATCTTCGCCGCCGACACTGCCGGCATGGCGGTCGCCGAAGCATTAATGCGCGCGGCCAGGCGCGGCGTGGAAACTCGGGTCTTGCTGGATGGTTTCGGTTCCCGCGGCTTGCCTGCCGAAGTTCTGAAAGCGCTGCGCTCGGCAGGCGTCGTGGTGTTGTTGTTTAGGCCGGAACTCAGCCGTTTGCGCTTACGCCGACGCCGCTTGCGGCGCATGCATCGCAAGCTGGCGGTGATCGATGCGCGCGTCGGGTTCGTCGGCGGCATCAATCTGATCGACGATCTACATGGCCGCAATCTGGCCGCACCGCGCCAGGATTACGCTGTGCGCATCGAAGGCCCGCTGGTGGCTGACATGCATGTCGCCGCTCACCGCCTGTGGCAGCTTGTCGTGTTGAGCCGGCTCGGCCTGCACCGGAGCGAGGACGCCTGGCTGAAAGCCGATGCCAACGTGGTCGGCAACCAGCGCGCAACCTTCCTGACGCGCGACAGCGTGCGGCAACGACGCGCCATCGAAGCGACTTACCTGCGCGCAATTCGCCGGGCGCAGCATGAAATTCTCATCGCCAACGCCTACTTTCTGCCTGGACTGCGCTTTCGCCATGCCTTGATCGCGGCCGCTCGCCGCGGCGTGCGCGTGCGGCTGATCGTGCAAGGGCATAGCGATCACCCGCTCTACCATCTGGCGGCGCGCGCGTTGTATCGGTATTTCCTGGACAACGGCGTCCTGCTCTACGAATACCACGCCACCGAGTTGCACGCGAAAGTAGCGGTCATCGATGCAATCTGGGCGACGGTGGGATCCAGCAATATCGATCCGTTCAGTTTGTTGCTGTCGCGCGAGGCCAACGTGGTCGTGCACGACAGTGCATTCGCCGGGCAATTGCGTGCCAGCCTGGAACTGGCGCTGGCGCGTGGCGCGCACCAGATTCACCGTCGCGCCTGGCACCGGGTGCCGTGGTACGCCCGCTTCGCCTCATGGCTGGCGTATGGCGTGGTGCGCCTGCTCATGGGCATCAGCGGCTACGCGCAAACGTACGATGGCATCGGCAAAAACCCGGGATTGCGAAAACGTCGCAACGAATGATGGATTGCCTGCCTTGACGGCGATCAAGCAGTTGCCAGAAAGCCTGCGTCTGGCGCACCATTTGCTCAGGGAGCCCCCTCGACCAAAACCCGGCTAACGGCCCTATCGACGTATCAAGCAACAGCAATCAAAAACGTTCCATGCCGTGATAACACTGCCCCTACAAGACATCCTCAGCGCCAATCCGATCAGCGTCAGAGAAACGACATCCGTGATCGAGGTGTTGACCTTGATGGAGCAGCGTCACATCAGTTGCGTGCTGGCCACGGATGCAGACGGCAAACCGAGCGGCATTTTCACCGAGCAGGATGCAGTGCACCTGATGGCGACGGCCCCGGACCTGGCCGGCGTCACAATGGCCACGGTCATGCACCAGCCGGTCTTCACGTTGCAGGCCGACGTGGACTACCGCGATGCTTACCGCCTGATGTCGGCACACGGCTACCGCCACCTCGCAGTGGTGGATGCCGAGGGTCGCCTCGCGGGCGTGGTCAGCGAGGGCGATTTCCTGCAGCACCTCGGCATGGAATATCTGGTCGAACTGAAAACCGTCGCCTGCGCAATGACGCCGGACCCGTTGACGTTGCCGGAAACGGCCAGTCTGGCCGATGCGGTGGCACTGCTCGAATTGCATCACGCCAGTTGCGTCATCGTCGTGCGCGACGAAGCACCGATCGGCATCCTGACCGAACGCGATCTGGTGCATCTGGCGCGGCAGAATCTCAATCAGGCCGCGACAGCGCTGGTCAACGTGATGCGCGGGCCGGTACGCGGCATCGCCGCCGACTATCCGCTGCAGGATGCCATTCGCCTGATGGAACAAGTCGGCATCCGGCGTCTCGCAGCTCTCGACGGCACCCGCCTGGTCGGTCTGATCACGCGGCATGACATCGTGCAAACCCTGCAGGGGCGCTACATCGAATATCTGCAGGAAACCATCAATCGGCAACGCCTGGAGATGAATCGCGCGCAGGACCAGATGCGCGAAGTGCAAGAACGGCTGCACACCTACAGTCTGCTGGAACAGATCAGCGATGCAATTTTCGTCACCGATGCGGACACCGCCAGCTTCATCGAGGTCAACGCCGAGGCCTGCCGCAGCCTGGGTTACACGCGTGAGGAATTGCTCGGCATGAAGGCGATGGATCTGGCGTCCGTCTTCGCCGACATCGAGACGTGGCGTGCCTTTCGCGACAAGCTCGCCAGCCAGGATCAGATCACCCTGGAAACAGAGCAACGTCGGCGTGATGGCGGCAGGCTGCCGGTCCAGGTCAATTCGCGTCTGATCCATTCCAACGCGCGTGATTACGTCGTCTGCGTCGCGCGCGACATGAGCCAGATCCGGCAGCAGAACGCGCAATTGCAATTGCAGATACACGCACTCAACGCGACCGGTAACGCCATCGTCATCACCGATACGGAACCCCGCATCCTGTGGGCAAACGCGGCATTTTCCACGCTGACCGGCTACAGCGTGGAAGAGGCGATCGGCCGCAAACCGGCCGAACTGGTCAACGCCGGCAAACAGGATTCCGCCTATTACCAGCAGATGTGGGACACCATCCTGGCCGGGCAGATATGGCACGGCGAACTGATCAACAAGCGCAAGAACGGCACGCTGTACGACGAGGAATTGACCATCACGCCGGTTTGTCTGGGCGGCAAGGATGTCACCCATTTCATCGCCGTCAAACAAGACATTTCCACGCGTAAATCCGCCGAACGGACGCTACGCGAAAGCGAAGCGCATTTCCGCCTGTTTTACGAACATGCGCCGGTAGCTTATGAGTCGCTCGACGCGAGCGGCCACATCCTGGAAGTCAACGACGAATGGCTGAACCAGTTCGGCTACTCGCGCGAGCAGGTGATCGGCAGCTTCATCGGCAACTTCCTGGCACCCGGCCAGGAATCGCTGCTGAAAGAGCGTTTCGCCAATTTCCTGCGCGAAGGCGCCATGCGAAAGGCCGAATACGATTTCATGCATCGCGATGGCGGCATCGTCACCGTTGCCGTGGACGGCCTGATCGATCTCGACGAACGGGGCAATTTCCAACGTACCCAGTGCGTGTTGCACAACATCACGGCGCGCAAACAGATGGAACAGGAGTTGCGCTACCTCGCCGCGACCGACGTTCTCACCGGCCTCGCCAATCGCCGCCACTTCCTCGACCAGATGCGTCTGGCGTTAGCTCGCCATCAACGCCACGACACGCCGACTGCGTTGTTGATGCTCGATCTGGACTGGTTCAAGCGGGTCAACGACCGCTATGGCCACGCCGTCGGCGACGAGGTGCTGCAGCATTACGCCAATGTCATCCAGTCCAGCCTGCGCCGCATCGATCTGCTCGGTCGTCTGGGCGGCGAGGAGTTCGCCATTCTGTTGCCGGATACCGAAGCCACCGGCGCCTACGAATTTGCCGAACGCGTCCGCCATCTGGCCGCCACCGAACCGGCGCAGACCAAGGCGGGCGATATCCCGGTGACGTTGAGTATCGGCGTGACGGTATTTGCGCCGCATGACCATGGCACCGACGTCATTCTTGCCAGAGCCGACCGCGCGCTTTATCGCGCCAAGGAAAACGGACGCAATCGGGTCGAACTGGAGGCGGTTATTCCGCCCATGACAGCCTGAACGTCTCAGTCGGTCGCGCCACCCCAGCGCGGCATCAAATTGTGCGCAATGCCAAGCTGATCGAGGATGCGCGCAACGATGAAATCGATCACCTGATCGAGGTTTTGCGGCCGGTGATAGAAGCCCGGATTGGCCGGCAGGATGGTGGCGCCGGCCTCGGCCAGCGCGGTCATGTTGCGCAAGTGGATCAGCGAAAACGGTGTTTCCCGTGCGACCAGAATCAGCGGACGTTTTTCCTTCAGCATGACGTCGGCGGCGCGTTCGATCAGGTTGTCGGCGAGACCGTGCGCAATCGCGGCGAGGCTGCCCATCGTGCAGGGGCAGACCACCATCGCGTCGGCCGGGTTGGAACCGGATGCCGCCGGGGCGAACCATTCTTCCTTGCCATAGGCGGCCAGCTTGCCGGCATGCCCGCTGAATCGCGCATTGAAAAATTCCACCAGTTCCGCATTGCCGCCCGGCAATTGCAGATCGAGTTCCTGCTTGGCGACGATGCGGGCGGCCTGAGACAGCAATAAATCGACGGCACAACCGGCACGCAGCAGGCATTCCAGCAGACGGATGCCGTAGGCCATGCCGGAAGCGCCGGTAAGGGCGAGCGTGATGCGTTTCATGGAGCTGGCTCCGCTGGTTCGGAATGGGAAGGGTTGGATTTGAGCAGATGCACGGTCGCCAGGCCATTCGCCAGGCCGGTCAGCCAGGCCGCGCCGAGAAACAACGGCAACAGCCCGAGTATGCTGGCACCCGGCAGCAGCCAGACATCGACCACCAGCAGCTGGGTGCCGATGTGGGCGAAGGCGGCCAGCAAGGAAAGGCCGACCGGACCGAACCAGCGCGGCGGCAAATGGATGGCGGCTGCCAGTACGGCCAGGCTGAGCAGTCCGCCCGACAGGCTGAGCACGAAAGCCGGCGTCAGGAACTGGCCGAGTGCCAGGGCGCCGGCGACGATGCGCAGCCCGGCGACCCAGGCCGCGGTGCGCCAGCCGTAGCGGTACAACACGACCAGCGTCACGATGTTGGCCAGGCCCGGTTTGATGCCGGGAATCGGCAACGGAATCGCCGCTTCCACCAGCGTGAGTCCGATCGCGGCAGCCGCCAGGCCGGCGACGCGGCGATCTTCCGCATTGGCGCTAAGTTCAATAGTTGAGGGTGTCATAGCCGGCGGCGGCGTTTTCCACGCTGACTCGATTGGGCAGACAGACAGCCGCGCCGCCAGGCGGGATCCAGCCTTGCCGCACGCACAGCTGGCGCGGGCTGGGGTCGGCGGCGACACGCACGCGGCCGGCGCGAATTTCAATGCGACTGACGCCAAGCGGCCCCGCCACCTCGATGACACGGTTCAGGCGCAGGCTGGCTTCCTGGAAGACTTTGCCATCGAGACGAATCACGACGCGCCCCTCCAGACTCTCGGCTTGCCGCAACCAGAGGCCGGCAACCAGCGCCAGAGCGGCGGCGGCAAGCAGCCAGTCGCCGGGGCGCAGCGGAGTCGTTGCTGCTTTCAGCGGCTTACGAATCCGGCGCGCCCCTTGCGGGCGCAGGTCTTTCAGCAACACGTCAGGTCAATTGCCGATGCCGAATCAGGACCTGTTGTTCCTCGCGAAACAGGTCCGCCAGGGTCTCGGCGAAATACACCGAGCGATGCTGACCACCCGTGCATCCGAGGCCGACGGTGAAGTAGTTGCGGTTGTCCTTGATGTAGGCGGGCAACCATTTGGCAACATAGGCGCGGATATCTTCCAGCATCGCCTGCACCAGGCTCTCGGCTTGAAGAAAAGCGATCACCGGGCCGTCGCGTCCGGTCAGCGGTTTCAAGCTCGGGTCGTAGTGCGGATTAGGCAGGCAGCGCACGTCGAAGACCAGGTCGGCATCCATCGGAATACCGTGCTTGAAGCCGAACGACTCGAACACCAGCGTGAAATGGGCGTTGTGCAGTTGCAGGAAATCCTTGATCCAGGCGCGCAGATTGTTGGCGGAAAGATCGCTGGTATCCATCTGATGGCTGTTGGCGGAAATGCGCGACAACATTTCGCGTTCGGCACGGATGCACTCTTCCAGCGAACGGTCGCCGCTCGCCAGCGGGTGTCGGCGACGGGTTTCGGAGAAGCGGGTGACCAGCGTCTCGTCCTTTGCCGTCAGGAAGAGAACGCGCAGATCGAGGCGCTGGCGCAGCCGCTCCAGATCGTCCGGCAGGCCGGGCAGGCCGGCACCGCTGCGCGCATCGATGCTGATGGCGGCATCGGAGACGCCGGACAGACGCAGATATTCGACCGTTTCCGGCAACAGCGCGGCAGGCAGGTTATCGACGCAATAAAAGCCGCTGTCTTCGAGTACCTTGAGGGCGACGCTTTTGCCGGAGCCGGAGAGACCGCTGATCAGGACGACACGCATTGTTCGGGAACCCACTTACTCGCCCTCGGCCGCAATGGCGGCGCGCTGGCGTTCGGAAAACTCCTGCGAGGAGTTGAAGCCACGCAATTTGAGAATGTGATTGCGCACGGCGACTTCGACCAGTACGGCCAGGTTGCGGCCGACCGCGACGGGAATGCGTACTTCCGGGATTTCCACGCCAAGGATGCTGCGATTGCTGGCACGCATGTCGAGTCGGTCGACTTCCTGCCATTTATCGGCGGGCGAGAGATGGATGATGAGCTTGAGATTCTTCTTCTGCTTGACCGCGGTATCGCCGAACAGACGCCGCACGTTGAGTACACCGAGGCCGCGTACTTCCATGAAGTCGAGCAGCAAGGTGGGACAACGGCCTTCCAGCGTGTCGGGCGAGACGGAGAACACTTCCAGCGCGTCGTCGGCGACCAGACGGTGGCCGCGCGTGATCAGCTCCAGCGCCAGTTCGCTCTTGCCGACCGAGGGATCGCCGGTGATCAACACGCCGAGACCGGAAACTTCAAGGAAGACGCCATGCAGGATGGTGGAGGGGGCGAGCGCCTGCGTCATCATGTGCGCCAGCACGCGCATCAGCTGCGGGCCCGGTTCCGGCGAGGTAAACAACGGCGTTGCGGCACGCTCGGCGCTATCGATCATGGCGGCGGGAACCGATTCGCCATTGGCGACGACGACGGCGGCAATCTCGGTGGAGAACAGGTTGTCGACAGCGTGGATCAACTTGTCGGGCGGCAGATTGCGCAGATAGTCCATTTCGGCGCAGCCGAGCACCTGCACCCGGTTGGGATGGACGAAACTGAGATGGCCGATCAGGGCCAATGTGGGTTTCTGAACGGTGTCGGAGGTGAGCAGCTTGTCGCCGCCGCCATGACCGGCAATCCAGGACAACTGCAAGCGGTCGCTGGCATGGCGAAACAACTCCGCCACGGTGATGTGGTGCTGCGTGATGTGATGGGCGGGAACGGTCGGCACAGGCAGCTTCAACCCGGAATCAAGGCGTCCATTCCGTGATCAGGCGATACAGCTCGTCACTATCGGTAGCCGCACGCAATTTGGCACGGAAATCCTCATCGGAAAACATCGCCGCCAGTTCGCCGAGGATCTGCAAATGGAGGTCGGTGGCCGCTGCGGGCGCCAGCAGCACAAAAACCAGATCGACCGGCTGATTGTCGGGCGCATCGAATTCGGTCGCATGTTTCAGCCGAATGAAGGCGCACGCGGTTTCCTTGAGGTGCTTGATGCGGCCATGCGGGATGGCGATGCCATATCCCAGCGCGGTAGATCCGAGTTTTTCGCGGGAAAACAGACTTTCAAAGACTTCTGCAGCAGATACACCATCGCTATTCAGAAACAGCTGGCCTGCTTGTTCAAACAGACGCTTCTTGTTGGTCGTCTCGAAATCCGCCAGAACATTGGCGGGTTTCAGTAAAGGGGTAATCAGGTTCATGGGGCGGGGGCGTTGTTTCGCACTACAAGTGAGGTGAGAAGCCGAAAAAACGAAATTTTCAGGAAACGGCGTAGGAAATCGGGAAATACACGCGTGAACATTCCGTTTCGTTTTTCCGGCCTCTGCCTTCACGCAAGCCGATTATTCGATTTCAACAATTTCGACGCTTTGTCCCTTGACGCCGCCGGATGCGCGGTGAACGTCACCGGATTTTTCCTTGTGCTTGACGACCTGGCGGTCGAGTTTGTCGACCAGGGCGTCGATGGCGGCATACATGTCGGCATCGATCGCTTCGACATAGATGTCCTTGCCGCGCAGGTGCAGATTGACTTCGGCCTTGTGCTTCAGTTTCTCGACCGTGAGGATGACGGAAACGTCGATCACCTGATCGAAATGACGTGTGATGCGCCCCAATTTTTCTTCGATATAACCGCGAATGGCGGGGGTTATTTCCAGATGATGACCCGTGATGGTGAGGTTCATACAAACGCTCCTTCTGTAATGCGCCGGTCAGATCGACTTGCGCTGGTTGGCGGGAGGAATATTCAACAACTCCCGGTACTTGGCTACGGTCCGCCGGGCAACCACAAAACCTTGTTTGCCCAACAGTTCCGCGATGGTGTTGTCCGATAACGGCTTGGTTCGGTTTTCCGCTTCGATGAATTGTTTGATCAGCGCGCGTATCGCCGTGCTGGAAGTGGCGCCGCCTTCCTCGGTCGCGAGCGAACTGCCGAAGAAGTACTTGAATTCGTACAGTCCGCGCGGGGTCATCATGTATTTCTGGGTGGTGACGCGGGAAATCGTGGACTCGTGCAATTCAACGGTATCGGCGATTTCTTTCAGTGTCAGCGGCCGCATGGCCACATCCCCGTGCTCGAAAAACATACGCTGGCGATCGACGATGGCTTGAGACACTTTAAGAATAGTCTCAAATCGCTGTTGCACGTTCTTGATCAGCCATCTCGCTTCCTGCAACTGCGCCGTGAGCGAGCTACCGCCGTCCTTGTTGCCGCGCAGAATGCCGGCGTACATCTCGTTGATGCGCAGTTTTGGCACGGCCTCGGCATTGAGGCTGACCATCCACAGCCCCTTGATCTTTTTGACGAATACATCGGGCGCGACATAGCGCGTGTCGACCGCGGTGTAAGCCGCACCAGGACGCGGATTGAGCGAAGTGATGAGGTGGCGCAAACAGGTGAATTCGGTATCGCTCAGATCGAGCAGGCGTTTCAACTTGCCGTATTCCCGCTCGGCCAGCAGATGGAGATGCTCGCGTACGAGCAGCTTGGCCTTTTCCAGATTCGCGGTAGCCGCCGGTAAGGTTTTCAGTTGCAACCATAGACATTCGCCCAGATCGCGCGCACCGACACCGGCCGGATCGAGACTCTGCAGCAGCTTCAGCGCGGTGGCGAGTTCGATCGGATCGAGTTCCATCTCTTCCGGGAACAGCGTGATCAGTTCATCCAGCGGCGCGGTGAGATAACCGTCGTCATCCAGCGCCTCGATCAACAACGCGATCAGCTGACGATCGCGCTGGCTGAGCGGAGTCAGCGACAGCTGGTCGGCAAGGTGTTGATGCAGCCCGGTCTGGCTGGTATCGGCCTGTTGATAACCGTGTTCGTCATCGTCATCGCTGCTGCTGCCCGAGCCCGAGACGGCACGATCGCCCCAGGCCATTTCCTCGTAGATGTCGTCGCGTTCCTGCTGGCGCGGCTCTTCGGACGGCGCTTCTCCGCTCGACTCGCCGCTTGACGCGCCAGGTCCGCCGTCGAAACGGTCCTCCCCATCCAGACGCTCCAGCAAAGGATTGTCCTGCAACATCTGCGATATCTCCTGGCTCAGCTCCAAAGTAGAGAGCTGCAACAGGCGTATCGATTGCTGTAGTTGCGGGGTGAGGGTGAGCTGCTGATGCAGCTTGAGCTGTAGGCTCTGCTTCATGGGCGAAGCGGGGAAATTGGGCGATTGTCGATGGGGTGGTTGAACTAATCAGAGCCGGAAATGTTCGCCTAGATAAACCTTGCGAACGTCTTCATTGTAAATGATTTCGTCGGGTGTCCCGGCGGCCAACACTTCGCCGGCGTTGAGGATATAGGCACGGTTGCAGATACCGAGGGTTTCGCGCACGTTGTGATCGGTAATGAGCACGCCGATATCTCTTTCGGTCAGGAAACGGACGATCTTCTGGATATCGATGACGGAAATCGGATCGATGCCGGCGAACGGTTCGTCGAGCAGGATAAAACGTGGCGAGGTCGCCAGTGCACGCGCGATTTCGACCCGCCGCCGTTCGCCGCCGGACAGTCCGACTGCCGGCGCATCGCGCAGATGGGTGATATGCAGGTCTTCCAGCAGGTTTTCCAGGCGAGTCTCGACTTCGGCTGCATTGTGGCCACATAACTCCAGCATGGCGGCGATATTGTCCGCGACGGTCAGCCGTCGAAAGATGGACGGCTCTTGCGGCAGGTAGGACAGACCCAGGCGGGCGCGCTTGTAGACCGGCAAACCGGTCAGGTCGATGTCGTCGAGGCGAATCCGCCCGGCTTGCGCGCGAATCAGTCCGACCATCATGTAAAAACAGGTCGTTTTGCCGGCCCCGTTCGGACCCAGCAAACCGACCACTTCGCCGCTTTCAACCCGTAGCGACGCGTCCGTCACGACCTGACGCGACTTGTAACGCTTGGCCAGGTTGTCTGCCTGCAGCACGCTCACGGTTTTGCCGCCTGCGCCGGAGCATTGTTCTTCGGCAGGATGACGGCACGCACGCGACCGCGCACGCCGTCGCTGCTGCCCTGAGCCTGGTAATACTCGCTCTTGGCGTCATAGACGATGAGGCTGCCGCGCAGGTCTTCCTCACCGCGCTTGAGCCGCGCCTGACCGCTCAGCTTGAGCTTGTCGGAACGACCGTCGTACAGGATGCGTTCGGCCCAGCCTTCGGCGAACTCTTCCCTGCCGTCCAGTTTCTGGCGAAAGTAAACCGGTTTGCCGCTCGCGTCACCGCTGGAAAATCCTTGCTCGTCCTGCTGCACGTCGATCCGGTCCGCGGTCATCATCAAGGTACCTTGCGTCAACACGACATGTCCCTCGTACACCGCCGTCTTTTTCGCATCCTCGACACGAACGCTGTCGGCTTCCAGGTTGACCGGCTTGGACTTGTCCGCCTTTTCCGCGAACGCAGGCATCGCCAGAAGCAGGAGGCAGCCAAACAACCATTCAACGCGCATGTTCATGAGTTCCTTAGTGGATGCCTTTGACGCCGCCGGACAAGGTCAGCAGCTTGTTCTGGTCATCGACCAGCATCTGGTTGGCGGTGATGACCGAAGTACCTTGGCGCAGGGTAACGAATTTGTTGGTGCGCATGATGCGATCGTCCGGGGTAACGTGAAGATACTCCGTATCCAGCGTCGTTGGCATTTGACCATTCAATCCCTGGCGCACGACATGCACCTGGTTGATGAAATACACCTGTTTGCCATCGGCGGACATTTGCGCACGTTGCGACTTCACTTCCACCGGCGCCAACGGGTCGAGCGAGGTGAACACCGGCCGCTCGAGTACCGTGGTGTCGTCGTCCATATAGTGGACCATCCGCTCGGCCACCAGACGGTGGCGCGGACGCCCCTGCAAATCGAAGGCCAACGCATTGAAGTGGTCGACGATGTAGTCCGGTTCGTGCGCAAAACCCGCATCGTCGACGTAAGGCGTATGGTCGGCGACACGATTCAGCCAGAAGCCAAGCAGTGCCAGCAGCAATGCCAATACCAGCGGGGGCCAATGGACTTGGTAGCCAGAATTCATCATGCCGGGATCAAGGATTCAGCAGGCGCAAGGATCAGCGATCGTAAAGGGCGATCTGGCTCGCCCAGGTTTCTTGCGCCCGCATGATCAGTTCGCAGGCCTCGCGCACCGCACCGCGACCTGCAGCCGCAGCGGTTACGACATGGCACCGCGCTTTGACCTCTGCCGGCGCATCCGGCACCGTGAAGGCCAGGCCGCAACGGTTGAGCACCGGCAAATCCACCACATCGTCACCCATATAAGCGACCTGCTGCGGCAACAAGCCGGTTTCCTTCAGCAGATTTTGCAGGGCCTCCAGCTTGTCTTCCGCACCTTGATAGATATGCGCGATGCCAAGATTGCGCGCCCGATGCAACACGATCTGCGACGTGCGGCCGGTAATGATGCCGGTTGCGACCCCGCTGGCGCTTAGCATCTTGATGCCGTGGCCATCGCGCGAGTTGAAGGCTTTGTATTCCTGGCCTTGATTGTCGTAGAACAGGCTGCCGTCGGTGAGCACACCATCGACATCGAACACCATCATGCGCACCGCGCGGGCGCGTCGTTCGATATCGGCCAGACTTTCCGCCATATCCGGGCTTGCTTGCGTCATACCACCCCCGCGCGCAACAGGTCGTGCATGTTCAAAGCACCGGCCAGGCGGCCATCGTCATCCAGCGCCAGGAGTCCGTTGACCTTGAATTCCTGCATCAAACGCACCGCCTCCACGGCCAGATCGGACGCCGCGACCGTACGTGGGTCGCGGTGCATGGCAGCAGCGATCATCGCGCTGCGCACATCGACATCCTGATCGAGCAGGCGGCGCAGATCGCCATCGGTAAATATCCCGACCAGCTTGGCGTCATTGTCGACGACAGCAGTCATGCCGAGGCCCTTGCGGGTCATTTCCAGCAACGCTTCTTTCAGGCTGGCGGATTCGTGCACCACCGGCAAGGCGTCATCGCGATGCATCAGGTCACGCACATGCACCAGCAAACGCCGTCCAAGCGCGCCGCCCGGATGCGTGCGGGCGAAATCTTCGGCACTGAAACCGCGTGCATACAAGGTCGCCACCGCCAGTGCGTCGCCCAGCGCCAAAGCAGCCGTGGTGCTGGCCGTAGGGGCCAGATTGAGCGGGCAGGCTTCCTGTGCGACGCTGGCATCGAGATGGATATCCGATTCGCGCGCCAGCGTGGAGGCCGGATTGCCGGTCATGCTGATCAGCTTCGCACCGCGTCGTTTGATCAGCGGCACGATGGCGGCAATCTCTGCGCTCTCGCCGGAGTTGGACAGGGCGATCACCACATCCTGACCGGTAATCATGCCGAGATCGCCATGACTGGCCTCGGCCGGATGCATGAAAAAAGAAGGGGTGCCGGTGCTGGCCAGGGTCGCGGCGATCTTGCCGCCGATATGGCCGGACTTGCCCATACCGGAAACCACGACGCGGCCGCGGCAGGCAAGCAGCGTGTCGACCGCGCGCAGGAAACCGTCGTCGATGCGCGCAACCAGCTGCGACACCGCGGTTGCCTCGATCTCCAGGGTACGGCGCGCCAGGGCCAGGATGTCGGCGGGAGTAGGGGGGATGGATGTCATAATGGGTCGGAAGTATAGCGATTAGCCCCTGACCGCTCTAGCAACCGCAATGCACTCCACGCTCGAACTCACCCTGATTCTGCTTGCCGCCGGCGTTTTCGCCCTGGCCGCACTGAAAGCGGCCGGCCTGCCCGGCTTACTCGGTTACGTCTTGATCGGCATCGGCCTGGGCCCTTTTTTGCCGGGCATGGGCTCGGATTCCGCGACTTCGCATCTGGCCGAATTCGGCGTGGTATTCCTGATGTTCTCGATCGGGCTGGAGTTTTCGCTGTCGCGCCTGAAAACGATGCGGCAAGCCGTATTCGGGCTCGGCGGCCTGCAAGTGGCCATTTCCATGTTCATCGTCATGGTTATCGGCCTGATCGTGGATCTTTCCTGGGAGATGGGCCTGGCCTTGGGCGGCGTCATCGCCATGTCCTCCACCGCGATCGTCAGCAAGCTTTTATCCGAGCGCGACGAACTCGACAGCGAGCATGGCCGCCTGATTCTCGGCGTGTTGCTGTTTCAGGACCTGGCCGTCGCTCCGCTCATCATCTTCGTGCCCGCGCTGGCACAAAGCAGCGGGCTTGGCGAAGCCCTCCTCTATGCGAGCTTGAAAGCCGCCTTGGTGCTGACCTTGATCCTCATCCTCGGGCAGAAACTGATGCGCCCCTGGTTTCATCTGGTCGCGCAAAGCAAGTCGAGCGAGTTGTTCATGCTCAACGTCCTGCTGGTGACGCTGGGTCTGGCCTATGTCACCGATCGCGCCGGACTCTCCCTGGCGCTGGGCGCATTTCTGGCGGGTGTGTTGATTGCCGAAACGGAATACCGCTATCAGGTGGAAGCGGACATCCGACCATTTCGGGACGTGCTGATGGGTCTGTTCTTCGTTTCCGTCGGCCTCATGCTCGATCTGGGCGTCGTGGCCCAGCATTGGGATGAGGTGCTGGCGATCCTGGCTTTGTTGATATTTGGCAAATTCCTGCTCATCGCGCTGCTGGCCGGCCTTTTCACCCAATCCTGGCCTGTCGTCATGCGGGTCGGCAGCGGCCTGGCACAGGCAGGGGAGTTCGGTTTCGTCCTGCTCGGATTGACCCTGGCGAACAACTTGCTGACTGCATCGATGCATCAGGTCATTCTGGCCGCCATGGTTTTATCGATGCTGGCCGCGCCTTTGCTGGTCATGGCCGGCACGCGACTGGCGCGCCGGCTGGAAGGCGGTGCGTGGATGGAACAAGCGCGCGGCGTGCATGAAATTGCCGCGCGCGCCTTCGGCAAGCAGAAACACGTGATCCTGTGCGGCTATGGCCGTAGCGGCCAAAGCCTGGCCCGCCTGCTCGAATCGGAACATATCCCGTTCATCGCACTGGACCACGATCCTCGCCGCGTACGGGCTGCTGCACAGGCCGGCGATGGCGTCGTGTTCGGAGATTCCACCCGCGCCGAAGTGCTGATGGCCGCCGGCGTACAGCGTGCCAAGGCGGTCGTCGTCAGCTTCGCGCACACGCCTTCTGCGCTCAAGATCATCGCGGTCGTGCAACGCTTGCGTCCCGACGCGCCGGTGATCGTGCGCACCGTCGACGACAACGATCTCGACCTGCTGCGAGAAGCGGGCGCCAGCGAAGTGGTGCCGGAAGTGATGGAGGGCGCGCTCATGCTCGCCTCGCAAACCATGCTGATGGCGGGCGTGCCGCTGGTACGCGTGCTCAAGCGCATTCGCCAGACCCGGGAAGCGCGCTATGGCGCGATGCGTGGCTACTTCCGCGGGCTCACCGACGAAAGCGAGGAAGAATCCGCCGGCGAACGGCTGACTTCGGTACTGCTGCAAGACCGTCATGCGTCTTGTGGCAAAACGCTGGCGGAACTGGATCTGGATGCGCTGGGCGCTTCGGTTGTCGGCATCCGGCGGCCAGGCAGCCCGCGCGCCGAATACAGCCCGGACAGGCTGCTGGCAGCCGGCGATATCGTGTTGTTACGGGGTGAACCGGAAGCGCTGGCGGCGGCCGAGATTGCCCTGCGCGGCAGCTGAGCGGACCAAAAATTCAGAACAGCGCCGCAGCGCCGCAATTCGCTTCGTTTTCAGCCGCGCGCCACAGCCCGCTTTGCGGATTGAAGCAGCGGCTTTCCGAAGGCGGCCCGCCGCCGCCGTCATAGGCACTGAAGCGAAACTGGCCGCTATTGGCGCGGCCATCGTCGATCTTGCGATCGATCTCGGCCAGGATGCGGGCCGGCACCTGGTTGCCGGTCTTCAGGCTCAACCTTGCCACACCGCCCGACCCGGCAAATTGCGCATCGTATTGCAGCTGCAAATTCGCGCCATACGGGTTGCGCGGCCACTCGGCAACGGCATCCGGCTGGCTACCGCTGGCCTGGTAGTTGCCCGAGATCAGATTGGCATGCGACAGATGCACCCAGGCCAGCAAGCTTTCGCGTGCCTGCGAAGTGTCGCGCACGACGCCGTCGCCATTGCCGCCAACCAGATCGTTGCCGATGCCAGCCAGATTGGCGCGGGCAAGCGGACCCGGGTAATCGCCCGGCACAGCGCGATACTTGTCCTGGAAGGTGAAATAGGCCGCCTTGATGCTGTCCATCTGCGAAATCAGGTTGCGCGCACGCGCGCTTTCGATCAGCTCCTGCCCTTTCAGGATGCCCCCCAGCAGCAAGCCGATCACCACCAGAACGATGGCAAGTTCAATCAGGGTAAAACCTTCGCAGAGAGGACGCTGGCTCCGAATGCGGATGAAGCGGGCCACGAATCGGTCTCCGGGAGAAATCTTGTTCATGGGCGGTACTGCAAGCAATTAACAGGCCCCTTTCTGCCCAGCACGAGCCGGAATCGGCCCCAGTCAAAACAACGCGATACGGCTTTCGCAGCGCAAAGAGTGTCACGATTTCGACACTAGCGACGAATCGATGACACCCGCTCGAACCAGCCAGCTCGCCGCAGTGTAATCGTTGCCATCGTGAAACGACCGGGAGCATCGATTTCAGCAAACGTGCAGTGCCAGGAAACCTTTCGTTACAACTGCAAACAGTCTCGACACCGACCCCTAACAGCAGCGCCCTAGAGTGAACTCACCGACACGGTAAACCAACCTGCCGGCCTCTACACACTTCAGGAGCCTGTCATGAAAAACATCCGCATCGTCAAAACTTTGGCCATCGCCGCCCTTTCCTCAATGACCCTGCTGGCCGGTGCCAGCCAGGCCAATGGTTGGGGATATTACGAAAGAGCCAATACCCCCTATTTCCCGGATCGGCCCGGCTTTGATCATCACGATTTCGACCATCGCGGCCCGGATCTATTCCACAGTTACAGCATCGACGCACGCCAGCAAAGGCAACTGGAGCAAATCATGCACGGGCTGCGGAGCGGAAAACTGTCCCGCCATGAGGCAGATGGACTGATTCTGGAACAACGGAAAATCGAACGTATGCAACGTCATTTCCTCGCCGACCGCCGCCTGGACCGCGACGAATGGCTGGCACTGGATCGCCGCCTCGATCACGCCGCAGAGGACATTCGCGCCGAGAAGCGCGATGGAAATTGGCGCTGAAGCGACGCGAGCGTGAAGTCGGCTGCACCAACCACCGATGCGAGGCGTCGCACTGAGCCAAATCGCTTGGTGCTATAAAACGGGGACCGGAAATCCGGCCCCCGTTCCTGCTCTAAACGCCAGTTTCTTGCTTATAACACCGCATAAGGAGACATCATGAAACGCATCGGACATGCCAGCCTGGCCGCACTTTCCCTGCTTGCTCTCGGCACGGCTTTGGCCGCGCCGGTCCGCGCCGAAGTGGAAACCTTCAGCATCGATAGCGCGCACAGCTTCGCCAATTGGGAATTGCGCCATGTGGTCGCGCGCACCAGCGGTACTTTTCACGATATCAAGGGTTCCGTCGTAGTCGACACGAGCAATCTCGCCAAGTCTTCGGCAAACGCGGTCATCAGCATTTACAGCCTGAATTCCAGCCACCTGCGCCGCGACGTCCACACGTTGACCGATGAATTCCTCGACGCGCGCAATTATCCGGAAATGAAGTTCGCTTCCACCAGCGTCGCCCCGGTCACCGCCGAAAAAGGCACGCTAAGCGGCCAGCTGACCCTGCATGGCGTGACCAAGCCGGTGACGATGGATTACCAGATTCTCGGCTTCGGCCTGGACCCCTGGGGCGGCATGCGCGCCGGCTTCAAGGCGTCCACCCGGATCAACCGGTCCGACTTTGGTATCAGCAAGTTCACGCCCAGCGGCCCGGTCGGCAACGAGGTCGATATCACCCTGCTGATCGAGGGCATCAAACTCGGCCCCGACGGCCAGCCCTGGAATGCCAAGGCCGCCGCCGAAGAGAAGGCCAAGGTCATTTCCTATCCGATGCCGACGCCGCCGGCGCCACTGGTCACCCCCATGGCCGCGCAACCTGCGCCACAAGTTGCCACCGTCCCGGCCGCTGCGGCAGCCGTGCAGCCCGCGCCGGTTGCGGCGCAACCCGCCACTGCGCCGGCGGAGAAAAAGGAAAACATGGAAGAGCAACTCAAGAAGAAACTAAAGGGGCTGCTTAAATAAGCACAGCGCCATCCCGAAACGGCCGGTGTTGCAGGACAACACCGGCCGTTTTTTATCGCTTCCGGCGGTTCAGCCTTTGCGCTTGATCGCCTCCGCGCACGCCACGCCCAACCCGGCCGGGCTCTGCGCCACCACGACACCGGCGGCTTCGAGCGCGGCGATCTTGTCCTCGGCGCGGCCGGACCCGCCGGCGATGATGGCGCCGGCATGGCCCATGCGCTTGCCTTTGGGCGCGGTGATGCCGGCGATATAGCCGGCCACCGGCTTGGTGACATGCGCCTTGATGTATTCGGCCGCTTCCTCTTCCCGGCTGCCGCCGATTTCACCGACCAGGATGATTGCCTCGGTGGCCGGGTCGGCCTGGAACATCTGCAGGCAATCGATGAAATCGAGCCCCTTGATCGGGTCGCCGCCGATACCGACGCAGGTACTCTGGCCCAGACCGAGTTTGGTGGTCTGGTAAACCGCTTCGTAGGTCAGCGTGCCGGAGCGGGAAACCACGCCGACCGAACCTTTCTGGTGAATGAAGCCGGGCATGATGCCGATCTTGCATTCGTCTGGCGTGATGATGCCGGGACAGTTCGGGCCGATCAGCACCGCGCCGTTGGCGCGCAGCGCGGCTTTCACGTTGATCATGTCGCGCACCGGGATGCCTTCGGTGATGCAGACGATGACCTTGATGCCGGCATCCGCCGCTTCCAGGATGCCATCCGCCGCGAAGCCCGCCGGCACGTAGATCACCGAAGCGTCGGCGGCGGTGGCGCGCACGGCGTCTTTCACCGTGTTGAACACCGGCAGATCGAGATGGCGCTGGCCACCCTTGCCGGGCGTGACGCCGCCGACCATTTGCGTGCCGTAGGCGATGGCCTGCTCGGAATGGAACGTCCCCTGCTTGCCGGTGAAGCCCTGGCAGATGACCTTGGTGTTCTTGTTGACCAATATGCTCATGTCAATTGCCTCCCACGGCGTTGACCGCCATTTTTGCCGCCGCATCGAGATCGTCGCTGGCGAGGATGGAAAGGCCGGATTCAGCCAGCATGGTGCGGCCCAATTCGACGTTGGTGCCTTCCAGCCGCACCACCACCGGGATGGTGACGCCGACTTCCTTGACCGCGTCGATGACGCCCTGGGCGATCACGTCGCAGCGCATGATGCCGCCGAAAATATTGATCAGCACCGCCTTCACGTTGGGGTCGGACAGAATGATCTTGAACGCCTGTGCGACGGTCTCGGCCGAAGCGCCGCCGCCGACATCGAGGAAATTGGCCGGCATGCCGCCGGACAGTTTGATCAGATCCATCGTCGCCATGGCCAGCCCGGCGCCGTTGACCATGCAGCCGATATTGCCGTTCAGCGCGATGTAATTGAGGTTGTGGCCTTGCGCCTCGGCTTCCTTCGGGTCGATCTGGGACTGATCGGCGGCATCGGCCAGCGCCTTCTGGCGGTACAACGCGTTGTCGTCCAGGCCCATCTTGCAATCCAGCGGCAGCAGGCGGCCATCCGTAGTGACGACGAGTGGATTGATCTCCAGCAAGGCCAGATCCTTATCCACGAAGATGCGATACAGCGTTTTCGCCATCTTAACGAACGCGCCGATCTGATCGCCCGCCAGACCCAGGCCGAAGGCCAGGTTGCGCCCCTGGAAATCCATGAAACCGGTGGCCGGGTCGACCCATTCCTTGAGAATTTTTTCCGGCTCGTTGCGCGCGACTTCCTCGATTTCCATGCCGCCGGCCGCCGACGCGACAAAGCCGATGCGTTCGGCGGCGCGATCGACGGTGATGGAAAGATACAGTTCGCGTGCAATCGGCAGGGTTTCCTCGATCAGCAACTCATGCACCGGTTGGCCGTCGGGGGCATTCTGATAAGTCGTCAGACGGCTGCCGAGCAACGCGGTCGCCACAGCGTTCAGGTCGTCCAGCGAGCGCACCAGCTTGACGCCGCCGGCCTTGCCGCGCCCGCCGGCGTGAATCTGCGCCTTGGCGACCCAGGCTGCGCCGCCCAGTTCAGTGGCGGCGGAAGCGCAGCCCTCGGCGCTGGCGACGACCACGCCGCGTGGGGTGGGAATGCCATAGTCGCGCAGTACGGACTTGGCCTGATATTCGTGAAGATTCATGTCGGCGCACCCGGGTTCAGGAAAAGCCGCATTTTCCGGCAAACCGCAGGAACAGACCAGAACAGAGCAGCGCGCGAGGTATCATCGCGCGGCTATTGAAAGGGTGGTCATGCAGGAAATTCTGGTTCTCTATTACAGCTTGCACGGTTCCGTGAAGCAGTTGGCGCAGCATCTGGCGCATGGCGTCGAATCGGTGCCGGGCATGGCGGCGCGCGTGCGCACGGTGCCCAAAGTGATGACGGAAAGCGATGCACCGGCCAAGTTGATCCCGGATGCGGGTGCACCGTTCGCCAGCATGCAGGATCTGCGCGAATGCGTCGGCATCGCGGTCGGATCGCCGACGCGCTTCGGCAATATGGCGGCGGCGATGAAGCATTTCTGGGACGGCACGTCCAGTCTCTGGCTGAACGGGGAGCTGGTCGACAAACCGGCCTGCGTGTTCACCTCGACCGCCAGCCTGCACGGCGGTCAGGAAGCCACCTTGCTGTCGATGATGCTGCCGCTGCTGCATCACGGCATAGTCATCGTCGGCCTGCCCTATTCCAACCCGGAGCTGAACCAGACCCGTTCCGGCGGCACGCCTTACGGCGCCAGCCATTGGGCCGGTGCCGACGGCCGCCAGCCGATCAGCGAAGACGAGCGCAAGCTGGCCTTTGCCCAAGGCAAGCGTCTGGCGGAAATTGCAGCAAGGTTATCGGCATGAGCGCGACCGGCAAAGACAATGCGGGCGATGCCCGCCGCTTCGTGCGCGGTCAATACAGCGGCGTGCTTTCGACGATTTCGCAGCGCGTCGAAGGTTATCCGTTCGGTTCGGTTGCGCCATTCATCCTTGACCACACCGGCTGTCCCGTCATCTTGATTTCCACGCTGGCCGAACACACCAAGAACATCGACGTTGATTCGCGCGTTTCTCTCATCGTGCAGCCGTACAGCCCCGACATGCAGATCGCGGGACGCGTCACGCTACTGGGCCGCGCCAGCCGTCTGACCGACAAATCCGAACTGGGGCCGCGCTACTTGCGTTTTCACCCGCAAGCCGAAAGCTACTTCGCGATGCACGATTTCAATTTTTATCGAATCGAACCGGTCCGCATTCGATACATCGGCGGCTTCGGCAAGATCCATTGGGTGGAACCCGCGCAGTATCTGTTGCCGGATTCACCGCTGGCCGCCCAGGAAGACGGCATCCTGGAACATATGAACAGTGACCACGCCGAGAATCTGCGCGCTTATTGCCGGCATGTGCATGGCATTGAAACCACTACCGCCAGCATGATCGGCATCGACCCGGATGGCTTCGATCTGCGCTGTGGCGAGCACGACGACACCCGACTGCTGCGCTTCGACTTCGCAACGCCCATCGCCGATGCGCAACAGGCCCGACACGCCCTGGTTGCCCTGGCCGAGGCGGCGCGCCGATGAGACCCGGCTTCGGCCAGCCGCAGTTGCTGCAGGTGACCGCTGCCGCCAGCCTGATCGGGCTGATTTTTCTGTCCCTGGCCTGGGAACTCTGGCTTGCCCCGCTACGTCCCGGCGGCTCCTGGCTGGTCTTGAAAGTCCTGCCGCTGTTGCTGCCGCTGTTCGGTATCCTGCGCGGCAACGTCTACACCTATCGCTGGTCCACCCTGTTGATCTGGCTTTATTTCACCGAAGGCGTGGTGCGAGCATGGTCGGATGGCGGACTATCGAGCCAGCTCGCATTTTTGGAGTGGGTATTGGCCTTAATCTTCTTCGTAGCGGCTGCATTTTTCACGCGTACTCCCGCCCGCGTTTGATCAAGGTCAAACACTCCGATTGCCTGCACTGCAACAATTGACGACATCAGCATCCACTAATACACTCCCCCGCCGATATTTCCGCCTGACCCAGCCCAGCCCGAGACCTCTATGACCAACCTCAATTACATCCATTTCAAATTCCTGCCCATGTCGTTGCGGGTCTTGTTCACCATGGTTTTGTTGGTTTTCGGCGTCGGTTATTTGATGGCGATGATCCAGGTGTGGGAATCGCACGCCGGCAAGGATGGCGACCCGATGATCTCGGGCAAGGATCTGATGATCGCCTATAGCGGCAACCCGGAAGGCACCAAGCTGGAAACCGCGCTGCGCGGCCCGATGCAGGACATGCTGCCGGCCGAGAAGCGCCAGATCATCTTCGACTGGCTCCACGCCGGCGCCAAGCAGGACGATTTCGAGTCCAAGATCAATCCCATCCTGCAGGAACATTGCATCGCCTGTCACAACCCGGAAGCCAACCCGCATCTGCCTGACTTGCGTGCCTTCGCGGGCGTCTCCAAAGTCACAGCCAAAGACGAGGGCATGACCATTCCCACCCTGGTCCGGGTTTCGCACATTCACCTGTTCTCGATCACTTTCATTTTCTTCATCACCGGCTTCATTTTCACCCACGCCTATGTGCGACCGACCTGGCTGAAATGCTTCGTCATCGCCTTGCCCTTCCTGACCCTGATTACCGACGTCGCCTCCTGGTATCTGACCAAAGTGTGGGACGGTTTCGCCTGGATGGTGATCGTCAGCGGCGCCTTCATGGGCATGTCCTTCGCCTTCATGTGGCTGGTTTCGATGTGGCAACTCTGGTTCTGGAAGGTGCCGGCTGAAATCAGCGATGGCAACGGCAAGATACCCTGCGTGCATACCGAGCAGTAATTTTTGCCCCAGCAAATAAAACGGGCGGCCGCGGCCGCCCGTTTTATTTTCGCCGCCGGAAATGCGGCGACCGTTCGAATCACACCTGCGGATGCGCCCGTTCCTCGACGCCGAACAACTTATTCAAGGCGTTGAGATAGGCCTTGGCGGAAGCGATCACGATATCGGTATCCGCCCCCTGACCATTGACGATGCGGCCATTGCGCGACAGCCGCACGGTGACTTCGCCCTGCGCATCGGTACCGGTGGTGATGTTGTTGACCGAATAGAGCAGCAACGCCGAACCGCTGCCGATCATCTTTTCGATGGCGCGGAACGATGCATCGACCGGCCCGCCGCCGATTTCGTCGGCACGCAATTCGGTACCGCCGTCCGAGAGCACGATATGGGCATGCGGCGTCTCGCCGGTTTCGGAACAGACCTTGAGCGAAACCAGCTTCAAACGGTCGCAGGTATCGACACTGCCTTCGACGGCGACCAGCGCCTGCAGATCTTCGTCGAAAATCTCCCGTTTCTTGTCGGCCAATTCCTTGAAGCGGGCAAAAGCGGCGTTCAATGCCTCTTCGCTTTCCAGCACGATGCCCAGTTCCTGCAATCGATTGCGGAACGCATTGCGCCCGGAAAGTTTGCCCAAGGTGAGCTTGTTGGCGCCCCAGCCGACATCTTCCGCGCGCATGATCTCGTAGGTTTCGCGGTGCTTGAGCACGCCATCCTGATGAATGCCGGATTCGTGCGAGAACGCGTTGGCGCCGACGATGGCTTTGTTGGGCTGCACCGGATAGCCGGTGATCTGCGATACCAGGCGCGAGGTCGGCACGATCTGCGTCGTATCGATACGTGAATCGCAGTTGAAGACATCGCGACGTGTTTTAACCGCCATGACCACTTCTTCCAGCGAAGCATTGCCGGCACGTTCGCCCAGACCATTGATCGTGCACTCGACCTGGCGGGCGCCATTCATCACCGCAGCCAGCGAGTTGGCCACCGCCATGCCCAGGTCGTTATGGCAGTGCGTCGACCAGATCACCTTGTCCGCATTCGGCACCCGCTCGATCAACTGGCGAATGCGCTCGCCCCACAGGGCCGGGATGCTGTAGCCGACCGTGTCGGGCACGTTGAGGGTTTTCGCGCCGGCGGCGATCACCGCCTCGAACACCCGACATAGGAAGTCCATCTCCGAACGCACCGCATCCTCGGCGGAAAACTCAACGTTGTCGGTGTATTCCAAGGCCATTTTCACCGCCTTGACCGCAGCTTCCACGACCTGATCCGGCTGCATGCGCAGCTTCTTCTCCATGTGGATCGGACTGGTCGCGATGAAGGTGTGAATGCGCCCGGACGCCGCCGGCTTGATCGCCTCGCCTGCCGCGCGCACATCGCGCTCGTTGGCGCGCGCCAACGAACAGACGGTGGAGTTCTTGATGATGCCGGCGATGCTTCGAATCGCCTCGGCATCGCCCGGGCTGGCTGCAGCGAAGCCGGCTTCGATGACATCCACACCCAATCGCTCCAACTGGCGCGCAATACGGATTTTTTCGTCCTTGGTCATCGCCGCACCCGGACTTTGCTCGCCGTCGCGCAAGGTGGTGTCGAAAATAATCAATTGGTCATTCATGGCGTGCTCCCAATGCACTTCAGCCCCAAACCAGGGGCGATCAAGAAAACGGATTTTTGTACGACAGGGGAAAAATGGACAGTGACAGGACGCGTAATTGCTAATGCCGCGCGGCAAACAGCGTTAATCCGGGGTTGGCAAGGCAGCATGTTTACGAAAAAAACGTCGTTTCAGCCACAGCACATAGCCCGACAAGCCGTAGCCCAGGAAAAGCAGGAACAACACGATGGGCGGATCGAGCGAGATGAGCGAGAACCCGAGTGCAACCAGAACGATGACCAGAAACGGCACACTGCGCTTCAGGTTGAAATCCTTGCCGCTGTAAAAGGCCAGATTGGTGATCATGCTGATCCCCGCGAACAGAATCACGCCCCAGGCCAGCCAGCGCGACTCTTCACCGGTGACATGGTTGTCCACCATGAGCCAGACGAATCCAGCGACCAAGGCTGCGGCAGCCGGACTCGGCATACCCATGAACCAGCGTTTGTCCTGTACCGCCAGCATGGTATTGAAACGCGCCAGGCGCAATGCGGCCGCTGCACAGTAGACGAACGCGGCAATCCAGCCCAGCTTGCCCATGTCTTTCAGCGCAAAGCTGTACATCACCAATGCCGGGGCGACGCCGAACGAAACCATGTCGGACAGCGAATCGTATTCCGCTCCGAACGCACTCTGCGTATTGGTCAGGCGGGCCACACGGCCATCCAGTCCATCCAGAATCATGGCGACCAGAATCGCGATTGCGGCCTGCTCGTAGCGCCCGTTCATGGCCTGGACGATCGCGAAGAACCCGGCGAAAAGCGCCCCGGTCGTGAACAGATTGGGGAGCAGGTATATCCCCCGCCGCGAGGGCTTGACTGCAGTATCCTCTTCCGCGGCATCGCCTTCGGCGGCTCTCTTGGGTTCCAGATCCGGCATATTCACAGTCGCGCAATAAAAGAGACGTTGGACGCCGCGAATGACGACGCGGCAAGCGTTCCAGCTCGCCGCGTCGTCATCGTCATACGAAGCCGAAGCTTAGTTCCGGCTCTTGTCGACCAGCTTGTTGGCCTTGATCCAGGGCATCATGTCGCGCAGCTTTTCGCCGACGATTTCAATCGGATGCTCGGCATTCAGGCGGCGACGGGCCGTCATCTCGGGGTAGTTGGTCTTGCCTTCGAGGATGAAGTTCTTGGCGTAATCGCCATTCTGGATGTTCTTCAGCGCCTGACGCATGGCAACACGTGACTGCTCGTTGATGACGGCAGGGCCGGTCACGTACTCGCCATACTCCGCGTTATTGGAGATGGAGTAGTTCATGTTGGCGATGCCGCCTTCGTAGATCAGATCGACGATCAGTTTCAACTCGTGCAGGCATTCGAAATAGGCCATTTCCGGCGCGTAGCCGGCTTCGGTCAGGGTTTCGAAGCCCATCTTCACCAGTTCGACGGCGCCGCCGCAGAGCACAGCCTGTTCACCGAACAGATCGGTCTCGGTCTCTTCGCGGAAATTGGTTTCAATCACACCAGCGCGAGCGCCACCGTTGGCGGCAGCGTAAGCCAGGGCGATATCCTTGGCCTTACCGGTCTTGTCCTGGTAGATGGCGATCAGCGAGGGCACGCCACCGCCTTGCAGGTAGGTGGAACGCACGGTATGGCCGGGGCCCTTGGGCGCGATCATGATCACATCCAGGTCGGCACGCGGCACGATCTGGTTGTAATGGATGTTGAAGCCATGGGCGAAACACAGGGTGGCGCCCTTCTTGATATTCGGTTCGATGTCGCCGTAGTAGACGCCAGGCTGCTGCTCGTCGGGCACCAGAATCATCACCACGTCGGCATCCTTCACGGCGGCGGCAACTTCCTTCACGGTCAGGCCAGCGGCCTTGGCCTTGTTCCAGGAGGCGCCATCCTTGCGCAGACCGACGGTCACCTTGACGCCAGAATCCTTCAGGTTGTTCGCGTGAGCGTGGCCCTGGGAACCGTAGCCGACAATGGCAACCTTCTTCTTCTTGATCAGAGAGAGGTCACAATCTTTTTCGTAATAAACCTTCATGGTGTTTCCTTTCGTTGCAATCAAATCTTCATGACGCGATCGCCGCGACCGATACCGGAAGCACCGGTACGCACGGTTTCCAATATCGCCGTCGGCTCCACCGCATCGAGAAAAGCGTCCAGCTTGGAGCCGGGCCCGGTCAACTCTATCGTGTATGTCCTATCCGAAACGTCCAGAATGCGGCCCCGAAATATGTCGGTCAGACGCTTCATTTCTTCGCGCTGATCGCCGGTCGCACGGACTTTGACCAGCATCAGTTCGCGCTCGATATGACTGCCGTCGGTCAGATCCTGTACCTTGACCACGTCGACCAGCTTGTTGAGCTGCTTGGTGATCTGCTCGATCACATCGGTCGAGCCGCGCGTGACGATGGTCATGCGCGACAACGTCGCATCTTCGGTCGGCGCGACCGTCAGGGATTCGATGTTGTAGGCGCGCGCCGAAAACAGGCCCGCCACACGCGACAAGGCGCCCGATTCGTTTTCCATGAGGAGAGAAATGATGTGCCGCATGGCTTTCCCTTAAACCAGAATCATCTCGGACAAGCCTTTGCCTGCCGGAATCATCGGGAACACGTTCTCGCGCGGATCGGTCAGGAAGTTCAGGAAGACCAACCTGTCTTTGTACTTGCCGAAAGCGTCGCGCAAAGCGGCTTCGACGTCCTCGGGCTTGTCGATAGTGATGCCGACGTGCCCATAAGCTTCGGCAAGTTTCACAAAATCGGGTAAAGCATTCATATACGACTCGGCATAGCGCTCTTCGTAGAAGAACTCCTGCCACTGCCGCACCATGCCGAGAACACCGTTATTCAGCAAGATGATCTTGAGGGGAAGATTCCACTCCTTGCAGGTGGACAACTCCTGGATGTTCATCTGGATACTCCCCTCGCCGGTGATGCAAGCGACCATCGCTTCCGGAAAGGCCATTTGCACACCCATCGCGGCAGGCAGGCCGAAGCCCATGGTGCCGAGGCCGCCCGAATTGATCCAGCGGCGGGGCTTGTCGAACTGGTAGTACTGCGCGGCCCACATCTGGTGCTGGCCGACGTCGGAAGTGACATAGGCAGCGCCTTGCGTAACTTCATACAATTTTTCAATAACGAATTGCGGCTTGATCACCGCCGCCGTGCGGTCGTATTTCAGGCAATCCTGTGCCCGCCACAGTTCGATCTGCGCCCACCACGCCTGCAGCGCCTGCGCATCCGGCTTGGCTTTATCGGCCTGAACCAGTTTGATTACCTCATCGAGAACCTGTGCCACGTCGCCGACGATAGGCACGTCGACGCGCACGCGTTTGGATATCGAAGAGGGGTCGACATCGATATGGATGATTCGACGCGCTTCCTTGGCAAAGTGCTTGGGATTGCCGATTACGCGGTCATCGAAGCGTGCGCCGACAGCGAGCAGAACGTCACAATGCTGCATGGCCATGTTGGCTTCGATCGTGCCGTGCATGCCGAGCATGCCCAGAAACAGAGGATCCGGCGAAGGATAGCCGCCCAGGCCCATCAATGTGCTGGTGGCGGGATAACCGAGCAGACGAACCAGTTCGGTCACCTGTGCAGACGCATTGCCGAGGATGACGCCGCCGCCGGTGTAGATCATTGGCCGCTTCGCTTCCAGCAGCATCTGCGCGGCTTTCTTGATTTGCCCGGTATGGCCCTTGCTGGTGGGATTGTAAGAGCGCATCGAAACGCTCTTCGGATATTCGTAAACGCAACGGTGCTGGGTGACATCCTTAGGAATGTCGACAACCACGGGTCCGGGACGGCCGGTGGCAGCAATATAGAAGGCTTTCTTGATGGTGACGGCCAGATCACGGACATCCCTGACCAGGAAGTTATGTTTCACGCAGGGACGCGTGATACCAACCATGTCCACTTCCTGAAAAGCATCCTGGCCGATTGCTGCCGTCGGAACCTGCCCGGAGATCACCACCATGGGGATCGAGTCCATGTAGGCGGTAGCAATGCCGGTGACCGCATTGGTCGCCCCCGGCCCGGAAGTCACGATCGCAACGCCGACTTCCCCGGTTGCACGCGCATAAGCATCGGCCGCATGTACTGCAGCCTGTTCGTGCCGAACCAGGATGTGTTTGAACGCGTTCTGCTTGTAAATCTCGTCGTAGATATTGAGCACCGCACCGCCGGGATAGCCGAAGAGGTGTTTCACACCTTCGTCCCGCAAGCAGCTAACCACGATCTCCGCACCGGTCAATTCCATGTCAGCCATGGTGAGATTATCTTGCTCTTCCAAAAGGACTAAACACTAGCGACTGCGCTTATTCCGGTCAAGTTGGGCCTTGTCCGGAAGCGCAAATGAAAAAGGGATCTGGCCTGCGCCAAACCCCTTGCTATTTGGTGGGCTGTGAGTGGCTCGAACACTCGACCTACGGATTAAGAGTCCGCTGCTCTACCAACTGAGCTAACAACCCGAATTGCAAATTATATATTACGGTGGTGGGTCGGGCGAGATTCGAACTCGCGACCAACGGATTAAAAGTCCGCTGCTCTACCGGCTGAGCTACCGACCCCCGAAAGAAGCGAGATATTACAAATCTTCCCGCTCTTGGTCAATTACCAAGGTCAATAAGTAACCGTTTTGGCCTTATTGGGCTTGTTCTTCAAGGCCGGAGAGGCTTTGCCATCGCTCTCCGCGCTCGCTGCCACCGGCTTGCTGTAAGTCACCTCTTTGATAGGCGATGCAGGCATTGGCGCGGCTTCTGACTGCTTACCTCCGGCATATTGCGTGTTCTTGGCTTTGTACTCTTCCATGAAAGCAAGAATTTTGTTCATCCGAACCTGGCCCGGGATAAACATGACGATTTCGCCATTGGGATCATAGATGTAAGAGGTTGGATAAAAATCGACCGGGCCGACCTGACGAAACGGGCTGTCCGGATTACGGCGCGCACCGCCCGCGACGACTGCGTGAAATTCGATGCTATGACGGCTGGCCGTGTCTTTTACAACGCTTTCATCGGGCCCGTAGTCGAGACCGACTCCAATTACGACGAAATCTTTGCGCTTGTTCAACTCGTTCAGGGTCGGCACCTCAACCCAGCAAAGCGGACACCACGGCGCCCAGAAATTGACCAGCACCCATTTGCCTCTGAAATCGGACAGCTTCAGATTCTTGCCATTGACATCGACGAACTCGAAATTGATCGCCTTGGTTGGCTCAGGAGCGGCGTGGACTGGTGCAGACATGAAAGCCGCCATTCCCATCATCAACGAACCAAGCAGCAGCTTACGCATTGAAATCCCTTTCCTTCTCATGGCGCATATCGGCGCACATATTGATTATCGGCCGCGTCCTGTAGCTCTTGAATGAAACATTTGCATCACGCGTCTCGCATCATCAAGTAATACTGAACCTTCATCGTAATAGCCGATCCCGCAACGATACCGAAGAATACGACGAAGGAACTGATCGCCAAAGTGGAAACACCGGTTACCGCTTGGCCGATTGTGCACCCCATTGCAGTAATGCCACCAAACCCCATCAGGATTGCCCCCAGAATATGGCGGAACATGTCCTGCGGAGAGTTGAAGTACTCCCAACGAAAACTGTGGCTCAACACGGAATAGATAAAGGAGCCAATCACTACACCAAACACGCTGGCGACACCGAAGGTGACATTTTTATCCCGCCAATAGGCCCAAAGATCCATGGTATAGGCCAGTGGTCCGACGAAGGTCATTGACTCCGGCCCTTTGGAATCCGTTCCCATATAAGTCAATTCCATCGTCTCCGGATTCTCGCCAAAACCGAGATGTCCGGTGGCATACCATCCGGCGACGACCACACCGCCCACCACCAGACCGGCCAGCAAGTTATCCCGGTTCTCCCTGAATTCTTTGCTGGCAAAGACAAAAGCGAAAACCAGCAACGACAGCACCACTGCCAGTGCTAGCTGGGAAAACTTGTCGGCCAGACCCGCCAGACTGGGCAAGGTCTGCAAACCATCAAGTTGCAGCGTAAAGACTTCTGCTCGCAGCACGCTGTCGACGAACAAACGCAAAACCCCGTTCATCGTCACCAGCGCGGTATAGCCAAGAAACAGAAAAACCACGACAGATTTCAGATTGCCACCGCCCAACCGCACCAGGGTACGCTGCCCGCATCCGCCGGCCAGGGTCATGCCCAAACCGAAGGTCAAACCGCCCACCAAAGCGGCCAGCCAGTACACGGTTCCCCGCGTGTAATAGGCTTGACCAAGATCGACGTATCCCCCAAAAGCCAGCAAATTGGTTCCCAGAATCGCCAGGCCGATGCCAAGCAACCAAGCCCGCATACGGCCCCAGTCACTCATATTGACAATATCGGATACCGCGCCCATGGTGCAAAAACTGGTCTTGTTCGCAACGAACCCAAAAATCAGGGCCAAGAAAAAGCCGGACCAGGCCACTACCATTGCGGGGTTTTCCACGACATCCATCGATTTATCTCCTAGGTGGGGTCTGATGAGGTAACAGATAGCAGCGGATTATTAGGGGCCAGGGAGCGCGTGACAATGATTCATTCCAGATATCGGGTCGGATCCGGCAATCCGGCCTGCTCAAATCCCTGGCGCCGCAATCGGCATGAATCGCAGCGGCCGCAAGCGCGACCCCGCGAGTCGGCTTGATAACACGAAACGGTCAGCCGGTAATCCACCCCCAATTCGACGCCAAGGCGGACGATTTCGGCCTTGGTCAAATCGATCAAGGGCGCGCGGATCTCGATGGGGGCGCCATTGACCGCTCTTTTGGTCGCCAAATTGGCCAGCTGTTGAAAAGCTTCAACGAATGCCGGACGGCAATCGGGATAACCGGAGTAATCGAGCGCATTCACGCCAATGTAGATTGCGTCGGCATCCAACACCTCCGCCCAACCGAGCGCCAATGACAACATGATCGTGTTCCGCGCCGGCACATAAGTCACCGGGATGCCCTCGCTGGCGCATTCCGGCACCGCAATGGAGGCATCGGTCAGTGCCGAACCTCCGAACGCTCCCATATCCAGCCGCATGACCCGGAGTTCCGCCGCCCCCAGACTCAGCGCCACAGCGCGTGCCGCCTCAAGTTCGGCATGGTGACGTTGGCCGTAATCCAGACTCAGGGCGTGGCAAGTCAGCCCATCGCGCCGCGCCATAGCCAAAGTCGTGGCGGAATCCAGTCCGCCCGACAGCAACACGACCGCCCGACTCATCGCCCTTTCGCCTCCGTCCATAACAATTTGTGTAACTGGATCTGCATGCGTACCGGCAAACCATCGCGCAAAATCCATTGGGCAAGCTGGGTGGGATCGACCTGGCCCCATACGGGCGAGAACAGAACCGGGCAACGCCGATGAATAGCGTGCTCGACCAACATTTGTCGGGCCCAGTCGTAGTCGGATTCGTTGGCGAGGACGAATTTCACCTCGTCGCGCGGAGTCAGCAGCTGCACATTAGGCCAGCAATTGCGCTCGACTTCACCCGACCCCGGCGTTTTCAGATCGACGATGCGGGAAACGCGGCGATCGACACCTTCGATATCCAAGGCGCCGCTGGTTTCCAGCGAAACATCGCAATCCGCGTCGCACAATGCGGTCAGCAATTCGGGACAGCACTTTTGCGCCAGCGGTTCGCCGCCGGTCACGGTGACATGGCGCGTCGGATAGGCGCGCACCTGCGCAACGATTGCCGCCACGCTCATCCACTCGCCGCCCTGAAAAGCGTAGTCCGTATCGCAATATGTGCAGCGCAAGGGGCAGCCGGTCAACCTGACGAACACCGTCGGCAATCCGACGCGGCTGGCTTCACCTTGCAAAGAGAAAAAAATCTCGCTGATTCGAAGACGACTGTCCGACAAGATTGAAAGTCTTATTTGAGGGTGGCAAGCAACTTCTTGCCGTTTTCAACTGCCTTGCTGACGGGATGTTTCGCCAGTAGCTGGTTCAGGGTGATCCGCGCGGCTTCCTTGTCCTCCAGTTGAATTTGCGCGCGCGCCAGGGAAAGCAACGCATCGGGCACCTTCGGACTATTCGGAAAATCCTTCAACAAACGCTGATAGCTGTCTGCTGCGCCCTTGAAATCCGCGTTGCCGGTGACCTGGGAAATGCCCATCCAGTACAACGCATTCGCCGCCAGCGGACCCGCGGGGTATTGGCCCACGAAGGCCTGGAACGCACCGATGGCCTCCTTGTATTTCCCGGCCTTGATCAAGGCATGAGCAACTTCATATGCTTTCGCCTCGGCCTCTGCATCTGCGCTCAGGACCGTCACTACCGGCGTGACAACCAACGATTGCGAAGTCTGCAGTCGAACCGCATCGGCGGGCGCAGAAACGGGTCGACTGGCAACTTCCTTGAGACGTTCGTCCAGGTCGCCATACAAATCCTTGGCCCGCTTGTCGGCAGTCTCCTGCCGGTGCGCCAGTTCCTCTTGCGTCCCGCGCAAACGCGACACATCGGCTTTCAGCGCCTCGACTTGATTGAGCAAGCTGAGCAAACCCTGGTTTTGCAGTTGCGCCTCCAGCTTCGCAATGCGCTCGTTTTGCACCTGAACCAATTTGTTCATTTCGTTCAGGCGCACAAGCGCATCCTCCGCCGGCCCGGCAACACTTGCACCCGAGGCAAGCAGGGCAAGCGAGAAGAGAATTGCTGCACGCGGTCTCATGAGGAAATCACTCACCCTGGTAGAGAAGCTCGGCACGGCGATTCTGCGACCAGGAACTCTCTTCATGACCTTCCGATACCGGTTTTTCCTCACCCAGGGAAACCGCTTCCATCTGGGTATCCGGCACGCCGAGCAGGTTCAGCGCCTTGTAGACGCTTTCGGAACGGCGCTGCCCCAAAGCAAGGTTGTATTCCCGACTGCCACGCTCATCGGCATGGCCTTGCACAATCATCTTGGCCGACTTTTCATTCTTCAGATATTGGGCATGCATTTCGAGCAAACTGCGGTACTCATCGCGGATTGCCGAACTATCGTAGTCGAACAGCAAACGACGCTGCGCCAATGGACTTTGCGGATTCTTCGGATCGAGCACCGGCTGCGCGACGAACTTCAAAGCATCCGCCTGATCAGGTTGAGCCGCTCCCCCGTTCGGCGCCGCCGCGCCCGTAGCCTTTTCACCCGTAGCGCCGGCGGCACTCCCATCCAATGGCTTCGCCTCCGGATTCTGCAGCGCCACTCCGTGCGTCTCCACCCCGGACGTAATCGGCGGCTTGACCGTATCTGCGGGCAGCGCACGGGAAGAAACATCCGAAACTGGCGCAGCGGCCGATTCGGCGGCCACCGAATCGGCCGGTTTCTTGGCGGCCGATGTCGTCAGCGCACGGTCTTCGATGCTGGCCTGTTTCGATGGCGTATCGGCACAGCCGGCAAGCAGTACGCTGATTAATGCAAGATTGATCAGATTTTTCATGGGATCTCCCGATTCGATTCAATGGAGTCTTGGTTTATCACACCAAGGCTCCGGATAAACAGTACAACACGCCGAGCAGACGCAGAGGCCATCGACTCTCGATGCTGGCAAGCAACCAACCGATGCAAAGATAACATCTCACCGCCCCCACGCGGGCTCACGCAGATCGCCGCTTTGCGACAAACGCTGGCGCACCTTGCCATCCACACTCACCGTCGCCAGAACACCGCGGCCATTGACCAGCGTGGCATAAAGAAGCTGCCGGCCATTCGGCGCAAAACTGGGCGACTCGTCATGCACGGTATCGGTCAGCACCTGCATCTGGCCGCTGCCCAGATCCATCACCGCGACATGAAAACGTGCATCGCGGCGGTGTACGAATGCCAGGTTTTTTCCGTCTGGAGACAAGGCGGGCGAAACATTGTAACCGCCCTCGAAGGTGACACGATTAACGCTGCCGTCAGCCAGGGAAGCCTTGTAGATCTGCGGTGTGCCGCCGCGGTTGGAGGTAAAGAACAGCCAACGGCCGTCCGGGCTGAACTGGGGTTCGGTATCCAGCGCGCCGCCGTGGGTGAAGCGGGTCGCGGCACCACTCTCCATGTCGAGCAGATAAATCTGCGAGGTTTCATCCTTCGACAAGGTCACCGCCAGCTTGCGCCCGTCCGGCGACCAGGCCGGCGCCGAATTGGAACCGCGAAACTTGGCCACGGCACGGCGGCGTCCATCGGACAGGTTCTGCACATAGATCACCGGTTTCTTGTCTTCGAACGAGACGTACGCCAGGCGCTGCCCATCCGGCGACCAGGCCGGCGAAATCAACGGTTCCGGCGAGGTGGTGACGGTCACCGCATTCTGGCTATCGGCATCGGCCACCTGCAATTCGTAGCGGCCGTTGCGCTGTTTCAGGATATAGGCGATACGGCCGGAGTAACTGCCCGGCTCGCCGAGCAAAATCTCATGCACTACATCGGCGATCTTGTGCGCCACCACGCGCAACCCCGCTGGCGCAGCAAGATAGGCCAGCGCAGTGAGTTGCGTCTGGCGGACGGCGTCCAGCAACCAGAAGCGCACTTCCAGCTTGCCATCGCCGGCAGGCAACACCTGCCCCATCAGGACCGCATCGGCGCCACGCCCCTTCCAGACCGACAGGGAAAGCGCCTGGGGGTCGGCCGGCGAGATGCTGTCCTTGCTTTCCACCAATTTGAAATAACCGCTGCGGCCCAGATCCGCCGCCACCACATCGGCTATGGCCAGCGTCGCCTCGGCGTGTGCGCCATCAGGCTGTTTGCCGCCAAACGGCAATACGGCCAGCGGAATCCGATTCGATGCGCCGCCGACGATCTCGATGGTCATCACCGCCTGGGCCGGGAGGGCTGCCAGGAAACACAAAACAGTTACGAGTACGCGAATGAACATGGTGCGAAGTAGTTATGCAGTTGCTGTTATCGACACCGATCAGGGAAGCCCGACGGCATCCTCAGAGGGTCTGAATTTCAGGGTCAGACCCTCGCGGAACGGTGCAGCGGCTTCGCGCTCGTTCGGCAACGGCAGCGGCGACGCCTTGAATATGGCGCGTTCGACTGCGCCATCGTACAAAGGTTGCCCGCTGGTTCTGACCAACGTTACGCGCAGCACTTCGCCATTGGGCAACAAATTCACCTGGAAGATCACCTCGGCATCGCCCTTCAGATTTTTCGGCATGACCAGGGCGTCTTTGATCTTGGCGCGGATGCGCTCCTGAAAATCGCGCACCAGCCGCGTCTGCTTGCCGACCTTGGCGCGGTCATGCATCTCACGCAGTTGCGAGCTTTCGGCATCGAGTTCCTCGCGCATCTGGCGCGCCAACTCCTGGTCGATCAGACGGCGCGACTGTTCGCGCTTTTCCTTCTCCACACGTTCCTTCTCGATGCGCAGTTTTTCCTGGCGCACTTCCTCGACGCGCTTCTCTTCGGCGAGTTTCTTGTCGGCAAGCGTTTTTTCGGCCAGCGCTTTTTCGTTTCGCCGCTGTTCGGCCTGGCGCTCATCCGCGCGTTTCTTTTCGGCCTTTTCCAGCGCGATCTGCGCCTGATCCGGCGGCGCGGGCGCCGGCTCCGATTGGGGCGGCGGCTCCGGCAAGGCTTCGGGTTGCGCCGCGAATTCAGGCGGCTCGTTCGGCGGCAACGCCGGCAGTTCCGTCCAGATATCCGCCTCGATCGGCAAATGCGGCGGATTTTTCCAGGACACGCCGACCATCAGGCCGAGCAGCAACAGACCATGCACCAGCAGGGCGAGACCGCCCGAAGAAACATGCTGGATGCGGCGCGGTTCAATCATGGCTGCGCCGGTTTGACCAGCAACCCGACCCGCGCCACGCCGAGCGCTTGCAAGGTATCCATGACCCGCATGACCACTTCGTAGCGCACGCTCTTGTCCGCCGAAATCACTACCGGCTGCTTCGGCGTCACTTTCTGGCGCGAGCGCACGGCGCTTTCGAGACGTTCCTCCGAAACAACCTCCCCCGCTTCATTGCTGCCGCGATCCCGCAGCAACAGGCTGCCGTCGATACGAATCACCACTTCCAGCGGCGCCACGGGGGCTGCCGCGCTCTTGCCGATGCTGGGCAATTCGACCTGGGTCGGGTTGATGAACGGCGCCGTGACCATGAAGATCACCAGCAGCACCAGCATCACGTCGATATACGGCACGACGTTGATCTGATTGACCGCCTTGCGGGTGCGGCGCGGAATCATGCTCGCCCCATCTCCTGCTGCAGGATGTTGGAAAACTCTTCCATGAAGATGTCGTAACGGCTGGCCAGGCGGTCGATGTCGTGCGTGAAGCGGTTGTAGGCGATCACCGCCGGAATCGCCGCGAACAGGCCGATGGCGGTCGCGATCAGCGCCTCGGCGATGCCGGGCGCGACCTGGGCCAGCGTCGCCTGCGCGACATTCGACAAACCGCGGAACGCATTCATGATGCCCCACACCGTGCCGAACAGGCCGATGTAAGGCGACACCGAGCCGACCGTGGCGAGGAACGGCAAATAGGATTCGACCTGATCCATTTCGCGCTGATACGCCGCCCGCATGGCGCGGCGCGCGCTCTCGATCACGGTCTGCGGCGCGACATTCAACTTGCGCTTGACCCGAAATTCGCGCCAGCCGGCGCGAAACACTTCTTCCAGACTGCTGCGGCGATCCTCTTCATCGGCGCGTTTGGTGATGTCGCTGTGGCCGCCGCCCCAGAATTCGCGCTCGAACGCCTCCGCCTGCGCGCGTTCGCGGCGCAGCGTGAAAATCTTCTCGAAGATCAGCCACCACGACGCCACCGAAGCGAACAACAGCAACAACAACACCGCCTTCACCACCCAACTGGCTTGGAGAATGAGGGCGATGAACGACATATCCTGACTGAGGGCGATATCCATCAGATCTCGGCTCCGAATGACTGACTGACGAAGTCGGGGATTCTAACGGGGCGGAATCCGACCCGGTCCACGCAAGCCACTTTGACCCGCGCTTTCAGCAACACTTCGTCGCCGCGCAGCACCTGCTGATCCATGCTCAGACTGGCGCGGCTCAAATCGGCCATTTCGCAGCGCACGATCAGGCGATCGTTGAATTTCGCCGGTTTCAGGTAATCCGCCTCCACCCGCCGCACCACGAACACCACGCCGGACTCCATCGCCAGCCGATCCTGTTCGAGCCCGAGATGCGACAGCCATTCGGTACGCGCGCGTTCGAGAAATTTCAGATAGTTGGCGTAATAGACGACGCCGCCGGCATCGGTGTCTTCCCAATAGACTCGCACCGGCCAGCTAAACGAATAAACAGGTGTATCCGGTATTGCGTTCATGGCATGAAACATAGGCAGGTTGAGATGAGCTGGCGACCAACCGGGTTGGCCGCAGCGGCGTCGGGCTGCGGCTCAAAACAGCTCCGGGCCATTTTCCGCGCTACCCGGCTGGATGAAGCCGAAATGCCGCCAGGCCAGCGGCTGTGCGACTCGGCCGCGCGGCGTGCGGGCGAGAAAGCCTTGCTGGATCAGATACGGCTCCAGCACATCCTCGATGGTATCCGCCGCCTCGCCGATCGCCGCCGCCAGGTTTTCCAGGCCGACCGGCCCGCCGGCGAACTTCTCCAGCATCGCCGAAAGCAGTTTGCGGTCCATCACATCAAGGCCGACGCTATCGACTTCCAGCATCTTCAAGGCCGCATCGGCCACCGGCGCGTCGACCTTGCCGTTGGCCTTGACCTCGGCGTAGTCGCGCACCCGGCGCAGCAAGCGGTTGGCGATGCGCGGCGTGCCGCGCGAACGGCGCGCGATCTCCACCGCACCTGCTGCGCTGGTATCGACGCCGAGCAGACGTGCCGAACGCGCGACGATGAAGGCGAGTTCTTCCGGCGTGTAGAACTCCAGGCGCGCGACGATGCCGAAGCGGTCACGCAGCGGGTTGGTCAACATGCCGGCGCGTGTGGTGGCACCGATCAGCGTGAACGGCGGCAGGTCCAGCTTGACCGAACGCGCCGCCGGGCCCTCGCCGATCATGATGTCGAGCTGGTAATCCTCCAGCGCCGGATAAAGGATTTCCTCGACGACCGGACTCAAGCGGTGGATTTCGTCGATGAAAAGCACGTCGTTCGGTTCCAGATTGGTCAGCAACGCCGCCAGGTCGCCGGCGCGTTCCAGTACCGGCCCGGAGGTCGAGCGCAGATTGACCCCCATCTCGCGCGAAATGATGTGCGCCAGCGTCGTCTTGCCGAGACCGGGCGGGCCGAACAACAAGACGTGATCGAGCGCCTCGCCGCGATTCTTTGCCGCGGTAATGAAGATATCGAGCTGCTCGCGCGCACGCGCCTGGCCGACGTATTCGGATAGACGTTGCGGCCGCAAGGCACGTTCGAAGGCTTCTTCTTCACGCGAAGCAGGCGCAGGGGCAATCAGGCGGTCGGGTTCAAGCATGGCGTCGGGTCAACAATTGCTGGTGATCGTCGAAATCTGCGGCATCGCACCCGCTGCCGCCTGGCTGTACAACGCGTAACACTCCAGGCTCGCCCCGCTGGCGGATGCGCCGCTGATGGAAAACTGCGCGGTATCGCCAGAATAAGTGATGCTCAGCCCATCGCTGGCGGCATCGATATTGGCCGCGCGGGTGATGCCGATCGCCGTCGCTGCAGGATAAGCGTTGACCAGATCCACCGCAGCACCTTCCATCGTCACGCTGCTTGTCGCGCCTTGCGCCAACGCAGCGCCATGCGCCGTTTTGGCGGCAGTGGCGAGAGCGCCGCCGATCGCCTGGATCTTGGCGGTGCGCGCTTCCTTGCGGATATCGATGTAGCGCGGCACTGCGACCGCCGCCAGAATGCCCAGGATGGCGATGACAAACACCAGCTCCACCAACGTGAACCCACCCGCGTTGCATCTGCATTGGCTTTGGTTGCTGCTCGGCTGCGGCGCCATCCAAGCGCTGCTGGCAGTGGACTTCATCTTTGTGCCTCTCAAGTTTTCGCTACCGTATGAAGACAAGTTTTACCACGCCCTCGCGCATAGCCTTCCCGCCGGCTGGTTCTTCATGCTTTACCGCAGCGTATTCGAACGGCGCGCACTGCTGGTCGCCTTTCTGGCGCTGGCGCTGCTGAACGAACTGTTGCAACCGCTATCGCCTTACCACACGTTCGAGTTCGGGGACATCGTCGCCAACGGGGTCGGCATCGGACTCGGCTGGTCGCTTGCCAGCAGGATGCGGGTTGTCCTGCAGCACATGGATCACTTCCTCGCCAACAGTTTCAAAGCCTGACGGATCGATTCTTCCAGACTCAGACCTTCCGGCAGTTGCTTCAGCACCGGCAGCGCTTCCTTATCCGAATAGCCCAGCGCCAGCAGTGCGCCCAGCGCATCGTGTGTCACGCCGGCACTCGCCGAAATGCCGCCGACCTGCGGCAGCGCATCGGCCAGACGGCCCTTCAATTCGAGCAGCAAGCGTTCCGCCGTTTTCTTGCCGATTCCCGGCACGCGGGTCAATTGGGCGGCGTCCTGCAATACGATGCACTGGGCCAGATCGTCGGCGCTCATGCCGGACAGCACCGACAAGGCCAGCTTGGGACCGACGCCGGAAATGCGGATGAGCTCGCGAAACGCCGCACGTTCTTTCTGGGAAAGAAAGCCGTAAAGCTGTTGCGCATCCTCGCGCACGACGAAATGCGTCACCAGCGTAACCCGCTCGCCAATGGCCGGCAGGTTGTAGAAACTGCTCATCGGCACATCGACCTCGTAGCCGACGCCGCCGACGTCCAGCAACACCTGCGGCGGATGTTTCTCCAGCAACGTACCGTTCAAGCGGCCGATCATGCCAGCAGCGTCCAGGCCAGCGCGGCAGCCAGCAAGACCGGCTGCAGATGCGCGGCGAGGATGGTCATCTGCACCGCCGGCACCAGCTTGGCCGGCTCCGCCGCATGCGCAGTCAATACCTGCCCGGCCTTCACGGCGGGCAACGCTGCAAACAGCGAAAGCAGTGCCAGCACGGGCAGGCGCTGGCTCGCCACCAGCCAGATCAGCATGGATACCGCGAGAACCAGAATCAGCCAATAGCCGCGTGCCGCGACGCCGGGTTGCAGCCGCGCCACCCAATGCCGCTTGCCGGCGAGCAGGTCGGCGTTGCGGTCGGGAAACTGGTTGACGTAGAGAATGTTGGTGACCAGCAGGGCATAGGGCAGGCCGAGCAGCCAGGGTGTCGGTGCAATCGCGCCGCGCTGCACGAAATCCGCACCGGCCACGATGAGCAGGAAGCCTGCCGCCACACAAATTTCGCCGAGGCCGCGGCTGTTCAGTTTCAGCGGCGGCGCGGAATAGGCCCAGCCGATGATCAAGCCGCCCAGCCCGATCCAGAACAGGCCGAAGCCACGCGTGGCGATCAACCAGAGACCGCCGGCGATCACGCTGCCGAACAGCACCAGCGCATATACCAGCATCTGGCGCGGCGACATGACGCCGTTCTGGATGAAGCGCGAGCCACCAGTAAAGGGAAACAGGCGATCGACGTTGACCGCGTCGGTGCCGTTGAGGTGATCGTAATAATCGTTGAATACGTTGACGCCGGCCTGCGTCGCCACTGCCAGCAGCAATGTCAGCAAGGCCAGCGGCCAGGAAAATGCACTTTCCAGCGCAGTGGCGAAACCGAGCAGACAACCGGCGAAGGCGATGCTCAGAAACGCCGGCCGCGTCGCCAGCACATAGCGTTTGACCGGATTGGCGAGCGCGGCGGCGGTGGGTTCCAGCGGGGCGGCAGCAACCTTGCTCATAGCATCCGCCCCGCCTTGCGCCGGCGGCCGATGGTGGTCAGTCCGGCCAGGCCCATACCGCCATGGGCGTGGCAGATCGCGCAGGCCAGCGCATCGGCGGAATCCGCGCGCGGCTCGGCCGGCAGACTCAACAGCCGCTTCACCATGTTCATCACTTGCTCCTTTTCGGCGTGGCCGTTGCCGACTACCGCCTGTTTGACCTGCAACGCCGTGTATTCGAACACCGGCTGGCCGGCCGAGGTCAGCGCCGCAATGGCCGCACCGCGCGCCTGGCCGAGCAACAGCGTGGATTGCGGATTGACGTTGACGAAGACTTTTTCGATGGCGCTGACATCCGGCCGAAACTGTGCCAGCACTTCGCTGACACCGTCGAAAATGATCTTGATGCGACCGGGGAGTTCCCCGGTCTCGGTGCGCACCACGCCGCTCGCCACATAGGTCAACTGCTGGCCGACCTTGTCGATGACCCCGTAGCCGGTGATACGCAGGCCCGGGTCGATGCCGAGCAGTCTCACTCCGGCAGAATCGCCGAGATGTAGACGTCCTGCACGTCGTCGAGGTCGTCCAGCATGTCGAGCATCTTCTGGAATTTGACCGCGTCGTCGCCGGCCACATCGGTTTCATTCAAGGCTTTCATCACGACGCCGGCCATCGCCGGTTTGAAGCCGGCCTTTTCCAGTGCCTCCTTGACGGTCGCGAAGTCGCCGGTCGGCGCGGTGATGATTTCGATGGAGCCGTCCTCGTTGCTGATCACATCTTCGGCGCCGGCTTCCAGCGCCACTTCCATGACCTGATCTTCCGCCGCGCCCGGCGCCAGGATGATCTGGCCGCAATGCTGGAACTGGAACACCACGGAGCCGTCGGTGCCCAGATTGCCGCCGCATTTCGAAAACGCATGGCGCACATCGGCCACGGTGCGCACCCGGTTGTCGGTCAGACAATCGACAATCACGGCCGCGCCGCCCGGACCGTAGCCCTCGTAACGGATTTCCTCGTAGCTGACGCCTTCCAGCTCGCCGGTCCCCTTCTTGACCGCCCGCTCGATGTTGTCGTTCGGCATGTTCTCCGACTTGGCCTTGTCGATCGCCACGCGCAGACGCGGATTGAAGCTGGGATCGCCGCCGCCCATCTTGGCCGCCACGGTAATTTCCTTGGCGTACCTGGAAAAAATCTTGCCCCGCTTTTCATCCTGGCGGCCTTTACGGTGCTGGATGTTTGCCCACTTGGAATGTCCGGCCATGATCGCTACCCGCTACGAAAAATTGGGCGATTTTACACCGGTGCGCGCCGCGCACCCGACGTCCGCAGCACCTGCTGCGTTGTTGCACGGCTGGCCCACGTCCTAGAATGCCGTTTCTTCAAGAGGACCTGCCATGCTCCAAGCCCTGCTCGTCGCCAAGAACGATGCCACCGAACTCTTTCTGCTGCCGGCGATGGCCAATCGCCACGGCCTCATCACCGGCGCAACCGGCACCGGCAAGACGGTGACGCTGCAAAGTCTGGCAGAACAGTTCTCCCGCATCGGCGTGCCCTGTTTCATGTCCGACGTGAAAGGCGATCTCTCCGGCATTGCGCAGTCGGGCGGCGGCAACGCCAAAGTCGCCGAGCGGGTGGAAAAGCTGGGGCTGGCCGATCACCGCTACCAGGCATTTCCGGTGACGTTCTGGGATGCATTTGGTGAGATGGGCCACCCGGTGCGCGCCACCGTTTCCGACATGGGCCCGTTGTTGCTGGCACGCATGCTGGAACTTAACGAAACCCAGGCCGGCGTGCTGAATCTGGTGTTCAAGGTGGCAGACGACAACGGCATGTTGCTGCTCGACCTGAAAGATCTGCGCGCGATGCTGCAATTCGTCGGCGAGAACGCCAAAACGTTCACCACCGAATACGGCAACATCTCCGCCGCCAGCGTCGGCGCCATTCAACGCGGCCTGCTCAGCCTGGAGACGCAGGGTGGCGACCAGCTGTTCGGCGAGCCGATGCTCAACGTGGCCGACCTGATGCAGACCGACCAAGGCAAAGGCGTCATCAACATCCTCGCCGCCGACAAGCTGATGCAGGCGCCGAAAATGTACGCCACGCTGCTGCTCTGGCTGCTGTCCGAGTTGTATGAAAACCTGCCGGAGGCCGGCGACCTGGACAAACCGAAGCTGGTGTTCTTCTTCGACGAGGCGCACCTGCTGTTCAACGATGCGCCGGAAGCGCTGGTCGACAAGATCGAACAGGTGGTGCGGCTGATCCGCTCGAAAGGCGTCGGCGTCTATTTCGTCACGCAAAACCCGGCCGACGTGCCGGACAAGGTGCTCGGCCAACTCGGCAACCGCATCCAGCATGCCTTGCGCGCCTTTTCGCCGCGCGACCAGAAAGCGGTCAAGGCGGCGGCAGAAACCATGCGCGACAACCCCAATCTGGACGAGGCCGCCTGCATCACCGAACTCGGCGTCGGCGAAGCGCTGGTGTCCTGCCTGGATGAAAAGGGGCGACCGCATGTCGTCGAACGCGCCTTCATCGTGCCGCCCGGCGGCCAGATCGGACCGATCGATGCTGCCAAACGGCAACAACTGATGCAGTCCTCGCTGGTCGCTGGCGTCTATGAAAAAACCGTCGATCGGGAGTCCGCCTACGAAGTCCTGAAATCCCGCGCGGCGCAGACCGCACAACAACTCGAAGCCGAAAAACAGGCAAATACAGCGGCGCAAGCTCCGGCCGACAGCGGCGGTATCGGCGGCCTGCTGGGCGATCTTTTTGGCGGTGGCGGCAGAGGGCGTGGGCGCGAAGGTGTCGTCGAGGCGCTCGCCAAAAGTGCGGCACGTTCCGTCGGCAGTCAGGTCGGCCGCGCGATCATTCGCGGCGTACTCGGTTCCTTGCTGGGGGGAAGACGATGAACAAGGTCGTTCTGGATGCACAGCACTTCGACAGCAAGGCGCGCCAGTGGGACGAGAATCCGGTGTTCCAGGAGCGCGCCAACAAGATAGCCGCCGCCATTGCGGCCGCCGTACCGCTCGATTCGACCATGTGCGCGCTCGACTATGGCAGCGGCACTGGCATGCTGAGTTTTCCTTTGCAACCCCGGCTCGGCCACATCACGCTGAAGGACACGTCACCCGGCATGCTGGCCGTGGCGGCGGAAAAAATCGCCGCCTGGGACATTGCCAACATGACCACACGGCTGATGGATCTGACCGCTGCCGCGCTGCCCGACGAGCGATACGACCTGATCTATTCTTCGATGACGCTGCACCATATTCCGGATACCGCCACCATCCTCAACGTGTTCCGCAATCTGCTGAATCCCGGCGGCTGGCTGTGCATCGCCGACCTGGATCAGGAAGACGGCTCCTTCCACGGCATCGAAGTCGATGTCCACCACGGCTTCGCGCGCCAATCACTGGCCGAGCTGGCTCGAAGTGCCGGCTTCAGCCCAGCGCGTTTTGAAACGGTATTTTCGATCGAAAAGGAAAAACCTGAAGGCACACGCGCCTATCCGGTCTTCCTGATGATTGCGCGGCGGGACTGAGCCCTGCAACAGCAGTCAAGGTTCAGCGGTGCAGCCTTTCGCTGGTGCGCACCAATTCTTCCGTAACCTCGACGATACGACCGCGCACTTCCAAGTTTCTCAGCATGCCGTTGCGAGCGAACGCCTTGTGCGCCTGCGGCAGGCTCAGTTCATGCGGCAAAACATGCATTCCCATACCGGTCAACACATCGCGTATATGCCGCAAACCCCGCTGGCCACCAAACGGGCATGACGTCGAAGCGCTCATCAGCGACACCGGTTTTCGCCGAAACGGCTGATGCCCGACCTGGTCAGGCAACGGACGCGCAACCCAGTCGAGGGTGTTCTTCAATACGGCTGGCATGGAAAAATTCTGCTCCGGCGAGATCACAATCATGCCCTGATGCCGGGCAATGATTTCCTTGAGCCGCAGGACATTGCCAGGCACACCGTTGATGGCCTCGAAATCCGCGTTATAGAGCGGCAACGGGTAATCGGAGAGTTCGAGCAAGGTACTCCCCACCCACATCTCGCATACCGACTCATGAACAGCATGTGCCAATTTGCGGTTATAGGAATCCCGCCTCGTGCTAACGGCCATAACCAGGATACGGATGGTGTCTGGCGGTATTGGCGCGGCGTCCCTGTCATATGACACGGGTAAAGCAGTATGCGTAACGTTCGAAAACATGGCTTGGTGATGACCGCATAGGCAACGAATAGGCGCCTATTTCTCCCGAAAATTCTTTTGAATTTGTTTATCCAGTGCGCATGAAGAAGCGCCTGCGTGGCCATTCTATCTAGACCATTCTGTCTGTACAGAGAGATTCCTCACACGTGGCAGCCCCCCGTCGAATCAACCGTCATCGCGGCATCGCCCAGACCCGATTCATGCCCCCGACCAAGCTGCTCATTTAACAAGCAAGTACGCAATAACCCGCAAATTTGCTCAAAAAACAGGCTACTTTTGCAAATCGCGTCGACATTCTTTACAGGGGTCATGGCGCACCCTGTTCCCGTATCCAGGAAGTCGATCAATAACAACAAATAAAACGTTTTATATCAATCAACTATACACATGGCACGATAAGTGCTGTGAGGGCCCAGAAGCGCTTTTTCAGTTCGTTTTCGACTCAGCGCTTTCATTTCTCACACATCCATAGGGACTCTCCAATGAACAAAATCGCTCTTATCGCCGCTCTTGCACTGGCAGGTAGCGCCAATGCCGCAACCATTTCCTACACCGACAGCTTCGGCCTCTCCACCACGAACTGGACCCAAAACCTGTCCCTGCAACAGTTCGACAGCGCCCTGGGCACGCTGAACTCCGTCACCTTCAACTATGGCGGCGGCATTTCCACCATTTTCAGCCTGGAAAGCCTGGACGCAGCAGCGGCCAACATCTCCGCCAATGCGGCGGGCGACATCAGCTTCGGCGGCCCGATCAGCGACACCCTGCACATTGCCGGCTCCAGCAACCTTTCCGTCACTCCCTTCGACGGCACCATCGATTTCGGCGGCACGTCTGGCGGCACGGTCGGCCCTGTTGTTGTGAACGACAGCAACTCCATTTTCCTGAATTCCGGATTTGCGGCCTTCATCGGTAACGGCACTTTCGACATCCTGGTGGCAGCAATCGGCCTCTCCAACGCGAGCGGCGCGGGCAACCTGATCAGCCAAATCAATACAGAAGCCGTCGCGAACATTGAAGTCGTTTACAACTACTCCACCACCACCAACGTTCCCGAACCCGCCACGCTGGGCCTACTGGGTTTGGGCTTGCTGGGTCTGGGCGTAATTCGCCGCCGCAAAGCCTGATACAGCCTAAGCGCAACAAAAAACCCGGCTTCTGCCGGGTTTTTTGTTGCTTGGCCACTCACCTACTTCAGATCCGCGAGCCTCGCTCGACGATGATGCCGAGTTCCTTGACGCCACGCAGAATCGCCAGCTTGCGCACGGCAACCCGCACCCAGGGGGCGCCGAATTCGCGTCGGACGATATCGGCGATCAGTTCGCCCAGCGTTTCCACCAGCCGAATCTCGCGCGTCGCCACGACCTCCTGGATGCGCGCCGCGACTTTGCCGTAATCGATAGTGTCCGCCACGTCATCCGTGTGGCCCGCCTTGTGGTCGTACAGGCCGATCTCGATATCGAGCATGACCGGCTGCGGCGCTTTGCGCTCCCATTCGTACAGTCCGATAATGGTTTCAAGGCGGAAGTCCCGCAAAAACAGTATGTCCATGTCCGTTCCGCCTATCCGAGGCCTTTCGCTGCAGAGCCGCGCATTCTACGCAAATTACTTCCACCCCATTAATTCTCGCAAATGATTGAATCCACGCTTCTTTTGATCGCGGCCTACTTGTTGGGCTCGATCTCCTTCGCCATACTGGTCGCCCGCGTATACGGTTTGCCCGATCCGCGCAGCCACGGCTCCGGCAATCCGGGCGCGACCAATATGTTGCGTACCGGCAAGAAATCCGCCGCCGCGCTGACGCTCTTGGGAGACGCCCTGAAAGGCTCTCTCGCCGTGCTGCTGGCGCAATGGGTTGCCGCGGTCTATGGCTTACCCGATTACATCCCCTACCTGGCGGCGCTGGCCGCGTTTCTCGGCCATCTCTATCCGGTGTTCTTCGGTTTCAAAGGCGGCAAAGGCGTCGCCACAGCGCTCGGCGTTTTGCTGGCACTGGACCTTCGCCTGGGCGGACTGACCATATTGACCTGGGGCGTCGTGTTCGCGATTACCCGGGTTTCCTCGCTTTCGGCGCTGGTGGCGGCAACACTGGCGCCGGTCTACGGCTACTATCTGCTCGGGCACGGTCCTGAGACCCGCTTTCTGGCCGGCATCCTGGCGCTGCTGTCCGTGCTGGTTCTGGCCCGCCACCACAGCAACATCCGCAAACTGATTTCCGGTGAAGAGTCTGCGTTCAAGAAACGATAAGGACAGCCGCCATGTTTGAAAAAACCATCGATTACGCCCGCGGCAGCCTCACCGCCGCCTCGGAAGCCGCCATTGAAAAGGCGGGAGACAAGCTGGGCGAGGTGGTGCGCATCGGCGTCGTTCAGGCCGGCGACGAAATGCGCGAGGTGGTGGCGGGCGCCAGCAAGGCAATCGACGAGAAGCTGGACAAGATTTCGCAGGAGTTGCACAGCCAGCGCCAGTTCACCAAGGACGACGTGCGCGAACTGGTCGATTACGCCGGCGACAAGCTGTCGGTCGTGCTGGACCAACGCATCGAAGTCATGCGCCGCGAAATCACTCAGTTAGTGGAAGAGAAAACCGAATACTTCAAGGCCGAGATCGATGATTTCTTCATCAAGCGGCAGATGGATCTGGCGCGCGAACGGCGCCGTCTGGTGCTCAACATCGTGCTGGCCAGCGGCGCCGCGCTCGCGGTCGGCGCGGTTTCGCTGTTCTACAAGGGCATTCGCGAGTGGGATCTGCTCACCGTGTTCCGCGTCGTGCTCGCCTCCATGGCCGGCGGCTACACGGTCTGGCTGCTGGCCAGCCTGGTGCGCGGCTGGTTGCGCATGACCGAACACCGCAAGGATATGGTGTTCCTGGCGGCACGCTACTGGGGTTGGCTACGCCCGGCCAGCATCTTCTCGACCTTGCTGGTGCTCGCGATTCTGGCGCTGCTTTCGCTGGCGCTGGTGTTCCCGGACGAGGCTCTGCAATTGATCGGCCAGCCCATCCTGCATCCGGGCGGCGGCATCAGGCTGGGGCGCTAAGCGGACTGGCAAGTTCATCCAGCGCCCAGCGCGGGCGCACGCTGAAGCGGCCATCCGCCGCAGCTTGCCCTGCATCAAGACGCAGCGCGCCGGCAAAAGCGATCATGGCGCCGTTGTCGGTGCACAGTTCCAGCGGCGGGTAATGCACCTCGAAACGACGTTGCGTAGCTTCGGCATCGAGACGTTCGCGCAAGGCACGGTTGGCGCCGACCCCGCCCGCCACAACCAGGCGATGCAACCCCGTTTTTTTCAGCGCCGCCACGCATTTGGCCGCGAGCACATCGACCACCGCGACTTGAAACGCGGCGGCGATATCGGCGCGCGCATCCTCGCCTTCTTTCCGGCTCAACGTCAGCACCGCCGTCTTGAGGCCGGAAAAACTGAAATCGAGATCGCCCGAATTCAGCATGGGGCGCGGCAGCTTGAAGCGATAAGCCAGCCCGGCTTCAGCCAGCTTCGCGAGCGCCGGCCCGCCCGGGTAGCCGAGACCGAGCAGTTGCGCGGTCTTGTCGAACGCTTCGCCGGCGGCATCGTCCACCGTTTCGCCGAGCAATTCGTAACGCCCGACGCCATCGACGCGCATCAACTGAGTATGCCCGCCCGACACCAGCAAGGCGATAAACGGAAATTCCGGTCGCGGCTTTGCCAGCAGCGGCGACAGCAGATGGCCTTCCAGATGATGCACACCGATCGCCGGAATGCGCAGCGCAGCCGCCAGCGCGTTGGCGAAACTGGCGCCGACCAGCAAGGCACCGGCCAGGCCCGGCCCCTGTGTATAAGCAATCGCATCCAGATCGTTCAGCGCCAGTCCGGCTTCCTGCATGACGCCGCGCGTCAGCGGAATCACGCGGCGGATATGGTCTCGCGAAGCCAGTTCCGGCACCACGCCGCCATAATCGGCGTGCATCGCTACCTGGCTATGGATTGCGTGCGCCAGCAGCCCCGCTGCTGTGTCGTAAACGGCAAGCCCGGTTTCATCGCAGGAAGACTCGACACCCAATATTTTCATTGCAGGCCCGATATGCACGTGTACATGCTATAAAAAACGAGTCGACGATTGTAATTGTTATTGAATCGCACCCGGGGAGTGGGATAGAATCCGCCACCCTTTTTGTACCCACCCGATTAACCCAGCAAGTAGCCAGGAACGATACATGCCCAGCGTTCGAGTCAAAGAAAACGAGCCGTTTGAAGTAGCCATGCGCCGCTTCAAGCGCACCATTGAAAAAATCGGTCTGTTGACCGACCTGCGTGCCCGCGAGTTCTATGAAAAGCCGACGCAGGAACGCAAGCGCAAGCTGGCCGCCGCCGTGAAGCGCCATCACAAGCGCCTGCGCAGCCAGACCCTGCCGCCCAAGATGTATTGATCGGCCGACTTCAAGTCTTGCCGCTTCAGATACGGGCCTGATCTTTCAGGCCCGTTTGCTTTTTCAGTCACCGGGATCATTCATGACACTCAAACAGCAAATCAGCGAAGACATGAAGACCGCCATGCGCGCCAAAGACAGCGCTCGCCTGGGCGCTGTGCGGCTATTGCTGGCCGCCATCAAGCAAAAGGAAGTCGATGAGCGGGTGGAACTGGAGGATGCGGCAGTCATTGCCATCGTCGAAAAGCTGCTCAAGCAACGCAAGGATTCAGCCAGCCAATACCAGGCCGCCGGCCGCATGGATCTGGCCGATCAGGAAAATTTCGAAATTGGCGTGCTCGCCGCCTATATGCCGCAAGCGCTGGGCGACGACGAAGTCGCCGCACTGGTCAAGCAAGCCGTTGCCGAAACGGGTGCGTCTTCGGCACGCGACATGGGCAAAGTGATCGCCTGGCTGAAGCCCAGGTTGGCCGGACGCGCCGACATGGCCGCCGTCTCCGGCCTGGTCAAGACCGCGCTCGCCTGAGCGACGGGCCGAATCGCGCCCGCCGCCGCCTTGAATCGGGTCGGCCATGATTCCGCAGGATTTCATCCAGCAACTGCTTGACCGCACCGACATCGTTGCGCTGGTCGAAAAATACGTTCCGCTCAAGAAAGCCGGCACCAACTACCAGGCGCGCTGCCCGTTTCACAACGAGAAGAGCCCGTCCTTCTCGGTCAGCCCGACCAAACAGTTCTATCACTGCTTCGGCTGCGGCGCGCATGGCACCGCCATCACCTTCCTGATGGAGCATGCCGGCTACAGCTTTATCGAGGCGGTCAAGGACTTGGCCGGCCAGGTCGGCATGCAGGTACCCGACGACGGCAAGCGCGTCGCGCCGGAAGAGGACAATCGCCGCGACAAGCTGTACGAATGCATGGAAGTCGCCGCGCGGCATTACCGTCAGAGCCTGAAAACGCATGACCAGGCGATTGCCTATCTGAAACAGCGCGGCCTGACCGGCGAAAGCGCAGCGCGTTTCGCGCTGGGTGTGGCGAACGACGAATGGCAACCGCTTGCCGCCGCGTTTGGCAATTACCAGGACGCGCTGCTGGTCGAAGCCGGGCTGGTCATCAGCAACGAAGGCAAGCGCTACGACCGCTTCCGCGATCGTGTCATGTTCCCGATCCGCAACGAGCGCGGCCAGGTCATCGCGCTCGGTGGTCGCATCATGAACAAGGGCGAGCCGAAGTACCTCAACTCGCCGGAAACCCCGCTGTTCCACAAAGGCCGTGAACTCTACGGCCTGTTCGAACACCGCCGCGCCATCCAGCATGTAGACCGGGTGCTGGTGGTCGAAGGCTACATGGACGTGGTGATGCTCGACCAATTTGGCGTCGACAACGCCGTCGCCACGCTCGGCACCGCCATTACCTCGGATCAGGCCGCACGCCTGCTGCGCCTGGCCAACGAAGTCGTGTTCGCGTTCGACGGAGATGCCGCCGGCCGCAAAGCCGCCTGGCGCGCGCTGGAAAACAGCCTGCCGCAGGCGCGCGACGGCAAATTGCTCAGTTTCCTGTTTCTGCCGGACGGCGAAGACCCGGACAGTTTCGTGCGCGCCCAGGGCGCCGCGGCGTTCAACAAACTGTGCGATCAGGCCATGCCGCTGTCCGACTTCCTGTTCAACGAACTGACCGCGCAGACCGACTTGGCCTCACAGGAAGGCAAAGTCCGTCTGGCCACGCTGGCGCAGCCCTACATCGGCAAACTCACCCAGGCACCGCTGTTGACCCGCGCGTTGCGGCAACGCCTGGACACGCTGACCGGACTCGAAGCGCCGCGCGCGGCGGGAAACAGACCGCGAGCCTCCGAACGCCCCCGGCAGTTCGCCCAAACAACGCGCGGGCAAGGGCGCGGCGCAGTGCAACCCTCGTCATGGCGCATTCTCCTGCAAGCCTTGCTGCACGATCCGACCCGCGCCAGCCGCCTGACCGACCTGCCGGAAACCCCCGGCGCGGAAGCCGAAGTCGTGCAGGCCGTGGTCAGTCTGGCGCGCGAACATCCGGAAATGTCGGCGCGCGACATCGTCGAACATTTCCGCGGTCGGCCGGAACAGGCCTGGCTCACCCCCGCCGCCGCCGAACTGATGCTGTGGGATGAAAACTACGATATCGAAGCCGATTTTCAGGGCGCGCTCGGCACCGTGATGACCCAAGCCAGCCGCAGCGCCGTCAAGGAATTCTCCGGACGCAAGCCAAGCGAGTTGTCCGACAGCGAAAAAGCGAATCTGCTGGCCTCGCTGAAGTCGCGGAAACCAGGCTGAAGCCGCGCGGTCAAAGCAACCGCAGGCAACCTGGAAAAAAGCACCCAAGTTCCTGTATAATATTGCGTTTTTCCGCAGTTTCTCACTGGAGATAGCCTGGCGATGGCGACCAAAACTCTCAAACAGGCCACCCCTGAGGGCACACCAGCAGTGGAAGCGTCCAAGCGCACTTCCAAGAAAAAAGACGCCGCAAACAAAGCGGCGCTGCTAGCTCAGGCGCTTAGCCAACAAAACAGCAAGGTGGACGTCGAAGAACGCCGCACCCGTCTGAAGAATCTGATCATGCTCGGCAAGGAACGGGGTTACCTGACCTACGCCGAGGTGAACGACCACCTGCCGGACGAAATGCTCGACGCCGAGCAGATCGAAAGCGTCATCAGCATGATCAACGACATGGGCATCCAGGTCTTCGATCAGGCCCCTGCCGCCGAAGATTTGCTGATGTCGGAAAACCCGGCACCGGTCGCCGACGAGGATGCCGTTGAGGCCGCCGAAGCTGCGCTGTCCAATGTGGATGCCGAATTCGGTCGCACCACCGACCCGGTGCGCATGTACATGCGCGAAATGGGCACCAAGGATCTGCTGACCCGCGAAGGCGAAATCGAAATCGCCAAGCGGATCGAAGAAGGCCTCAAGCACATGGTGCTGGCCATCTCCGCCTGTCCGCTCACTATCACGCAGATTCTCGATCTCGTCGACAAGGTCGAGAAGGACGAAATGAAGGTCGACGATCTGGTCGACGGCCTGATGGACAGTTCGGGCGAGGACGTCGTCATGGAAGCGACGGCAGCCGCGGCTGCCGCCGCCGAAGAAGCGGAAGCCGCCGAAGATGAAGGCGACGAAGACGATGACGGCGGTGCCGCCATCAACGCCGCCAATCTGGCGCAGTTGCGCACCGATGCCCTCGAACGTTTCGGTGCGATCCGCAAGATCAACGACAAGATGCGTCCCGCACTGGTCAAGTACGGTTTCACCAGCAGCCAGTATCAAAAGCTGCAGGGCGAGCTGTCCAACCTGCTCATGGGCATTCGTTTCAGCGCCCGCCAGGTCGACAACCTGTGCGAGACCGTTCGCTCCATCGTCGAGGAAGTGCGCAACCACGAACGCGCCATCATGAATCTGGCCGTCAGCAAAAGCGGCATGCCACGCGCTCACTTCATCAAAACCTTCCCCGGTCTGGAAGGCAACGACACCTGGCTGGCGCAGGAATTGAGCGGCAAATCGGTCTATCTGGAACAACTGACGCGGCATCAGTACACCATACTCGAACACCAGGCAAAACTGCGCGGCTTGCAGCAGCGCGCCGGCATTCCGGTGAAAGACCTGAAGGACATCAACAAGAAGATGTCCACCGGCGAAGCCAAGGCGCGCCGTGCCAAGCGCGAGATGATCGAAGCCAACCTGCGCCTGGTCATCTCCATCGCCAAGAAATACACCAACCGCGGCCTGCAATTCCTCGATCTGATCCAGGAAGGCAACATCGGCCTGATGAAGGCGGTGGACAAGTTCGAATACCGCCGCGGCTACAAATTCTCGACCTACGCCACGTGGTGGATCCGCCAGGCGATCACGCGTTCGATCGCCGACCAGGCGCGCACCATCCGCATCCCGGTGCACATGATCGAAACCATCAACAAGATGAATCGGATCAGCCGTCAGATACTGCAGGAAACCGGCCTTGAACCGGATCCGGCCACGCTGGCGGAAAAGATGGAAATGCCCGAGGACAAGATCCGCAAGATCATGAAGATTTCCAAGGAGCCGATCTCCATGGAAACCCCGATCGGCGACGACGAAGACTCGCATCTGGGCGATTTCATCGAAGACCAGTCCACCCTGGCGCCGGCCGAAGCCGCGATGTACAGCAGCCTGCAGTTCGTCACCCAGGAAATTCTGGACAGCCTGACGCCACGCGAAGCCAAGGTGCTGCGCATGCGCTTCGGTATCGAAATGAACACCGACCACACCCTCGAAGAAGTCGGCAAACAATTCGACGTGACACGCGAGCGCATCCGTCAGATCGAGGCCAAGGCGCTGCGCAAACTGCGTCACCCGTCGCGGTCAGAACGGTTGCGCAGCTTCCTGGACTGATATGCTTTACCCAACAAGGCGGGGCAACCCGCCTTGCCGGGCCTGTAGCTCAGTTGGTTAGAGCAGAGGACTCATAATCCTTTGGTCCACG
>JASJPK010000086.1:0-54037 GCA_031426735.1 Hydrogenophilaceae bacterium | reverse complement strand
ACCACTTCATCGGCAAGGACATCCTCTACTTCCACGCCCTGTTCTGGCCGGCCGAACTGCATCACGCCGGCTTCCGCACGCCGACCGGCGTGTTCTGCCACGGCTTTCTGACCGTCAACGGCCTGAAAATGTCGAAATCGCGCGGCACTTTCATTACCGCCGAGAGCTACCTGAACCACCTGAATCCGGAATGGCTGCGCTACTACTACGCTGCCAAACTGAACGGTTCGATGGAAGACATCGACCTCAACCTGGAAGACTTCGCGGCCCGCGTCAACAGCGACCTGGTCGGCAAGTTCGTCAACATCGCGAGCCGTTGTGCCGGCTTCGTCAGCAAGCGCTTCGGCGGCAAGCTGGGCGCGGTCGACACGAGTGCCACCGCCGAATTCAGCAAGGCCTATACCGATGGCGCGATTGCAACCAGCTACGAAGAACGCGACTTCGGCCGCGCCCTGCGCGAAATCATGCGACTGGCCGACGTCGCCAATCAGTACATCGCCGAAATGAAACCCTGGGAAATGGCCAAGCAGGAAGGCCGCGAGGCGGAATTGCATGAAGTCTGTTCCACCGCGCTGACCCAGTTCCGCGACCTCACGTTGTATCTCAAGCCGGTGCTGCCGAAACTGGCGGAGCAGGTCGAAGCCTTCCTCAACATTCCGCCGCTGGCCTGGAGCGAAAGCTGGGCGCCGCTGCCGACCGGCCACGTCATCAACGACTACCAGCACCTGATGACCCGCATCGATCCGAAGAAGATCGAAACCATGGTGGAAGAGAACAAGCAAAGCCTGGCGCCCACACCCGAAGTCGCCGTCCCGACGCCGATCCGGCATGCCGAGCACCAGCAACAGGAAGCCAAGGGCGAAGCCGCCGCCTCGCCCTGGGAGCCGTTCATCGGCATCGAGGACTTCAGCAAGGTCGATCTGCGCATCGCCCGCATCGCCAACGCCGAACACGTCGAAGGCGCCGACAAACTGCTCAAGCTGACGCTCGATCTGGGCACGGAAACGCGCACCGTCTTCGCCGGCATCAAGGCGGCTTACGCGCCGGAAACGCTGGTCGGACGCCTTACCGTCATGGTCGCCAACCTGACGCCGCGCAAGATGAAGTTCGGCATGAGCGAAGGCATGGTCTGCGCCGCCAGCGACGAACGCGGCGGCCCCTTCCTGCTCTCGCCGGACAGCGGTGCGCAGCCGGGGATGCGGATCAAGTAACCCTGAAAGCTTGGTTGGCTTTCGTGGGTGGAATGGATTCGCGCCTGCAACAGCAGCTCCGGGCCGTATTCCACCCACCCCGAAGGGCGGTGAAAATCGCGCCGGTATGGTTTGCCCTTCGGCAGGCGCTTACATGGCAACAGCGTTCCGCGCGTAAACCCCGTTCTTCCTTCGCTGAGCCGCGCCTCGGCGGCGGTGGCCGGGTACTATCTGGCCCCATCCCATCCACAGAAGCAAAAGCAGCATGCAAAAAGAAGTCGAAGACAAGCCCCAGTACGCCATCGTGGCGTCGGTACAACTGCCGGGCGTGAGCGATGTCGAATTCGAGGCGTCGCTGACCGAGTTGCGCGAACTCGCGAAAACGCTGGGGTTCAAGGTCACCCGCGCGTTCATGCAGAAACGCAACGGCTTCGACTCGACGGCTTATATGGGCATCGGCAAGCGTCAGGAGATACGCCGCTTCGTCAACACGCTGCCAGACGACGGCAGCATCGCGCTGGGCGAGGCGTGGAACGAAGGGGCTGACCTGGTTTCGCCCGACCGGATCGACGCCATCTTCGTCGATCACGAGATATCGCCGTCGCAGGCGCGCAACCTGGAAAAGGAAGTCGGCTGCCAGGTGATGGATCGCACCATGGTGATCCTCGAAATATTCCACCGCAACGCGCGCTCCCCCGCTGCGCGCGCGCAGGTAGAAATCGCCCGTTTGGGCTACCTGGCGCCGCGTCTGCGCGAGGCGGCGAAACTCGCCGGGCCGCAAGGACGGCAGCGCAGCGGCGTGGGCGGACGCGGCGCTGGCGAGTCGCACACTGAACTGGATAAACGCAAGAACCGCGACCGCATCGCCGATCTGCAGAAGGAAATCGTTGCGCTGGAACTCGAACGCAAGACGCAGCGCGCGCGGCGGCTGGCGAACCAGGGACTGGCCAGCGTGGCGCTGGTCGGCTACACCAACGCCGGCAAATCCACGCTGATGCGCGCGCTCACCGGCAGCGAGGTGCTGGTGGCCGACAAACTCTTCGCGACGCTCGATACGACCGTGCGCAGCCTGCACCCGGAGAGCATCCCGCGCGTGCTGGTCAGCGATACGGTCGGCTTCATCAAGAATCTGCCGCACGGGCTGGTCGCGTCGTTCAAGTCGACGCTGGAAGAGGCGCTCGATGCTTCGCTGCTGCTCCACGTCATCGACGCGAGCGATCCCGGCTTTGAACGGCAACTGGAAACCACCGACGAAGTGCTGCGCGAGATCGATGCGCAGGAAGTGCCGCGCATTCGCGTGTTCAACAAGATCGATCACGTGGGTGATGCAGAAGCGCAAGCCGAACGCGAAGCCACGCTACGCGCCCGCTATCCCGCTTGCATCGTGATGAGCGCGCGCCGCCCTGCCGACATCGCGAAGCTGCACCAGGCGATCGTTGCGTTTTTCCAGCGCGACCAGGTCGAGACCGAGCTGTTTCTGCCCTGGTCGGCACAGCAATTGCGCGGCGCGATATTCGCGCGCTGCGAGGTGCTGGAAGAACGTGCCGACGCTGCCGGTGCGATTTTTCGCGTCCGCGGCGAGCAGGGCGTATTGAACAGCCTGCTTGAGCAGTTCGACTCGGTGCAATAAGGTCTCTCAGCCCGCCTTGCGTTCGCCGCGCACCCGCGCGATCAGCCCGTCCGCGACAGGCAACAGATCGGGGAGTCCCTTCACAGCCTGACCGATGACGGCGTAACGGCCGGCCACGGTGAGCAGGGGCACGCTTTGCACCTTGTAGTTCTTGACCAGTTGTTCATCGCGCGCCAGCTGCGCGTTGACGCCGAAGGAATCGAACGCGGCGGCGAATCGTTTTGCGTCGACGCCCTGCCCTTTCACCCAGGTCTGGATGGTATCGGGGGCGTACAGATTGATGCGCTGTTCGTGGATGGCACGGAACGCAGCGGCGTCCACTCGGGCCAGATCGCCAGTGGCTTCCAGGCTGTGATAGAGCCGCGCCAGATGGGTCCAGGCGGCGCGGCCGAAGGTGACCGGCACACGCTTGAAGCTGACATCCTTGGGCAATTTCGCCGCCCAGGCCATGACCAGCGGATGGAAGTCCTTGCAATGCGGACAGCCGTAAGAAAAGAACTCCAGCACCTCGATTTTGCCGGCGGATTCGCCTGGCTGCGGCGGCTGGATCGGGGTGTAGTCGCGGCCGGACTGCAAGGATGCGGCGGAGACGGGGAGAACGGCGCCGGCCAGGCCGGCAAGCAGAAAGCGGTTGAAATCGCGGCGGGTGAGCGTCATGGTCGGCTGGCGGGTTGGTTGAGCAGCGCCCAGAGGGCGACGAGGAAGAACGCGGCGAAGCTCAGCAACGCCCAGTTGGCCAGAGAGAGGCCGAGGATGCCGAGTTCCGCCTCTTCACAGAAGCCGGTGGCAAGGAATAGTTCCGGCGATTGCTGGCCCAGCCATTCCACCAGGCGCTCGATCAGGCCCGGCTCGCCGCCGACGCAGGAGATGCTGCCGGACGGCTGCGCCTGCAGCCAGCTCTGGTAACTCGCCACACCGATGCCCAGCGCCGCGAGGGGCAGCGTCAAGCCCCCCGCCAGTCGCTGCCAGCCGCCGCGCAGGAAGTACACCAGCAGGCCGAGCGCAGCGAGCGTGATGAACAGCAGGCGCTGGAAGATGCACAGATGGCAGGGATGCAGGTCGAGCCAGGCGGTGAGGATCAGGCTGGCCGCCACCAGGACGGCGGCGGCAAGAGCCAGAAGGAGCCAGAGCGTTCGGGGTTGTGGCAGTTTCATTGCGGGAGGATTGCCGGAGGTTGCGGAATGATAGGCCGCTTCTCGTTACGCCAGCCTGCACCGCCGCCACGATAACGCCGCCCCAACGTCTCCACCAGTTCGTCCTCACCGATACGGCTATCCTGGTCGATGTCGAGTACGTCGAAGTCGAGCAGGCGCGCCGGATTGCAGCGCCGCCGGCCAGCGCCATCGCTGCGTTCCAGACAATGGGCACGCAGGGCGGCGTATTCCGCCTGACTCAAGTAGCCATCGCGGTCCAGGTCATGTACCGAAAATACCGGCGGGGTCGCCTGATTCGGTCCGACCGCCTGCGCTGGCAGCGGCGCGGAGACGACAAGCAGGGCAAACAGCAGGAGCGGCGTGCGCATCAATGGTTCCCTTTCAGGTAATCGACCAAGGCTTGCATGTCGGCGTCCTCCAGCATGAAGCGGTGCGAGCGGATTTTCCCGGCACGCAGCAGGGCCGGCACGTCGTCGGCCGGGGTCTTCAGACTGGCCGGGTCGGCGTCGTGGCAATAGACGCAGTGGCTGTCGTACACCGCCGCGCCGCGTTCCGCCGAAGCAGCTGTCGCGCGCGGTTTTGCCTCGATGGGCCGGTAGAAGCTGCCGCGATCCCAGAAACCCGCCTCGCTGCAACCCAGGCAGGGATGGCCGGATTCGACCGGGTTGCTCACCCCATTCCAGCGCAGCGTCGAGCAGGCGTTATGCGTCACCGGCCCCTTGCAGCCCAGTTCCAGCAGACACCAGCCGCTGCGCGCGCCGATGTCGTCGAAGGTCTTGGCGAAGCGGCCCGCTTCGTAATGGCCGCGGCGCGAGCAACGGTCATGCACCGTCTCGCCGTAGATGGCGAGCGGGCGGCCTTGCGCATCAAGGCTGGGAAAGTTGCCGAAGGCGACGCGATGCGCCAGCACGGCGCCGATCGCCTCGGGAATCGGCGGGCAGCCGGGCAGGTTGACCAGCGGCCGGCGCGGTACCAGTCCGCGTTGCATCAATTCGGCGATGCCCATCGCCCCGGTGGGATTCGGCGCGGCCGCGGCCAGCCCGCCGAAACTGGCACAGGTGCCCAGCGCGAGCACCGCTTCGGCGGCAGCCAGGCAGCGCCGCAGCAGACTCAGATTGTCCTCGCCGGCGATGGTGGAACAAACGCCTTCCAGTGCTGTTGGCACGGAACCGTCCACCACCAGCAGGAGCCGGCCGGCGGCTTCCTTCAGTACCGTCTCGCGCGCCTGTTCCGCCTCCGCGCCGGCGGCAGCTTGCAGCGTGTGGTGGTAATCCAGCGAAATCAGTTCGAACAGCAGGCGCTCGATGGAAGGCGCCGCGGAACGGGTCAGCGCTTCGGTACAGCCGGTGCATTCCTGGAACGACAGCCACACCACCGGCAAACGCCGCGCCCGGCGCAAAGCCTCAGCCAGCAGCGGGCCGCTGCCGGGCGGCAAAGCCAACAGCGAGGCTGCCAGCATGCAGAACTTCAGGAAGGCACGTCGGTTGATGCCGGAAGATGAGGCGAAATCGGATGCACGATCCATTGCAAATATCGCGTTCACTTAAATGGCGACCCCCGGCAAAGCCGGGGGCGGCTGACGATCATTTCAGAAAGCCGCGCGCTTTCATTTGCTCGCAGGCGTTGTTGCGCGGGCCCGGCAAGGTGACGCCTTTCTCTGCGGCGCGCGCCTGCATGAGCGTGTGATGCGCGGTCTGGGTCGCCTTGCATTCATCATAGGTCGTGGAACTGCGCATCTTGTTGCGGAATTCGATGCGTTCGCTCGGGGTCATCAGCGTCCAGCCCGGCGCATTGTCCTGGTTGAAGCGATAGCGGCCAGGTCCGGCTTCTGCGCTTAACGTACCCAAAGTGGCGGCAAGCAGTGCCGCGAGGATCAATACCTTGCGGGTCAAACTTGGATAGGTCGATTTCATGATGTGCTCCATTGGTTGTCGAGGAAATCGAAGAAAACGTCTTTCAGACTTTTTTCTCCTGATTCCATTCAAGACCAATCCATCGGTATGAACGTATCAGTTTGTATCCAAATTGTTACAGCAGCGGAACGGCGTTTACGCTGCGTAACTATCACGCAAGACAGATTCCCTCCCCCTGGAGAAGCTGATAACGTTGAAGCGTTACCCTAAAGTAACGGTATCGGCCCATGAAGCAAAAGACCATCGCATTTGCGTCACCCACAGGTAACCCCCATCGCCGACGATTCCTGTCGGGACTGGCTGTGTCCGCCCTGGCAACGTTGGTCGGCCCGGTACATGCGCGGGACGAGCGCAAAACCATCCGCATCGGTTTTACCCCCGCCTTCGTGCATGACCAGCACGCGCTGCTGGCGGACTGGCGGCTCTACATGGAACGGCGTCTCGGCTTGAAAGTGGAGATCGTGCAGCGCGACAGTTACCGCGAAACCATGGATCTGCTGCGGCTGAAACAGATGGATTTCGCCTGGGTCTGCGACTACCCGTTCCTGCACCTGAAAGATCTGGTGCGTCTGCTCGCGGTGCCGTTGTACAAGGGAAAGCCGCTATACCGTTCCTACATCATCGTGCCGGCCGGAAACACCAGGGCGGCCGGGCTGAAAGATCTGAAAAACGCCGTGTTCGCCTATGCGGATCCGCTCTCCAACACCGGCTATCTGTATCCCCGCTTTGCCATCCACAAGCTGGGCGAAAACCCGCAAACCTTCTTCCGCAAAACCTTCTTCACCTGGTCGCACAAAAAGGTCGTGGAAGCCGTGGCGATGGGGATCGCGCAGGGCGGCGCGGTAGACAGCTATATCTGGGAGACGCTGGAGCAAATCAGCCCGGAACTGACGCGGCGCACCCGTATCGTGCAACGCTCGCCGGACTATGGCTTTCCCCCGTTCGTGGGGCATCGCGAACTCGATCCGGAACTGTTCGCGCGCGTGCAGAACTTCCTGCTTACCATGCATCAGGACCCGGAAGGCCGAGCCTTGTTGAAGCGCATCAATCTGGACGGCTTCGGCAAGGGGGATGTGCGTCTCTACGATGGCGTCGCTGAAATGATGCGCGCCTTCGGCGAGCATTGATGCGCTTCTTTCACCTCAGCTTCCGCTACAAGATTCCGATCTGGGGCAGCGCGCTGATCGTGATTTCGGTCTTGGCGGTATCGGCGGCATTGATGTTCAAGGCCTACGAGGATCTAAAGGAAGACGTGCGGATCAGTGCCGAAGGGCTCGGTGGCACCCTCGCCCAGACACTGTTTTCTCCGTTGCTGCATGACGATGTCTGGCGCGCCTTCGAGCAGGTCAATGCCGCATTTCATGGCAAGAAACCCGACAACCCGATTCAGCCGGAACTCATCTTCGTGGTCAGTTCGGTCGGCCAGATCATGGTCTCCACCGCTCCGGAAAAATTGCCGATGCTGGCCAGCCTCGAATCGCTCGGTCCCGGCTACGCCGAGCTCGCCCGCACGCTCGACCGGCCCATCCACGAAGACTCCATTTCGTATGACTCCGGCATCGCCCAGCGGGTGTTCTTCGCCTTCCCCATCCGCGAGGAAAGCGCCCAAATCGGTACCCTGGTGCTGGCCTATTCCAAGGATGTGTTTCTGCCCCGTTTCCGCAGCCATGCCCTGTTCGGCATGCTGATCGGTGCATTGGTACTGGCCGTGCTGCTGCCGCTCAACTGGTACTGGGGGCAGCGCATGGCGCGCCCGCTGGTCGATCTGGCCCGGCGCATGGGGCGCGCAGTACACGGCGGCCAGGATGACAGCCCGCGCGAAATCTATCCCTACCGGGACGAACTCGGCCAGTTGTTCCAGGCTTACGACGCCATGTTGGTTGAAATGCGCGAGAAGGCGCTGCTGGAAGGCGAACTGCTGCAAAGCGAACGGCTCAGCGCGATAGGCCGACTGGCCTCCGGCATCGCCCACGAGGTCAACAATCCGCTCGGCGGCATGTTGATGTCACTCGATACCCTGCGCGAGCGCGGCGGTCTGCCCGAGCACGCGGTGAAAACCCTGGGCCTGCTCGAACGCGGCCTCAAGCAAATTCAGGAAACCGTGGCCGCGCTGCTGGTGCAGGCGCGCGACCAGCGCCGCGCGCTGACGCCGCATGATCTGGAAGACGTGCATACCCTGATCCATCCGCAGGTGCTGAAGAAATCGCAACGTCTGGAGTGGCGCGCCGAGTTGCCGGATGGCGTGCAACTGCCGGCCGCCGCCTGCCGTCAGATCCTGATCAACCTGCTGCTCAACGCGGTCCAGGCGACGCCGGAACAGGGCCGTATCGCGGTCGAAGTCGGCGCACGCGACGGCGGCCTCGCATTCAGCGTCGTCAACCAGGCCGAACCGATTGCACGCGAGCGCATGGAACACCTGTTCGAGCCTTTCGTCGCGGCGCGCGAGGGTGGGCATGGCCTCGGCCTGTGGGTCACCTATCAGATCGTGCAGCAGCTCGGCGGCCGCATCAGCGCGGTGTGCGAAAACGGCGAAGTCCGTTTTGAGGTCTGCTTGCCCATGGAGGCCAAACAATGAAACAACGCATCTGCCTGATCGAAGACGACGCCATCATGGGCGAAGCGCTGGTCGAGCGCCTGGAAATGGAGGGCTACGCCTGCGAATGGTTTCAGACCGGCGCAACGGCGATCAAGGCCCTGGCAAGTCGGCGTTTCGCCGTGGCGGTCAGCGATATCCGCTTGCCGGACATGAGCGGCGAGGCATTGTTCGAGCGCCTGCTCGGCGAGGGACTCGATCTGCCGCCGTTTCTGTTCGTCACCGCGCACGGAGCCATCGACCAAGCCGTGCGCCTGCTCAAACTGGGCGCGGCGGACTATCTGACCAAGCCGTTGGATATCCCGATCCTGCTCGGCAAAATCCGCGAACTGACCGAACGCGCCCGCGTACCGGCCAACGAGTCCGGCGAGCTCGGCATCTCCGCCGCGATGCGGCGCATTGAGGCCGCCTTGCCGCGTCTGGCGCAACATGCCGATACCGTGTTGATCACCGGCGAGTCCGGTGTCGGCAAGGAATGGGTGGCGCACGCCCTGCACAGCCGCTTCGATCCGGACGGCAAAAAACCCTTTGTCGCGGTCAACTGCGGCGCCATCCCGGAAAACCTGCTCGAATCGGAACTGTTCGGCCACGTCAAAGGCGCCTTTACCGGTGCCATCCGCGACAAGCCCGGCGTGTTCGAGCAGGCCAACGGCGGCACGCTGTTCCTCGACGAAATCGGCGATATGCCGCTGGCCATGCAGGTCAAGCTGTTGCGTTGCATCCAGGAACGCCAGGTCGTGCGGGTGGGTGGTGAAAAACGGCTGCCGGTCAGCATCAAGCTGGTTTGCGCCACCCATCGCGACTTGAAGGACATGGTGCAGAAAGGCGAGTTTCGTGAAGACCTCTACTACCGAGTCCACGTCATGCAACTGCACATACCGCCGCTGCGCGAGCGCAAGGAAGACATTCTCTGGCTGGCCGCGCGCTTCGGCAGCGAACTGTGCCAGGCGAAAGGTTTGCCGCCGCGCAAACTGGACCCGTTGGCGGAACGCAGCCTGACCAGTTACCCCTGGCCCGGCAATATCCGCGAGTTGAAACACACGCTCGAACGCGCCTGCATCCTGGGACCGCAAAGCCTGCTGAGGCCGGAAACGCTGTTCGGCGAACTGGCACCGGAACTGGCCTGCGCGCCGGATGACACGACACCCGAGCGCCTGACCGATTATCTGGCCAAGTGCGAGCGCGCCTACCTGACCCATATGCTGGAGCTGAATGCCTGGCGCATCACGGACACCGCCGGCCATCTCGGCATCACGCGCAAGGCCTTGTGGGACAAGATGCGCCGACTGGACATCGTGCGCCCGGGCAGCCTGGAGAAAGAAACGGAAGCTTGAGGTTACTCCGGGGTAACGTTTTTCCGGGCTGCAGGCTCCCGCGTAACCCTGGAGTAACGTCGCGAGGGGTCGGCTAATCGCTCGTCGCGGGCGTCTTCGTATCTGATCGCCACCTCCGCAGCCTGCACTGGCTTTGACTTCAGTCAAAAACAGCAAGCTGAAAATCAAGTTGCTGCTGTCGGGATAACCGGGTTGGCATGAGGGTTGCAATGTAAAGCATAGCCACCGGACTATGCCCATGAACGCGTTCCCCCTCACCCCTTCCCAGATCAGCGCCATTCTTGGTCGACTGGGCTATTTCCGAAATCTGCAACCCGTCACCTTGCGCGGCTTGGCAGTGGGCGCACGCCAGATCACGGTCAAGCGCGACGAGCAGATCTTCTGCAAGGGCGATGCGGCAGAGGATCTTTACTTCGTGGTGAGCGGCCAGGTGAAGATTTACCTGTCGCAAGCCAATCAGACGGAGAAGGTCGTCGCGATGGTCGACCACGGCGAGAGTTTCGGCATTGCCGCTGTCTGGCTGGGATTGCCGCATCCGGCCAATGCCGTCGCCAAGAACAACAGCTATCTGTTCCTGCTCGACCGGCAAACGCTGATGCGCCAGGCGCGGCAGGATCCGCTGCTGGCGCAATGCCTGATGACTGACTTGTCGCATCGTGTGATGGATCTGATGCGCGACATGGAAAGCTGCACGCCGCGTTCGAGCCTGCAGCGCGTGAGTTGCTTCCTGCTGCAGCATCGCCCCGAAGCCGCCATCGGCAGCTACGACATCCTGCTCTCCACGACCAAGCGGGATATCGCCGCCAAGCTGAACCTCAGCCAGGAAACCTTGTCGCGCACGTTCCAGTTGCTCAGCAGGGAAGGCGCTATCGAGGTCCAGGGCCGCCTGATCCGGGTGCTCGACTGTCAGAAATTGATCGACTTCAAACAGATGCATTGCCCACCGCCGAACGAATTACCCGAGTGATTCTCTCGGGCATGTTGAGTTCAATCAATGGAATCTCACGACAGAGCAAGACCCCTCGTGCTTTGTGTTTATCGTGCCTCCCCTGCTGGTAGGTCTTTACCAGTACTTTAAAAACCGGATATCCCAGCCACCGCCAGGAGACAAAAGCAATGAAATACCGGATTCACTTGATTCTCGCCGCCAGCTTGGCGTTCATCGGTGCCCCAGCGAGCGCCGGCAACATCGTCAATCTGGCCGACACCTGCAACAACTGCCATGGCATGGACGGCGTCTCGGTCGGCCCCTCCATGCCCTCCATCGCCGGCCTGTCCGAGCCCTACCTGAAGAACATGATGCAGCAATGGAAGAGCGGCGAGCGCTACTCCGCCACCATGGGCCGCCTGGTCAAGGGTTACAGCGACGAGCAGATCGCCAATCTGGCCCGCCACTTCGCGCAACTTCCCTGGACCCCGGTGGTGCAGAAAGCCGATGCCAATGTGCTGGCCAAGGGCAAGGAAATCACCGACCGTTGCGAGACCTGCCATGGCGTCACCGGCGGCCAACCGGATGACAAGGACACGCCCCACATGAACGGCCAGTGGGCGAAGTACCTGGAAATGGAGCTCATGAAGTACCGGGAAGACGCGGTGAAGATGCCGCACGCCAGGATGCGCAAGAACGCACAGAAGCTGGGCGCGGACGACGTGAAGACCGCCGCCGAGTATTACGCCGCGCAGCCCAAGTAACCGGAGACCGACATGAGCCAATTCAATCGACGCGATTTCATCAAGACCTTCACCGCTGCCTCGGTGCTGATCCCCTTGTCCGCTTGTTCCACCACGGCCGGCCGCTCCGGCAGTGCCAAAGCCCGCGTCATCGTCATCGGCGGCGGTTACGGCGGCGCCACCGCCGCCAAGTACCTGAAAAAATATGGCCCCGGCATCGAGGTCACGCTGGTCGAGCGCAACCCGGTCTACACCTCCTGCCCGCTGTCCAACGAAGTCCTCTCCGGCGAGCGCGATCTGGCCAGCCTGCAGGTCGGCTATGGCGGCCTCAAGAAGCGCGGTATCAACGTGATGACCGACGAAGTCACCGCGATCGACCCGGTCAAGAAAACAGTGGCGACCAAGAGTGGCAAAAAGCTCTCCTACGATGCGCTGGTCGTCTCCCCCGGCATCGACTTCAACTACGCCGCTATCGAAGGCTATTCCGACGAACTGGCTAACGGCGACTTGCCGCACGCCTGGAAAGCGGGTCCGCAGACCCTGGTGCTGAAGAAACAACTGGAAGCCATGCCCGATGGCGGCAAGTTCATCATCAGCGTGCCGCCCGGCCCGTTCCGCTGCCCGCCCGGCCCCTACGAGCGCGCCGCCCAGGTCGCCAACTACCTGACCCATCACGGCAAGACAAAATCCAAGGTCATCATCCTCGATGCCAACGACTCCTTCTCCAAGAAGGGCCTGTTCGAGCAAGCCTGGGCCATGCAATACCCCGGGATGATCGAATGGGTGCCCGGCGCCCAGGATGGCAAGGTGGGCAAGATCGACGCCAAGAGCAAAACCGCGTTCACCGGCTTCGGCGAGCACAAGGCCGACGTGCTCAACATCATTCCGCCGCACCACGCCGGCGGCATCGCCAAGGCCACCGGCCTGACCAATCCGAAGGGCTGGTGCAGCGTCGACATGCTGACCATGGAATCCACCGTGCAGAAGGACATCTACGTGGTGGGCGACTCCTGCGTGCATGGCGATCTGCCGGAGTTCGGCGCACCGAAGTCGGCGCACTCCGCTTCCACCCAGGCCAAAGTGGCCGCAGCCGCCATTGTCGCCAAGTTGAATGGCCTGCCCGCGCCAGAGCCGTTCTTCGTCAACACCTGCTACAGCATCACTGCCCCGGGCTGGGGCTTCTCGGTGGTGCACGTCTACAAGGTGGTCGACGGCAAGCTGAAGTATGTCAAGGAAGCCGGCGGCATTTCGCCGGTGAAGATGGACAGCGAGGCGCAGATGAAGCTCCAGCGCAAGCTCGAATCCGAGTACGCCGTCGGCTGGCTGAAAAACATCATGGCCGATTCTTTCGCCTGATTTACCAATTGCCGGCCACTCGCAAGGGTGGCCGAGTTGTCCCTGACGTCATGAGGAGAGCAAAGATGAACGTTACACGTAGGGGTTTCATCAAGGGCATGGGCGCGGTAGCCGGCGCTGGCAGCGTCGGTTTCGGCGCCGGATTCGGCCTGCCCAGCATTGCCAAGGCCGCCGATATGGCGGAAGCATCCGCTGCAGCGAAATCGGCCCTGGGCGACCAGGCGATCAAGTCAACCTGTGTCCATTGCGTCAATTTCTGCGGCATCGAAGCCCGCGTATCCGACGGCGTGATCCGCGCCATCTACCCGGACAAGGCCCGCGCCGACTATTACAACTGGGGCATCTGCCCGAAAGGCGCATCCGGGTTGTTCAACACCTACAACCCGTACCGGCTGAAAAAGCCGATGAAGCGCACCAACCCCAACAAGGGCATGAACGAAGACCCGCGCTGGGTGGAAATCTCCTGGGACGAGGCATTCCAGACCATTACCGACAAAATGTCCAAGATCAAGGCGGACAATCCGGCCAAGTTCGTCTGGCACCACGGCCACGGCAAATACACCATCGGCGATCAGTTCCCGAAAGCCTTCTGCGCCGCCTTCGGCACCCCCAACGTCATTCACCGCACCACCACCTGCGAGTCGTCGCGCCACGTCGCGGACGAACTGACCTGGGGCTACCACGGCCATCTGCCCGATCTGGAGCACACCCAGCTCTATCTGGCCTTCGGCTCCAACCCGTTCGAGGGCGAACAATGGTCGCGCTGGCTGGACCACGCCATCATGGACGGCAAGGAACGCGGCATGAAGATGATCGTCATCGAGCCGCGCTTCTCGCACGCCGCCGCCAAGGCCGACGAGTGGATCCCGGTGCGTCCCGGCAAGGACGTCACTTTCATCCTGGCGCTGTGCAAGCAGTTGATCGACAACGGCAGTATCGACACCGCTTTCCTGACCACGTTCACGAATTCCACGCAATTGGTGGGTGACGACGGACTCATCCTGAAAGGCGCCGATGGCAAGCCGCAAATCTGGGATGAAACGAGCAAGTCCGCCAAGACCTATGACGATGCCGCAGCCACCGCTGCACTGAAGGGCAGCTACGACATCAACGGCAAGATGTACCGCACCGCCTTCCAGGTGCTGACGGACAGCATGCAGGACATCACGCCGGAATATGCCGAGACTGTCAGCGGCATCCCCGCCGCCCGTATCGTCAGCCTGGCCCAGGAGATTGCCGCCGCCGCCAGCATCGGTTCGGTGATGAAGATCGAGGGCCAGAATATCCGTTACCGCCCGGTGGTGGCTTACACCTTCCGGGGCCTGGCAGCCAAGGAATTCGGGGTACAGAACTCCCGCGCGGCATTGATTCTGAACATGTTGACGGGCAGCCTGGACGCCGTCGGCGGCCTGCATCTGCACGACGTGATGAAGAATCCGGCTTATCTGGAAGCCTCCAAGTGCGAGTACCCGCCCAAGCGCGTCGACCTGGCCAAGACGGTGTATTTCCCGCACGGCCACCACGACGTCTGCCAGCAGGTGCAGTACACGGTGAACGATCCCAAGGCCTACGGCCTGGGCTACCAGCCGGAAATGCAGTTCTTCTTCGCCACCAACCGGCCCTTCTCCACGTCTGACGCGCTGAAACAGCAGGACGGCATGAAGAAGACCTTCAACGTAGTGATCGACATCGTCAACACCGAAACCTGCCAGTTCGCCGACATCGTCATGCCGGACCTGACCTACCTGGAAGCCTGGCACTTCTCGCCGACCCGCTGGACCCCAAACCGCAAGCACACGGCCATCCGCCAACCGATGACCAACGCCTACAACCTGCCGCACGATGCCACCAGCATTCTGTGGGAACTGGCCAAACGCCTGGGTATGCGCGATGCCTACGTGGAAAATCTGAACAAGACCTGGGGCATGAAGGAAAAGTTGTTCGAGAAAGGCCGCGACTACACGCCGCGCGAGATGGTGGAACTGCTTTGGGCGGAAAAGGCGCACAAGCCCTTCCAATACGCCCTGGACAACGGCTTCACCGGCAAGAAAGTGGACGCCAAGGCGCGCTACCTCTCCGGCCTGGAAGCCAAGTGCAAGGGCGCCGGCAAGCCGCGTATCAAGCTCTATGCGGACCAATTGGTGGAAGGGTTCAGCAAGGTCGAAAAGACGGTGAAAGCCAACAACATCACCAACATCGATCTGGCCCAGTTCAAGGTGGCCTACTCACCCATCCCGCTGAAGGACCACGCCTTCCCGACGCCGCACCGGGACGCCCATGACTTCCCGCTGTATCTGATCACCCACAAGCGCATGTATCGCAACCAGGCCGGCAACACCGCCCATAACCCGATCCTCAATGCACTGGGCGCCGACACCCAGGAAAACACCATCGCGGTCAACGCCGATACCGCCAAAGGTCTGGGCATCAAGGACGGTGACATGGTCATGGTGGAAAGCCGCGTGGGCAAGGCCAAGGGCAAAGCCAAGCTGACCCAGGGTATCCGCCCCGACACCATCGCCGTGTCTTACCACCACGGCCACTGGAGCCTGGGCTTCCCCGACTACGCCAAGAAGGGCACCTGGATCAACCAGGCCATGGAACTGCATCCGGATCGCATCTCCGGCATGAATTCCTTCAACGACACCAAAGTCAAGCTCTACAAGGCCTAAGGAGAAGACACCATGGCAAAGTTTGTTCGCGTCATCGATACAGAACGCTGCTTCGGCTGCCGCTCCTGCGTGGCGGCCTGCGCGGTAGAGAACCACTTCACCCCGGAATCGCCGTGGAATGTGATGGTGGAATATGAAAGCGGCACATTTCCCAATGTGGCCCGCAACTTCGTCACCATGAACTGCATGCATTGCGAGCAGCCGTCCTGCAAGGCGGCCTGCGACGCCATCGGTGTCAAGGCGATCAGCAAGAACGAGTTCGGCGTGGTGCTGATGGACTACGAAAAGTGCATCGGCTGCGGCTATTGCGCGACCACCTGTCCCTACGGCGTGCCGCAACTCAACGGCGGCAAGGTCGAGCAGCTTTATCCCGGCGCCGAGAAGACCGCTTACGAGCAGATGGGCAATCTGTCGCCGCTGCATCGCAAGAAGGCCAACACGGTGGAGAAGTGCACCTTCTGCTGGCACAAGCTGGAGAAGGCGGTGTCTTCCGGCCGGGTCAACGAGATCGGCAAGACGCCGGAATTCACCCCGACCTGCGATCTGGTCTGCCCGGTGCAGGCGCGGGTGTTCGGCGACATCGACGATCCCAAGAGCGCGGTGTCCACCTACATCGCCAAGAAGAAGGCCACGCAGCTCAAGAAGGAGTTCGGTACCGAGCCGCAGGTCTATTACGTCCTCAACGGGGGAGATTACTGAGATGAAAACGACGGCTTTTCAGAGTTTCGGCGCTGCCAAAAACTTACTTCTCATGGCGCTTTTGGCCACCCTCTCCGCCGGGGTCCTGGCGGCGGACACGCCGATGAACCTGCGCAAGACCGGCGAAGCCATACGCGCTGGCACTGTGAATGTAGGCAAGACTTATTCCCTCGCGGAAGAAGGACGTTTCCACAAGGTTCATACCGAGGTGATCGGCATGAAGTGCGGCGGTTGTCATGCCAACGACGCTTATCCGGCCGATTATCTTTTCCTGCGCAAAGCGGAATTTCCGCATGTAGTCGGCGGGGAAAAGGTGAAGGCGGTCGAGCGCGCCAAGTGCATCGGCTGTCATTCCGACGGCAACGTAGCGACAGTGTTCTACAACAAGAAGTAATCTTGGTGCAGCCGCGGGATGCAGCGAGCCTGCAACCCGCGGTCGTGATCGAGGGAGACGATTTCCTCCCAATGTTTTTGTGAGATCGAGCATGACTCAGAGCGACTTCACGGCTTCGGCTGAAGACCGAAGCCGTTTTTTTTGGTGGCTGGCGGATTGGTTCCTGAGTCCGCCCAACCAGGATCGACTGGCCAGTCTGCCGACCACGGCCGAGCCTGAGCCGCCGGCCGATGCGATGGACAGCGCCTGGCTGGCTTTGTCCAACGCGGCCAACGATTTGGCCAACACTTCGCTGGATGAAATCGGCGCCGAGTCCACCCGCCTGTTCAGCGGCATCTCGGAAGGCATGGGCCCGCCGCCGCCGTTCGAATCGGTCTGGCGCGAGGATCGGCTGATCGGTGAAAGCACGGTGGCAGTGCTGGAAGCTTATGCCCGCGCCGGCTTTGCCGACATCGCCCCGGATGCAGGGCCGCAGGATCACGTCAGCGTCGAACTCAAATTCATCGCCTTGTTGGCCGTACGTGAAGCCGAGGCCTGGCATGCGGGTGACGCCGCCGGCGCACATCAACGCCTGCTGCAGCAACGTGACTTCCTGCGCGTGCATCTGTCCACCTGGGCGCCGCGCTGGGCCGACGCGGTAATACAACAATCCACTTTGCCGCTGTTCGCCGCGCTGGCGGGTCTGCTCAGGGCTGGGCTCGAACAGGCGACGCTGGAGTTGACCGATCTGACGCACGACACGGAATAAGTGGAGGCGGTTGCGGATGTGGTGTGCATGCCGGAGTGAAAGCAAGCGCAATTCAATGTAGGTTGTTCGGCAACTCGACTTGTCGCACTGCGGGCAACCTGCAGGGCGGTGCATTCGTGGACGAGTTTCAGGTTGCTTGCAACACCGTGCCAGACGCATCCGAAACAACGTTACAACCCAGAAAAGGAGTGACTCCATGCGCAACTTCAGCCTCAAATTCATTGCGACGGTTTTGACTTGTGTTTCCTCCGTTGCCGCCATGGCACAGGTGCCCGCCGGCTTGGCCGGTCCTGGTGCGCCCAATCCCTATCTGCAATGGATGCCGATCCCCACCATGCCGACGACGCTGCCATTCGCCGGCATGCCGATTCCGCTCATCGGTTCGCTGACTGCGGCGCCGACCAGGCCTTACACCATCCGTCCCGGCATTCCGCAGCAGACCAAGCGGCAGATGATGCAGATGATGATGCCGATGATGAACAACGTCATGCGCATGTCGATGCCCGATGCGATGAACTGGTTCGCACACAAGATCAAGGTCAAGCCGGGCCTGAAGTTCGATGACGTCATGGATTCGATGATGCTGGCGGCCAACAAGCACAACTTCAAATACGTCGGCTCCAACCTGATGTGGAAGGATTTCCAGGCTGTGCTGGGCGATATGGAAGCGCCGCGCATCGAGGTACATAGCTTCTGCGACATCGCGGTAGGCCGCGATCTGCTCAAGATCAGTCCCGAGTTCCTGGTATTTCTGCCCTGCCGCATCGGGGTCATGGAAGATGCCGACAAGAACATCTGGGTGATGATGCTGGACTGGAACATGGACTGGGTGGCGAGTTACGAAGGCCAGATGGGCATCACCCCGGAATTGGCCAAGGGCGCCAAGGACATTCGCGACAAGATGGAATTGATCATGCAAGCAGCCGCCAATGGAGATCTCTGAACCCATGACCCTCAACGCATTTGCGGCCGCCCAGACGGCGAGCGACGCACTGATGGCCGCCGCACCGGATTCGATCCGCTTCAAGCCCGGCAATTGCGCTCTGCTGATCGGTCCTGCCAAAACCCTGTTGCAACGCAGTGAGGCCTTGCGCATCGCCGGCCTGCGCCCGGCGCTGTTGTGCACCGATCCGGCCGATGTCGACGCGCCGCTGCAAGGCGTGCGGGCGCTGCCCGGTCAACTGGCCGAACTATCCGGCTGGATGGGGCGGTTCACCGCCCGGATGGGCACAGCCCAAGGTGCGGTAGACCTGGCGCCCTTGTCGCTGCATGAAGACGGTCATTTCGATTGGGTACTGGATTTTTCGGCATCGCCGCAAGCGCCCGCCGCCGTGCCGCCGCTGGGCTATTACGCGCTGGTGGCGGACGACATTCCGGCCTTGAAGAAGGCGCTGATGGAAATCGCCGGGCGCGTGCACGCCGGCTTCGAGAAGCCGCGTTATTTCTCGTTCGACGCGCTGAAATGCGCGCATGAACGTCAGAGTGTCGCTGGCTGCGATGCGTGCCGGCCGGTCTGCGCGACCCACGCGATCACGCGCGACAAAGCGGCCATCCGCATCGAGCCCAACCTCTGTCAGGGCTGCGGCAGTTGCATGCTGGTCTGCCCGTCCGGGGCGGTGCGCTACGACCATCCCGATCCCGCTTTCAGCCTGACCCGACTCCAGGCCATGCTGACCGCCTGGCGCGCGGCAGGGGGTGGCAGGGCAGGCTTGTGGATCGGCTCGGCAAGTATGCTGGCGGATGTCCCGGCCGGCTGGTTGTCCTATGCGGTCAGCGAAGCGGCCAGTCTGGGCCTGGAATTCTGGCTTGCTGCCCTGGTTTCGGGCTGCGACCGGGTCGCCATCGCAACAGAAAATGTCTCGGATACACGCCGGCAAGTGCTGCAACAGCAACTGGCCCTCGGCCAATCATTGCTCGCAGGGCTCGGTTTTCCCACCGCGCTCGGGCTGGCGGCAAGCATCGCCGAATTGGACGAGATCCCCGCGCTGCCTACCCTGGACGCGGTCGATCTGGCAGTCAGCGACGACAAGCGCGCGGTCTTGTATGCCGCCATCGACACCTTGATTGATCAGGCGGAAACACCGCCGATCAGCGTTGCGCTGGCTGCCGGGCCGATGGGCGAAGTCGTTATCGCCGCTGACAAGTGCACGCTGTGCGCAGCCTGCGTCGGCATCTGTCCGAGCGGGGCGCTGAGCTTGCCGGGATCCGTCACGCAACTCGCTTTTACCGAACAGCACTGTCTGCAATGCGGCCTGTGCGCCAACGTCTGCCCGGAAAAGGCGATCAGCTTGATACCGCGTTTGCTGGTATCGCCTGCTGCGCGTCGGGCGCCGCGCGTGGTCGCCATCGCCGAACCGTTCGCCTGCAGCGATTGCGGCAAGCAGTTTGCAACCCGCGCCATGATCGAACGCAGCCGCGCCATGATGGCCGGCCATCCGATGTTTCAGGGTGAACAGGCACGCCTGATGACGCTCTGCCCGGATTGCAGGCAGAGGGCGATGGCCGGCGTGCCCGCTACACTCTATTGATCGGGAGCGCAGCGTGTCCAGAACGGTCCCCCGGTTTGCACCGGGGCGCCGTTTGAATCAGCCGCGCTCGTCCAGCCACTTGCCGATCGCCGGCGGCACGGTTTTCTGCGCCTTGCCGCTGACGTAGATGCCGATGTGGCCACCGGGGAAGGACAGTTCGGTGTAGTCCTTGGTGCCGAGCTTGCCACGCATGGCGCGGGAAGCGTCGGGCGGGACCAGATGGTCCTGTTCGGCGAACACGTTGAGCACCGGCATGGTGACGTTTTTCAGACTGACCGGTGCACCGATTTCCAGACCGCCGTTGAGCAGTTTGTTCTGCTGATAGAAGTCCTTGATGAACTGGCGGAAGGCTTCGCCGGCCTGGTCGGGGCTGTCGAAAATCCACTTTTCCATGCGCAGGAAGTTCTTCAGCGCTTCCGGGTCGTCCAGCGTATCAAGCAGGCCGAGGTATTTCTGACCCATCAACTGGTACGGCTTCAGGTTGAGGAAGGTCCAGTTCAGCATTTCGCCGGGGACGTTGCCCATGGTGTCGACGACGAGGTCGGCATCGACCTGCTGCACCCAGTGCGACAGCATGTTGTCCGGGGTCTGGAAGTCGACCGGGGTCACCATGGTGACCAGGTTCTTCACTTTTTCAGGGTGCAGCGCCGAGTAGCACAGCGAGAAGGTGCCGCCCTGGCAGATGCCGAGGATGTTGATCTTGTCGATGCGATGGCGTTCGCAGATCACGTCGACGCAGCGGTCGAGGTAGCCGTTGATGTAGTCGTCGAGGGTGAGGTATCGGTCCGCCCGATCAGGGTAGCCCCAGTCGATCAGATAGACGTCCTGGCCGGCTTCCATCAGTGCTTTGATGGTGGAACGGTTTTCCTGGATGTCGGCCATGTAGGGGCGGTTGACCAGGGCGTAGACGATCAGCAGCGGGGTTTTGCTCTGAACTTTGTCGGCGGACGGGTTGAAGCGGAACAGGGTCAGCTTGTCTTCCCGATAGATCACCGTTTTCGGGGTGACGCCGGTGCTGATTTCACCGACTTCCATCAGGTTCTTCATGCCATGCGAAAGCTTCTGGCCATAGGCCGTGAGTTCCTGCATGACAGCATCGGGACGCATGTCGAAGGGCATCATTTTTCAGTCTCCTGCTTATTTGGTCTTGGCTGCGGGCTTGGCTGCGGGCTTGGCTGCGGCAGGCTTCGCGGTGGCCGGCTTGGCGGCCGCTTTGGGTGCTGCGGCTTTCGCTACTGGCGCTACAGGCTCCGCCTTGGCTGCGGAGTCTTTCGCTAGCGGCGCTTCGGCAACCGGGGCGGCGGCTTTGGGTGCGGCCTGCATCTGCAGCATCGACTGACGCATGGCTTCCAGCTGCGCCTGCATTGCCTTGAGTTCCTTGTGCAGCTTCAGGTTGTCGCGGCGCAATTCCTGTTGCCGGCTTTGCAGCGTGCTGATTTCAGTGTGAGTCGGCATGTTCATGGCTTCCAGGGTCTGATCGACCATGCGCGCCATCTGCTGCTTGAGCGCCAGCAGGGTGTTGACCAGACGGCCGTACAGGGTCTGGTATTCCTGCGTCATCACAAATTCGGCATACGCCGCTTCACTCATTTCCACCCACTGGTCGTACAACTCGCGCAGGCTTTGAATCGGTTTGCCGTCCTTGACGCGTTCCTGCAGCGCGGCCTGGAAGCCCTTGGCGCTTTCCATGCCGAGCTTGCCGAAGGCCATTTGATAGGCCTGCGTGGCGGCCGAGTAGTCCATCTGGCGCTGGGCCAGAATCTGGTATTGCTCTTGCGATTCGCGCGCATAGCCGACGGCGGGCACCGACAGGAATTTGTTGAACTGGTCCTGCATCGGTTGTGAGCCGTTTTGCTGGAAAGCCTTGGTGAAGTCGCCCGGCATCGGCATCACGTTGGCGGCGAGGCGGTTCCAGGTATCCATCGGCAGATCCCAGAACGTGGTCAGGCCCTTGAACTGTTCATGCGGGAACATGCCTTCGGGGCGAAAAGCGCTGCCCATCTGCGACCAGTCGCCCCACATCTTCTGCATGCCGTCGAGCCAGCCGTTGATCGCTTCCATGCCGCCATCGGGCTTGTTCTGGGCGCCGGACATGAAACGTTCCGCCATCGTGTAGTAACCCTTGCTAACTTCCATCAGCTTGTCGAACACCTCGCGTCCAGCCGGCGGTGCCATCGGCGAAACGGCTTGCCACCATTGCGTCAAACCATCGGCCAAGGGGTTCTTCGGAGCTTCCGGCGCCTTCATGCCGCGCTGCGCCAAATCGGCCCAGGATTTCCAGTAATTCTGCTGGGAATTCATCCAACTTTCGGTCCAGTCGTTCGCATTGCTCACGTTGCCCCTCCTTGAAATGTGATGGCAAACTGATTTTTGTGCGCCGCAACAAATTATGTCAAGTGCAATGCACAAAAACCCCGATAGAATTTACCCCGGGGGAGGAAGCATTCCTTTCATTGCAGGAGACTTCCATGTTTAACGATGTAGTAATTGTGGCCGCGGGACGGACCGCTGTCGGCGCCTTCAACGGCGCCCTGGCGGGCATTCCAGCGAGCGAGCTGGGCGCGCGCGTCATCAAGGGTCTACTTGCGCGGGCCAATTTGCAACCTGGACAGATCGACGAGGTCATTCTCGGCCAGGTGTTGCAGGCGGGTGTCGGCCAGAACCCGGCACGTCAGGCCGCATTGGCGGGCGGTTTGCCGGATACGGTTTCGGCGTTGACTATCAACAAGGTGTGCGGCAGCGGTTTGAAGGCCGTGCATCTGGCGGCGCAAGCGGTGCAGTGCGGCGATTCCGGCATTCTCATCGCCGGCGGTCAGGAAAATATGAGCCTGTCGCCGCACGTGCTGCCGAAATCGCGCGACGGCAAGCGCATGGGCAACTGGGAACTGGTCGATACGATGATCCAAGACGGTCTCTGGTGCGCGTTCAACAACTGCCACATGGGTATCACGGCCGAAAACATCGCCGAGAAGTACGCGTTTTCACGCGCCGAGCAGGATCTGTTTGCTGCCACGTCGCAGCAGCGCACCGAAGCCGCGCAGAGCGCCGGCCACTTCGATTCGGAAATCATCCCGGTCGAAATTCCCCAACGCAAAGGCGATCCGCTGATCTTCGCCCGGGACGAATTCCCGCGCGCCGGCAGCACCGCCGAAAGCCTGGGCAAACTCAGGCCGGCGTTCAAGAAGGACGGCACGGTGACCGCCGGCAACGCTTCCGGCATTAACGACGGCGCCGCCGGTGTCGTGGTGATGAGTGGCGCGATGGCGTTGCAGCTGGGCTTGAAACCGCTCGCCCGGATTGTCAGTTTCGGCAGCGCCGGCGTCGATCCCGCGATCATGGGAACCGGCCCGATTCCGGCCGTGCGCAAGTGTCTCGATCAGGCCGGCTGGTCGGCCAAGGATCTGGACATGATCGAGGCCAACGAAGCCTTCGCCGCGCAAGCGATGTCGGTAAACAAGGAACTCGGTTTCGACCCGATCAATGTCAACGTCAGCGGCGGCGCGATTTCCATCGGCCATCCGATTGGCGCATCCGGCGCCCGCATTCTGGTCACGCTGCTGTACGGCATGCAGCGCACCGGTGCCAACAAAGGTCTCGCTACCCTGTGTATCGGTGGCGGTCAGGGCGTCGCCCTCGCAGTGGAAAGGATTTGAAAAAATGAATAATGGACTGAACGGTAAAGTGGCTTTGGTCACCGGCGGCACCGGCGGCATCGGTAGCGCCATCTGCGTGAAACTGGCCCAGGCCGGCTGCAAGGTGGTATCCACCTATGTCGACGCGGCGCAAGCCAACGAGTGGCAAGCCAAGATGGCGGCGGCCGGTTTCGACATGGCCATCGTCAAGTGCGATGTCTCCAGCTTCGACGACTGCAAAGCGATGGGCGACAAACTCAATGCCGATTTCGGCGGCGTCGATGTGCTGGTCAACAACGCCGGCATCACCAAGGACGGCACCTTCCGCAAGATGGTGCCGGATCAATGGAACGCCGTGCTCAACGTCAACCTGGTTTCCGTGTTCAACGTCACCAAGCAGTTCGTCGACGGCATGATGAACAAGGGCTGGGGCCGCGTCATCAACATCGCGTCGATCAACGGCCAGAAGGGCCAGTTCGGCCAGACCAACTACGCCGCCGCCAAGGCCGGCATGCATGGCTTCAGCATGTCGCTGGCACAGGAAACGGCAAGAAAAGGCGTCACCGTCAATTCCATTTCTCCCGGTTACATCGGCACGGAAATGGTGATGGCGATTGCCGAAGAAGTGCGCAACGGCATCGTTGCGCAAATCCCCATCGGCCGCCTCGGCAAGCCGGAAGAAATCGCCGCCCTGGTGACCTTCCTGGCTTCTGAAGACGGCGCTTTCATCACCGGCGCCAACATCGCCGCCAACGGCGGTCAGCACATGTGCTGATGCCACGCGCCGACGGCCCTCCGGCAAAAAGGGCGTCGGCGTTTTTTTCGGGAGAAGAGCATGACCACTGAACGCCTGATCAAGAAGTATCCGAATCGGCGTCTCTACGACACTGAGGAAAGCCGTTACATCACCCTGGCCGAGGTCAAGGATCTGGTGATGAATGCGGTCCCTTTCCGGGTGGTCGACTCCCAGACCGAAGCAGACATCACGCGCGCTATCCTGCTGCAGATCATCATGGAACAGGAAGCCGGCGGTAACCCGTTATTCACCGCCGCGATGCTGGAACGCTTCATTCGTTTTTACGGCGACACCGCGCAGGAAGCCTTCACCACATTCCTCGATCAGAGCCTGGATCTGTTCGTCAAACAGCAGCGCATGTTCACCGAGCAGATGCAGGGCGTCTGGGGCGGTAACCCGATGGAGTTCTGGATGAAGCTGGGTCAGCAGAACATGGGCTTCTGGCAGGACATGGACGCCCTCTACAAGCGCTCTGGCTCGACAGAAGAATCTGGCGGCAAACGCTGAGGCGAACTCGCAGTCAGTTACCTGGAAGCGGCAAGGAATTGCCGAGCAACCGCCTGCGTAAATACTTTCCCGAAGGGAGTTGACAGAACCGGTGCGGTTTAGCTATTGTGCACCGCAGCAAATGTTGCACCGCACAATACGCCTTACCCATCTACCCTTCAGGAGTTTTACCATGCAAAAGCAAATGATCGAAATGTTCGAAAAATCCACCGAAACCGCGCTGGAATCCGCCCGCAAGATCGGCGAACTGAACCAGCGCACTTTCGACAAGATGTTCCAGCAACAAACCGAACTGGCCGCGTTCTTCATGGATGCCGGCGCACGTGGTCTGGAACTGATGACCAAAGCCAAGGGTTACCAGGATCTGATGGCCGGCCAGACCGCCCTGCTGCGCGAATGCGGCGAGCGTGGCATTGCCGCCGTGCGCACCGGCGTGACCTTCGCGACCGAGTCGTCCGCCGAATACGGCAACCTGGCCCAGGAAGGCATCAAGGTTGCGCAAGCGCAAATGGCCCAGGCTTCCAGCCTGCAAGCTGCTGCTTAATAGCGAACCGTGCTCTTCGACGCTCGGCGGGCCGCTGGTCTGCCGAGCGTTTATTTTTGGGTTCGCGCGCGTAGCAGATTGCGTAGGAGCGCCTTCCAAGGCGCGATGACCGGAGCGATCGCGCCTTGGAAGGCGCTCCTACGAGTGGAGTCCACCACGCACCCTGAGGGTGAAGCGTCTCAATTCACGAGGTCTTCGAGCAATTTACGCATTACCGACTGAGGTTTCCGGATTCATCGGCTCGACTTCTTCGCCAGGTTTGCCGAAGTAGAAACCCTGCGCATGGGTGAAACCCATGCCGATGATCTTGTCGAGTTGCGCGCGGGTTTCAATCCCTTCCGCGACCAGTTCGTAGCCGGCGGTCAGCACCATGCCGGCAATCTCTTCCAGGATCAGCTTCTGACGGGGTTCGCCGTTTTCCAGCAAGCGCACCATACTGATGTCGAACTTGACCAGGTCGACCGGCATCGTTGCCAGATAGCGTAGCGACGAATAGCCACTGCCAAAATCGTCCAGCGCAACCAGCGCGCCGGCCTGGCGCAGTTGTTCGATATTGGACGAAGCCTTTTCCATCTGGGTGATCAACGCGGTTTCGGTGATTTCCACGACGATTTTGCGACCGCCTTGCTGCCGCACCAGTGCCAGCATGGCATCGACCACCTTGGCATTGACGATGCTGGGCGCGGACAAGTTAATGGAAACGCCCTGTCCGGCAAGCAAACGTCCGTTCGTCAGATCGCGCGTAATCGCACGGATCACCGATAAATCGAACTCCGCGTCGAGTTTGCGCGCTTGCACGATGGGGAAGATTGCGTCCGGCCGGATCAATTCGCCATTCAGCCGGATGCGGGTCAACGCTTCGACGTATTCCTTTTGCAACATCGGCAAACGCATCACGGCCTGATAGGTCAACTCGATCAGGTTGTGGTCGCGGATCGCCTGAAAAACCGCATTGATCGACTGGTTGGCGACCAGCGCCTTGAGTTCGCCCATGCCCTCGCTATAAAAAACGATTTTCGGGCTGGCCGGACTCTTCGCCGCATACATGGCCAGATCGGCACACTTTTGCAACTCGCCCAGATGCAGATCGCCCGAAAGCGAATGCGCAACGCCGATGCTGATGGTGGCCGGCTCGCTCATGCCGTATTGGCGGAAATCATGCGCCATGACGTGTTCCAGGCAACGCTCGGCAATGGCTTCGGCATGCAGCGGATCGGCATCGAGCAGTACCGTGGCGAACTCGTCGCCGCCCAGGCGGTAAAGCTTGTCGTCCGCGCGCAAGGCCGATTGCAGGCAACTGGCGATGGCCTGGATGACCGCATCGCCGACATGATGGCCATAAGTGTCGTTGATAGCCTTGAAATGATCGCAATCGAACAGCAACAACGCCGCTTTGCCGAGCCGGCGGTCTTCGCCCAGGCCATGCCAGTCTTCGTCATAGGCACGCCGGTTGAACACGCCCGTGAGCGCGTCGTGGTGAGCCTGATCGAAGAAATCGCGGCTGCTCTGCTCCAGTGTTTCGTGCAAGACGGCAAGCCGTTCCTGGTAATCGCTGAAGGCACGGCGGACGCTTTCAAGCTCGGCAATATGCAGCGGCTTATCGGAAATCAAACCACGCGGGAGATTGTCTTCAAGCGTCCGCATTGCATTGATCTCGCTGGACAGGCTGCGCAATGGATGCACCATGAGGCGCTTCAGCAACCAGGCGGCAAAGACCAGGGAGGCCAGTACGGCGAAGGTAAGACGGATCTGCGCATCCTGAAACAGGTCGAGAAAGGCCGCCAGGTTTGCATTCGGCAAGGTTTCGAATTGCAGATGCATCAGGCTGTTCTTGAGGTCGATGCGGCTATCGCTGGGCAAAGCGATTTTCAGCCGGGACAAGTCTGCATAGCGAAACGAATGCGCGCGTTTCAGCTCCGCCAGCAAATCGAATTTGATGCCGAGATAGCCGAGCAGAAATTCTCGGGCGGGATCGGCATAAATCGGCATGAAGTAATCCAGTAGATGCTGCTCGCCGAAGGAGACATAGCGCAGCAAGGGCGGTTTGCCGGGCAAGCGATTCGGCAACGCCAGAGCGCCACTCTGTTTGCCCAGAATCACGCCGGTCTTATCGTAGAGGGCAATCGATTTCACGACGGGCGTGATCAAACCCGTATCGCGCACCCGACTATCGCGCCAGACCGGGTAATACTCGGGAAAAACCAGTTGCTGCCGGGTTTCCTCCCATTGCGCCAAAGCCTCTCCGGTATCGCGCACATGCCGCTCAACCGTCGCCAGCGCTTGCGCCACTTCCTGCCGCGCACTGTTCTGCTCGCTGGCACGCAGGGTATCGGTCGCGTGCCGGATTTCCAGCCAGAAATAGCCGCCCAGGCCAAGGACCAGCACGCTGGCGGCCAACACAAACACCAAGGAAAGACGCCCGATGCTGAGGGGTTTCATGCCGCCAAACCAAGTTTATTCAATCGCTGCATCCAGTATCCGGTCGCCTCAGAGCGCTTTGAGTTCGAGCAATACGCTATCGAGCAAATCGAATTCGAAATCGCCGTCCATGAAGTGATTGGCGCCATCGATGACGCGCACTTTCGCTTTCGTTTGCTTGAGTCGATCGATCCAATTCACGCCCAGCCGGTCATCGCGGCTGCCCATGATGAAGGTGGTGGGACTCGTCACACGTCCCGCGTCGGCAAGGATGCGTTCCGGTGTCCATTCCAGATAGGACAACATCGATTCGGGCGAAGCGCGATATTTTTGACAGAACGAAAATTGCTGTGTGACCAACGACTTGTCGTGCGCTTTCAGCTTGGCTCGTAGCATCTTGACCAACTGGCCGCGCGCCGCCCCGTCGACTTTCAGGCGCCCTTCCACTGCACTGATGCCGATCAGCTTGCGTACCGACGCATCACGATGCGAGAGGAGAAAAGCCAGCGACCCGATGCTGCCGAAACTATGTCCGACCAGCACAACCGGCCCGGTTCTTCTGACTTTCAGCCAATCCAGCCAGGCCGATAGTTCTTTCCCGGCATCGACCATCGTGTGGGTATGAATGGCTTCGCACGGCAGACTTTGCTTGCGGTGCGACACGCCCAGTGTCAGCGTCGGCGCGAGCACGCTGTAACCCGCGCTGGAAAGCCCTTCGGTAAGGCGATGGATGGTCGGGAATTCATGCGTCTGCAGAAATCCGTGCATCAGCAATACGGTGGGCTTGTCCGCATCGCCTTTGCGAAACTCGGCCCTGGCCATTTGTTTGTTCGGCATGATGGCTTCGACTGCCTCGGCGTACGCCGGAACCGCAAATACCATCATGAATAGAAGAAATATCCAGCGCAGCATGACCTCCACCTCTCGATTAATCGGACCCTCGGATAAACTCGTCGCATGAACCTGGACGAAATTTTTTCGCATGGTGGGCCGTTTTCAAATTTTCTTCCCCACTATCGACCGCGCCCGCAGCAACTTGAGATGACCCGCACCATTTTTTCGGCGCTGGAACGGCGTGCGCGCCTGGTGGCGGAAGCCGGCACCGGCACCGGGAAAACCCTGGCCTATCTGGTGCCGACGCTGCTGTTCGGCGGCAAGGTCATCGTCTCGACCGGCACGAAAACGCTGCAGGATCAGCTGTTTCACCGCGACATCCCGGCCGTGCGCCAAGCCCTGGCGCGGCCGATCAGCGTCGCCCTGCTGAAGGGGCGCGCCAACTATGTCTGTCCTTATCATCTCGAACGCGCGCTGTCCGAAGGCCGCTTCAAGAGCCGGGAAGATGCGCTGCATCTGCAGGCCATCGCGCGCTATGCCGCGGTGACCGATTCGGGCGACCGCATGGCCTGCAGCGCAGTGCCGGAAGATGCGCCGGCCTGGGCCTGGGCCACGTCCACGCGCGACAACTGCCTGGGCAGCGAATGTCCGCACCACAAAGGCTGTTTCGTGCTGAAAGCGCGCAAGGCCGCGCTGGAGGCCGATCTGGTCGTGGTCAACCATCATCTGTTCTTTGCCGACGTCTGGCTGAAGGACGAAGGCGCCGGCGAGTTGCTGCCGGCAAGCAACGCGGTGATCTTCGACGAAGCGCATCAACTGCCCGCCACCGCCAGCCTGTTCTTCGGCGAAACCGTCACCACCGGCATGCTGCTCGATCTGTGCCGCGATGTGCGCGTGGAAGCCGCCATCAACGCCGCCGACTTCGCCGAGCTGCCCAACACCGCCGGCGAACTGGAAATCGCCGCGCGCCAGGTGCGCCTCGCCCTGGGTCCGGCGCAGGCGCGCATGCCGGCCGCGCGCGGCCTCGAACGCGACGACTTTCGCGCCGCGCTGGACGACCTGGTCGGCGCGCTAGCCAAGCTCGACGCCTTGCTGGAAAGCCAGGCCGAGCGCGCCGACGAACTGGAGAAACTGCATGCCCGCTGCCACGAGGCGGCAGGCCGCATCGAACGCTGGCTGAGGCCGCCGGCCAACACATCGGAAACGATGGATGGCGTCATCGTGCGCTGGCTGGAAGCGACCACGCATTCCGTGCTGTTCCACGCCACGCCGTTGAATGCCGGCGAGCTGTTCGCGCGCCAGATCGAAAACGACGCGCGCGCCTGGATCTTCACTTCCGCGACGCTGTCGGTGCGCAAGGATTTCTCGCATTACCTGCACGAAATCGGCCTGAAGGAAGCGGAAACCGCGGTCTGGGACAGTCCGTTCGACTATGACGCGCAAGCCTTGCTGTACGTGCCGGAAGCCATGCCGGACCCCAATTCGCCCGGCTATACCGAGGCAGTGGTCGAAGCCGCCTGGCCGATCCTCGCTGCCAGCGGCGGCCGTGCCTTCATGCTGTTCACCTCGTTGCGGGCGATGAACGAAGCGCATCGGCTGCTGCAGGCGCGCATGGCCGCTGCCGAGGTGCATTACCCGTTGCTGCTGCAAGGCGAAAAGAGCCGCACCGACCTGCTCGACGAATTCCGCCGCCTCGGCAATGCCGTCCTGCTCGGCAGCCAGAGTTTCTGGGAAGGCGTCGATGTCGCCGGCGATGCGCTTTCCCTGGTGGTCATCGACCGGCTGCCGTTCCAGCCGCCGGACGATCCGGTGCTGGCGGCGCGCATGGAAGCGATGAAACGGGTCGGCAAGAATCCGTTTTTCGATTACCAGTTGCCGCATGCCGTGATCAGCCTGAAACAGGGCGCCGGCCGTTTGATCCGGCGCGAAAGCGACCGCGGCGTATTGATGATCTGCGACCCGCGTCTGGTCGAAAAGCCTTATGGCCGCCGCATCTGGCAGGCGCTGCCGCCGATGAAACGCACGCGCAAGCGGGATGAAGCGCTGGCGTTCTTCGCCTCTGCCACCAAGGATTGACCATGATTATTCGTAGGATGGGCGAAGCACAGCGGATGCCTTGGCGGCGGGGTTTGCCGCTTAGGCATCCGGCGTGCCGAGAACTGGTGAAGCGCGCCCATCAGTCGTTGCGTGTTGATGGGCCCGCTGCGCTTGGCCCATCCTACCCATCCCCGCATCTTCCAAGGCAAACGCTGGGCTTTTTCGCGCTGCTCGTGCTGGCCTGGATAGCCTCGCTCGCCCACGCCGATTCGCGCCTGATTCTGCAAACCTCGCCACTGGCCGGCTTCCAGCACTATGCCGGTGCGTCCCTTTTTCCGCTGATGCAGGTCGGCGACGCATTGGTACTGCGGCGCGAACCGGCCAACCCGTATGACGCGCAGGCGGTGCGGGTGGAATGGCGCGGTGTACAGATCGGCTACGCGCCGCGCGCCGAAAACGTCGATCTGGCCCGTCTGCTCGATCGCGGCACCCCAGTGGAAGGCCGCATCCTGCATCTGCAGATCGGGCGCGACCCGTGGAAACGCGTGTTGATGGAACTGTATGTGATGCAGGCCGACGAACGCTAAAATCGCCATCCCTCTATCCCGCCGCCCCGCCTTGAAATTCCTCGCTTTCGATACCGCCACCGAATGGTGCAGCGCCGCTCTCTGGATCGACGGCGCCTGCACGCAGCGGGAAATCCACGCCGGCCAGAAGCATTCCGATCTGCTCGTGCCGATGCTGATGGATCTGCTCGCTGAAGCAAACCTGGAGCTGTGCCAGCTTGACGCCATCGTCTACGGCATGGGCCCGGGCTCGTTCACCGGCCTGCGCATTGCCTGCGGCGTCGCGCAAGGCCTGGCGCTAGGGGCGGATTTGCCTGTACTCGGCGTCTCCACGTTGGAAACCCTGGCCGAGGAAGCCGGTGCGGACCGGGTCCTGGCCTGTCTGGATGCGCGCATGAACGAGGTCTATGCCGCGCTTTACCAACGCGAGGACGCACGCTGGCACTGCCTGGCAGGCCCGCTGGTCTGCCCGCCCGGCGCGGTGCCGTTGCCGCAAGGCGATGACTATGTCGGCGTCGGCTCCGGTTTCGCGGCTTACCCGGATATCGCGCAAACGCGCGCGTTGCGACACGTCGATGCCGGCCTCATTCCGCACGCCCGCGCCATGGCTCGCCTGGCCGCGCCGCGACTGCAGCGCGGCGAAGGTTTGCCGGCGGAAAACGCCGAGCCGCTGTATATCCGCGACAAGGTCGCCTTGAAAATCTGCGAACGCTGATTCCCTACAATGAACGCCGTTCTCAAACCCCTCAATTTCGACTTCCGGCCGATGACCGCCGACGATATCGACGCGGTCATCCGCATCGAACGCGCGGCCTATCCGTATCCGTGGTCGCTGGGCAATTTCCGGGACAGCCTGGAATCCGGCTATTCCTGCTGGCTGGCGGAGATCGACGGCAACGTCGCCGGTTACTGGGTGATGATGCTGGCGGCGGGCGAAGGCCACATCCTCAACTGCTGCGTTGCCCCCGACTGGCAAGGCCGCGGTTTCGGCCGCCAACTGGTGGAACACCTGATCGATACCGCGCGCAGCCATCGCACCGAATGTCTGTATCTGGAGGTGCGCCCGTCCAATGCCGCCGCCGTGAATCTCTATCAGCGCCTGGGCTTCGAGACCATCGCGCTGCGGCGCGGCTACTACCCGGCCGATCAGGGCGCAGAAGACGCGCTGGTCATGCGGCGGCTGTTTTGACGCTGACCCGACAAGATCGCCTGCAGGCGCTAGGATTGTGGCCGGCGTGGCGGTTGCGGGCGACCGCGCCGGTGGCAAGCGAGGAACAGGCGGACACGCTCGCGCCAGTCGAGCATGACATGCCGGAACCACTCGTAGGGCGCTCAAGCGAAGCGCCTTCCGCCGAAGGTTCCGATGACGTGGCGGAAGGCGCTTCGCTTGTCCGCGCCAAGCCCGAGCCCGTATCGCAACCCTCCGACGCAATCGGCCAGATGGACTGGGCTGCGCTTAACGCCGCGATCCAATCCTGCACCCGCTGCGAGTTGTCGAAATCGCGCACCCAGGCCGTGCCCGGCATCGGCGACTTACATGCCGAATGGCTTTTCGTCGGTGAAGCGCCGGGTGCCAACGAAGACCGCCTGGGCGAACCCTTCGTCGGCGATGCCGGCAAATTGCTCGACGCCATGATGGCCGCCATCGGCCTGGCACGCGGCAACAACGTCTTCATCGCCAACGTGCTGAAATCGCGCCCGCCCGGCAATCGCGACCCGCTGCCGAACGAAGTGGTGACCTGCCTACCCTATCTCGAACGCCAGATCGAACTGATCCAGCCGAAACTGATCGTTGCATTGGGCCGCTTCGCCGCGCAGAACCTGCTCGCGACCGACACGCCAATCGGCAAGTTGCGCGGCGCAGTGCATCGCTATCGCGGCGTGCCGCTGATCGTCACCTACCATCCGGCCTATCTGCTGCGTAACAGCCTCGACAAGGCCAAGGTCTGGGAAGACCTGGTCCTGGCGCGCGACACCATGATCCAGTTGAAAAATTGAAAATCCGCTTTTCCGCCAAGGAGTACGAAATGCGCAAACTGTTGATTTATCTCGTCGTCTCGCTGTCCGTCCTGAGCCTGTCCGGCTGCGGCTACAACACCCTGCAAGCGCAGGACGAAGCGATCAAGGCCGGCTGGTCGGAAGTGCTCAACCAGTACCAGCGGCGCGCCGATCTGGTGCCGAACCTGGTCAATACGGTCAAGGGCTATGCCGCGCACGAGGCCAAGGTACTGACCGAAGTCACCGCCGCCCGCGCCAGGGTCGGCCAGATTTCCGCCAGCCCGGAACTGATCAACGACCCTGCCGCCCTGCAGAAATTCCAGGCCGCCCAGGGCGAACTGAGCAGCGCGCTGAGTCGCTTGCTGGTGGTCTCGGAAAACTACCCGCAACTCAAGGCCGACGCCGGCTTCCGCGATCTGCAGGCGCAACTGGAAGGCACCGAAAACCGCATCACCGTCGCCCGCAACCGCTACATCAAGACCGTGCAGGACTACAACGTGACGGTGCGTTCGTTCCCCAGCAACCTGACCGCGATGATGTTCAACCATGAGCCGAAAGCGAATTTCACGGTGGAAAACGAAAAAGCGATTTCCGCTCCGCCCAAGGTGGATTTCGGCGGCAGCAGTGAAGGACAAGCTGCGCCTGGGTACGACACGGGCAGGTAATAGCTGGCCCAGGCAGCACTGTTCTACTTACAAAAAGCCGGCACTAGCCGGCTTTTTGTTGATCACTCCCACTCGATCGTGCCAGGCGGTTTTCCTGTGATGTCGTAGGTGACGCGGTTGATGCCGCGGATTTCGTTGATGATGCGGTTGGATACCTTGCCCAGCAGCGCGTAGGGCAGTTCGGCCCAGTGCGCGGTCATGAAGTCCTGCGTCTGCACGGCGCGCAGCGCGATGACGTAATCGTAGGTGCGGCCGTCGCCCATCACGCCCACCGCCTTGACCGGCAGGAACACGGCGAACGCCTGCGAGGTTTTCTCGTACCAGCCGGAAGCGCGCAGTTCTTCGATGAAGATGTGGTCGGCGCGGCGCAGCAGGTCGGCGTATTCCTGTTTCACTTCGCCCAGGATGCGCACGCCGAGGCCGGGACCGGGGAACGGGTGGCGATACACCATGTCGTGCGGCAGACCGAGGGCGACGCCGAGTTCGCGTACTTCGTCCTTGAACAGTTCGCGCAGCGGTTCCAGCAGTTTCAAGTGCATGTCGTCGGGCAAGCCGCCGACGTTGTGATGGCTCTTGATCGCATGCGCTTTCTTCGATTTGGCACCGGCGGATTCGATCACATCCGGGTAGATGGTGCCCTGCGCCAGCCATCTGGCGTTGGCCAGCTTGGCGGATTCGGTCTGGAACACGGTGACGAATTCGCCGCCGATGATCTTGCGTTTCTTCTCCGGGTCGGTGACGCCGGCCAGTTTGCCCATGAACTCGGCGGAGGCGTCGACGTGGATGACCTTGACACCGAGGTTCTTGGCGAAGGTGTCCATCACCTGCTCGGCTTCATACAGGCGCAACAGGCCGGTATCGACGAACACACAGGTGAGCTTGTCGCCGATGGCTTTGTGGATCAGCGCGGCCGCAACCGAGGAATCGACGCCGCCGGAGAGGCCGAGGATGACTTCGTCGGAACCCACGGTAGCCTGGATCTTGGCAACGGCTTCCGAGATGTAATCCGGCATGTTCCAGTCCTGGCCGCAACCGCACAGCTCGTGCACGAAGCGGTCGATGATGGCCTTGCCCTGCAGCGTGTGGGTGACTTCCGGGTGGAATTGCACACCATAGAAACGGCGTTCGTCGTCGGCCATGCCGGCCACCGGGGTGGACGCGTTGTCGCAGATCACCTTGAAGCCGGGCGGCAGATCGACGACACGGTCGCCGTGGCTCATCCAGACATCGAGCCAGGCTTTGCCATCGGGATCGGTACGATCCTGCACATCGGCCAACAGCCTGGAATGGCCGCGTGCGCGCAGTTCGGCGTAGCCGTATTCGTGGTGGCTGGCGGTCTCCACCTTGCCGCCGAGTTGCGCGGCCATGGTCTGCATGCCGTAACAGATGCCCAGCACCGGCACGCCCAGTTCAAACACCGCCTGCGGCGCGCGCGGCGTGTCGTCCTCGGTCACCGACGATGGACCGCCGGAAAGAATGACGCCCGCCGCAGCGAAATCGCGGATGAACTGGTCGGAGACATCGTAGGGGTGTAGTTCGCAATAGACATTGGCCTCACGCACGCGACGGGCGATAAGCTGGGTGTACTGGGAACCGAAGTCGAGGATGAGGATTTTGGCGTGCATGGCTTTTGCGCTCAGAGCTCAAAAAAGAAAGGAGGCGAGTTGCGTTAACCCGCCTCCTATTTCAGATGACGATCAAACGTGGTAGTTCGGCGCTTCCTTGGTGATCTGCACGTCGTGGACGTGCGATTCCTTGATGCCGGCGTTGGTGATTTCGACGAACTGGGCCGTATCGTGGAACACCGGGATGCTGCTGGCGCCAAGGTAACCCATCGAAGAACGCAGGCCGCCCATCAGTTGATGCAGCACGGACAGCACGCTGCCCTTGTGCGGCACGCGGCCTTCGATGCCTTCCGGCACCAGCTTGTCGGCATTGGCTTCGTTGTCCTGGAAGTAACGATCCTTGGAACCCTTCTGCATCGCGCCGAGAGAACCCATGCCGCGATAGGACTTGTAGGAACGGCCCTGGAACAGTTCGATTTCGCCCGGGGCTTCGTCGGTGCCGGCGAGCAGACCGCCCAGCATGACGCAATGGCCGCCGGCGGCGATGGCCTTGGCGATGTCGCCGGAATAACGGATACCGCCATCGGCGATCAAGGGCACGCCCGACTTGGCGAGCGCGGCTGCCACATTGGCGACGGCCGTGATCTGCGGTACGCCGACACCGGCGACGATGCGCGTGGTGCAGATGGAACCGGGGCCGATGCCGACCTTGACGCAGTCGGCGCCGTGATCGACCAGCGCCAGCGCGGCATCGGCGGTGGCGATGTTGCCGCCGATGACCTGCACGTTCGGGTAATGCACCTTCACCCACTTGACGCGGTCGAGCACGCCCTGGGAATGGCCGTGCGCGGTATCGACCACGATGACATCGACGCCGGCCTCGGCCAGCGCGGCGATGCGCTCTTCGTTTTCCGGGCCGACGCCGACCGCGGCGCCAACCAGCAGATGACCCATGCCGTCCTTGTTGGCCAGCGGATGCTCGCTCGATTTGCGGATGTCCTTGACGGTGATGAGGCCCTTCAACTCGTACTCGTCATTGATCACCACCAGGCGCTCCAGGCGATGCTTGTGCAGTAAGGCCATCACTTCTTCCTTGCTGGCGCCTTCCTTCACCGTCACCAGCTTCTTGCGCGGGGTCATGATGTCGCGCACCAGATGATCGAGATTGGTCTCGAAGCGCAGATCGCGGTTGGTGACGATGCCCATCACCTTGCCCGACTTGTCGACCACAGGCAGACCGGAAATACGGTAGCGCCGGGTGATTTCCAGCACGTCGCTGACGCGCATGCCGGGGCTGATGGTGATCGGATCTTTCACCACGCCGGATTCGTAACGCTTGACCTTGGCGACTTCGGCAGCCTGCTGTGCCGGCGTCAGATTCTTGTGAATGATGCCGATGCCGCCTTCCTGCGCCAGGGCAATGGCCATCGGCGCCTCGGTGACAGTGTCCATCGCGGCGGACACCACCGGCAGATTCAGGGAAATCTCGCGAGTCAGGCGTGTCTTCAGGCTGACATCGCGTGGCAGGATGCCGGAATACGCGGGAACAAGGAGGACGTCGTCAAACGTCAGTGCTTTTTGCAAAACTCGCATGGTGGGAAAGCCTATCGCACAAAAACAGCATTATACCGGGGGTACAGGCCTCTCCCAAGGCCTGGTGTTTAATTACCAATTGCCGGGAAAGCGATTGACGCATATCCAAGCGGGGAATTATGGTCTGCCCGCCCGCCGTTTCCGGCGTTTGCGTTATTCACCCAATGGAGAGGAGATTCCATGAATTCGAAGATTGTTTCCGCCGCCGCCCTCAGCCTGTTCGCCCTGTTTACGGCCGGTTGTAGTGCGACTCCGAGCAAAACCGCTGAAGCCCCGAAAGCTGCAGCCGCCGCTCCCACGATCAGCGAAGAAGCGCAGAAGGCGCTGACCCAAGCTGAAGCCGACGTCAAAGTCGCCAAGGCAAAGTTTGCGCTCTGGACCACGGCTGAAACTGCGTTGAAAGCGGCCCAGGCAGCTGCCAAGGCGGGCGACAGCGCCGGCGTGATCAGCCAGGCCAATTACGCTTCCGGCCAGGTCAAGCAAGGACTGGCTCAGCTCAATTACCCGACGACCGAGCCTAAGTAATCTCGACGCGGACTTCCGCAGACCAAAAGGGCGGCACTTGCCGCCCTTTTTTTCGGCATTCAGCAGTCAGACAGCCTCGGCGTCGCCGCCCCCCTTCTTCATGACCTTGCCCTCGGCGGCGCGCTGACGCCGCACCTCCTTCGGATCGGCCAGCAGCGGCCGATAGATTTCGACGCGGTCGTTGTCGCGCAATACGGCGTCGACCTTGGCCAGCTTGTTCCAGATGCCGACCTTGTTGGCAGCCAGATCGATTTCGGGAAATTCAACCAGCAGGCCGGAACGTTCGATCGCCTCCCGCACGCTGGCGCCTTGCGGCAACTGCACCGACGCGACCTTCTGGCGGTCGCGCATGGCGTAAACCACTTCGACGTGGATCTGTTCGCTCATCGTTCGCCGTAAACCTGTTCAGCCCGGCGGACGAAAGCGTCCACCATGTTGTTGGTCAGCAAGCCGAATACCGGCCCCAGCACTTTTTCCAGCAAGCCGCTGGCGAATTCGTAATGCATCACGAATTCGATCTTGCAGGCCTCCGGCGATAGCGCCTTGAAATGCCACGAGCCTTCGAGTTTGCGAAACGGACCGCTTTTCAGCCGGATGATCATTTCTTCGGGATGGCGTTTGCTGTTCTGCGTCGTGAATTTCTGCTTCACCTGCATGTAATGGATGTGGATCGTCGCTTCCGTCGTCACATCATCGCGCAAATGCAACTCGGTGCCGCCGCACCAGGGCAGAAATTGCGGGTAGCTTTCGACGCCATCGACCAATACGAACATCTCTTCCGCCGAATACGGCACAAGAACGGTTTTTACGACTTCAGCCATATCGGGCGCATAGGGAATGTGTAGCAAGGAACGTAGGAGGGGCCTGCTAAAATATCACGAAATTCAACCTGCATTTGCCACCGCTCCGCGCCATGAACATCGTCGATAACAAGAAGGCCTTCCATGAGTATTTCATCGAGGAACGCTATGAAGCGGGCCTGATGCTGGAAGGCTGGGAAGTCAAGGCCATCCGGGCGGGCCGCTCCCAACTCAAGGAAGCTTACGTCGTCCTGAAGAAGGAAGAAGTCTGGTTGATCGGTTGCCATATCAGCCCGTTGCCGACCGCCTCCACGCATATCACCCCCGATCCGGTGCGCAGCCGGAAGTTGCTGCTGCACGCGCATGAGATTCGCAAGCTGATCGGCAAGGTGCAGCAAGCCGGCTATACGCTAATGCCGCTCAACCTGCATTTCACCAAGGGCCGCGTCAAGATCGAAATCGGCCTGGCCAAGGGCAAGAAGCTGCACGACAAGCGGGCCGTGCAGAAGGATCGCGATTGGCAGCGCGAAAAATCCCGCTTGATGCGGGACAAGAACGCGTGATCTGCACTCAGGCAGGCGTGCAACGACGCAAGGACGGCGTTGCCACCGTAGCGGAAATCTTCGACTTCGATGAAATCATCGATGCGCGTTCGCCCGGCGAATTCAGCGACGACCATGTGCCCGGCGCCATCTCGTTGCCCGTCCTCAACGATGCCGAGCGCGCCATGGTCGGAACCTTGCACAAACAAGCCTCCGCGTTCGATGCGAAAAAAATCGGTGCTGCCCTGGTCGCACGCAATATCGCGCATCACCTCGAAACCTATCTGCGCGACAAGCCGCGCAATTACCGGCCGCTGATCTACTGCTGGCGCGGCGGCAGCCGCAGCGGCGCGATGACCACCATCCTGCGCTCGGTGGGCTGGAATGCGATGCAACTCGAAGGTGGCCACAAAGCCTATCGGCGCCATGTCATCGCGGAATTGGCGCGCTTGCCGGCGCAGCTCGATTTTCGCGTGATCTGCGGACCCACCGGCGTCGGCAAGAGTCGTTTTCTGCGCGAACTGAAAACCTGCGATGCGCAGGTGCTCGACCTGGAAGATCTCGCCGCCCACATGGGCTCGGTACTGGGCGCCTACCCTGCCCGCCCGCAACCGGCGCAGAAACTGTTCGAATCGCGCGTCTGGTATGCGCTGCAAAGCTTCGACCCCAAACGCCCGATCTTCGTGGAATCCGAAAGCAAAAAAATCGGCAACCTGCATACGCCGGAAGAATTACTGACGCGCATGCGCGCCGCCGAATGCATCAACCTGCATGCCGATATCCCGGTCCGGGTCGAACTGCTCAAGCAGGAATACGCCCATTTTCTGAACAACTCCGAACTGCTCGGCCAGAAACTTGACTGCCTGACCGCGATCCAGGGCAAGGAACGCATCGAAAGCTGGAAAGCGCTTGCCGGCGCAGGCCACTGGGACGAACTGGTCGCCGAGTTGCTTATCCGCCATTACGACCCTGCCTATACCCGCTCCCTCGACCGGAATTTCGTCGGCGCGCTCAGTGCCGCCACGCTCGACCTGCCCGCTGCGGATACCGCCACTTTTGCACGCCTGGCCCAGAAACTGGTCGAATCCATTTCTTGACGAATCGCAACCGGCTGCTAGCCTGAAATTGTTTCGCTGAAACCCCCGGCGAATCGCGCGAGAAGTACAGTAATCGATTGATCTTAAATGGATTTTTCATTATTGGAGGATTTGATGTCCGTAACGTGGGTCATGGTCGCCAACGCCAGCCAAGCCAAGTTCTTCTCCAATACCGGACCGCAAAGGGGGCTCCAGCTCGTCAAGGAGTTGGCCCATCCGGAAAGTCGCGAGAAGACATCAAATCTGGTCAGCGACCGTTCCGGTTCCGGTTCTCGGAACGGCAGCGGTCACGGCGCGTTTACACAGGCAACCGACCCAAAACACCATGAGGCTGAGCGTTTTGCCCAGGAAGTCACCCGGGAACTGGAACATGGTCTGGCGAAGAATGCCTATGACCGGCTCATCCTTGTGGCCTCGGCCCCCTTTGTGGGGCTGATCAACAACCGCCTACCGGGTCAGGTCAGGAGCAGGCTATCGGAAAGCATCGACAAGGATTACACCCGTCTACCCACCACGGAATTGACGGATTGTCTAAGAAGTCGGATTTTCTTCTAGCAGGGGCCACCGGCCGATCTGCTCGTAGCGCGAGGCATTCGCGCTCAAACTGGATTTGACCAGTACGAAGTCCCGCACCGTCCAGGCGACTGGCTGTGCGGGATTTTTGTTTGTGACAGATTCCGTTGCGCTATTTTTGCAATCGGCTTTGCGGATCAACGTGATGTGCGGGCTGAATGGCCGTTTCTCGATCTCGAATCCAGCCGCCCGCACCCGCGCGGCCAGTTCGGATTGCAGGTTCGATAGCGCCTCCGGCATTCGACTCGCCCCGAGATGGGCGATGCGGTTATGCCGCCAACAATCCCGGCGATCCAACGCAAGCTCGAAGCCGGGCAGTTCGATGCCGCTCGCCAGCGCGAGCAAAACCGGCAAACGCGCAGTCTCGATTTCACCGATGAAGACCAGCGTCGCATGCAACGTATCCTCGCGCGTCACCCGCCCGCCCAGACTGTCATGCCACTGTTCGGCGATGGCATGCATATGCGCGGCGGCCGCCGCATCCGGCCACAGCGCAAAAAATACCCGCGCCGTCTCCCCGCCCGCGGCCGGACGCATCACACCTTGACGATCAGACATACCGCTTCGGCGGCGATACCTTCTTCCCGCCCGGTGAAACCCAATCGTTCCGTCGTCGTCGCCTTCACGTTGACCTGATCGGCGGCAATGCCGATGTCCTCGGCGATGTGCTCGCGCATGGCGGCGATATGCGGCGCCATCTTGGGCGCCTGCGCGATGATCGTGGCATCGACATTGCCGACTTCCCAGCCGCGGCCAGCGAGCAATTCCGCAACGTGACGCAACAGTTTGCGGCTATCGATACCTTTGTAACGCGAGTCCGAATCCGGGAAGTGCTTGCCGATGTCGCCCAATGCGGCCGCGCCGAGCAGCGCATCGCAAATCGCATGCAGCAACACATCCGCATCGGAATGGCCGAGCAGACCGCGCTCGTAGGGAATATCGACGCCGCCGACGATCAGCCTGCGCCCAACGGCGAAAGCGTGCACATCGAAGCCATGGCCTATGCGAATGTTCATGCCGAATCCTTCAAGTCCAATGTCATGGTTCGATGCGGAATACCCGCATCGAGATATTCCGGCCCTTCCGCAATGAAGCCGCGCCGGGCATAAAACGGGATGGCGTGGGTCTGCGCGGAAAGCTGCACGCGGGCAAAGCCAAGCGCCAGCGCGGCAGTCAGCGCCGCATCAAGCAAGGCCCGGCCGACGCCGCGCCGCCGCCATTCCGGCAACACCGCCATGCGGCCGATGCGCGCCGCCTCGGTCAAGCGCACGATGCCGACGATTTCCCGCTCCGGCGACAGCGCGACGAACCAGTGGCAGTGCGGGTCGGCGGCTTCCCATTCCAACGCCTCCGGCACGCGCTGTTCCGCGACGAAAACCCTGCGGCGAACAGCGGCAATGGCGGCTTCATCGTGTTTCCAATCGGCGGCGCGAACGATAAAGGCGGGGGACATGGGAGGCAGGTAAAATGGCGCGGTTTTTTTCTCAAGCGAGTTTGCCATGAAACTTTACGGCATCCCCAACTGCAGCACCGTCAAGAAAGCCCGCGCCTGGCTGGAAGAGCGCGACATTCCCTATGAATTCCACGACTTCAAGAAACAGGGCGTGCCGGTCGACCTGATGAAGACGCTGTGCGAGTTGCTGGGCTGGGAATCCATCGTCAATCGCAGCGGCCAGACCTGGCGCAAACTCAGCGACGAGCACAAGGCAAGCATCACCAACGCGAGCGCCGCGCTCGAACTGATGCAGGAAAACCCCAGCGTCATCAAACGACCCATTCTGGATCGCGACGGCCAATATCAAGTGGGTTTCAGCGACGAAAACTACGCCGCTTTTTTCGGGGAATGAGCTTGCAGAGCAAAACGCTCGAATACGCCCGCGAGTTGATCGCCCGCCGTTCCCTCACGCCGGACGATGCCGGTTGCCAAGCCTGGTTGGCGAAAAAACTCGCCCAGCTAGGATTCGTCATCGAAACCGTGCAGAGCGGCGAAGTCGTCAATCTCTGGGCGCGGCGCGGCACGACCTCCCCCCTGCTCTGCTTCGCCGGCCATACCGACGTGGTGCCGACCGGCCCGCTCGAACAATGGAGCAGCAACCCGTTCGTGCCGAGCGAACGTGATGGCCAGTTATACGGCCGCGGCGCGGCCGACATGAAAGGCTCCATCGCGGCCTTCCTGGCCGCGGTGGAAGACTACCTCGCCACCAATCCCGGCCACGCCGGCTCCATCGCCTGGCTGATCACCTCAGACGAGGAAGGCCCAGCTATCGATGGCACGGTCAAGGTAGTCGAGCGGCTCGCCGCGCGCAACGAACTGATCGACTGCTGCATCGTCGGCGAACCGACCTGCGTCGCGCAATTCGGCGACATGATGAAGAACGGCCGGCGCGGTTCGCTGCACGGCCGCTTGCGCGTCAACGGCATCCAGGCCCACATCGCCTACCCGCACCTGGGCAAGAATCCGATTCACCTCGCCGCCCCGGCCATTACCGAACTGGCCGCCACGGAATGGGATACAGGCAACGAGTATTTCCCGCCGACCACCTGGCAGATCTCCAACATGCACAGCGGCACAGGTGCGATGAACGTGATTCCCGGCCATGCCGACATCGCCTTCAACTTCCGCTTTTCCACCGCCAGCACGGTGGAAAACCTGCAGCAACGCGTTTGCGCCATCCTCGACCGACATGGACTCGACTACGACGTGGAGTGGGAACTCGGCGCGAAACCCTTCCTGACCCCGCGTGGCGGCCTGGTCGACGCGCTATCCGACGCGATTCAGGAAGTCACCGGAATAACGCCGGAACTCTCCACCACCGGCGGCACCTCCGACGGGCGCTTCATCGCCGACATCGCGCGCGAAGTCGTCGAGTTCGGCCCAATCAACGCCAGCATCCACAAGATCGACGAAAACGTCGGTGTCGCGGAACTGGAACAACTGTCCCGGGTTTACCGTGGCGTGCTGGAACGGCTGCTGGCCTGAATCCGTCGCCGATAACGCGCTGGCCAGCTTTTCGTTTTCCCGCCCATACCGCAATGCAGCAAAGGCATGCTATAAACATTAGCGTTTTCTAATTTACGGAGTCCCTGTATGACCCCACAAGAAAAAGCCCAGGCTGCCGAACTTGCCTATGAAAAAGCACTGCGTTATGAGCTCGACTACGGCTGCTGTCCGCAATGCGTGCTGGCCGCCGTGCAGGAAACCGTGGGCGTCATCGACGATGCCACCATCAAGGCAAGCCATGGCCTCTCCGGCGGTGGCGGTCTGTCCGGACAAGGCGCCTGTGGCGCACTGACCGGCGGCCTGATGGCGCTCAGCGCCAAACGCGGCCGCGACCGGGACAAACTGGACAAGGGCCGTTTCATCGGCAACTTCCAGAAGGGCAAGGAACTGGTCGAACGTTTCAAGATTGAATTCGGCGGCGTCACCTGCGAGGAACTGCAGCAATGTTTTACCGGCCGCACCTATGACATGTGGCAGCCCGACGAATACAAGGCTTTCAGCGACGCCCGCGGCCAGCAATGCGCGCTGGCTACCGCGACGGTGACCAAGTGGGTTGTCGAAATGATGTAAATCGCAATTCAATCCCACGCCTGATCCAGCAATTCCCCACGCTTCTTGATTACCGAGGCGGCCGGTATAGTGCGCGGGCTTCTTTTCTCGTGAATTCGCCGTGCCCAACCAAACTCCCAGCCAAGAAATCTCCACCCTCGTCAGCGTCCGCGACTGGCTGCGTTACGCCGTCTCCCGTTTCAACGAAGCGGGGCTGTTTTTCGGCCACGGCAGCAGCAACGCGTTCGACGAGGCGGCCTACCTGATTCTGCACACGCTGCACCTGCCGCTGGATCGGCTGGAACCGTTCCTCGACGCGCGCCTGCTGCCGGCCGAGGCGAACCGCATCGCGCAATTGCTCGAACGCCGCGTCGGCGAACGCCTGCCGGCGCCGTATCTGACACACGAAGCCTGGTTGCAGGGCTACCGCTTCTATGTCGACGAGCGCGTCATCGTGCCGCGTTCATTCCTGGCGCCGATGATCCTGGAGCAGCTGCAGCCGTGGCTGGCCGATGCCGATAACATCTTGCGCGTGCTGGATTTGTGCACCGGTTCCGGTTGTCTGGCGGTGTTGCTGGCGGAAGCCTTCCCGGCAGCGGACGTCGATGCGGTGGATCTGTCGCCCGATGCGCTCGAAGTCGCACAGCGCAATGTGGCGGATTACGACCTGGCCGACCGCATCACCCTGTATCAAGGCGATCTGTTCGCGCCGCTGGCCGAGATGACCTACGACCTGATCGTATCGAACCCGCCCTATGTGAATGCCGCCAGCGTCGCCGCCCTGCCCCCGGAATATCGCCACGAACCCGCGCTCGCACTCGGCTCCGGCAGCGACGGTCTTGATGCGACCCGGATCATCCTGCGCGAGGCGGCGCGGCATCTGAATCCGGGCGGTTTGCTGGCGGTGGAAATTGGCCACAATCGGGCCGAACTGGAAGCCGCCTTTCCCGATCTGGAACTGACCTGGCCGGACATCGAAGGCGGCACCGACACCGTGTTCGTCATCACGCGCGAACAATTGGCGCAATAACAGCCACCTATAATTCTGCTAGCTCAGCCAAACGTATGGAGTCCTTCATGGAACAAATCGATATTTTCGTCGCATCCCTCACCTCTTTCTGGACCCAGCTGGCCAGCTTCGTGCCGCAACTGCTCGGCGCCATCGTCGCGCTGGTCCTCGGCTGGATGTTGGCGAAAGTGGCGCGCAGCGGCGTCATGCGCCTGCTCACCATCCTGAAGTTCGACAAGGCCACCGAGAAATCCGGCCTGGAAGCCTTCATGAAGCACGCCGAACTGGAAGTGTCGGTGGCGTCCGTGATCGGCAACCTGATCTACTGGCTGATCATCCTGGTCATGATCGTCACCGTCGCCAATTCGCTCGGCCTGCAGATGGTGGCCGATCTGTTCAACAAGGTCGTGCTGTACATCCCCAATGTCATCGTCGCGATTCTGGTGCTGGTGTTCGGCACCATCCTGGCCCGCTTCATCAACCGCCTGGTGTTCGCCTGGCTGTCCAACATGGAGTTCGATGGCGCTTTGACCGTTTCCACCTTCTCCGAATACGCCATGATGGTGTTCGTCTTCTTCATCGCGATGGAACAGTTGCAGATCGCCAACGAACTGCTCACCGCAGCCTTCATCATCGCCTTCGGCGCGGTCGGCCTCGCCTTCGCCATCGCCTTCGGTCTCGGCGCGAAAGACTGGGCCGGCAAGGTGATCGAGCAGATGGTGGTCAACAAGAAGCGGCACGACCAGAACTAAGCGAGCGGTGGAGTCGGCTTGAACAAGCTCGGCGGCGCCTTTCTGCATGCCGGCATCTGGCTCGGCCTGGGCTTGTTGTTCTATGTCTTTTTTCTGCGCCAGGAAGCGCCGCCGGCGCAAGTCGTCGGCAATGGCAGTATCGAACTCGCCCGTGCCCGCGACGGCCATTTCCATATCGACGGCGCCCTCCAGGGCGCGCCGGTGCGCTTTCTCGTCGACACCGGCGCCAGCACCGTTTCCATCTCGCAACAACTGGCCGACCGCATCGGCCTCGGCTGCGATGTGCGTGCCACCTTCCACACCGCCAACGGTGCCGTGCAGGGCTGCGGCAGCCGCGCCACGAACCTGGAATTCGGACCGTTCCGGATCGAAAACGTCGCCGTCGCCATCCTGCCCAACCTGAGCGGCGAAGCCCTGCTCGGCATGAACGCGCTGCGCCAGGTGCGCCTGGAACAGGAAGCGGATCGGCTACGCCTGTCGATCGCGGAATAGACAGCCCTGTTCTGAGGCGTCAGGCGGTTTCAGCGGATGCCCCAGCCGCCAATATCGCTATTGCCCGAGCAGGAATTCGACGTGGTTTCGTCGCCACGGCAAATCTGTAAGACTTAGCGCAGCCCAGGAATTTTTCCTTAATCCACTTCACGGAAATGTATAAACATCAGGACAATTATGGGCGGTCCTCGGCATCAACAACCTACCGCGGCCGTAGCGCATCTGTCGCAATGAGAGATCGCCGGAAGGGAATAAATGAAAATGTTCAACCTCGCACCAGCCTCCGCACCGACTGGAGTTTCTCGCGCCGTCAGCGGCGTTGCGGCATCGTTGTGCGCAAGCCTCGCCCTGGCGCCGGCGCCCGGACTGGCCTCCGATGTAAGGGATCTGGCCCGGCTACCGCTGGAGACACTCCTCGACCTGGAGGTCTCTAGCGCCTCCCGCTACACCCAGAAGACCAGCGAAGCGCCCGCCGCCGTCACCGTCATCACCGCCGAAGATATCCGCCACTACGGTTGGCGCACGCTGGCCGATCTGCTCAGGAGTGTGCGCGGCCTCTATCCCAATTACGACCGCAACTACAGCTACCTGGGCACGCGCGGCTTCGCCCGGGCCGGCGACTACAACACCCGCGTACTGTTGCTGGTCGACGGCTACCGGCTCAACGACAGCGTTTACGACCAGGCGCCGCTGGGCAGCGAATTCCCGCTCGATCTGGATCTGATCGAGCGGGTGGAATACGTCCCCGGCCCTGGTTCGGCGGTCTACGGCAACAGCGCCTTCTTCGGCGTGATCAACGTCATCACCAAGAACACCCTAGCCAGCTCGCTCAGCCTGGAAGCCGCCAGCGGCCAGACCCGTAGCGGCCGCGCCGGCTATGGCGCCCGGCTCGCCAACGATGCGCAACTGCTGCTGCATGTGGCCCTGTCCGACAGCGCTGGCGAGGATGTCGCCTTCCCGGAATTCGCCGCCCTGGGTGGCGCCAGCGTTGCGCACGACCTCGATCACGACAACTATCGACGCTTCTTCGCCAAACTGGCGCACGGGCCGCTGACCTGGCAATTGGGCTACGGCCGGCGCGACAAAGGCATCCCGACGGCTTCCTTCGAACAATTGTTCGATGCCGCGGGCAGCCAGACCATAGACACCCACCTGTACACCCAGTTGAGCTACCAGGGCTCGCCGGCGCCGGACTGGACCTTCAACGGCAGCCTCAACTACGGCCGCTACGACTATGACGGCACCTACCTGTACACGCCGCCGACGCTGAACCGGGATCGCGGCCGTGGCGCCTGGTGGGGCGGCAATCTGCAACTGCTGCACAGCGGACTCGCCCACCACAAGGTGCTGCTGGGTCTGGACTACCGCGACGACATGCACATTGCTCAAAGCAATTACGACGACGTTCCGTACACGCTCTATCTGGACGACCGGCGCGACCGGCGCAGCCTCGGTCTGTATCTGCAGGACGAATGGACCTTGACCGAAGGCTGGCTGCTCAATGCCGGCCTGCGCCTGGACCGGTTCACCCCCGGCGAGTCGCGCCTCAACCCCCGCCTCGGCCTGATCCACATGCTGTCGCCCAGCACCAGCGCCAAACTGCTCTACGGCACGGCCTACCGCATGGCCAACGCGTATGAGCGCTACTACAACGCATTCGGCAACAAGGCCAATCCGTCGCTCGGCGCCGAATCCATCACCACCTGGGAGGCCGTGCTGGAAAGCACCCCGCGCGAAGGTCTGCGCCTGCTGGCCAGCGCCTATCACTATGAAATCCGCAACCTGATCAGCCAGACCCGGGACCCGAGCGATGGCCTGCTCTATTTCGCCAACCTGGAGCGGGCGCATGCCAACGGTCTCGAACTGGAGCTGGAGCGGCACTGGGACGACGGCGCCCGACTGCGCGCCAGCTATGCCCTGCAACGGGCCATGGATGGCAGCGGCGCGATGCTGAGCAACTCGCCGCGCCATCTGCTCAAGTTCAACTACAGCCACCCCGTGTTCGCCGGGCCTTGGCAGGCCGGCATCGAGGCGCAATACACCGGCGCCCGCAAGACCCTGGCCGGCAACCGCCTGGCGGATTACGGCCTGGTCAACCTGAGCCTGCGGCGGCCACTGGGACATAACCTGGAAGTCTCGGCCAGCATCTACAACCTGTTCGACCACGACTACGCCGACCCCGCCTCGGCCGAGCACAAAGACAGTCTGTTCCGCAGCCTCGACACCATCCCGCAGGATGGCCGCAGCCTGCGCCTAGCGCTGTCCTGGCTGTTCTGATGGCGAACAAACTGCCGCTCCCGGGAACGCTGCTGGCCGCGCTGCTGGCGGCGCTGCTGGTCATACTGCCGGCCCGGGCTGAGGTCATCGCGGAATACGAACTCAAGGCTGCGGTGATCTATCGCCTCGCCAGCTATGTCGAATGGCCCGACGGGCTGGCCGCTGCCTCGGCAAGAAAACGCGACACGCTGACCCTGTGCGTGGTGGGCCACGACCCCTTCGGTCCCGCCCTGGATGCCTTGGTGGAGCACCCCCCCGGCGTCCTCCGTCTCACCCTGCGCCGCCTTGCCGCCACGGAAGCCGTGCGTAACTGCGACCTGGTCTGGCTGGGCCTGGAGGACATCGCCTTGGCGCGGGCGCTGGAAACACTGCGCGGCACCAGTGTGCTCACCCTCACCGATGGCGCGGGTGCCGCCCGGCGCGGGGTGATGATCGAACTGTTGCTGGAACAGCGTCGCGTCCATTTCGCCATCAATCTCAAGGCCATACAGCACGCCCGCCTCAACCTCAGTTCCAAGTTGCTGCGCCTGGCCAGAGCCATCTACCAGGAGACGCCGTGATGCGCGCAAGGGCAGTGGCAGGCGCCTGTGAGGCAAGCGCAAGCGGCGACCCAGCGAGGCCGTGCGGATGAAGCGCCTGTTCGACCGCCTGCAACAAATGCCGCTGCCCACCAGGCTGCTGGCGATCAGCCTGACCACGCTGGCTGTGATCCTGGGCAGCGTTTCCCTGCTGGTGATCGCGCATCAGTTCTTCAGCGCGCGCCAAAACATGACTGAAGATTTGGAAGCTCTGGTCGGAATCATGGCCGAAAGCACCGAATCGGCACTGGTGTTCGACGATCCCCGCGCGGCAGCGGCGGCCCTGTCCACGCTGCGCGCCGCCCCCAACATCAACCGAGCCACCATTTTCACGGCCAAGGGAATGCCGTTCGCGTTCTATGCCACCGCCCAAGCCAAAGCGGAGAAGGCCATCCGCCTGCCCTTGCAAGCGGTCGTGCAGACCGAACTGGATGCTCAGCACATCACACTGGGCCGCGACATCCTGCACGACGGCCGCCCGATCGGGCGGCTGGTGATCGAATCCGAACTGAACCGGCTCTACGACAATATCGTCTGGTATGCCCTGGTTACCCTGGTCATGGCCGGCCTGGCTCTGACCATGGCCTATTACATCTTCAAACACCTGCATCGGGCGGTCACCCAGCCGCTCCTGGAATTGCGCGATCTGACCCGGCGCGTGACCGACGAACGGAACTTCAGCCTGCGCGCGGATGAAAACAGCGGCGATGAAATGGGTGCCCTGGCGCACGACTTCAACACCATGCTGGAGCTCATCCAACTGCGCGACGAGAAACTGGGCGAAGAGATCGCCGAGCGCAGCCAGGCCGAAGCCGCCCTGCGCGAAGCCGATCAACGCAAGGACGAATTCCTGGCCATGCTCGCCCACGAATTGCGCAACCCGCTCGCGCCCATACTCAACGCCGCCTATATCCTCGGTCGGCCGGGGCTGGACCCGATCCGGTTACGCTGGGTGCGCGAAACGATCGGCGGCCAGGTCGAACACCTCACCCGCCTGGTCGACGAACTGCTCGATGTCTCCCGCATCTCGCGCGGCCGCATCGAACTGAAACAGGAAACCATCGAATTCGCCCATTTGGTGACCCAGGTGCTGAAGTCGGCGCGTCCCCTGATCGACAGAAAGGGCCACCACTTCGAGTTGAACCTGCCCGATGAGGTGGTCTACCTGAAGGGCGACCCGGTTCGGCTCGCCCAGGTGCTGGTCAATCTGCTCGACAACGCTGCCAAATACACACCGGAAGGCGGTCATATCGGGCTGACCGCCCAGGTGGTCGGCAAAGAGATCGAGATCGCCGTGTTCGACGATGGCCTCGGCATGCCGACAAAGCTGCTGCCGCATGTGTTCGACCTGTTCCAGCAAGGCGAGCGCACGCTGGACCGGGCGCAAGGCGGCCTCGGCATCGGCCTCAGCCTGGTCGAGCGACTGGTGAATCTGCACGGCGGCCGGGTCCAGGCCGCGAGCCCGGGAGCGGGGCTGGGTTCGCGCTTCACGATCTGGCTGCCGCGCACCGAAACGCCCGTTGTCGCGGTGGTGGCAACGGCGCCAGATGCCGAGTGCAGTCATAACCCCCTGCGCGTGCTCGTGGTGGACGACAACGAACAGGTGGCCGAGAGCACGGCCGTCCTGCTCGAACTGGATGGCCACGTGGTACGCATGGCCTGCAATGGCCTGGAAGCGTTGCAAATTGCCGGCGAATTCAGGCCGCAAGTGGTGCTGCTGGATATCGGCCTACCCGGCATGGACGGCTACGAAACCGCCCGCCAGTTGCGCGCCCAGGCGCACGGCGACACGTTCTATCTGGTCGCGGTGACCGGCTACGGCGATGCCGCGGCCCGCGCCCGCAGCCGGATGGCCGGTTTCGACGCGCATCTGGCCAAACCCGTCGATATCGCCCAACTCAATCGGGAACTGGCCAGCGCGGCAGAGACAAGCTGAGCGCCTTCCAGGGCGCGATGCAGTTCGTAGGATGGGCGAAGCGCAGCGCGCCCATCTACCGCTACGACCGATGGGCGCGCTGCGCTTCGCCCATCCTACGCATCCTTGCGCAGGCCGCTACCCTGCATCCACCCAGATCTGGCCGTCTTCCAATTTGGCGGGATAGGTGGTCAGTGGACACTCGGCCGGTTCGTTGAGCGGCTTGCCGTTGGCCAGATCGAAGTAGCTGCCGTGCAGCGAGCATTTGATCGAACGGCCTTTGACGCAGCCGAACCAGAGCGAGTAGTCCTCGTGACTGCACATTTCGTCGATGCAGTAATAGCCGCCCTCGGCGTTGACCAGCAACAGCGCCTTGCCCGCCGGCGCGATGCGCTTCATCTGGCCGACGCCGAGTTCGCCTTCCTTGGCAACTGCGGTCCAGGTCATTACTTCACCCCCTTCATTTGACACGACTCGCGGCGCGGCCGGAATCCAGCGTCGCGCGCACCCGCGCGGCAGCTTCCTGGAGATTCTCGGCGCGGCCGACGTGGTGCAGGATCAACGCAGCGCCGAGGACCAGGGAATCGTAGGTCGCCCCCTTCTCGCCGCGCAGCGCCGCCATGCCTGCTTCGGCCGCAGCCTGCGCGGTAGCCGGCGTGTCCAGCGCGATGAAGGCGTCGTCGCCAGGCTTGACGGCCTTGGGCAAATGGTCCGGCAGCGGCACGGCGCGGGCGGTCTGTTCGATGCCCAACTCGGTCGGGTCAAAATCCACTTCCAAGCCGTCACCGGTGGTCTCGTAGCGGAAATATTTGCCGGCCTGGCGCAGCGAGGGAATAACGCCGCCCTCGACGCCGCGGATCAACAGCGCGCTGTCGAAACCGGCATGGCGCGCCAACATGGCGTACACCGGCGGATAGGGTTTATGCACGAAGCCGGTAACCAGATGCGTCTTCTTGCGGCCCAGGATCGGCTTGGCCACCACTTCCACGGTGGTCAGCGCCGGTCGTTTGACGATGCGCGCGCGCAGTGCGGTCAGATCGTGCAGCGCCGGGCTGAAGCTGGCCTGATCGATGTAGCTCCAGCCCACGGCCGGATCGGCCAGGCGGCGCGCCACTGCGGCCGGCTTCAGGTCGACATCGACGCCGAGGGCGCGATAGACGTGGCGCGCGGTGACGCCGAATTTCGGACCGACCGACTCGACGCTGTGGCTCACCACGGCGACGCCCAGTTCCGCCAGCAACGGCGCCAGGAACGGCGCGGCGGGCAGGCAGCGGTTGTAGCCGTCGTAGGGATCGGCGATGTCGACCACCTCGTCCACCTCGGCGGTGACATGCTCGGTCGAGGCCAGCACGGCATCGAGGATGCCCAGGTTCTCTTCCTCGGTTTCCCGCTTCATGCGCAGCGCGATCAGGAAAATCGCCGCCTGCACCGGGTCGACCTGGTTGTCGATGATGGACTGCATGCCCAGGCGCGCTTCTTCGCGGGAAATGTTCTTGGACAACTCCGGGCCGGTGGCGATGCGCTGGATGATGGAACGCATCAATTGCTGCTGCGAGGTGGGGGCATTCATAAGCAACTCCTGAAATAGAGCGCGCAGGATAGGGAGGGCATGGGTATTCGGTCAACCCTGTACCCCATGTCGGGCGCGCGGACGATCTGGCAAGACGCGGCAAATCCCGATGCCGCGAAACTGTTTCAATGTTCAACGTTCTATATTGAAAGCCATTCTTATTTGAACGGGAGCGCGACATGACCCGTCACGAATCGATTAGCTGGAAACCGACGGAACTGCAGCGGCGCCTGGAGGAAGGCAGCCGCTTCTCCATCCTGGACGTACGCAATCAGGACGAGTTCGATGCCTGGAAGATCGAAGGCAAGGAAGCGATCCAGACCCTCAACATCCCCTATTTCGATCTGCTCGACCTGGAGCACGAAGACGAGGAAATAGCTGCGGCGGTGGCGCGCGCGGTGCCGGAGCGCCTGCAGGACAGTTTGCCCCGCGGCGAGCCGATCCTGGCGGTGTGCGCCAATGGCAATACATCGAACCATGTTGCCGAAGGGCTGCGTCGGCTCGGCTATCGGGCGGTCAACCTGGAGGGCGGCATGGCGGCCTGGGGCGGCCACTATGAAATCCGCGCCGTAACGGAGACGCCGCATCTCAGCCTGCTGCAGATCAGCCGCCCGGCGCGCGGCTGCCTCAGCTACCTGCTGGCCAGCGGCGGCGAGGCCATGGCGGTCGATGCCAGCTGCCACATCGAGGTCTATACCCGCATCGCCGCCGAACGCGGCTGGCGCATCGCGACGGTGCTCGACACCCATCTGCAGGCCGACCATCTCAGCGGCGGCGCGGCCATGGCGAAAGCGCTGGGCGTGGATTACTGGCTGCACCCCTACGACAGCATCCATCCCGAAGACCTGCTGCCGGCGACCTTCCCGTTCCGTTACCTGGCGGGCGAAACGGTCTTCACGCTGGGCGCGGTGCAGGTGCGCGCACTGCATCTCCCCGGCCACACCCTGGGCATGGTCAATCTGCTGGTGGACGAGCGCTATCTGCTGACCGGCGACACCCTGTTCATCGACTCGATCGGCCGGCCCGACCTGGGCGGCCGCGCCGAGGCCTGGGCGCCCCTGCTCTACCGTTCATTGCAACGGCTGCTGGCCCTGCCCGACCGCACCGTCGTGCTGCCGGCCCACTTCAGCCACATGCGCGAGGCGGACGCCGAGGGCTGCTACCGCGCCCAGCTCGGCGAGCTGCGCGAACGCCACGCGGGTTTGCGCATTCTGGGCCGCGGGCTGCCCGCGTTCAGCGCCTACATTCTGGAACACCTGCCGGAGCATCCGCCCAGCTACGACGAGATCCGGCGCGTCAACACCGGCCTGCTCCAGGTCA
>JASJPK010000085.1:0-10004 GCA_031426735.1 Hydrogenophilaceae bacterium | reverse complement strand
TGAAGGAATGGAAATCGCAGGGACGGCTGACCATGCCGGTGGTCATGATGTCCGGTCACGGCACCGTGCATACCGCCGTCGAGGCCACCCGTCTGGGCGCGTTCGACTACCTGGAAAAACCGGTTTCCTACAAACACCTGCTGGAAACCGTGCGCAAGGCGATGGATAGCCGGCGCGCCCGTCCCACCACCACCGGCAACCTCGAACTGCTCGGCGAGAGCGAAGCGATACGCCGTCTGACACAACGCCTGAATCTGGCGATTAGTGCCGGCTTGCCGGTGCTGTTGCAGACGCATCCCGGCGCCGGCGAAGAAATCATCGTGCATTTTCTGACACCGCCGGATGCCGCTTTTGTCCGCATCGACCAGGCCGTCGTGCTGGCCGACCGCCCCGCCGACGTGCTGGCGCAGGCGAAGAACGGCCTGGTCTTCGTGCCCGACTTGTCGACCCTGTCCAACATGCAGCAAAAGGGCCTCGCCCTGCTGATCGCGCGGCGCAGCGAGTTTTCCGCCCGTGTCGTCGTCGCCAGCCCGCAGCCACTGCCGCAACTGCTGGCGCAAGGACGACTGACGCAGGAACTGCACGATCAACTGATCCATGCCGTGGTGGAATTGCCCACCCTGCAATCGCGCCGCGACGACATTCCCGCGCTGGCCGCGCGCATTCTGGAAGACGCCTTTGTCCGCCTGCTGATCCCGCCGCGCCGGTTCGAAGCCGCCGCGCTGGAAGTCCTTTCCGCGTATGACTGGCCGGGCAATCTGGCGGAACTGGAAGCGCTGGCCGGACGCCTGGCGCTGGAACCCGGCGAAGGCGCCATCGAAGCCGGCGCGGTCGAAGCCATGCTGGGCATCACGCGCGAAGACGCCAACCCGAGCGGTATCGATCTGATGCTGCATCTGCCGCTGAAGGACGCGCGCGACGCCTTCGAAAAAGCCTATCTGGAAGCCCTGCTCACGCAATGCGGCTGGGCCATGAGCAAAACCGCCGAACGCGCCGGACTCGATCGCACCAACCTGTATCGCAAGGTCAAGCAACTCGGCATCGAAACGCCGGGACGTGACAAGGACTGATCCGGTCGCGCCTGCGCCCGCGCCGCCTCATCCAGGCCAGGTTGCTTTCCAGGCCTGGCTGCACGCCGATGCCTTCGCCGGGCCGCATCAATCGTATCGGCTTGCCCGCAAGCTGCCCGAGCTGATGCGACCGCACGGCCGCAGCGCGTCGGCACGGGCCGATTGGGCGTTGGCGCGCACGCTGTTCTGGATGGGCCGCTTCGAAGCATCGCACACCTTGTTGGCCGCCATCCGGCGCGACGCCATCACACCGGAAACGGATTCCGAATTCAGACTTGAACTGTTGATCCCCGCGCAGCAAAGCTGGGCGCTGGCCATGCTGGGCGAGGTCGACGCCGCACTGGAACAGGCGGCGCACGCTTTGCACTGGGCGCAAACGCAGGCGCCGCTGCACCTTGACCGGCTCGCCAGTTACCTGGCCCCGCTCCATTGTTGGCTGGACGCGCCGGAGGCCACGCTGGCATGGAGCCGACACATCCAGGCGAGCGTCGGCTCCAGCCAGTCGGCCGACAACGCCGTACTGCTGGAATACTGGGCGTTGTCCCGGCTCGGGCGGGCGACCGATGAAGGCCGCACGCAATTCGCGCTGGCCGCTTTGCGCCGGCGCAGCCCGACCCAGGAAGCGCACGCATTCAGCCTGTATGCACAGGCCCGCTTCCAGCAATCGCCCGCGCATGCGTTGACGCACCTGAATGCGGCGCTCGATCTGAACGCCCGCTTCGGCCTGCATCATTGGGAAGCCCACTTGCAACACCTGAAATCGAAAAGCCTTGATGCGACCGGCCAACTCGGTGAAGCCAGCCGTTTTTTGCACCTAGCGGAAGAAACCGCGCAACGTCAGGGCGCGCGGCTATTCCTCGACGACATCGCGGGCATAGAATCGCGCACCCACGCCAGCCCCCCTCTGGAACCCGCAACATGAAAATCATCATTCTCGGCGCCGGCCAGGTCGGCTCCAATCTGGCCGAACATCTGGTGCGCGAAGGCAACGACCTGACCGTAGTCGACGTCGATGCCGAAAAGCTGGCCTCGCTTCAGGACCGTTTCGACCTGCGCACGATCTGCGGCCAGGCCTCGCACCCGGCCATTCTGAGGAAGGCCGGTGCGGAAGACGCCGACATGCTGGTGGCGGTGACGCTGAACGACGAGACCAACATCGTCGCCTGCAAGCTGGGCGGCACGCTGTTCAACATTCCCACCAAGATCGCCCGCATTCGCGCCGTCGACTACATGAAATACCCGCAACTGTTCAATGCGGAACATTTCGGCGTCGACCACGTCATCGCGCCGGAACAGGAAATCACCGACTACCTGAAAAAGCTGATCGACTACCCGGAAGCGCTGCAGGTGGTCGATTTCGCCGGCGGCCGCATCCGCCTGGTGGCGGTCAAGGCGCATGGCGGCTTCATGGTCGGCCACCAGCTCAAACATTTGCGCGAACACATGCACATGATGTTCCGCGAGATGAAAAATATCGATGAACGCCTGGATGCGCGCGTCGCCGCGATCTACCGCCAGGACCGCGCCATCGTGCCGCAAGGCGATACCGTCGTGCAGGAAGGCGACGAGGTCTTCTTCCTGGCAGCGACGGAACATATCCGCGCGGTGATGAAGGAAATCCGCCGCACCGATCATTCGGTCCGCCGCGTCATGATCGCCGGCGGCGGCAACATCGGGCGGCGCCTGGCGATGAGCCTGCAGAACGTCTATCAGGTCAAGCTGATCGACCACAACAAGAAAAGCGCCACGCGTCTGGCCGAAGAGCTCTCGAATACCCTGGTTCTTTCCGGCGATGCAACGGACGAGGCGCTACTGGAACAGGAAAACATCGGCGATATCGACGTGTTCTGCGCGCTGACCAACGACGATGAGGACAACATCATGTCCTCGTTGCTGGCCAAGCGCATGGGCGCGAAAAAAGTCATCGCGCTGATCAACCGATCCGCCTATGTCGACCTGCTGCAGGGGGGCGAAATCGACATCGCCCTGTCACCCGCGCAAGCCACCATCGGCCCGCTGCTGACCCATATCCGGCGCGGCCACATGGCGGTCGTGCACAGCTTGCGCCGGGGCGCGGCGGAAGCGCTGGAAGCCGTGGTGCATGGCGATACCAAGTCATCCAAGCTGATCGGCAAGATGATCGGTCAAGTCGAACTGCCGGAAGGCGTGTCGATCGGCGCCATCCTGCGCGGCGAGGAAGTCATCATCGCCCACCACGACACCCGCATCGAAACGGACGACCACGTGATCATCTTCGTGCCCAACAAACGCATGATTCCCAAGGTGGAAAAGCTGTTCCAGGTCGGTTTCAGCTTCTTCTGATATGGCTGCCATACGAAAACTCGCCCCCGTCGTCACCGTGTTGGGCCTGGTGACCATGTTGTTCTCTTTCACCATGCTGCTGCCGCTGGGGTTGTCCTGGCTGACTGAGGACGGTGTCCTGAGGATCTACGACGAAGCCATGGCCATCACCTTCGGCGCGGGCTTTTTCATGTGGATATCGACCCGCCACCTGAAGCGCGAACTGGCCGCGCGCGACGGCTATTTGCTTGCCAGCCTGATCTGGACGGTGCTGCCGGCGTTCGCCGTATTGCCGCTGATGCTGTACATGCCCAGCCTGTCGTTTACCGACGCCTACTTCGAAACCATCTCCGGCATCACCACCACCGGCGCCACTGTGCTGACCGGTCTCGACACTTTGCCCAAATCCATCAACCTGTGGCGGCACCTGCTCAACTGGATGGGCGGCATGGGCATCATCGTACTGGCAGTGGCGATTTTCCCGTTGTTGGGCGTCGGCGGCATGCAGCTGTTCAAGGCGGAAACGCCCGGCCCGATGAAGGACGACAAACTGACGCCACGCATCACCGAGACCGCGAAAAATCTCTGGCTGGTCTATTCCGCCATCACGCTGGCCTGCATCGGCGCGCTCAAGCTCGCCGGCATGGACTGGTTCGACGCCACCTGCCATGCCTTCGCGACGATGGCGCTGGGCGGCTTTTCCACCCACGACGCCAGCATCGGCTATTTCAATTCGCCGCTGATCGAATATGTGCTGATCCTCTTCATGCTGATCGCCGGCATCAACTTCGCCAGCCATTTCCTGGCCTGGCGCGGCAAGAGTCTGCGCGTTTATCTCAACGACACCGAAGCCAAGACCTTCCTGCTGCTGGTGCTGACCAGTTGCATCGGCATCGCCTGGTATATCTGGATGAAAGGGGTGTACGCAGATTTCTGGATTGCGTTGCGCCATGTCAGCTTCAACTTGATCTCGATGGCCACCGACTGCGGTTTCGCCAGCACCGACTTCAACCCGTGGCCGCCGTTCGCCACGTTCTGGATGCTCTATCTGTCCTGCGTCTCGGTCAGTTCCGGCTCCACCGGCGGCGGCATCAAGATGATGCGCACCATCGTCACCTTCAATCAGGCGCTGCGCGAAATGTCACGCCAGATCCACCCCAGCGCGATCATGCCGGTGCGGCTCGGCAAGCAGGTGCTGGACAACCGCATCGTCTTCGCGATTCAGACCTTTGTCCTGGTCTACTGCACCATGGTGCTGTTCCTGACCTTGCTGCTGATGGCCAGCGGGCTCGATCTGGTCTCCTCGATTTCCGCCATCGTCGCCTGCATCAACAACGCCGGCCCTGGCCTCAACGTCGTCGGGCCCGCCGGCAACTATCAGCCGCTGAACGATTTCCAGACCTGGGTCTGCACCTTCGCCATGCTGGTCGGCCGGCTCGAACTGTTCACTCTGCTGGTGCTGTTCACCCCGGTGTTCTGGCGCAAGTAGGCAGCGAAAACCGGACTATCCACAGGGTCGTAATTCGGCCTGGATGTTCTATAGATGAGATTGTCTCTCATCTACTCCAATAGGACTGGAGGACGTTATGGAATCATTGGCTTACCTGATCTTTGGTGTCGGCTGGCCGGTTCTGTTCATCGGCAGCTTCTGGCTCTGGCGCAACATGGACCATCTGTCGCATGTCGCCAAAACCTACCTCAACATCAGCCTGGCGGCGTTTTACCTGCTTGGCTATGTCTGCACCGTCTACTGGATGGGCGAGGCATGGTACGTCGGGGTATTCCCGGCCTTCGCCGTTTTCATCGTGCTGTTCGTCATCACCCTGCGCACCACTTATGTCGTGGAGCACAGGGAACATGGTGACCGGGAAGCGCATGCCTGAGGCGCTGCGCATCCCGAACCGACCGGGTGATCAGTGACAGTCTCCGGAGTGCTGAAGCCAGCCCGGAGCGGCTGATACAACGGTGGCGCCCATCCCATACGGATGGGCGTCTTTTTTCTTGAAACTGCTGCCCGTAGGGTTCACTTCATTCGCATCTACACCGGGGGTCGACTGACGCTTTGACGTTTATTTGGGCATTCCGACTCAACCTCCGGCGACATTGGCCGGCCGGTCTATATTTAAATCCGAGCAAATCAGTAGGAGATAGATCATGACCCACAGAGTCGAGCAATTCCTGGACGAACATCATGTGCCCTATGAAATCGTCAACCATGACCCTACCGCCACCAGCATACAGGCGGCGCGCGCGGCCCATGTGGCAACCACGAAACTGGTCAAGTGCGTACTGCTGGAGGGGGACGACGGTTTCATGGCCGCGTTGATTCCGGCCGATCAGGAAATCCACTTGGGACAGTTGAACATGGACTATGGCGAGCGGGTCCATCTGGCGGAAGAAGCCGCCGTGCGCGAGACCTTCGCCGACTGCGATCCTGGCGCAGTACCCGGCCTGCCCATCGCCTGGGGTGTGGAGACGGTGTGGGACGACGCTCTGCTGGCGCAGTCCGACATCTACCTGGAAGCCGGCGATCATCGTCGCCTGATCCACGTCGAGACCCGGCATCTGAAGGAAATATTCGCCGACATGCCGCATTGCCACTTCGCCACCCCCCGAAAAATGCACTGAGGTACAGGCTTCCCCTCGTCAAGCGGTGAGGGGAAGTATCGGCAAGACCCGGCCCGGCCGGTTTCCCAGGGCTTGCCATGGCCCCCAATCGAAACGGCGCGCCTCCCGTTAGAGCGGCAGGCTGCGCCCGATTTCTCTCCCTTGACTGAAGAATTTACATAGCAAATCTAAAGGGTTTGGCAATTTCGGCCGGCATTCCAGCCAACTACATTTACTACAACAACATTCAGGGTTTTCCGACACGGGAATACAGGAAAACCTGCCAGCTCGGAAAACCAATGTTTCAACCGGATTGCGCCACAAGCAGCCAAGGTAGTTAGTGCGCATCCACCCGAACCATAAACAGGAGAAAAAAATGAAAACCGCGAAACTGATTGCCAACCATGCGACCCGCTTGAGTCTGATGGTGCTGCTCATGGTCAGCCCCCAGTTTGCCCAGGCGTATGGAGAGATTGCCGCCTCGGAAGCGGCGAGTTGTGTCGGCAGAGTGTGTACCGTTGAGGGCAAGGTTGCCAATGTGGTAACCGCCAAGGACAAAAGCACGATCATCAAACTGGATGCCCCCTCGCGCAGTCAGGCCTTCAGCGCGGTGATCCTGGCCGATGCAAGCAGCCAGTTTCATGCTCTGGAAAACTACGAGGGCCGCTGGGTCCGCATCACCGGGCTGGTAAAAATGCACAAGGGCACGCCTGAAGCCATCCTCGTCCACCCCTCGCAGCTGACTCCGGCTGAGTAGTTACGGCACGAAACCGTGCCGTAAGGTGTTCTCCGACACGGTGCGCATCCACAAGAATTGCTTCAGATAGTCCGGACCGCCGGCCTGGATGCCACCGCCCGACAGCGCGACGCCGCCGAACGGCTGCACAGCAACCTTGGCGCCGGTAATGCCCCGATTCAAATACAGATTGCCGACGCGGAAACGCGTCCGCGCCAGTTCCAGGTGCGCCGGCAGGCGGCTGAATACGCCACCGGTCAACGCATAGTCGCTGTCCAGCGCGATGCTCAACGCCGTATCGAAATCGGCGGCATGGATGACGGCCAGAATGGGTGCGAAGATTTCCTCCCGCGCCAGACGGTGCTGCGGCAGGATGTCGCTGAAGATGGCGGGCGCAAAATAATGTCCCAGCTCGTCCAGCGGCGCGCGTCCAGCGTAGGCGAGGCGGCCTTCGCGGGCGCCGATTTCGAGATAGGCCAGCGCTTTTTCCACAGCGGCGGCATCGATCAACGGGCCGAGCGGATAGCGTGCTTGTTCCGGCGGGCCGATCTCGTACGCATCGAGCGCGGCGGCCAGGCGTTCCACCAGACGGTCGTGCACGCGGCCGACGGCGATCACGCGCGAGGCGGCCGAACACTTCTGGCCTTGGTAGCCGAAGGCGGAAGCGAGAATTTCGACTACCGCCTCATCCAGGTCGGCATCCTCGTCGACGACGATGGCGTTCTTGCCGCCCATCTCGCATACCACCCGCTTGATCAGGCGCTGCCCCGGCGCACGGGCATGCGCCGCCGCCAGGATGCCCAGGCCGACCTCGCGCGAACCGGTGAAGGCGACGGCGGCCACGTCCGGATGCGTCACCAGACCGGTGCCGATCTCCTTGCCGCCGCCCGGCAACCACTGCACCGCCGCCGCCGGAATGCCGGCCGCCAGCAAGACCTGGCGGTAATGCCAGGCGATTACCGGCGTCAGGCTGGCCGGTTTCAGCAACACCGGGCAACCGGCGGCCAGCGCAGCGGCGCTCATGCCGGCGAGAATGGCGAGCGGGAAATTCCACGGCGCGACGATGGCGGCCGGCCCGACCGCTTCGTAGCGGCTGTCGTTCAGTTCGCCCGGGTCGTGCCGGTTCGGCCGCCAACCGTCCAGCGCTTCGATGCCGGCGGCGTAGTAGTTCAGCACGTCCACCGCCTCGGCCACATCGGCATCCGCCTCGCGCCAGTTCTTGCCCGCTTCGAGCACTTCCCAGGCGGCGAAGCGGGCGCGATCCCGCTCGATCAGACGCGCGGCGGCACGCAAGCACGCGGCGCGTTCGCTGGCCGGCGTGTCGCGCCAGTGCGGAAAGGCCGCCAACGCCGCCGCCACGCCGGCATCCACCTGTTCCGGCCGCACCGACTGGACGCGGCCGATCGCTTCGCGGGAATTTGCCGGATTGGTCGAGACGATCCAGTCGCCGCCGCCCGGTACTGGGTAGTCCTGGCCCAACTCGCCGCGCACCTGCAGCAGTGCCGCGGCCACCGCCTCGCGTTGCGCGGCCTGGCTGAAATCGGCCAGCGGGGTATTGGCGAAGGCGGTCGCTGCGAGCGTGACTGGAGCAGACACCGGCACCGGCTCCGCCAGCAAGGCGTCCAACGGCTGCGCCTCGACATAGGTCTGACGCAGGATGGAGGTGCCGGCGGTGTTTTCCAGCAGACGCCGGATCAGGTAGGCGATGCCGGTAACCAGGTCGCCGGTGGGCAGATACACCCGCAGCGTCACCCCCTCGGCGATCAGCGCGTCGCGCAACGGCTCGGCCATGCCATGCAGCATCTGCGCTTCCCAGGCGTCGGCGGCCAGGCCGAGTTGCCGCGCCAGCGCGACGGCATGCGCCTGGCTGCGCAGGTTGTGGCTGGCGATCATCGGATAGACCGTGTCGGTCGCAGTCATCAGGCGGCGCGTCAGCGTCTCGAACTGGCGGTCGGTCGCCGCCTTGTCGAGGAATACCGGCAGCGGCCAGTCGCGTTGCGCGGCCCAGGCCTGTTCGGAATCCCAATAGGCGCCTTTCACCAGGCGCACGGCGAGCGGCCGGCCGGACGCGCGGGCGCTGGCGATGAAGCTGGCCAGATCGCTTTCGGCATCTTTCAGATACGCCTGCAGTGCGATGCCGACACGGAAATCCGCTTGCGGGTAGTCGCGCGCCAGCTGCAGGAAGATGGCCTGGATCAGCGGCTTCAATGCGTACTGTTCCATGTCCACGGTGAGGGCCACGCCGCGCGCGCGCGCCGCTTCGGCAATCGGCGCCAGGCGGCGCCAGACGCGATCGGCCGAGCCGTCCGGATCGACCGGGTCGAAGCGCGGCGTCAGCGCGGAGAGCTTGACCGAGACATCCGCCGCGGGCGTTTCCGCCAGCGCCTGGATCAGGCCGAGCACGCGGTCGCGGTAGGCATCCGCCTCGGCCTCGCCGAGCACCGCCTCGCCCACCGCATCGAGGCTGACCCGCGCCGACAGACGGGCCAGCCGGGCCAGGCTGGCAGCCAGCGCGCGCGGCGTCTCTTCGGCCAGAAACAGTCCGGCCAACCGGCGCACGCTGCGGCGCACCGCGAAAGCGCCGATCGGCGCGTTACCCAGTTTCAGCGCGCGGCCCCACAGCCCGCCCAGTTCGAAGCCGTCCAGATAGGCGCGAAAGTGCGCGGCAATCGCCGCCTCGTCCGGCAATTGCGGCAACACATCGACAAAGCGGAACAAGCGCGTGCGCAACGCCTCGTCACGCAAGGCGCGGCCGAGCAGGCGACCGCGCAAACCGGCCACATCGAACAGCCCGGGACGCTGGCCGGCGGCGCGTCGAGCGAGCGTTTGCCCGATGCGCAAAGTGGCCGCCTGCAACGCTTCCTCATCCATCTGCCGCCCCCTGTCTGCCCTCGCGTTCACATCAGTATAGGCAGGCAACCACCGGCACTTGGGCGCCGAGAGCGAGCCGGTGTGCTAGACAGAAACCATAAGTCAGAACGCGGAGGCAACCATGACCCATCCATCCGATTCATTCCCACCCGAGGACGAAGCGCCCAACGAACCGCCGCTGCGCCATACCGGCATCGGCATCACCCAATGGCTGGCGCTCGGCCTGTTGGCGTTTTCGCTGTTGGCGGTGGTCCTCGCCCTGGTGATCAATCTGATCTTGGGCTCCCCCGGCAGCTAACAGGGTGTCGAACTCCGTCACCCCGGCGGATGCCGGGGTCCAGTGCAGTGGGCTGAGCGGAGGCTCCACTCGTAGGAGCGCCTTCCAAGGCGCGATGGCCGGAGTGATCGCGCCTTGGAAG
>JASJPK010000084.1:0-68135 GCA_031426735.1 Hydrogenophilaceae bacterium | reverse complement strand
ACAGCGGCGCCGATGTCGGTAACTACAGCATCACCGGCCAGGCCGAAACCACGGCGAATATCGGCGCCAAGGCCTTGACCGTAAGCGGCCTCGCGGCAGCGAACAAGGTCTACGACGGCAACGTCACGGCCACGGTCAGCACGGCCGGCGCGGTCCTCGACGGCCTGGTCGCGGGCGATGTGTTCAACGTGGCCGCCAGCGGCGTGTTCGACAGCAAGAACGTCGGCACCGGCAAGATGGTCAGCTTGAGCAGCGACTACAGCGGCGCCGATGTCGGCAACTACAGCATCACCGGCCAGGCCGAAACCACGGCGAATATCGGTGCCAAGGCCTTGACGGTGAGCGGCCTCACGGCGGCGAACAAGGTCTACGACGGCAGCACTTCGGCCTTGGTCGATACCGGTGCCGTGACCCTGGATGGACTGGTGTCCGGCGATGACTTTGTCATCAGTAGTTCCGGTGTGTTCGATACGAAGAACGTCGGTGTCGGCAAGGCCGTTACGCTAAGCAGCAATTACTCCGGTTCGGATGCGGGCAACTACAGCATCTCCAGCCAGACCGCCACGACGGCTGATATCACCCGCCTCGCTAGCGTAATCTGGGTTGGCGGTCCGAACGGCAACTGGTTCGATGCGGATAACTGGGCGGGAGGGGCGCTGCCCGATCTGTCCAACGTGGCGGTGGTTGAAATCCCGGCGAATGTCAATGTGACCTTCGCCGCATCCGGCAATCCGGTCCACATCGATGCGCTTGGATCGACGGGAAGCCTCACCGTGACAGGGGGGGAACTTAATGTCGGCTCAGGCGGTGTGGTGCTGGAAGGGCTGACCCAGTCCGGCGGCGTCTTTGACAGCGCGGGTGACGTCAACCTGGCAAGGTTCGAACAAACCGGCGGTACTACGCGCACTAGCGGCGATTTAACCGTTACCGATCAATTCAGCCAGAGCGCCATCGGTACGTTGACGGTAGGCGGCAATGCAAACATCGGCGATGTCGAGGGCGACGTGGTGCTGGGCAATATCGCGGTGTCGGGGATGCTGGATGTGGTTGGCCTCGAAGGCGATATCGTTCAGGCGGAAGGGAGCGCGATCAGCGTTGCAGGCGACGCCGATCTAAGCGCCGGCGGCGACATCACGTTGACCAATACCGCCAATGATTTCGTTGCAGCCGTTTCACTCAGCGGTCAGGACGTGGCGCTCAACGATGGTAGCGGAGGCTTGCTGCTGGGCGATGTATCGGCTTCCGGTGAGCTCGTGGTCAACTCTAACGGCGACGTTACGCAGGAATCCGAGACGAACATCGATGTCGGCGGCAGCGCATATGTCTCGTCAGTGACCGGCAGAGTGCAACTGGCCGATAGCGGCAACACGTTCGTGGGCGGTCTGACGATAGTCGATGTGACCACCTCCAGTTCGTTGCCGCCGCAGCCGCCGCAGATTGCGACAGCGTTGCCGAACCTGGATACCAATACCGAACCGCTGGCGCCGCCGTCTTCGATCGGCGTGGAGGGTTCCGGTGCGCCGGTCGGCGGCGGTCTGGATACGGGTGGCAGCGCCGCTTCCGGCGGCGGATCGAGCGGGCCTGCAGGCGCGGATGTTTCGCCGGTACAAACCGGTAGCGCCGGGGTCGCGGTTTCCCTGGTCAATGAAGCTACACCGAACGCGAACGGCATGATCAACGTCGCGGTGCCCAAGACTCTGTCGGCCTCGGGCGGAGGATTCAGCTTCGCGCTGCCTGCGCAGATCGTAGAGCAGAGTGGCGGCAATGCGTCGGTTCAGGTTTCCACCGTAGTTGGCGATGCCTTGCCGAGCTGGTTGACTTTCGTCCGCGAGAAACTGAGTTTCGTGGCCGCCAACGTGCCTAGCGGCGGTCTGCCGATTCAGGTCGTTGTCAAAGTCGACGGCACATCCTGGGTGGTGGTGATCTCCGAGCGCAACGAATAATCCTTGCAACGGCAGTTGGCCGCGTCTTGTCCCTTGTGAGGTACTGCACGGGACAAGGTGGATCAAATCGCCTTAGGCGGGCTCCGCTGCTGCTCTGGCGCTCGGCACCCTTCAGCAATTCGGCATGGGTAAAGAAGGACATGCAGAGGCTGGCATCGGTGCCGGACCATCAGCTGATCGTTGATGCGGATGCTCCACGGTGTAGGGCGGCAAACCTTTGCCGCCGTTCCAACATCCGATTGCCTTTGCGGAAGCAGGCGGCAAACCCCGCCGCGAGGCAGGTCGTCGGCATGGGAATGCCGACCTACGGCTTTTTCAGCGTCAGCCAGTACGACTTCAGGCGGCACAGGGCAAAAACAAGAAAGGCCGCTTGCGCGGCCTTTCTTCGTTTCAACACGAGGAAGCGTGTGAGCTTACTGCTCGCCCACTACCACCACGGTGACGTCGGTGGTGACGTCGGTGTGCAGCGACAGGGTGACGCTGTATTCGCCGACGGTCTTGAACGGGCCGTCCGGCATGCGCACTTCCGCCTTGGCGACTTCGAAGCCTTGCGCGGTCAGCGCGGCGGCGATGTCGACGTTGGTGATGGAACCGAACAGGCGGCCATCGACGCCGGCTTTCTGGCTGACCTTGACGCTGATGCCGGAGAGCTTGTCGGCACGGGCCTGGGCGGCGGCCAGCTTTTCAGCGGCTTGCTTTTCCAGTTCGGCCTTGCGCTCTTCGAACGCGGCAACGTTGATTTTGGTGGCGCGCTTGGCCATGCCCTGAGGAATCAGGTAGTTGCGCGCGTAACCGTGCTTGACGTTGACCACATCGCCCAGATTGCCCAGGTTGGCCACTTTATCCATCAGGATGATTTCCATGTCGTGCTCCTGATCAGATGTTGTGTTGGTCGGTGTACGGCAGCAGGGCCAGGAAGCGGGCGCGTTCGATGGCGACCGACAACTGACGCTGATACTTGGCTTTGGTGCCGGTAATGCGGGCGGGGATGATCTTGCCCAGTTCGTTGACGAAGTCCTTCAGCACGTCGACGTCCTTGTAGTCCACTTCCTTGACCTTCTCGGCAGTGAAGCGGCAGAACTTGCGGCGGCGGAACAGGGCTGCACCGTTGGGGTTCTTGGGGCGGGGCTTGCGTTTGATGAACGCCATTTCATTACTCCTTGATCGAGTCGGTTCCGGCGGGGTTTAAATTAAGCCGGAGCCAGTAATCCAAATTCACATGTACTCAAAACCGGTCACATGCAGTTCGAGTTGCGGATTGCGCACGCCTTTGCGGTCGATGAAGCCGGTGAGCTTGAGTCGGTCGCCGGGTTTGGTTTTCGCCAGTCCCTCAGCCACTTTGCCGTAAGCCACCAGATCTGCTTCAACCTCTACCGGCCGGGTTCTGTCCGCTTCCTGCTGCACCGAGGTGTGTTTCACCTGGAACCGCAAAACAGGCATGCCAGCCGGGGTAGTGCGCGGGCCTGATGTCGCCATCAGACTACCGACGAGTTCGAACTGGTTCAGGCCGCGGCCGCAGCGGTTTCCGCGGCGGGTTCGTTGGGCTGCGGGACCAGCAGGTTGCGCGCTTTTTCGCCCTTCATCTGCGGCGACGGGGTGGTGACGGCTTCGTCACGTACCAGCGTCAGGTGGCGCAGGATGGCATCGTTGAAGCGGAAACCGTGCTCCAGCTCGTCCAGGGTTTCCTGGTCGATCTCGATGTTCATCAGAATGTAATGGGCTTTGTGCATTTTCTGGATGGTGTAGGCCAGTTGCAGGCGGCCCCAGTCTTCCAGACGATGAATGTGACCACCCTTGGCGGCGATTACGGTTTTGTAGCGCTCGATCATGGCGGGCACTTGCTCGCTTTGATCCGGGTGCACGATGAAGACGATCTCGTAGTGACGCATCGAAACTCCTTTTGGGCAATGGCCATCCCCGTGCGTGCGGGGTATGGCAAGGCGGAAAAAACCGAGCCCGCTTGGGGCGCTTTCGACGGCGCTCCACCGGGCGGGCTCGGAGAGGGGCGAGATTCTATTTGAAATCAGGCAGATAGGAAACCGTTATCGCAGCGGTTTTACGGATACGCGGAATGCGGCAGATTGCTGAGCTCGGGCGTGGCCGCCAGAGCTGGCGGCCACGTTGTTTCAGAAGGTATGCACCAGTTTGCCATGCGAATGCGCAATCGCTTCCCGCGCACACATTTCCTGTTCGTGGTTCAACGGGTGCACCACAACGGCCCAATGGCCCGCGTGCGTTTCGGTTTCCACTTTGGCGATGAGGACGTCATGGTCCGGCCGCAGCGACACCAGACCGCCGAACATCATGCCCAGAACCGTGCCGAAGCCGGCTGCGATGATGATCGTGTAGTACGGGCTGGATACCGCGAACGGCACGTCGTATGCCACCAACAGCGCCCCGAACAGCAACCCGACCAGCAGGCCGAGGCTGCCCAGGGCGATATGGGAGCGAATCAAGGTATGGACGATACCGACTTCTTCAGGCTCCAGTTTGTGGCCTGTCGCCGGGTCGTCGGGTACCAGAACCTGTACCTGTTCGTCGGTTAGGCCACCGTCGTGCAGGATTTCCTCCGCCACGCTGCGGGCCTCCTGGCCTTGTTCAAATATCCCGGCCACTTTGCTCAGGGATTGTTCGCCGAATAACAGTGACATAGCGTTCTCCTTGTTGAGGAAGGGATTGGCCCATCCACCCGGACGAGCCGCAGTTCGTGTTCCGACTGCATACCCTTTACAGCATATTTCGCGCCAATCGCCGTACCTCGGCCGCCGGCCATTTTTCGGCCTGATGCCGCCTGTTGCGGCTTCCACTGTGCCCGCAACCAGCGGCAAATCGCCTGTCGCCAGGCCACCAAGTCGTCGCCCGGCGACATGGCCGGCGGGGCGCAATGGCGCGGCGGCGTGGTGGCATCGAAAGCGTCGTGTCCAGGCGACGAAATACGCCAAAGATCGTCACCGGCTTTGTCTCGGTCCATGAATTTGGAAAGCAGTTGACCGCTTCTTTCCCCATGCGAGGCTGCATGCACGGCTGAAGCTTGTGCAGCTCCCGGCTGCCCTTTGCAAGGTTGAGTTCGCGCGATTCGCTCCGGATGGCGCGGGAATTGCTCTGCGTCAGTGCGGCCGCGTTTCGCGGCAAGGTTGTCCAGCCGAGCGCGGAACGCGCGCTCCGGGCAGCGTTTTTTCGGAATGTTATGCATCAAGGAGGTCGCCCCATGACACCCCACGATATTCAACGACGAAATCTGTTGCGCGGCTTCCTGGCCGCCGGTTGTGCGCTGTATCTACCGGTCCTGGCGGGGTGCCGGGACAAGGAGTTGCCGCGAGCCGAATCGAACCCGAATCCCGGCAAAGGCCCGCTTCCTGCCGTCGAAGTTCCCCCCGAAGCGGCGCCGATCGGGGTCGTACCGCCTGCCACCACTCCCGGCGGCAAGATGACCAAGGCTGACGCGCGTTACCAGGATCAACCCAAGGGCGAGCAGAGTTGCGCCCAATGCACCAACTTCGTCCCCGCCAGCAATACCTGTCAGCTGGTCGAAGGACAGGTCAGCCCGCAAGGCTGGTGCTCGCTGTGGGCCAGCAAGACGACCTGAAAGTGGGCAATGCCCTGTAAGTGAGTTCAATCGAGTAAGGAGATTGCCATGAGCTATTCCGCTCCAATCCTGCTATCCGCCATGCTGGCTATGTCGCTCGCGGCCTGCCAGAAAAAAGAAGAGTCCATGCCGATGCCCGAGACCGGCGCCATCCCGGCGCCATCTCCGGAAACTGGCGCACCTCCTCCCATGGCAACGCCACCGGCTTCCAGCGAGAGCCTCGAACCCCAGTCGGGCAGCCAGCCCGGTAGCCAGCCCGGTAGCCCGGCATCCAATTACTGATCCGAAATCCCCGCGTCCCACGCGTAGGAGCGCCTTCCAAGGCGCGATCCATCCACGCATGCGCAGGTGAAATCGCGCCTTGGAAGGCGCTCCTACGACGGGGGGATCCTTTACGCTCCTGGCGACTTCTCTTAGCCATCTGCCAGGTTGCTGAGTGGGCTGCTATACCGGGCAGGAAGAACCCGCACAGGAACCCGGACGATGGAGTTCGACGCAACTTCCCTCTCTCGCCTGCAGTTCGCCTTCACCCTCGGCTTTCATATCCTGTTTCCGACGCTGACCCTGGGCATCGCGCCCTTTCTAGTGTTGCTGGAAATCTTCTGGCTGCGCAGCGGCGATGCCGTATATCTGGCGCTGTACCGCTTCTGGGCGCGCCTGTTCGGCCTGGCCTTCGGCATGGGCGTGGTCACCGGCGTCGTGCTGTCGTTCGAGTTCGGCAGCAATTTCGCGCCGTTCTCGCAGGCCACCGGCAACGTGCTGGGGCCGTTGTTCGCCTACGAAGTGCTGATGGCCTTCTTCCTCGAAGCCGGTTTCCTGCCGGTGATGCTGTTCGGCTGGGGGCGGGTCGGCGCGCGTTTGCATCTGTTCGCCACCGGCATGGTGGCGTTGGGCACCTTCCTGTCCGCGTTCTGGATCCTGGCGGCCAATTCCTGGATGCATACGCCGGCCGGCTACGCGCTGGAGGGCGGCGTGTTCCAGCCGCTGGACTGGTGGCGGATCGTGTTCAACCCTTCGTTTCCCTATCGCCTCGCCCACATGCTCACCGCCGCGCTGTTGACCGGAGCCTTCGTGGTGGCCGGAGTCAGCGCCTGGCGGCTGTTGCGGCGGGGCGCGGAGGACAGTTCACGTCGCGCCTTGTCGCTGGCCATGGCGGCGGCCGCAATCCTGAGTCCGCTGCAGATCGCGCTGGGCGACCTGCACGGTCTGCAGGTGCAGCGCGATCAGCCGATCAAGGTGGCGGCCATGGAAGGCCTCTGGCAGACGCGGCCGGGCGCGCCCTTCGTCGTGTTCGCGTTGCCCGACATGGCGACCGCGAGCAACCGCCACGCCCTGGAAATCCCGCATGGCGCCAGCCTGATCCTGAAGCACGACGCGGATGCCGTCGTGTTCGGTCTCGACCAGGTGGAGGCGGCGCAACGGCCGCATGTGCCGACGGTGTTTTTCGCCTTCCGCATCATGCTGGCGATCGGCTTCTTCCTGCTGGCGGTGGCGCTGCTGGGGCTGATCCTGCGCTGGCGCGGCGCGCTCTATAACCGGCCCTGGTTCCTGCAGCTGTGCGTCGCCGGCGGCCCGCTCGGACTGGTGGCGGTGCTTGCCGGCTGGATCGCCACCGAAACCGGGCGCCAGCCCTGGGTGGTGCATGGCCTGATGACCACGGCGCAGGCCGCGACGCCGCTGCCGACGGCTGCAGTGGCGTTCTCGCTCGGCCTTTATCTGCTGATCTATGCCGCGCTGCTGCCGGTGTTCCTGTATTTCTTCGGGCGCATCGTCGCGCGCGGCCCGGAGCGGGAATTACTGCAATAACGATGGATACCGCCCTGCTCGCCTATCTGCTGCTCGCCTTCGCCGTGACGATGTATGTCGTGCTGGACGGCTTCGATCTGGGCATCGGCATCCTGCTGCCCCTGGTCCGCGCGGCGGACGCGCGCGCACGCATGATCGCCAGCGTGGCGCCGGTATGGGACGGCAACGAAACCTGGCTGGTGCTGGGTGGCACCCTGTTGTTCGCCGCTTTCCCGGCGGCCTACGGCATTCTGCTGGCGGCCTGGTATATCCCGCTCTGCCTGATGCTGTGCGCGCTGGTGTTGCGCGGTGTCGCCTTCGAGTTTCATGCCGAGGCGCGCGGGAAAGGGGTGTGGAGCGCCAGTTTCTGCATCGGCTCGACGCTGGCCGCCTTTTGCCAGGGGGCGATGCTGGGCCACTATGTGCACGGCCTGAGCGTGAGCGGCCAGCGCTACACCGGCGGCCTGTGGGACTGGCTCAGTCCGTTCAGCCTGATGACCGGTCTCGCCGTGGTTGCCGGCTACGCGCTGCTCGGCGCCGCCTGGCTCATCCTGAAGACCGATGCGGCCTTGCAGGAACGCTGTTATCGCCTGGCGCGGCCGCTCTGTCTCATTCTGCTCGCCAGTCTCGCCCTGGTCAGCGTGTGGACGCCGCTGACCCAGCCTGGCATCGCCGCGCGCTGGTTCGACTGGCCGACATTGGCTTATCTCGCGCCGGTTCCCGTCGCCAGTCTGTTGCTCGGCCTGGCCCTCTGGCGCAGTCTGGCCGCGCGCAGGGAATTCGCCCCGTTCCTGCTCTGCGTGGCGCTGTTTCTGCTCGCCCTGTTCGGCTTTGCCTTCAGCCAGTGGCCGTGGATCGTGCCGCGCGCGCTGACCGTCTGGCAGGCGGCCGCGCCGCCGGCCAGCCTGGCCTTCACCTTGCTGGGCGTTCTGTTGCTGCTGCCCTTCGTGCTGGCCTATACGGTGCATACCTATCGTTTGTTTCACGGCAAGGCGGCGCTGGCTTACGACGAGGTTTCGCCGACGCTGCCCGGCGCCGACCGCGCGTGGCGGGAACCGTAGCGGTAAGCATGAAACTTGGTGAATTCGGCGCCGAACAGGAAGATCTGCGCCGAGTAATAGAGCCACAACAGCAGCAGAATCAGCGAACTCGCCACGCCGAACGGCGACGCCACGGCGCTGGTGCCCAGATACAGCCCGATCAGGGATTTGCCGAGGGTAAACAGTAGGGAAGTGAACAGGGCGCCAATCCAGACGTTGCGCCAGGCGACGGGACAGCTCGGCAGGAACTTGTAGATGAAGGCGAACAGCGTCGTGACGATGCCCAGCGACACCGCGAAATTCAAGGCTTCCAGCAGATAGGCCGTGTGCCCCACCCAGACGATCCAGAATTCACCGAACACGGCGATGGCGGCGCTCATGACCATCGACGTCAGCAGGAGCAGACCGACGCAACCCACCAGCACGAACGCGATCAGACGTTTGCGCAGCAATTGGCGGATGCCGTTGCGCGGCCCCGGCACGCCCCAGATCCGGTCGAGGCTTGCCTGCAACTCGGCAAAAGCCGTCGTCGCGGCGATCAGCAGGCCGGCCAGTCCGACCAGTGCAGCAAGCAGACCGGAGGCCGCATCGCTGGATTGCTCGATGATCGATTGCACCAGCGTGGCGTTGTCGCGGCCGAGCCAGCGCGCCGTTTGATTGACGATTTCGCCGGTTGCCGCCGCCTCGCCGAAAATGAAGCCGGCGACCGCGACGGCGACGATGAGCAGGGCGGGCAGCGAAAACAGCGTGTAGAAGGCGAGCGCCGCCGCCATGCCCGACACGCGGTCGCGCGACCAGCCCTCGGCCGCGTCGCGCAACAGCGCCAGCATCCTGCCTGCGAACGAGGCTTGCTGTGTCCCCATGGCGACAGTGTTACCGCGGCGGCGGCCGGCGGTCGACCCCATGGAGGATGCTCGGTACCCAGGAAAGCATGATCGTTCCCTCCGTTGCGCGAGCGGCTGCACAGCCGCGATGCAAGGTTCCTGCAGCTTTCGTGCCAACCTCGCCGCCAAGCGCCAGGAGCGTGGTTTCTTTAGGCGGAATAAATAACCCGGCAATACCGGCGGTTATGCGCTTCGCTATCAATAAGGTATTGGTGGAATCCGGCTTCGGCTGTCATTCACGGTTTCGACAGGGAGTGCCCATGTCTGCAGCGTCCGACTTGCTCAAGCTACCCGGCGCCATCGCCGCGGGGCAATTTTCCCGCAAGGGGCAGGTGGACGAATTCGCGGGTTCCCTGGCCGAAAACGAGGCCTTATTGCTTGCCGGCCTGTGCTCCGCCATCGCCCTGACCATGGAAATGCAGGGAAAGCTGCTGGATCGGCTGACGGGAAAGTCGGGCTGGCGTGACTGTTACGGCTGGGCCACCTGGGGGCCGGAAGCCGGCATCGTCAGCGTGGGCGAGTCCTTTTGTGTCATGCAGACCGGGCCGGCTTCGTTCAACGAGGTCTTCCAGGCCCTGCGCGGCGCCGAGGGCATCGACAAGGCGGGAAGCAAATAGCGAAACGGGAGGATTCCATGCCGACACTGGACCAACTCATGGATTTGCCGGGAATTTATGGCGCGATCGAATTTTCCTGCACCGGCGAATTGGGTGACCTGCGCGGAGAGCTGGAACAGGATTTCGCCGAGATGGTCGCGCAGATGTGCGCCGCGAACATGGCGATCTACCGCATGCAGGCCGTGGGCTGGACGAAGCACACCGGCCAGGTCGGCTTCCTGCCGGAACGCGGCTTTGCCTTCCTGAGCCTGGACCATGTGTTGATGGGCATGGACGGCAAGGCTGTGATCGGCCATAGCCGGCATTTCGACTATGACCGGGCGTACCGTCTGTTCAAGGGAAATGGGTGAAGGAATGGCCATGGCAAATCTGGCGGACCTGCTCGAAACGAAAGGCGTGATCGCCGCATTGCGCTTTTACGATGACGGCTCGCTCATGGAGGCGGTGGGGAAACTGGAGGCGCTGCATGACGAACTCGCGGCGCAGTTGTGCCACGCCAATGGGCGGATCATGCATCACGGCAGCGACATGCTCGCGGCCATTTCCGGCAAGACGGGCTGGCCGCCGCGCGGCTGGATGATGATCGGCGATGAATTGTCGATCTGCACCATCGCGAACGTGGTGTGTTTCGCAAACAATGCCGAGGTGTCGTTCAATGCGGCCTTGAACGAATTGGCCAAGCTGGAAAGCCAATAGGTAGGAGCGGCTTGCAAGCCGCGATCCATCCACGCATGCAGGTGAAATCGCGCCTTGGAAGGCGCTGCTACATTGCGCTCGGCACAGGAACTCCTGCCCGCGCGGACGGCCGAAAAACACAGGCGGCGCATGTCGCCGCCAGAGGTTGCCGTCCTGGTGCCGGTGTGGTCCGCCACCAAGCGCGAAGCGCGCCGGCGGTGCGGCAGGTCTTCAACACACAGGAGTGATGAATATGGGATCAACTACTTATTCCGGCTCCCTGACCGCCACTGGATTCCGCATCGTCGGCGGCCACAAGGGCAAGGGGCCCGGCCCGGAAATTATGGCGGCCGGCAGCCTGGAAGGCGAATCCGTCGTCAATGCCACGGGCGAGAACCTGGGCAAGATCAAGGAGATCATGCTCGATCTGACCGGCGGCAGCATCGCCTACGCGGTGTTGTCCACTGGCGGCGTGATGGGGGTGGGCGACAAGCTGTTCGCAATTCCCTGGAGCGCGCTGACCCTGGACGCGGATCACAAGTGCTTCGTGCTCGACGTCAGTAAACAGCGGCTGGAACACGCCGAGGGGTTCGATAAGGAAAACTGGCCTTCGGTGGCGGATCTGAGCTGGGCGACCGGCGACATCCACTGATACACCGCAGCGACGGGGCGGCGAAGCTTGCCGCAGCCCGTCGCAAATCGCGCCTTGGAAGGCGCTTCTATGCGTGACGTTTCCGCATCGCGTAGGAGCGCCTTCCAAGGCGCGATCAGATGCTATGTATCTACATGTTCTGCTTCGTGTCCTGTGCGCTGCCCTGAAGTTTTTCGCCGCCCCGTTCGATATCCTTGCCGACACCTTCCATGGTGTTGCAACCGGTCAGTCCGGCGAACAGGATCAAGGTGAGTAATGCCATCAGTCGAGTCATGTTTTTCTCCTTGGTTTAGGTTGAAAACCGCTGTCAGCAATGCATCGTGGCGCTGACGCCGATATCCAAGCATCTCTTGTGCCTGATCTATTTGTGCAAACAAATCAATCGGTTAGGTTTCCTTCTCGGGAGCGATTCGGATCGCTGCGTCGTTGCATGGCGACGCTGTTGCCGGGCGCGCAACTGACCAGTTCGCCAAGCGGCTGCAAGGCCGGGACATGGACGCAGAAAATGCGGAAGCTGACCAGCATGGGAACCGCGACCAGGGCGCCGACCGCGCCCCATAGCCAGCCCCAGAACAGAATGCTGAGGAAGACGACGATGGGGTTCAGCGTGCAGGACTTGCAGGAGCCTGGGCAAGCTGTGGCTGCCGGTGTGTTCGTTGCCGGCTTTGACTTTGACACCAAGGACCAGGCGCAGGCCGGCCATCAGTTGGAGCGCCGGCTTCCAGCCGGCTTCGTATTTTGATCAGACGAACGAGCCGGCTGGAAGCCGGCGCTCCCAGACGCCTTCCACACTAGCCGTTCCGCCCCGACTCCCCTTGCCGCAGGGCATGCAATGTGTGTTCCGCCGCCTCAAGATCCAGTACCGCGATCTGTTCGGCAAGTTCTGCGCAGCGTGGTCCCAGCGCGGCGCGCAATTGCCCGGCGTGTAGCCGGAACAGGGGGCCGGCGGCGCTGTCGCTCTGCGCCAGAAAGGTCTCGAGTTGGTCGAGGATGATTTTTAGTGTGGCCGGATCGGAAGGAGGGACGTCTGTCGGCGCAGTCGAGGGTGGCAACGCCGGCAGTGCCGCGGACAAGGCCGCCAATTCGCGACGGACGGCTTCCATATTCCCATTCAATTCGGCGCTGTCCGGGCTTGACCGTAAAGTTGTTTCCAGCTGTTGCGCCTTCTCAGCCAGACGCTCCGCGCCCAGCGTGGCCGCGGCGCCCTTGAGCGTGTGGGCATGGCGCAGCGCGCTGACGCGGTCGCCCTCGACCACGCTTGCGGTGAACCGCTGCATGTCGTCGGCGTGGTTTGCGACAAACCGGTGCAGCAGTTCCAGGTATTTGCCGGTATTGCCGCGCAGGGCCGTCAGGCCGCGAGTCACATTGAGACCCGAGACGCTGGCCAGTCTGGCCAGTAACGCGTCGGTGCCGCTTGGGCGGGATTGCGCAAGCGCGTAGTTCGGGGCGATGCTCGCGGCGGGCTCACGCGCCGGCAGCCATTTCAGCAGGGTCGCGTAGAGCGCGTCGGGATCGACCGGTTTGGCGATGAAGTCATTCATGCCCGCGGCCTGACAGGTGCGGCGGTCTTCATCGAAGGCGTTGGCGGTCATCGCCAGGATCGGAATCGATTGCCCGCCTGGCTGTTCACGTATGGCGCGCGTGGCTTCCAGCCCGTTCATGTTGGGCATCTGGATGTCCATCAGGATCAGGTCGTAGGGACGCTGTTTTGCCTTCTCCAGCGCCTCCAGGCCATCGATTGCAGTTTCAACGGCGAGCCCCGCGCCATGCAGCAGTTCCAGCGCCACTTCGCGGTTGATGGCATTGTCCTCCGCCAGCAGGATGCGGGCACCGGCGTGATATCGACGCAACTCGGCCTCGGCGTCCAGCGTTGCCGCCGAGGGTATGGCGGGCATGCTGCCGTGACCGCGTTGCAGCCGGGCGGTGAACCAGAAGGTGCTGCCGGCGCCCGGCGTGCTTTCGGCGCCGACTTCTCCGCCCATCAGTACTGCCAGCTTGCGGGTGATGACCAGGCCGAGGCCGGTGCCGCCATATTTGCGCGTGGTCGAGCTGTCAGCCTGTTCGAAGGCCTTGAACAACTGGTCCATCTTTTCGGGCGGGATGCCGATGCCGGTATCCGTAACCTCGAAACGCACCAGCAATTCATCGCCCTGGGTTTCCAGCAATCTGGCGCGCAGGGCGATGGAACCTCGCTCGGTGAATTTCAGGGCATTGCCGGCATAGTTGAGCAAGGCCTGGCGCAACCGCATCTGGTCACCGCGCAACCAGATCGGGACGGCGTCGCCATCCACCGTCACCCTTAGCCCTTTGGCGCGCGCCGCATCGGCAATCAGGGAATTGACGTGGTCCAGCACCGCGCCCAGGGCGAAATCGCTCCGCTCCAGTTGCAGCTTGCCGGCTTCGATCTTGGACAGGTCCAGGATGTCGTTGATGATCGACAGCAGGTGGCGTCCGGCATCGTTGATCTTGTCCAGTCGTTCGGCCTGCTCCGGCGTCGCCTGGACCCGCAACAGATGCGACAGCCCGAGAATGGCATTCATCGGCGTGCGGATTTCGTGGCTCATGTTGGCCAGGAAGATGCTCTTGGCCTGGTTGGCCGACTCGGCCATGGCCTTGGCGATGCTGAGATCGGCCGTGCGCAATTCCACCAGTTGTTCGAGATGGTCGCGGTATTGCGCGAGTTCGGTTTCGGCCAGCTTGCGGGCGGTGATGTCCTGGTTTGAGCCGCGCCGCCCCATGTGGGCGCCATCGCCGAGGATGACCGGGCGGCAGGTGTGGCTGATCCAGCGGATCTCGCCGGACTTGGTGACGATGCGGTATTCGTCCGGTTCATGCGGGCCGGTTTCTTCCGTTTGCCGCAGATGCGCATCCCAATGTGCGCGATCCTCGGGATGGAGGATGTTGTCGAGCAGGTTGGGATTGGCCTGGAACTCCTCGGCCGTATAGCCGGTGACGGCCAGGCAGGTCGGCGACACATAACGAAACGGGCCGCGATCCTCGTCGCGCCAGTAAGACCAGTCGGTGGCGAATTCGGTGACGGTCTGGAACAGCACCTTGTTGCGCGCCAGATCTTCTACCGCTTCTGCCCGCGCCGCCTCGCTGCGCAGTTTGGCGATGCCGAATCCGATGTTCCCCGCCAGTTTGGTGAGCAGTTCGATTTCGTCATCGAAGAACGCATGGGGGTGGTCGGCGTAGACCATCAGCGCGCCGAAAACCACATCGCGCGACTCCAGCGGGAACGCGGCGGAAGAGGCGTAGCCCCGTTTCAAGGCCTGTGCGCGCCAGGGGGCGAAGGCCGGGTTGTTGAGCATGTCGCGGTTCACCACGGCGCGGCGCTCGCGGATCGCTGTGCCGGTCGGGCCGCGGCCGCGCTCACAGTCGTTCCAGGTGATGTCTACTGAAGCCAGGTAGCCGTCTTCGTAGCCCGCTTCGGCCACCGGCCGCACGCTCTTCGCCGCATCATGTTCGGCCAGGCCGATCCACACCAGCAGATAGCCGCAGTCTTCGCGCACGATGCGGCAGGCTTCGTCGAGCAGTTGCTGTTCGTTGGTGGCGCTGGCGATCGCCTGACTGGTGGTGCTCAAGGCGAGATAGGAATGATTGAGTTTTTCCAGCGCCGACTGGGCGCGTGCGCGTGCCTCGACTTCGTTTTCGAGCTTATGCAGCGACGCGCTCAGGCGTCCGGTCATGCTGTTGAAGGCGAGCGCCAGTTCGCCGATTTCGTCATCGCTCTCCACGCGTACGCGCTGCCGCAGATCGCCATCATGGATCGCCCGCGCGGCGGCGGCGACGGCGATCACCGGGCGGGTGATGCGCCGGGTCAGCGGGATCAGGATGGCGAGCGCGGCCGCCAGGGTCAGCAGCAGGATCGCGACGGCCAGCTTGACGTCGTCGAATGCCGCGGCCAGCGCCCGTTCGGCATCCCGCTCGGCCACCACCCGGAAGGACTGTTGCCCGCGCTCGAAGGTTTGCGCGGCAAGAAAGGCCGAGTTGCCCTGCAGGCCGGCCTGGCGCCTGACGCCCGGCAGCAGTTGCAGCTGGCTTCCCCGCAGGACGACGGAGGGATTGCGATGCGCGATGACATGGCCGTCCTGATCGAGCAGATAGACTTCCTCGCCCGGTTCCAGTTGGAGTTCGGCAATGGTCTGCCAGACCGGCTTGTAGCGCACTTCCGCCACCAGCACGCCATCGATCTCACCGCTACGTGCGTCCTTGGCCGGGATGCTCAGCAACATCAACGGTTCGTTGTCGCTGGCGTTTTGATAGACGCGGCCGTAATAGGGCTTGCCGGTTTGCGCTGCAATCCGGAATTCACTGATGTCGCTGGGATGTTCGAGTTGGCTGGAAGCGAGCAGGCGGACATTGGAGAGATGCAGTATCTCCTTGCCGGATCGATCGAAATAATGGATTTCACGGAAGTGATCGCGTGCCGCCAGCAGGCGGGTTGCAACCCTTATCCGCGCCTCTTGCCCGAGCTGGACGAAATCGCTGACATGGAGGCCGTTCTCGAGTTCTGATTCGCGGTGTTGCAGCACCGCCTGCACCTGGACGGCGACCCGGCGCGCCAGTTCCTGCTGGCGCGAGTAGGCTTCGTCGAGATGGTTCTCGTAGTTGCGCCAGCCCAGTCCGATGCTGGTCAGCACGACCGGCAACGTGGCCAACCCCATGAAGGCATATTGCAGGCGACGACGGATGGAATTCTTGGGCATGGCTATTCGCGAATCACATGGTCGGCCTGGAGCAGGACGTCATCGGGGACGCGCAGCCCCAACTTGTGCGCGGTGACCAGGTTGATGCTCAGGCTGTTCTCGGCCATTTCCACCGGCAAGTCTCCCGCGGCCATGCCTTTCAGAATCTGGTCCGCCAATCGCGCCGCCTGGCGGCCGATATCGTGATGCACGAAGCCATAACTGAACAGTGCGCCGGCTTCTACCTGAATGCGGCTGGGAGCGGAGATGATCAGGCGGCGTTTCCCGGCGAGGGCGACGAATTCGGCGATGGCGGCCTCCACCCGGCTGTCGCGGGGCAGGAAGATGGCGCCGACGTCGGCCGGCACCGCGGCGATCGCGGCGTCGATCGAACTCCCCGCCGGGATGGGCTTCGTCACCAGTTCCAGGCCGAGTTTGGCCGCCGCCTCGGTGGCCTGTTGCACACTGGTCAGCGCGCTCTTGTCGTCGGCGGTGTAGGGCAGGTAAACCCGCTTGACCTGCGGCGCGATGCGCGTCAGCCATTGCAGGCGCAGATCGTCGCCGGTGGGCAAACGGATGCCGGTGATATGGCCGCCAGGATGTTTGAGATCGGCGACGATGCCGGCGCCGAGCGGATCGTTGACCGGCGCGAAGACGACCGGCGGTGCGCCGCTTGCTTCGGTGAGACGCTTGACCGCCTGCGTGGCGGGGGTGCTGGAGACGAGGAACAAGTCGGGTTTGCGCGCGAGATGGGCGCGCACGATCCCCTCCAGCTTGTCGGCGCTGCCGGCGGGCGGCAAGGAAAGGTAGACAACATTTTTCCCTTCCCGATAACCCAGCTTCGCCATGGCTTCCTGAAAGCCGCGAACCGTGTTGCGATCCACATCGGTCAATTGCACCATCGCAATCACGCGCGGCGCATCGAGCCCGGATCTGGCGTCCGCTTCCTCTCGTTGGCACCCAAGCAGGCCGGACAAAATGGCCAGCGAGGCAATCAAGAATGTTTTGTTCATGCTCTTATCCTAAATCGCTGCGGCGGGAACCCAAGAGAAATATGGTTTCGGTGCGGCGAAAGCGTCGTCTCCAGGCGACAGTGCCGCCCCATCGGGTGACTTGGTGATGCTGGCAAAGCATTGAATTCATGGGGTTATTGCAGGGTGGCGTGGGGCCACTATGGGCTCATGGCATGAGCCTATCACTGCTCGCGAACTGAGCCTTTTTTAATCGCAAATCAATCGGTTAGCGTTCCATCTTGACTTGGAGGTGGAGCGCTGTGTCGTTGTAAGGCGACAGCGTTGCCGGGCGCGCAACTGACCAGTTCGCAGAGCGGCCGCAAGGCCGGGACATGGACGCAGAAAATGCGGAAGCTGACCAGCATGGGAACCGCGACCAGGGCGCCGACCGCGCCCCATAGCCAGCCCCAGAACAGAATGCTGAGGAAGACGACGATGGGGTTCAGCGTGAAATATTTGCCGATGACGATGGGGGTGAGCAGTTCGCCTTCGAGGATGTTGAGGCCAATGAACACCGCCGGCACCAGCAGCGCCTGGCTCAACGGCTCGATGCTGAGGAGGGCGACCGGCGTCAGGATGATCAGGCTGAGCACCGCGCCGAGGTAAGGCACCAGGTTGAGCACGCCAACCAGCACGGCCCAGAGGACGGGGTTCGGCATGTCCAGCCAGTACATGGCGAGTCCGGACACGACGCCCATGCCGACGCTCAGCGCGGTCATCAGGAACAGGTAACGCGCGATGTCGGCCTGGAAGTTGCGGGCGACTTCGATGGCGCCGCGCCGCTCTGCCGCGCTGGGCATCATGCGCACGAGTCGGCGCGTCAGCGGCCCGCCATAGGCGAGCAACAGATAGAGCAGGATCACGGTCGAGATCAGCGAGACCAGGAAGAGCGGCGCCGCGGTCACGCTGCGGCTGATCAAACCGGGCTGCGCCACGACGGTGCCGTTTTCCTGGCCGGCGATCTCTTCCGCCTTCTCGGCGATCTGGGCGACCACTTCCACCGATTCCCGGATGCCGCGCAGCTTGTTATCGATCTGGTGCAGCAGGCGCGGCGCCTGATCGATCCAGGTGCTGGCCGGTTCGATCAGCGCCGCCGTGCCATAGCCCAGCGCGGCCACCAGGGCGCCCACGACGAGGCCGGCGCCCCAGGCCGGCGGCAGGTGCAGTCGCTGCAAATGGCGCACGGCCGGGGCCAGAATCCAGCTCAACAGCAGCGCCATGACCACCGGCAACAGAATGGGGCGGGCGAAATACAGCGTGTACAGACAGGCCAGCACGAACAGGCCGAGCAGAACGAAGCGCGGCGTGCGTGGTATCTGCGGGTTCCGGTTGGGGGTCATGGCAACGCCTGGCCTCCGTCACACCAGGTAGCGGTTCCAGCCGCCGTAATGGCCGACGATGCGGCCGCGCGGCAGCGTCAACAGAATCAGCAGGATGCTCGCGGCGACGCCGGCCAGGTCGGCCAGCAGGCTGCCGCCATCGAACATCCAGGGCGCGAACATCAGGGCGACGGCCAGCATCAGGTTGAGGAAGCGAAGCGGACGCATGGTTTCCGCCATGGCGCTGACCGCGACCGTGATGACCAGGGCGCCGATCAGGTGGTCGCTGTCGGCCTGCGCGCCTTGTGTGCCGAAGATCAGGCGCGTGCACATCAGCCAGACCCCCAGCGCCATCGAAACGGCGAGCGACCAGGGCAGGTTGACGCCGCCACCGAGCATTTCCGCAAGCACTTGCCGCGGCGGCCGTGCGAAGTCGTCCGGCCCGCTTTGGCGGCCGCCGGCCAGGGTGTCGCCGCGCAGGATCGCCAGCAGCACGGACTTGCCCAGGCGCCGCTGCTCGCGCAGGAACTGGCCGCAGGCGACCAGCTCGTCCATCGAGTACGGGATCTGCAGCAGCATGGCCAGCGCCGCGACCAGGCATAGCGTGCACCATGTGCCGATGACGATGGGCTGGATGACGATGAAGAAAATGCTTACCGCGCCGAGCGGCACGATCAGCAGCCCGAACAGCAACACCAGCCAGGGCATGCTGCGCCAGCGGGCGCGGCCGCCGATGATGCCGGTGAGAATTTCCAGCACATAGGCCAGCGCGCCGACGCCGGCGTCCGGCACCGGCCAGGCCTGCGACACTTCGGAAGTGATGATCCGCGCGCTGCCGTCGAGGAAGAACGGATCCCAGACGCTGTCGCTGTGGCCGAGCTGAAACGCGGCGAGGTAACGCGAGATGAACAGGCCGACGAAGGCCAGCGCAATGATCGGAATGCGCTGCAGCCAGGACGACGGGCTGAAATCCCAGCCCGGCGGAATGTCCGGTCCGGTCATCGCCGCCGCAATGCCGACCCCCGGCGTCGGCCGCACCAGCATCGCCAGCGCGATGACCAGGGTGCCGAGCAGCGTGTCGTTCAGATACGCCGCCGCCGACGCGGTCCAGAACAGCAGCGGCGCGAACAGCAGCCACAGCCCGACCAGCGCGTTGGCGAAGCGTGCCCAGGCCATGTGGCGCGAGATCGACAGGGCGCTGAACAGGACGACCAGCAGCCCGGCGACGAGATCGTTGGCGATCAGTGTCGGCTCGCTGAAGCCGAGGATGGCCGGGCTGGTCAGCAGCCAGGCGCCAACCCCGATATTGAGGAAATGCGCCCACAGGCTCTCGCTGTGCTGGGCGCGCAACGAGCGGTCGTAATCTTCCAGCAACTGGTCGGCCGGCCGCGGCTGGGCGGCGATGGTCTGCAGCCATTCCGGCGGCGCGATCTTGTTGGCCCGATACCAGCCCAGCGGGTCCGCGCGCAGTCCCGCGATGATCTTCGGCAGCATGTCGCGCAACGCGTGGCGCGGCTGCCAGTCCAGCCATTGCCGGGCGCGCGCGATGTCCAGTTCGTAATGGTCGGCGGCCAGTTCCACCATGAACGGTTTGACGAAGGGCAGTTCGCCCTGGTCGATGGCATCCGGCACCACCGGTTCCAGTTTCTGGCGCAGCCGGGCGCTCAGCTTGGCCAGCGGCTTCGGCAGCGTATCGGTATCCCAGAGCTCGCCGTGGATCAGCATGCCCATCTGGTTCTGCAAGGCTTCATAGCTCAGGCTGGCCGGCTCGCCCAGCAGCAGCGTCAGCTCGGCCGGCAACGCGGCGCGACGCTCGATCGTGCGCAGCAGCGCGTCGATCAGATCGTCGATGTGCAAAAAGGACTGGCCGTGCGAGGTGTCGCCGGGAAACACCCGGCTGTTGAACTGGCGCTCGTAGATCCAGCGCATCTGCTGCGCCAGCGTCGGCGGCAGGATGCGCTCGGTATAGACGCCGGCCACGCGCAGCAGGACATAGGGGATGCTGCCGTGCTGCTGCTCGACGACTTGCTCGGTCTGCCATTTCGATTGCGGATAGGCCCACTTCGGCTGCAGCGGCGACGTTTCGCTGATCGCCACGCCCGGCTCGGTGGGGGCATGGACCAGCATGGTGCTGGCATAGATGAACTGCTCGACCTGCAAGCCTTGCAGGTGCTGCAACAGGCGGCGGGTGCCCTCGACGTTGACCGCCCGATAGAGCGGGTTGGGTTCGCCGCTGAAATCGAAATAGCCGGCCAGATGCAGCACCGCTGCGATGCGCGCGCCATGCTGGTCGCGCACCTGTCGTAGCGCCTGCTCGACGCTGTCATCGGCGGTGAGATCGCAGGCCACGCAAGCCACCGACGGCGGGCAGTTCGCCTTGCGATCCAGGCCGACTACCTGGTAATCCCGCGCCAAAACCTCGCTCAGCGCGCGGCCGAGGAAGCCGTTCACCCCGGTCATCAGCACAATCGCTTTGGCCTCGGCTTTTGCAGACGGCTCGTTGCGCTGCGCTGCCATGATGTGATTCCGCGTAGTTCCGGTGGTTTCGTCGCTATGCGGCGACAGATTGAGCGCGAACGGGCAAGTCCTTGTTTGCGCTTTAAAACCCTGTCGCCGCCTTGCGACAGCCTGCTGCGGGCCTGGATCGGCAGCCGCTTAGAGCGGCGGCCGGCGGCCGGTGACGTAGAACAGGATGGCCAGAATCAATCCGACCACGAACAACACCTGCGCGGCCCAGGTCAGCGTTCCGGCAATGCCGGTAAATCCGAACAGGGCGGCGATGATGGCGACGATGAAGAATGTCAGAGCCCAGGAAAACATGATCGGCCTCCTATGTGCCTGGAGAGTCGGAACGCGGCGGCTGCCGCGCCAGTGAACTCAGCCCGTGACGGGCTGTGCCTGTCCAGACGCACATTGCGTGCCAGGCGGAAGGCCGCGACACGGCACGCAACCTGCTTTTCTTTCGGCATGAACATACTGGTTGAAGGAAAAAACTGCTGGCGGCAGGTTCGCGCCGATCGCGTCGCCTTCCTGGTCGACGCCGCCGCTTACTTCGACGCCTTTGCCCGGGCGGCGCTGCAGGCGCGCGAATCGATCCTGATCGTGGGCTGGGATTTCAACAGCCGCACGCGTCTGTGGTGCGGCGACGCGGCGCCGCCGCGCGCCGGGTTGCCGGTCCTGCTGGGCGATTTCCTGGACGAACTGGTCCGCCGCCGGCGTGGCCTGCGCATCCGCATCCTGGTCTGGGACTTTCCGATGATCTACGCGATGGACCGGGAAACACCGCCGCTGTTCGGCCTCGGCTGGCAACCGCGCCACCGCATCCAGCTGCGCTACGACCGCAATTTCCCGGTCGGCGGTTCGCAGCATCAGAAGATCGTGGTGATCGACGATGTCGTTGCCTTCGTCGGCGGCATCGACCTTGCCAGCGGCCGTTGGGACACGCCCGAGCATTGCGCCGACGACCCGCGCCGGGCCACGAAGACGCCTGCCCTGTCGTATCCGCCGGTGCACGACGTCATGATCGCGCTCGATGGGGAGGCCGCCGGCGTCATCGGCGAGTTGGCCCGCGAGCGCTGGCGGCGCGCCACCGGCGAAGAACTGAAGCCGCTGGAAAGCCGCAACGATGCCTGGCCGCGGGGGCTGCCGGTAGAAATCGAACAGGTCGACGTCGCCATTGCGCGTACCGATCCGGCTTACCTCGGCCGGCCCGAGGTGCGCGAGGTGGAGACGCTCTATGTCGACATGATCGCCAGCGCCAAACGGCTGATCTACATCGAAAACCAGTACTTTTCCGCCCAGCGCATCGGCGACGCGATTGCGGCGCGGCTGCAACAGCCGGACTGTCCGGACATCGTCATGGTGCTGCGCCGGTCGCCCGACGGCTGGCTGGAGGGGCCGACCATGGGCGCGCTGCGCGCGCTGTTGCTGACGCGCTTGCGTCAGGCCGACAACCACGGCCGCTTGCATGTGTACTACCCGGTGGTGGCCGGCCTGCAGGCGCGCTGCATCAACGTGCATGCCAAGCTGTGCATCGTCGACGACGCACTCGCCCGCATCGGCTCGGCCAACCTGAACAACCGCTCGATGGGCCTGGATACCGAGTGCGACATCTGCGTCGCGGCCGGCGACGACGGCGTGCGCAGCGCCATTGCCGGCTTGCGCAACCGGCTGCTGGCCGAGCACCTCGACGTCACCCCGGAGCAGGTCGCGGCAGCACTGGCCGGCACGGATTCGGCCGCCGCCGCGATTGCCGCGCTCAGCCATGGCGAGCGCCGCCTGGTCGCCTTGCCGGAGGAGAGTGAATGGCCGGCTTCGTTGGCGCCGATCGTGGAATTGCTCGACATCGAGCGGCCGGTCGCGGCGGAGAAGCTGATCGAACAGTTCGCGCCGGATGTCACCGTGATGCAGTCCGGCCATGTCCTCGCCTGGCCGCTGGCGGTGCTGACCCTGCTGGTCGGCCTGTTCTCGCTGTGGCGCTGGACGCCGCTGGCCAGCTATGTGACGCCGCAATCCGTGATGGGCTGGGCCGGCGCGCTGGCCGCCGACCCGATGGGGCCGCTGCTGGTCATGGCGGCTTACACGCTGGCCACCTGCACCATGTTCCCGCGCACGCTGATCACGCTGGCGGCGGTGGTGGCGTTCGGCCCGGCCGAAGGCTTCGTCTATGCCATGCTGGGCATCCTCGCCGCCGCGCTGCTGACCTATTACGGCGGCCGCATTCCCAGCCGCGACACGATCCGCCGCATCGCCGGCGTCCGCCTGAACCGGCTCAGCCGCGAACTGCGCCGGCGCGGCCTGATCTCGATGATCGCGGTGCGGGTGATTCCGGTCGCGCCGTTCATCGTGGTCAACATGGTGGCCGGCGCGGCGCGCATCCGCCTGCGCCACTACGTCCTCGGCACCGCCATCGGCATGCTGCCCGGCACGCTCGCCGCCACCTTGCTCGGCGGCCAACTGGACACCGCGTTGCGCGATCCGGCCAACGTCAGTTACGGCCTCATCGTCCTGCTCATGGCGGTATTGCTGGCCGCGTTCCTGGCGGTGCGCTGGTGGTATCGGCGGCGGCGCCCGCCGGACGGCACATGAGCCTCTACGTCGGCAGCAGCGGCTACGCCTACAAGGCGTGGAAAGGCCGCTTCTATCCGCCGGATCTGCCGGAAAGAGACATGCTGCGCCATTACGCCACGCGTTTGCGCGCGGTCGAAATCAACAACACCTTCTACCGTATGCCGAACGCAACGGTCCTGGCGGCATGGGCGGAGCAGGTGCCGGCCGATTTCAAGTTCGCGCTGAAGGCGCCGCAAAGCATCACACACCGCCAGCGCCTGCAGGATGCCGACGCCGCCGTAGCCCATCTGCTCGCAGTCGCCGGCACGCTGCAGGACCGGCTGGGTCCGCTGCTGTTTCAACTGCCGCCGTTCCTGAAAAAGGATGCGGCGCGGCTGCGCGCCTTTCTCGCCTTGCTGCCGCCAACGTGCTGCGCCGCCTTTGAGTTTCGCCACGCGTCCTGGTTCGACGAGGAAGTGTTCGGCCTGTTGCACGAACATCGCGCCGCGCTGTGCATCGCCGACGCGGAAAGCGACTTGGCCGTACCCTTCGCGGCGACCGCCGATTGGGGCTACCTGCGCCTGCGGCGAGCCGACTACGGCGACGCCGAACTGGCGGCGTGGGCGCAACGCATCCAGCAAGCGAAATGGCAGGACACCTTCGTATTCTTCAAGCACGAAGACGCCGGCAAAGCCCCGCAACTGGCGCAACGCTTGCTGGCATTGGCGTGATTTTCAGCGCGGCGGGATCGCACCTTGGAAGGCGCTCCTACGGGTGGGAGGGCGTAGGAGCGCCTTCCAAGGCGCGATCGTTCAAGGCATCATCCGAAAAAAATCGCGCCTCGGCAGGCGCTTTTACTCGAACAGGGACCCTCCATGAACACCACGCATCGCGGCCACGATCTGCGCAAGGGGCGCCATTCCGGGCCGGGCCAGATCTATCTGGTCACCAGCGTCACCTACCGCCGCCGCCCGCTGTTCACCGACTTCGAACTGGCACGCCTGCTGGTCAACGCCATGCGCCATCATGACGCGACCGGAAATACGGAAACCCTTGCCTTCGTGGTGATGCCGGATCATTTCCATTGGCTGCTCGGCCTCGGCGGCGCATTCGACCTGCCCCGGCTGATGGACTCGCTGAAGGGCTGGACCTCCCGCCGCATCAAGGCACGCCACGATCTCGGCGGCGACCCGCTATGGCAGGAGGGCTATCACGACCACGTCCTGCGCCGGGACGAGGACGTGGCAAGCGTGGCCCGCTATGTCGTGGCCAATCCGCTGCGCGCCGGGCTGGTCGGGCGGTTGGGCGACTATCCGTTGTGGGATGCGGTCTGGCTGTAGGGGAGGGGGATCGCGCCTTGGAAGGCGCTCCTACAGCGCATCGGTTTTCGTAGGAGCGATATGTGGCCCGCGGATCGTTTTTCGTAGGAGCGCCTTCCAAGGCGCGATCCCGCCGCTCAATCCCGGTCTTCACCTACCAGGCGGCGGTATTGCGCGAGATGGCGGATGGCTTGCCTGGGCTTGCCGAGGGATTCGTAGGCGCGCGCCAGGTTGTAGTGGCAATCGGCCAGGCCGGCGTCGTCGCGCAGGGCGCGCTCGTAGGCCAGTACCGCTTCCTCGATGCGATTCATGTCTTCCAGCAGCACGCCGAGGTTGTAGCGCAGCAGGGCGTCGTCGGCGTGGCTGGCCAGCGCGGCGCGGTAGACGCGCTCGGCGTCTTCCAGGCGGCCGCCTTCGTGCAGCAGGCGGCCCAGGTTGAGCGCCGCGCCGAGATGCGCCGGATCGGCGGCGAGGGCGCGTCGGTAGGCCGCCAGCGCGGCTGGGGCATCGTTCGCTTCCAGCGTCATGGCCAGGCTGAAACAGGCCTCGGCATCCGGCGGCGGGCGCGGCATGACGCGCAATACGCCGGCGGCGATGTCCACGTCGAGGGCGAGCAGGTATTGCCCGGAGTCGACCTGCCAGCGCTGGCCGCCCTGCTTGACCACGACACGGTTGGCCTCCGCGCAGATGCTCAGCCCGGACAGCGGCGTGGCGTCGCTCAACTGGTCACGCAGTTGGCGCAGCGCGCGGGCGATGCGGCGGGGTGACAGCTTTGCGTCGATCAGGCCGCGCGCGGTGCGCAGCACGATCAGATCCTGGAACGAGAAGCGCAAGGCGTTGCGCGGTCCGCGCGTCGGCGCCACAAAGCCGGCCTGGACCAGGCGGCGGATCGCGCTGCGCGGCAGACGCAGCAATTGCTCGACTTCGCTGAGGCCGTAGCGGTGCATGGGTGCATTTATTTCTTGCCGGCCTTGCGTCCGCTCTCCGCCGCCGGCGCGGTGGGCGCCGCCCGGCGTGGCGGTTTGCGGGTGGGCGCCGCCTCAGCCGCGGCCGGGCTGCCTTTCTTGCGCAGGCTGTCGCGCAGCGCCTGCATCAGGTCGATCACCTGGGCGCCACCACCGGGTATCGGTTCGGGCAGGGCGATTTCCTTGCCTTCCACCTTCTTCTGCACGGCGGCCTCGATGCGCTCGCGCACCGCATCGCTGTAGGCGGCGGGATCGAAGGCGGCGGAACTCTGCTGCTCGATCAGTTGCCGCGCCAGCTGCAGTTCCGCGTCCTTGACCGCGGCCGACGGGATCTCCAGTTCGTCGATCCGGCGCACCTCGCTGGCATAGAGCAGTTGTTGCATGACCAGGCCGTCTGCGACCGGGCGCAGCATGACGATGTACTGTTTGCCGCGACTGGCCCAGCGGCCCACCGCACAGCGCGCCGAATCGCGCAGCGCCTGCGTCAGCAGCGCATAGGGCTTGGCGCCGCCGCGGTCGGGGGCGAGATAGTAGGCTTTGTCGAAATAGACCGGATCGATCGACTCGATCGGCACGAATTCGCTGATCTCCACCGCGTGCGAGCCGGCTTCTTCCAGCGCCTTGAGCTCGTCCGGCGTGAACACGACGAACTGGTCCTTGGCGAATTCGTAGCCCTTCACCATTTCTTCGCGCGGCACCACGACGCCTTCGTTGGCGCAGATGTATTGCTGCTTCAGGCGGGAGCCGCAGGTATGCAGCAGGTTGAACGAAATCGCGCCGCCGGACTGGGTGGCGGAATAGAGCTTGACCGGGATGGCGACGAGGCCGAAGGAAACGGTCAGGGAACTGAGCGAGCGGGCTGCCATGGTGGGTACCTCCTTATGTGGTTCAACGTATCGCGTACAAATCGCGCCTTGGAAGGCGCTCCTACTCGACCGCTTTTTCCAGGCTCTGCTTTTTCGCCAACGCGTCGCGCCAGCGGTCGCCGGTTTGCGCCAGCCGCGCGGCGACGTTGTGCAGACTGAAATCGAGCGGTTGCGCCGTCGCCAGTTCGTCCCAGCTCAACGGCATCGACACCGGCGCGCCGGGCAAGCCCCTGGGCGAATAGGCGGCGCACAGCGTCTTGCCGCGCACGTTCATATTGCAATCGATGAAGATCCGACCGCTGCGCTGGGCGACCGGCCAATCCAGCGTGATCAGGTGCGGATGCTGGCGCAGCAGATGCTGGCCGACCGTCGCGCAAACCTGGCGCACGGCGGTGAAATCCAGCGTGCGCTCGATCGGTACGAAGATATGCAGCCCGGTCTTGCCGGAGGTCTTCACCAATGGCTGGAGCGCCATGGCCTGCAGGAGTTCCCGCAAATGAAACGCCACTTCCTTGCCCTTCTCGAACGCGGCCGGGTTGAACTCGGGTTCCGCGCCGGCGGCTTCCCGGCCGGAATAGATGTAGGGGTCGAGGTCGAACAGCAGAAAGTCGGGATGGTTGAGACGCGAGGCTTGCAGCGTCGCCAGCGAAGCGGCGTAGTCCGTGCCGTGCCCGGCAGCATCCGGGCTGGGCGTCGTGCGCGCATGCCAGACATGCAATTCGAGGCCGCCGGCCTGGGCGAGCCAGAGCAGCGTCGCCAGGTTGTTGCAGAGCAAATAGGCGTGGCGCTCGTTGCGGCTGTCGGAGAAGACCGTGACCGTTTCGACGAATTCCGGCAGCGGTTGCGGCCAGTGTTTCTGGAAAAAGCGCTCGCCGTCGATGCCTTCCGGCATCCGGATCACGGTTAGCGGCCGGTCGGCGACATGCGGCAACAGCCAGGGCGACACCTGCGTGTAATAGCGCAGCAGATCGCGCTTGGTCAGCGCCGGCCGGCCGTGGGCGGCGTCGGCCGGCCAGTAGACGCGGTCGAGATGGGTCAGCCGGATCCGGTGCGGGCCGAGCGCCAGTGTGAAAGCCGGCCGCGTGTCGTCCAGTTGCCGCATTACCTCGGCGTGCGCGGGTTCGGCCGGGGCGCGATGGGGCTGCTGCTCGGTGCGGCGCACGCGCCCGGCATCGACATCGTCGCGCAGGCGCAGGAACACCGGCGCGCGCAGGTAGCCGTCCGGCGTCCATTCGGCAAAGCGTATCTCGGCGACCAGTTGCGGCCGTAGCCAGGTGGTGGCGCGATGCAGCGGCGGCTGCTGCGCGAACGGCATCGCCGGCGTCGCCAGCGCGGCGAAATCCTGCCGGAGGCGGCGCAGCGTCGCCTCGTCGAGCCCGCTGCCGACATGGCCGGCATAGATCAGCTCTCCGTCCCGCCAGTAACCGAGCAGCAGAGCGCCGAGCGGTTCGCGCGCGCCCTTGCCGCGCGTGTGGCCGGCGATGACGAACTCGGCGCTTTGCGTCGCCTTGAGTTTCAGCCACGCCGGCGAGCGGCGGCCGGCCAGGTAGCGGCTGTCGCGGCGCTTCGCCATGATGCCCTCGCAGCCGTTGGCCAGCGCCGCCGGATACAGGCCGAGGCCGTCGTCGGTGGCGTGCACCAGTTGTACGTGGGCGCTCGGCAGCAGACATTGCGCGAGGTAGCGGCGGCGCTCCGCGTAGGGCGCCGGGCGCAGGTTGATGCCGGCGAAGTGGAGCAGGTCGAAGGCGTAGAAAATCGTCGGCGTGGCCTGTTCGGCGGCGGCGATTTCGCGCGACGTCTTCAATTGCGCGCGGTTCTGCAGCGCGTTGAACGACGGTTTGCCGGCCGCGTCGAACGCGACGATTTCGCCGTCGAGCAGCATGCCGTCGACCGCCTGCGCCGCCAGTTCGGCGGCGATGGCGGGGAACACGCCGGTCAAATCGAGGCCGCGCCGCGAGCGCAACCTGGCCGCGCCGGCGGCAACGAAGGCCAGCACGCGATAGCCGTCGAGCTTCGGCTCGAACAGCCAGTCGGCATGCGTGAACGGCGCTTCGCCCAACTCCGCCAGCATCGGCGCCAGTCGCGCCGGCATTGCTTCGCGCGGCCCGTTCGGCGCCAGCCGTGAGGCATCAAGCCGGGCGGCGACGCTGCCCGCCTTCAGTTCATCCAGCGTCAAGCCGCTCAGCACGGAATGGTCGGCATCGTCCGGCGCCGGCGCGGTGAAGCGGTCGCGGTGTTTGATCAGCAACCAGTTCTTCGGGGTTGCGCTACGCACCAGCGCGAACGAGCCCTTCAGCTTCTCGCCGCGCAGGAAAAAGCTCAGCTTGCCTGCCGCCAGGGCCGCGCGCACGCGCTCTTCGGCGGCATGCCGGTCATGCCACCAGGTCGCGTTGTCCGCTGCGTTGTGCTCATCCGGCGCATAGGCGCCGCAATCCCACACGATGACTTCGCCGGCGCCGTAATGGCCGGCGGGAATGACGCCCTCGAAGGAGGCGTAGCCGAACGGATGGTCTTCCGTCTCGACCGCCAGACGGCGTACCTCGGGATCGAGTGCGGGGCCTTTCGGCACCGCCCACGATTTCAGCACGCCATCCAGTTCGAGCCGGAAGTCGTAATGCCGCTGCCGCGCCGCATGTTGCTGCACAACGAACAGCAACGGCCCGTCCCGTTCACCGGCCGGCGCGGCGGCGGGTTCCGGCGCGGGTTCCGGCGTGACGGCGAACTGGCGCCGCGCGGCGTAAGTGTCGAGCCGGCCGCCGGCATGGCCGCCGGCGCTTGACTGCGACACCGCCGTCGCGCGGCTACTTGTGCTGTGACGGCTGGCTTTTCGGGTGGCTGGTCTTGCCGGCGCGGGCATGGGCGGAAGGCCGCTTCGCCTCGAAAATGTCGCCTTCGATGTGGATGGGTTCGGCGCCCAGCTCGTCGAGCAGTTTTTCCGCTTCCTCGCTGTCCGGGATGAGTTCATCGTCCTCGATGTGGGCGTCCTCCTTGCCGATCAGCCATTTCACGGTTTCCCATGTCCCGTCGCCGCGCCTGCCGGCAACGCGCTGAATGTGGCCGGGTTCGCCGACGTCCTGCGTGCGGAATGTCTTGAAGCCGGTGCTGGGCAGCACACCGACATGGAAATAGTTGCCTTCGCCGGCGCTGCCGGGCTTCTGGCGACGGCGGGTGTGTCTGGCCGCGTCACGCTGTTTTTCGCTTGTCATGTTTGCTCCTCCACAGAAAAAACGGCTTCCCTTGCGGGCGCCTGCCTCACGCAGCCGGTGGCAACACCGGCTGCGTACCTTCGAGATCGACTTCCGGATGCAGGTTGCGGATCAGTTGGCCGATGCTGTCGATATCCGCTCTGGGCACGTCGACCAGCATCAGCAGTTCGCCCGCCTCGATGGCGAGTTCGAAGCGCTGGAGTTTGCTGTTCGGCAGCGAAATCCCCAGCATCGGCGCCACTACGGCGCCGAAACCCGCACCTGCCGCAGTCAGCGCGAGAATCGCGCCGCCGCCGAGCACCAGTCCGGCCGGCGGAAAAGTCACCGCCACCAGACCGGCAACCAGACCGGTGGCGCCGCCCGCAGCGAGGCCGCGTTCGATTGCCGGCACGATATCGGTTTCCTGCAGCAGGCTGGCTTCAGGGATGTCATGTTCGCGCAACAGATGGTGATCCTTGGCCACGACATGAATGTGGTGGGCCGGGATGGCGACGCGCAGCAGATCGTCGACGACGCGCTTGGCCGTTTCGGCATCGGGAATCAAGAAATATAAACGTTGCATCTCCGCTTACCTCCGCGTGCATCGAGTGGGCCAGGGCTTATGCAGAATCCATGCCCGCTCGCTGGAAAATCCTGGTAAGCCTTTGATAGTGCAGGCATGCGTTATGTTCAAGCTGGCTGCGGATCGGGCGCAGCCTAGGCATGCGTGTCGTTTGGCGACGACGGGCGCAATTTTTGGTGTGGCGGGATCGCGCCTTGGAAGGCGCTCCTACAACATCGCATCGCCGCCCGTAGGAGCGCCTTCCAAGGCGCGATCCGGCGCTAAAGAAAACCGCAATGTCATCGCCCTCCGCACGGGTCTAGAACTCAAGGACGCCTGCCGCTGCCGCGGACGAGCCAAAACAACGAGGAGGGCACGACATGCACCATCAATTTGCCAGAAAGGCCCTGTGCGGCGTGGCGCTGCTCGGGTTTGTCGCAGCCGCCGGCGCCGAGGCGCCGCGTTCGAGCTATTCGCCGGTGGTCGCCAAGGAGGACTTCAAAGACACCGTCAAGCGCATGCAGGCCGACAAGCCGGCTGTGATGGCGCGCCAGCAGGTCTTGCTGGAACAGCGCTACGACCTCGCCGACCGGCCCGTGCAGGAAGTCACCATGGCGCGCGGCAAAGCGGTGCAGGCCGGGGTGCGCGTGCGTTTGCCGGCCGGGGTGACCTGGGAACAACTGGCGCAGTCCACACCAGAAGATATCCGCGCCGGCAACCTGTGGCCGCTGGGTTTCCTGCCGTTGCCGCATCCCAACCAGGCCGAAGGCGGCATGGTGTTTCCGAAATTTCATCTCGATGAGATCAAGAAGCAGGAGGGGCGCGATCTGACCCGCTTCGACCTCGACTTCGACCTGCCCGACCATTTCCTGCCCGAGTTCCCGCCGCCCATCTTTCTGACCACGCGGCCGGATCTGGGCGACGTGTCCAAGGGGCAGTTGCTGACCATCATGAACTACTACGAGCTGTTCAACGGCATCCTCAACCCGAAGCAGCTGGAGGGTTTGCGCCTGCTGTTGACGCCGTTTCCGCAGCAGCAGTTCAACCAGACCGAGGATCGCCGCACACTGGCGGCAAGTCGCGGCGTCATGTGTTTCGAATGCCACGTCAACGGCCACACCAACGCCGCCACGCATCTGGTCGGCGACATCCGGCCGCAGGAATTGCGCCATCGCATCGACACGCCCAGCCTGCGCGGCGTCAACATCCAGCGCCTGTTCGGTTCGCAGCGGGCGCTGAAGAGCGTCGAGGACTTCACCGAGTTCGAGCAACGCGCCGCCTATTTCGACGGCGACCCGGTGACCGCCACCAAGAAGGGCGTCAACATCCTGGAGCGCGGCAGCCAGGTGCATTTCATGGGCGAGTTCCAGGCGCTGCTCGACTTCCCGCCGGCGCCCAAGCTCAACCTGCTGGGCCGGCTCGATCCAGCCAAGGCGAGCGAGGCCGAACTGCGCGGCCAGGCGGTGTTCTTCGGCAAGGGCCAGTGCGCCAATTGCCATCTGCCGCCGTATTACACCGACAACCTGATGCACAACCTGCGCACCGAGCGCTTCTTCAAGCCGCAGTTGGTGAATGGCCGCCTGGCCAGCGCCGATGGGCCGATCAAGACTTTCCCGCTGCGCGGCATCAAGGACTCGCCGCCCTATCTGCACGACGACCGTTTGCTGACGCTGGAGGACACCGTGGAGTTCTTCAATCTGGTGCTCGGCACGCAGCTCGACCGGCAGGAAAAAGCGGATCTGGTGGCCTTCCTGCGTCAGCTTTGAAGATGTTGGTCCAGGCGATGCTCAGAGCGATCGCGCCTTGGAAGGCGCTCCTACAACACAACGTGAGGAAACGGCCATGCCTGCAAATCCGTTGCTGCAACTCATCGACTTTGGCCAAAGCTACTGGCTCGACAACCTGACCCGCGGCAAGATCGCCGGCGGCGAACTGGAGCGCCGCGTGCGCGGGGAAGGTTTGCGCGGCGTCACGTCGAACCCGGCCATCTTCCACAAGGCGATCACCGGCAGTTCGGACTACGACGCGCGCATCCGCCAGTTGTTCGACGCCGGCGGTTCGCCGGAGCAGGTCTACGAGGCGCTGGCGGTGGCCGATGTGCGCGACGCTTGCGACATCCTGCGGCCGGTATTCGACCGCGAGGGTGGCGCCGACGGCTTCGTCAGCCTGGAGGTTTCGCCGCATCTGGCGCACGACACCGAGGCCACCGTGATCGAGGCGCGCCGCCTGTTCAAGGCGGTGGATCGGCCGAACCTGTTGATCAAGATTCCCGGCACGGCGGCGGGCGTCGCGGCGGTCGAGCAGTGCCTGTTCGAGGGCATCCCGGTCAACATCACGCTGCTGTTTTCGGTCGCTGCCTACGAGGCGGTGGCCAAGGCGTATCTGCGCGCGCTGGAACGGCGCCTGGAAGCGGCAAAGCCGTTACGCGATGTGGCTTCGGTGGCGAGCTTCTTCCTGAGCCGGATCGATCTGCTGATCGACCAGTTGCTCGCCCAGCGCTTCGGCACCTGCCACGATGCCGCGGCGCGGCAGTTGCTCGGCCAGGCCGCCATCGCCAATGCCAAGCTGGCCTATCACCGCTTCCAGGCGATCTTTTCCGGCGAACGCTGGCAGATGCTGGCCGACCTCGGCGCTCATGTGCAGCGCGTGCTGTGGGCCAGCACCAGCACCAAAAATCCGGCCTACCGCGATGTCATGTATGTCGAACCGTTGATCGGGCCGTACACCGTCAACACGCTACCGGACGAGACCATCGCCGCGTTCGCCGAGCACGGCGAGGTGGCGGCGACGCTGGAACAGGGCGTCAAGGAAGCCCGCCAGACGATGCGCGATCTGGCGGCGCTGGGCATCGATTTCGCCCAGGTCGCGGCGCAACTCGAAAACGAAGGCGTGCAGAAATTCATCGATCCCTACGATGCGCTGCTGCGCGCCCTCGCGGCGAAGGGCGGCAGCGCACCGCAACGCGAGGCGGCGAAAGCGTTGCGGGAAGTGGCGCAAAGCCTGCGCCGCCAGGTGGTGATGATGACCAGCGCGGCCGGTTCCGGGCATCCGTCCTCCTGCCTGTCCTGCGCGGATCTGGTGGCGGCCTTGTTCTTCCATGAAATGCGTTGGGATCCGCGCCAGCCGCTGGCGCGCGATGTCGACCGCCTGGTCCTGTCCAAGGGGCACGCCGCGCCCATTTTGTGGGCCGCGCTGGCCGAAGCGGGCGCGCTGAGCGAAGACCCGATGAGCCTGCGCCGGCTCGACAGCAGCCTGGAGGGCCACCCGACGCCGGGCAACGCCTGGGTCAAGGTGGCGACCGGTTCGCTCGGGCAGGGCTTGTCCGCCGCCAACGGCATGGCGCTGGCCGACCGCCTGGACGGCATCGATGCGCGCGTCTATTGCCTGCTCGGCGACGGCGAATGCGCCGAAGGTTCGGTCTGGGAGGCGGCTCAGTTCGCCGTCCTGCACCGGCTGGAGCACCTGGTCGCCATCGTCGATGCGAACGGCCTCGGCCAGTCCGGCCCGGCGCCCAGCGGCCACGACACCGCGTTGCTGGCCGGCCGCTTCAAGGCGTTCGGCTGGCGCGTCAGCGAGATCGACGGCCATGACATGGACGCCATTCTGGCTGCGCTGGAAGCGGCCCGGAGCGGCGGCCCCACCGCCATCGTCGCGCGCACCGTCAAGGGCAAGGGCGTCTCCTTTCTGGAGAACGCCGAGGGCTGGCACGGCAAGCCGGTGAGCCGGGAGCAACTGGACTGGGCGCTGACCGATCTCGGCGCGGCGGCAGACACGCCACCGACGCCGCTTCAGGTAGAACCACGCCATCTCGGCCATCCGCGCCGCCGCGCCGCCAAGGCCGGCAAGGCCGACAAGGCTCCGCTCAAGCTGGCCTATGCCGCCGACCAACAGGTTGCCACGCGCGAGGCATACGGCCATGCCCTGCAGCAACTGGGGGCACACAACCCGGCTATCGTCGTGCTGGATGGCGACGTGAAGAACTCGACCTACGCGGAGTTTTTCGCCAAGGCGTATCCCGAGCGTTATTTCGAGTGCTGGATCGCCGAGCAGAACATGGTCGGCGTCGCGCTCGGCCTGGCCGCCGAGGGCAAGATTCCGTTCGTCTCCAGCTTCGCCGCCTTTCTTACCCGCGCCGGCGATTTCATCCGCATGGCGGCGCACAGCCGGCCGAAACATCTGGTGTTCTGCGGCAGCCACGCCGGCGTTTCGATCGGCGAGGACGGGCCGTCGCAGATGGGGCTGGAGGATATCGCCCTGTTCCGCGCCTTGCCGGGCAGCACCGTGCTGTATCCGTCCGATGCGGTCAGCGCGGCGCGGCTGACGGAACTGGCGGCGGAGACCGAGGGCATCGTCTACCTGCGCACCAGTCGCCCGAAAACGGCGCTGCTCTACGCAGCCGACGAAACCTTCACAGTCGGCGGCAGCAAGCTGCTGCGCAGTTCCCGCAAGGACCGGTTCACCATCGTAGCGGCCGGCATCACGCTGCACGAGGCGCTGGCCGCGCACGACAGCCTGCTGGCGGACGGCATCGCGGTGCGGGTGATCGACGCCTATTCGGTCAAACCGCTCGATGTCGCGACGCTGCTCAAAGCCGCCAGGGACACCGAAGCCATTCTGGTGGTGGAAGACCATTGGCTGGACGGCGGCCTCGGCGACGCGGTGGCGAAGGTGGTCGGCGAGGCGGCGCACCTGCATTTTCTGGCGGTCACCAGCGAGCCGCATTCCGGCACGGCGGAGCAATTGCTCGATCGCCACGGCATCTCCCGCCAGGCGATTGCCGCACGGGTGCGCGAACTGGCCAGGAAGCCGCATGCCAAGCGCGCGCATACCTCGACGAAAGCGACGGTTTCGTAACCTAAGCCCGCAAAGCCCGCTCCTAAATATTTCGCCAATTCGACGCTTCAAACCAAGCCCGCCGGCCATGGTCATAGGGGAACTTGCCGGAGGATCTCCGGCAAGCCATTTCATCTCTTGAATGGCAAAGGAGAACGGACATGAAAACTTTCTTCGTACCGATGACCGTACTGTGCAGTTTGCTGCTTGGCGGTGGCGCGCTGGCCGCCAACGGCGCCAATTCCCCGCTCGAACCGTGTCCGCCAAGCGCGACCGGGCAGATGCAACAGCCGCAGGAGCCACGCCCGTATCAGGGCACCTCGATGGAATCTCCCGGCATCGTGGGGGAACGCTTCTATGAGGATCCCGCCACCTCCGACGACCCGGTGAACAAGCACGGCATACCGGACTCGTCCAAGCCCGCCGAGGAACAGCCGAGCGAATGACGCAGGCGCCGCGGCGCGCCTCACTTGGGTTCTGGCCGTTGCCAGGGCGGCCGCCGGATCTGCCAACGGGCGATCAGGAAGGATGGCAGCAGGACCAGGATCAACAGGGCCAGAAACCCGAATGGCTCACGCAGCAGGCGGGCAGAACCCAGTTGCGCGATCAGCCAGGCAAGGACCAGAAAAATCACGGAGCCGACCGCGGAAAACAGCGTCACGAACAGCAGATAGGCTGCCATGGTTCTTTCCTGCGGGTGCTTCACGCGGCGTACGTAGGGATAGGCAAGCGCGAGCAGCGCCAACCAGAGAAAAACGGCAATGGTGTAGTTCATCGCGCTGCCTCCTCGTCGATCCGTCACAGGCTGTCGTTGATCACGGCCTGGAAGCGCTCGATGCTGACCGGGCCGTTGATGCGCGCATGGCGTATGCCTTTCGGGTTGAAGATATAAGTGGTCGGATAGAAGCTGACCGGGCCGACCTGATGGTAGGCCGCATCGGCGGAGATGCGGTTGCCGCCGAGGATCTGCGTCTGGTAGCGCATGCCCTGCCGCTTGATCGCCCGATGCACCGCCATTTCGTCGGGCCCATAGTCCATCGCGACCCCGATGACGGTGACATCCTTGCGCTGGTTCAGCGCATTCAACGCGGGCACTTCCGGCCAGCACAGCGGGCACCAGTGTGCCCAGAAGTTGACCACCAGCCATTTGCCGCGAAAGTTGTCCAGCTGCACCGTTCTGCCATCCATGTCCTTGAAACGAAACCCTTCCATGCCTGACGCAACCGCCACTTCGCCGGCAGTCGCTGCCAGGGCAAGGCATAAAACGGTGAATAGCCGCAGCGCGGAACTGCTCCTACCAACCTTACCTGGGCGCGTCATTTTCGGCCTCCTTCCAATTCCTGTTTGTTGATGCCTAACCTTGCGCATCAACCGTGCCAGGCTGGAGTTTCTTTTATAAACAATAGGTTGCGTTTTATTTGAGGTTGCGGCCAAGGCCTGGATGTCGGCCTTGCACGACACTTTTCCGGTGTTTACCCCAAGTCTTTGTCAAGGCAGGTTTTAAGCTGTCGTTATCTGGCGACGGGCTGAGCGAGCGAAAGCGCAGTCGTTGGGAGCGCCGGCTTCCAGCCGGCTTGTTCGTCTGATCGGAATGACGAAGCCGGCTGGAAGCCGGCGCTCCTACAGCGTGGTTTAAATTCCCGACGTCACTCTAGTGCCGGCGCCAGCGGGCAAATGCTGAAAGCGAGCGGTAGGCGCCCCATGCCCGCAAGGCGACTCTGGACAACGATGCCAGTCCGCCCCGGCGCCAGAGCAGGATTCCCGCCATGCCTGCCAACCCCGCCAGCAGCGCGGGATGCCGGCGCAACGAACGGAGCGTGTCGAGCACGCGATCGGCCTTGTGCAACGGCTCCTGCCAGGGCTGCGCAATCTGGGCGATATGCAGGCGCTGGGTGGCGATCTTGATGCGGAGTTGTTTGCGCCGCAGCAGCAATTCGGTCTGGCGCGAGTTCATGGCGGTGGCGCGAGGTGTTCGCGGTCGCGTGCCAGTTCCGCCAGGCTGGTCTCGAACAGCCGCGGTCGTGCACGCCTGCTGGCGCGCAGCGCGCGCCAGGCAAGCAGGGCGGCAAGCAGGTAGAGGAGCGTCAGGGCGGCCATCGTCAGCGCCGGATGGCTATCCCAGAACAGCAACAGCAGCCAGCCGCTGAAACACAACAAGGCCAACCCGGAAAACAGTTGCAGTGCTGCGACGAGCACAAACATCCGCCACAGCCACATCGACTGCTCTTCAACCTCGACGGAGAGCAGTTCGATGCGCGTTTGCACAATGGCGACCAGCGTTTCCGCCAGTCGCCGCAATGACATCATCAGGCCGCTTGGCTGGGGCGCAGCCATGCGGCTTTACCGTCGGGCGATCAGCATGCCGACGATAACGCCGATCGAGGTGGCAACCCCGATCGACTTCCAGGGGTTTTCGTGCACATACAGATCGGTCGCCCGGGCCGCTTCGCGCGTCTTGTCGAGCAGCGCTGTTTCAGCCGCGATCAAGCGTTCCCGCGCGGCCTTCAGGTTCTCCTGCAGTTTGACGCGCGCCGCACCGGCCACTTCGCCGGTCTGGACGGCGCTGTAATGCAGCAAATCCTCGGCATCCGTCATCACCGCTCTCAAATCCGCTCTCAGCTTCTCGCTGGTGATGTCGGGGTTCAGGTCTTCAATATTGGAAGCGCGTGCAGTCATGGTCGAATCCTCCTTTTTTATGACTTACAGAATTCCAGTCTAGTCGTTCATTTGCAGCGCGCGACCCGGTTGTATTCGGCCCGCTTCTTGCTGCAAAAAGGGTGGAAAGGATGCTGTCAGATGAACATCAAGATCGCGACTTACAACCTGCATGGCGGCGTCGGCATGGATGGCCGCTACGCGCCGGAACGCATCCTGAACGTGCTGCGCGAACTGGATGCCGCGGTGTTGGCCGTGCAGGAGTTGCAATGGAATCCGCTCGAATCGCCGCATCTGCTCGAACACTATGCCGAGTCGCTCGGCAGTTGGGTGGTGCCGGGGCCGACCTTGCTGCGGCACGCGGGGCAGTTCGGCAACGCCCTGTTTACCCGGCTGGCGATACGCAACGTCCGCAGCATCGACTTGAGCGTGCCCGGACAAGAGCCGCGCGGTGCGCTGGATGTGGTGCTGGAATGCCCGCCGGCGGGGCTGCGGGTGATCGCCACCCACCTCGGCCTGATGCCGTCGGAACGGCGTCTGCAGGTGAAACGGCTGCTCGCTTATCTGAGCCAGGCCGAAGTGGATCTGCCCACCGCGCTGATCGGGGATATCAACGAATGGTTCCTGTGGGGCCGGCCGTTGCGCTGGCTGCATCGCCATTTCGCCGCCACGCCGGCCTTCGCCACCTGGCCGGCCGCGCTGCCGCTGCTGGCGCTGGACCGCATCTGGATGCACCCGCGCACGGGTCTGAGAACGATCGGTGCGCATCGCACGCCGCTGGCGCGCCAGGCTTCCGACCACTTGCCGCTGTGGGCGACGCTGGCGCTGGCGGAAGAAAACGGGGGCCGATGACTGCCGTTACTGAACGGCTTCAGTGCGCCGCCGGCCGCTGCAACTGGGCGAGGCGTTCGCGGCCGACATCGCGCGCAACGTCCCAGGCGGAATGCAGAAACAGGGCGCAGATGCCGGTGCCGACGATCAGGTCCGGCCAGGGCGAGGCGGTCTGCCATACCGCGACGGCGGCGAGCAGCACGGCGGTGTTGGCGTACAGGTCGTTGCGCGAACACAGCCAGACCGAGCGCATGTTGATGTCTTCGCCGCGATGGCGCCACAACAGCGCGAAGCAGACGGTGTTGGCAATCAACGCAAGCAAGCCGATGCCGCCCATCGCTTCGTATGCGGGCACCTGCGGCACGAACAGTTTGTAGAGCACTTCCGCCGCGACGAACAGGCCGAACGCCCCCATGACCGCGGCCTTGGCCAGCGCCGCGCGCGACTTCCAGAGCAGGCCGCGGCCGACCACCCACAGGCTGAAGGCGTAGACCAGGGCATCGCCCAGCATGTCCAGCGAATCGGCCAGAAGCGAGACCGAACCGGCCAGCAGGCCGGCGCTGAGTTCCACCACGAACATCGCCGCATTGATCGTCAGAACGATGCGCAGGGTCGAAGTCTGCCGCCCGTGCAGTTTGTCGAGGGCGCAGGATTTGTCGTTGCAGCAACTGGCCATGCGTTGACTCCAGTTCCAGGTTGGCGGTGGTCGAGCCGATCATTGAAACGGGCGATCGGCCGGAACGAATATGCCGGGATAATAGCCCAAGCGAAATCTTTGCCCGCGCTCGACCCCATGCTCCCGGTTCAATATTCCCTGTTCGCCGCCATGTCCCTGCTGGCGCTGTGCGCCAATGCCGGCGCGGCCTGGGACGTCGTCAATCGGGTGGTCATCGAGCATGGTGCGCTGTCGGTCGATCACAGCAAGAGCGTCAAGGAGATCACGGCTGCGCAGGCCAAGGGCGGCTTCAAGGCGGATCACGGCGTCGGCTTGTTCCAGAACCGGATCAAGACCGAATTGACCGTCGGCGAGGTCGCCGTGCCGGGCCAGCGTCTGGCGGCGACCACACGCATCGTGACCGCGCCGTTGATCTACATCGCCAGGGAACTGCCGCAAGATTCCTGTGCTTACCAACTTGTGCTCGGGCATGAGTTGCAGCATCAGGAATACGACCTGGAAGTGTTGCGCGCGATGCCGGACGAGATTCGCCAGTTCAGCCAGGACGTTTTCGATACCGACGCCATCGAGCGTACCGGGCAGCTGAACCAGAACCGCGCCCGCAGCCGCTTCTTCCAGCAATTCAATTTCGTCTACCAGGCGCTGGGCGAGCTGCGCCATCCGTTCATCGACAGCCCGGAGTCGTATCGCCGGTTGAGCACACTGTGCAACGGGGAACTGGCGAAGTATCTGGCGGTCAGTCCGGCAGCCAAGACGGTTGCGAAAAAGGGCAAATAGGCCCACTGCTTCGCATTCTTCTTTTATTCCTGTCAAGTAATGGCAAGACGGCAATGTTAGAATCTTGCGTTTTTCTGAACGGACACCTCAAATGGCCCGCGCCCTTCGCAATATCGCCATCATCGCGCACGTCGACCATGGCAAGACCACTCTGGTCGACAAACTCCTGCAACAAGCCGGTACCTATGCCGCTCACCAGCAGGTGACTGAACGCGTGATGGATTCCAACGACCTGGAGAAGGAGCGGGGCATCACCATTCTGGCCAAGAATACCGCTATCGACTACCAGGGTTATCGCATCAACATCGTCGATACCCCCGGCCACGCCGACTTCGGCGGCGAAGTCGAGCGCGTGCTCGGCATGGTCGATGGTTGCCTGCTGCTGGTCGACGCGGTCGAAGGCCCGATGCCGCAGACCCGTTTCGTGACCCGCAAGGCGCTGCAACACGGCTTGAAGCCCATCGTCGTGGTGAACAAGGTCGACCGTCCCGGCGCCCGTCCGGAATGGGCGATCAACGAGACGTTCGACCTGTTCGACAAGCTCGGCGCGACCGATGAGCAGATGGATTTCCCGGTGGTTTACGCTTCCGCGCTGCAAGGCTGGGCGACGCTGGATCTGGAAGAACACGCGAAGAATCCGTCGACCGATATGGAAGCCATGTATCAGACCATCCTGAAACATGTCGCGCCGCCCAGCGGCAGCCCGGATGAGCCGCTGCAGATGCAGATCGCGGCGCTGGATTACTCCAAGTATCTCGGCCGTCTCGGCGTCGGCCGCGTGCAGCGCGGTCGCATGAAGCTGAACCAGGAAGTCATGGTGCTGCTCGGCGACGAGTTCAAGGAAAAGGCCCGCATCGGCACCATTCTCGGTTTCCGCGGCCTTGATCGCGTGCCGGTGGAAGAAGCCGAAGCCGGCGACATCATCATCATCTCCGGCATCGATCACGTTGCCATCGGCGCCACCATCGCCGATATCGATCAGCCTGAAGCACTGCCGGTCATCGCCATCGACGAGCCGACCCTGACCATGAACTTCATGGTCAACACCTCGCCGTTCGCCGGCAAGGAAGGCAAGTTCGTCACCAGCCGCAACATCCGCGATCGTCTCCAGAAAGAACTGCTGGTCAACGTCGCGCTGCGCGTGGAAGACACGGAAGACACCGATGTGTTCATCGTTTCCGGTCGCGGCGAGCTGCACCTGACCATCCTGCTGGAGAACATGCGGCGAGAAGGCTTCGAACTGGCCGTTTCCCGTCCGCGCGTGGTCACGCGTGAGATGGATGGCGAAAAGCAGGAGCCGTACGAACTGCTCACCATCGACGTGGAAGAAGAACATCAGGGCGCCATCATGGAAGAGATCGGTCGCCGTCGTGGCGATTTGCTCGACATGGTGCCGGACGGCCAGGGCCGGGTGCGCCTGGAATACCGTATTCCCGCGCGCGGCCTGATCGGCTTCCAGGGCGAATTCATGACCATGACGCGCGGTACCGGCATCATGAGCCACGTGTTCGACGACTGGGGTCCGATCCGTCCCGACATGCCGGAGCGCCGCAACGGCGTGCTGATTTCCGGCGAAGACGGCCCGGCGGTCGCCTATGCGCTGTGGAAGTTGCAGGATCGCGGCCGCATGTTCGTCAAGCACAACGATCCGCTGTATGAAGGCATCATCATCGGCGTGCATAGCCGCGACAACGATCTGGTGGTCAATCCGATCAAGGGCAAGCAGCTCACCAACGTGCGTTCTTCCGGTACCGACGAAGCCGTGCGCCTGGTGCCGCCGGTCCTGATGTCGCTGGAAGCCGCCGTCGAATTCATCTCCGACGACGAACTGGTGGAAATCACGCCGAAGAGTATCCGCATCCGCAAACGCTTCCTGAAAGAGCACGAGCGCAAGCGGGCCAACCGCGAAGGCTGATCGCTTACACGACTGAGTGTGCGAGGTTCTGTGCCGGGATTCTGGAGCAAATTGTTTTCCAGGTCCGCGGCGAACAATGCCGGCCAGCGTGCCGGCATTGTTTTGCCTGCGGATTCGGATTGGCTGGCGGCTGCGGCGCCGACACTGGCGCTGCCGGTCTTCGCCGGTCTGAGCGAAGCGGAAATAGCGGCCTTGCACGAACTGGCGGCGCAGTTGCTGGCCGACAAAACCCTCACCCCCGTTTCCGGTGCCGTGCTGGATGCGCCGACCCGTGCCGCCATCGCCTTGCAGGCGGTATTGCCGATCCTGCATCTGGGCTATCAGGCTTACCGGGGCTGGCGCGAAATCATCCTGTATCCCGGTGAGTTCATTCCCGATCGTGAAGTCACCGACGATTTCGGCATCGTGCATCGGGTGCGCCAGCCGTTGAGCGGCGAGGCCTGGGAAGGCGGGCCGCTGGTGCTGTCGCTCGACGATGTCGCCGCTTCCGGCCATTGTCAGGGCTACAACGTGGTGATCCACGAATTCGCCCACAAACTGGATATGCGCAATGGCGCGGTGGATGGTTTGCCGGTGCTGCATTCCGGCATGGCGGTGGCCACCTGGGCGACGGTGTTCAACACGGCTTACCAGGATTTTTGCCGTCGTGTCGATGCGGGCGAAGAGGGCGAGATCGACCCCTATGCATCGGAAAATCCAGCCGAATTCTTTGCCGTGTTGACCGAATATTTTTTTGAAGCGCCGGACGTGTTGCTGCAAACCTATCCTGCGGTTTATGAACAGATGCGCCTGTATTACCGGCAGGATCCGATGGATCGGCTGGCGCCCTTTTTGGAAGGAATGGAAACGCCATGACGTTGCAACACCATGATCATCAGCACGAAGCAGCCTGCAAGGATCAGTGCATCTTCGATACCGACCTGCATCATTTCGAGCGCGATGTCATTGAAGCCTCGCACCAGCATCTGGTGCTGGTCGATCTGTGGGCCGAGTGGTGCGGCCCGTGCCATTTCCTGACGCCGGTGCTGGCCAAGGTCGTGCCCGAATTCAAGGGCAAGGTCAAACTGGCCAAGGTCGAAGTCGATGAAGACGAAAACATGAAACTGGCCGGTCGTTACGGCGCGCGCGGGTTTCCCACCGTTCTGCTGTTCAAGGATGGCGAAGAACGCGCGCGCTTCCATAGCGCCAAGCCGGAACATTTCGTGCGGGAATTCATCGCCGAACATCTGTAGGCCAGACCGCGATGAAGCCCGCCCAGCGCGCCGACGATATCGAGCCGTTTCGCGTCATGGCCATCCTGGCTCGGGCGCGTGAACTGGAAGCGGCCGGGCGCGACATCATTCATCTGGAAATCGGCGAACCGGATTTCGCCACCCCGGCACCGGTGATCGAAGCCGGCATCGCCGCCCTGCGCGCCGGCCATACGCATTACACGCCGGCGCTGGGTTTGCCGGCGTTGCGCACGGCGATTGCGGCGTACTACGGCGAACGTTATGGCGTCGAGGTGCCGCCCAGCCGCGTCTGCGTCACGACAGGCGCGTCCGGTGCCTTGCTGCTGGCTATGGCGGCGTTGTTCAACCCGGGCGACGAAATCCTGCTGGCCGATCCCGGCTATCCCTGCAACCGGCATTTCGCACGCTTGCTGGAAGTGCGCGCGGTCGGCATTCCGGTCGGCTGCGAGACGGGCTATCAACTCACCGCCGAAGCGGTGGCGCGGCACTGGGGGCCGCGCACGCGCGGCGTGCTGGTGGCCAATCCGGGCAATCCGACCGGCACGCTGATTTCAGCGCAGGAACTGGCCGCCATCCATGCCGAGGTGCGGGCGCGCAACGGCTGGCTGCTGGTCGACGAGATCTATCACGAACTGGTCTATGACAGCACGCCGCCGAGCGCGGCCGGCATGGGCGAAGACGTCGTGGTGATCAACAGTTTCTCGAAGTATTTCCTGATGACCGGCTGGCGGCTGGGCTGGATGTTGATGCCGGCGGCGCTGCTGGCGAGCGTCGATAAATTGGCGCAGAACCTCTTTCTTGCACCGCCGACCGTGGCGCAGCATGCGGCATTGGTTGCGCTGAGCGCCGATACGCGCGTGCTGCTGGAGGACTGCAAGAGCGAGTTGCACTTGCGGCGCGACGCTTTGTTGCCGGAGTTGGCGCGCCTCGGATTCGAGGTGAAGACCGCGCCGCAAGGCGCTTTCTACTGTTATGCCGATGTCGGTCGCTTCGGTATGGCCGCAGAAGAACTGACCGAGCGGTTGTTGCTGGAAGCCGGCGTGGCGATCACGCCCGGAACGGATTTCGGCTCGCACGCGGCGAGCCGAAATGTTCGCTTCGCTTACACCACCTCCCAGGCACGGATCCAGGAAGCGATGCAGCGAATCGAAGCGGTGCTGCGTTAACCGAACTTGCGGCGGCGCAGGGCGATCAGACCGAGCAGGCCCAAGGGCAACAGGGCCAGCGTGGCGGGTTCGGGAACCTGGGTCTGGTCGCGGGAATCGATCATGCCCATCACGGAAATCGCGTCGTTGGCGCAGTTCTGCGTCCAGTGGATGTTGAACTGGGTGCCGACACCCCAATCGTTGCCGAATGCGGCCAGCGGGATGGCGACTTCGTAGAAATAGTGCAGATCGGTCGCCTTGACCCCGTAATTGTTCTGGCCGGCAGTGGTGTAGGCGACCGTGCCTGCACCCTCGTCGGTACCGGAAAGAATCGAAGTCGGATGCGCGTGATCTGCGGTCAGGCTGTTGCCATACGGGCTGCCGACATAAGCGCCGTTGGCCTTCCACAGGCCGTACGCCCAGTTGACATTGCTATAGACATGCGCACTGGTCGTGCTGGCGCTGCCCAGCAATTCGATGCCGTAGTCCCAGCTGCTGTCGATGCCGAAATCGATGGCGATATCGCCGGCGGCGTAGCTGTTGCCGAGAGGATTGTTGACCGTGTTGGGGTTATGGCCGGTGGCGATGGCGACATACAACTTGTTGGCATCCCAGTTCACATACATCGCTTCGGCATCGTAAGCCTGCCCACCCCAGCCGGGGGTCAGCTTGAACGCGCCGGAACCGGTTTGATCTTCCTGCGTGGAAAGCACGCCGGTGTTGGGCGTCCAGCCCGTGACCGAACCATTTTGTTGAACGCCCCAATCCGCCAGACTGGCGTCGATGCTAATGGCTTGGGCGGCGGCGGAAGTCATCATGCTGGCGGCGATCAGCAGGTGCATCAGCGTCTTGTTCATTACTGCCTCCGTGTGTGAGTGACAAGACTGTATGCAGGATGCGTGCCAGTATATTTTTTTATATAAAACAGTGTGTTAGGTGTGTGTTTTGGGGAAATGGCATGGCCGTGCGTTTTGAAATCCGACACCGGTGTCGAAATCTGGTCGCTCGACGGCGATGTAGTGCAGACGAAAAAAAACCGGCCCGAAGGCCGGTTTTTTCATGCTTGCTTGCCGATTACTTGGCGGGAGCAGCAGGAGCGGCAGCGTCAGCAGGCGCAGCAGCGGGAGCAGCAGCGTCAGCAGCGGGAGCAGCCATGTCAGCGGGAGCGGCGGGAGCGGGAGCGGCAACTTCAGGAGCGGGAGCGGCAACTTCAGGAGCGGGAGCCGGAGCTTCTTCTTTTTTGCCACAAGCGGACAGGGACATGGCCAACAGAGCGGCGAGCAGGACGGTATATTTCATTTGTGTAATTCCTTAAATGGTTTGATCAACATGTTGATTGTTAGCGAGTTTCGCGGGTAGCGACAAACGCTAACGGCCGTGATTCTAGCAAAAAATCCGCATTGCGCTAGTCCGCAGTTGAGCGTAATTGAGCGATCAGGCGATTGGTCGAAGCGTCGTGGGTGTGCGGCGTGCGTTTCGTGGTCGCTGCCGCGGTCAATTCGGGCAGGATCGCCTTGGCCAATTGCTTGCCGAGTTCCACGCCCCACTGGTCGTAGGAATTGACGTCCCAGATTGCGCCCTGGACGAAAACCTTGTGCTCGTAGAGCGCGATCAAGCGACCCAGCGTGCGCGGCGTCAGCTTGCGATAGAGCAGCGAATTGGTGGGTCGATTGCCGGGAAATATCTTGTGCGGCAGCAGTTCCTTGATTTCGCTCTTGCTCATCCCGGCGGCGCTCAATTCGCTGGCCACTTCGGCCGCGTTTTTGCCGCGCATCAGCGCTTCGGTCTGCGCCAGGAAATTGGACAGCAATACGGCATGTTGCCCGTTGATATCGTTATGCGATTCCGCCGCCGCCAGAAAGTCGCACGGAATCAACTTCGAACCCTGATGGATCAGTTGATAGAACGCGTGCTGGCCATTGGTGCCCGGTTCGCCGAACAGCACCGGGCCGGTCGACACCTTGACCGGCTTGCCCGCGCGGGTCACGCCTTTGCCGTTGCTTTCCATGTCGAGTTGCTGCAAGTACGCGGCAAACCGGCTCAGACGCTGCTCATAGGGCAGCACGGCGTAGCTCTGCGCATCCCAGAAATTGTTGTACCAGACCCCGAGCACGGCCAGGAGGACCGGCATGTTCTCGGCCAGCGGCGCCGTGCGGAAATGCTCGTCCATGTCGAAGGCGCCGCCGAGCAGTTCCTCGAACTCGTCCATGCCGATATACAAGGCGATGGGCAGGCCGATGGCGGACCAGAGCGAATAACGGCCGCCGACCCAGTCCCAGAAACCGAACATGTTGGCGGTATCGATACCGAACTCGCGCACGGCGGGTTCATTGGTGGAGACGGCCACGAAATGCTTGGCGACCACCTTCATATCCTTCCTCGCCGCATCCAGCAGCCAGGTGCGCGCCGCGCCGGCATTGAGCAAGGTTTCCTGCGTCGTGAAGGTCTTCGAGGCGACGATGAACAGCGTCGTCGCCGGGTCCAGATCTTCCAGCGTGTCGTACAGATGGCTGGGATCGACGTTGGAAACGAAGTGCGCATTGATGTTGCCGCCATACGGCCGCAGCGCCAGACAAGCCATGGCCGGGCCGAGATCGGAACCGCCGATGCCGATATTCACCACATCGGTGATCGGCTTGCCGGTGAAACCCTTCCATTTGCCGGTGCGCACCCGGTCGGCAAAAGCGCGCATGCGCGCCAGCACGTCGCGCACATCCGGCATCACATCGCGGCCATCGAACATGACCGCTTGCTCGCCGCGGTTGCGCAGTGCCGTATGCAACACCGCACGGTCTTCGGTCAGATTGATCTTGTCGCCGGCGAACATCGCATCGCGCAGGATTTCCACACCGCTATCCTTGGCCAGCCTGACCAGCAACTTCATGGTTTGCGGCCGGATCAGGTTCTTCGAGTAGTCCAGCAGCAGGTCATCCATCTGCAGCGAAAAGCGTTCGGCGCGCTTCTTGTCTTGCGCGAACAGATCGCGCAGATGCACGCCTTTCCAGGCTTTGCGTTCTTCTTTGAGGGCTTTCCAGGTGGCGGATTGGGTCAGGTCGGACATGGTGTGGATCGCGGTTGAGGTGCGGAAAATGAGCAGGAATGAGAGCAGGCGGATCAGTGCGACAGTATAACTAGGCGGGCGCGGGTGACGCTTCATGCAGCGGGTATGCTGCGCAACGTAATACGAGCCGCCTTGGTCCAGCTTTCTGCCGCACTGCTGGTATGGTGGTGAACTTCCCGACACAGGTGGAATCCAGTCAGCCTGGTTTGCATCACCTGAGGTTTCATTCGCAACTGCGCCATGAAAGTTCGTTTCCATTACCCGCGTTCGTTCCTCAAATTCACGCTGCTTGGCTTTGTCGTGGCGGCGATTCCGATTCTCGCGGGCCTGTTCTACAGCGTGATTTCGCTGGATCGCCTGGCGAAGGACAGCCAGCGGGTGGTGTATCAGGGTGCGCAGGCGGTAAATGGCAGCCGCGATCTGGTCGAGGAGACGCTTGCGATGGAGCGCGGCGCCCGCCAGTTCGCCATCCTCGGCGACGAGACCTTGCGGCTGGCTTACTTCCGGGCGCGCGCACGTTTCGTCGAGACCAGCGGCATGCTGGACGGACTCGCCTGGCAAGATGCGCAGCGCAACTTGCTGAGCGAACTGATCGCGCAGGAAGCGGCGCTGCATGCGGGGTTGGCCACAGCGGCGTTCAGCGAAAAGGCGGTGCGTCGGAAAACGCGGGAGTTTTCCGGTCTGGTTGCGCTCGCCAAGCAAATTACGGCACAGAGCCATCTGCTGGTGGATCGGGAAATCGCAGCTTTGCAGACGCGCGCCGAGACGGCGCGCCGGCGGGTGAACTGGATGTTGCTCGGCCTGGTGCCGTTGGCCATCCTGCTGGCGATCGGGGTGCCGTTGCTGATCGCCAAGCCGGTGCGCCAGCTCGATGCGGCGATCCGGCGTCTGCGCGCGGGGGATTTGACCGTTCCCATCCAGGTGCGCGGCCCGAGCGATCTGGAGTATCTGGCAGAGCGTCTCGACTGGATGCGCCAGGGCATGCTCGACGCGGAAGCCGATAAAACGCGTTTCCTGCGCCATCTTTCGCATGAGTTGAAGACGCCGTTGACCGCCGTGCGCGAGTGCTCGGGCCTGCTCTGGGATGGCAGCGTCGGCACGCTGTCGGGGCCGCAGCAGGAGGTGGTTTCCATCCTGCGCCAGAACAGTCTGCGCCTGCAAAAGCTGATCGAGGATCTGCTGGCGTACCGTTCGCTGACTTCGGCGCCGGATCGGATCGATCTGGTCTCGGTGCGGATCGGCGAAGTGGTGGCGCGGGTATTGAACGATCAACGCGCCGCATTGCTGGCGAAGGAGATCCAGGTCGAGACCGAAACCGGCGAGGTCAGCCTGATGGCCGATCCGGAAAAACTGCGGGTCATCGTGGATAATCTGGTATCCAATGCGATCAAGTTCTCGCCGCCCGGCGGCCGCATCCGCATTCAGGCTGAGGCTGCGGTCGACACGGTTGCGCTGGAGGTGTCCGACCAGGGGCCGGGTGTGGCGGCAGAAGAGCGGCCGCGTGTGTTCGATGCGTTCTTTCAGGGCCGCCAACCCGAGGCCGCTTCGCAGCAGGGTACCGGCCTGGGACTTGCTATTGCGCGGGAGCATGTCGTGGCGCATGGTGGGCGCATCGGCATCGATGATAAATACGAGGACGGAGCCAGCTTCCGGGTGATTCTGCCCAAAGGGAGCGGCGCGGGAAGGTGATGAAAATGAATACGTCTGGCTTTGGGGTTATTGCCGGTCTGCTTGCCGTGTTGTTGTCCGGTTGCGCCGACCTGCGTTCCGGCCTGCCGTCCAGCTTGCCGAGTACCACCGACGACGTCCTGGAATTGATGGATCGGTTCAGCCGCGCGTCGCCGGCCGAATTGGTCCGCGAATACGATGCGCTGGCCGCGATCCCGGATCAGAGCCGGGGCGGCACTGCCCAGTTGCGCCTGTCGTTGCTGCTTTCCCAACCCGGTCTGCCGTTCCGCGACGACGCGGCGGCGCTGCGCGTGTTGCAGGAATGGGAAAAACGCCAACCCGCCGCCGAACCCGCTCTCAAGGCCTTCGTCCGCTGGATGCGCGCGATGCTCGGGGAACGAAACCGGCTTGCCGGCAATCTGGATGAAGCCGGCGCAAGGATGCGCGAGGAGAAGAAGCGGGCCGAGGTGTGCAGGGAGAAACTGGAGGCCATCAAGAACATGGAGAAAAGTCTGATTGAACGCGATAAGCATTGATAAATCGGCCGCCGCCGCGCGTCGGGTCATGGCGGTGGATGACGATCCCGACCTGCTGCGCTTGTTGTCGATCCGGCTGAGCGCGGCGGGCTATGCGGTCACCACGGCCGCCAGCGCCGAGCAGGCGCTGGATTGCCTGCTGCAGACGCAACCGCAGGTGGTGGTCACCGATCTGCGCATGGCGGGCATGGACGGCATGGCGCTGTTTACCCGTATCCAGTCCACCTGGCCTGGCCTGCCGGTGATCATGCTGACGGCGCACGGCAGCATTCCCGATGCGGTCGAAGCGACGCGCGGCGGCGTCTTCGGCTATCTGACCAAACCGTTCGACGGCCAGACTCTGCTGGCCGAGATCGAGCGCGCCATGCGGGTCGGCGTGCGCATGGCGAACGCCGACCTGGACGGCGCCGGCGCCGTCTGGCGTAGCGGCATCGTTTGCCGCAGTCCGGCCATGGAGGAAGTGCTGCGCAAGACGGGTCTGGTTGCGGCCAGCGATGCCAGCGTCCTGATCCAAGGCGAGAGTGGCACCGGCAAGGAATTGCTGGCGCGTGCCGTGCATCTGGCCAGCCCGCGCCGCGACGCGCCTTTCGTCGCGGTCAACTGCGCCGCGATTCCGGAACCCTTGCTCGAATCGGAATTGTTCGGCCACGTCAAAGGCGCCTACACCGGCGCCACCCGCGACCGGGCCGGGCTGATCCAGTCGGCGGCGGGTGGCACCCTGTTCCTCGATGAAATCGGCGATATGCCGGTCGCGTTGCAAGCGAAGTTGCTGCGCGTGCTGCAGGAACGCCGGGTGCGCCCGATCGGTTCGGAACATGCCGTCAGCGTCGATCTGCGCGTGGTTTCCGCTACCCACCGCGATCTCGTCGATGCGGTCGCACAGGCGCGTTTTCGCGAGGATCTGTTCTACCGCCTGAACGTCGTCTGCCTGCGTTTGCCCACCTTGGTCGAGCGGCGCGAGGATATTCCGCTGCTGGCCAATCATGGTCTGGCTCGTCTCGCCGAGAAATACGGCAAACCCATCCGCGGCTTCGCGCCGGAGGCCATGGAATTGCTGTTGCAGGCTTCCTGGCCGGGCAATGTGCGGCAGTTGCTCAACGTGGTGGAACAGAGCGTCGCCCTGTGCACCACCCATCTGGTGCCGGCATCGCTGGTGGCGGATGCCATGCAGCATGCCCAGACCCTGACCGTGCCGCTGGAAGAGGCCCGGCGCCGCTTCGAGCGCGACTATCTGGTCGGCTTGATGCGCGCGGCGGAAGGCAACGTCAGCCGCGCGGCACGCCTGGCGGGACGCAATCGCACCGAGTTCTATCGTCTGATGCAGCGGCATCAACTGACGCCGGTTCAGTTCAAGTCCTGAACACCTGTCGTCCGCCGACGACAGTTTCATTTCCCTTTGTTTTCAAGCGCATGGCCTGCACCGGTCGGTCCAGTGTCGCCGCCAGGCGTCAGTGCGCGCCGGCGACGCTTCGGGCGATTGCCATAACCCATTGAAATGCATGGATTTATTTAGTTGGCACGATGCTCGCTATAGCAACCTGGGCGTTTAGTCCGTGTTCGACCACTAATCCACTACGGGAGTACCTCATGCAAAAAGCATTCAACAGCAAGATTCAGGAACGTGCCCTGCTTATCGCAGCCCTGACCACTCTGGCCTGGGGCGCTCCTGCGGCTCAGGCAGCGGTGGAGAGCACGGCACCGGAAACATTCAAGAAGCTGGATGCGGATGGAGATGGTTTCGTGTCGGCCAGGGAGGCCGTCATCGGCATGATCGCAACGGAAGTTTTCATTGCGGCGGATCGCGATCGCGATGGCAAGTTGGATACGGAGGAGTACGTGACTGCTGGCCTCGAAAAATATGAACCCAAGCCGTAGTCAGCGCTGATCGATACGCCGTCCCGGCGCCGGTCGGGACGACGGGTCGATCGGCTGTTCTGTAACAACACCTGCAACAAACAATTTCATTTAACGGTTTATCGATTGATCGAATGGAGGAAGGATGAAAAAACTTATGGCAAATTCCCTGTGCAGCGGGGCGCTGATGCTGGCGTTGGCAGGTTCGTCCGGCAACGTGCTGGCTACCACGTTGTTCGAAGCCACGGGCAGCATGATCGGCGGCCCCCAGTTCGACAGCTACAGCTTTGAAGTCACCCAGCTGGAGGGCGATTACCTGGCGACGCTGCTCGATTTCGCGTTTCCTACGGATTCCTTCGATGTGCTCAGTCTGGCCATCGCCAAGGGCGCCAACATCCTGGGAACGGTGCAGGGCTCAGGCAGTTTCGCCTTCGATCCGGTCGAGCTCGGCACCTACACCGCAGTGGTCTTCGGCAGTCCCGCCGGCGCATTCCAGGCCGGTAGTTACGGCATCAGCGTAGCCAACGTAGCCGCGGTGCCGGAAGCGCAGAGCTGGGCATTGCTGCTCACCGGTCTTGGCCTGATCGGCTTGACCATGCGGCGGCGCCTGCCTGACCGGACGCTGGTCGAATCGAACTGACGTCGTTTCAGTTATAAGAAAACTGGGGTTCCGGGCGGCAGCAATGCCCCCGGTTTTTTTGCGGCGCCGTTCAGGCCGCTGCGCTCAATAAATGTTCGAACTCCGCCAGCGGTACGGCCTGGCTGAATACGTTGCCCTGGTAGCTGGCGCAGTCGTAGTGATTGAGGCATTCGAGCTGCGCCTCGGTTTCCACGCCTTCCGCGATCACATTCATGCCCAGCGTCTGCCCCATCGTGATGATGGTCTGCACGATGGCGGCGTCGTGGCTGTCCTTTGCCAGGTCGCTGACAAAACAGTGGTCGATCTTCAATTGCTCCAGCGGCAAGCGTTTCAGGTCGGAGAGCGAAGAATAGCCGGTGCCGAAGTTGTCCATCGAGCAGCCGATTCCCAGCGCTTTTAGCGCCTCTATCTTGGCAATGCTGTCGGCCACGTTGTCGACGATCAGACGCTCGGTCAGTTCGAATTTCAGGCATTTCGGGTCGACCTGAGTTCTCTCCAGCACTTGCCGCACTTCGTCGATGAAACCGGTCTGGCGAAACTGGCGCGCGCTGATGTTGATCGCCAGACGGAGTTCGCGCGTGGCCGGGTGTGCGGCCCAGGTCTTGAGTTGGGCGCAGGCGGTGTCCAACACCCAATGGGCGATGGGCAGAATCAGGCCGGTTTCCTCCGCCAGCGCGAGAAATTCGCCTGCCACAAGCAGCCCGCGTTCCGGATGTCGCCAGCGCAACAGCGCTTCGGCGCCGATCACCCGACGCGCGTGGTCGATCTGCGCCTGGTAAAACAGATGCAGCTGCCCGTTCTGCAGCGCCAGGCGAAGATCGGCTTCCAGTGTGTTGCGCACTTCCAGACTGGTCTGCATGTCCGGATCGAAAAAGCGCAAGCAGTTGCGCCCGCTGTCCTTGGCCCGGTAGAGGGCAAGGTCGGCTTGCTTGAGCAGCGCTTCGAGCGACTCGTCATGGCCGTGAAAGAGGGCGATGCCGAGGCTGGCGGCGCCGTGGAATGCCTTGCCGTCGAGCTCGTAAGGGCTGCCCAGGGCTTGCCATACCTTCTCGCCGACCGACTCGGCCTGGGCGGCCGCTTCATTGGCTTCCGTGCTGAGGTTTTCCAACACCACGATGAACTCGTCGCCGCCCAGACGGGACAAGGTGTCGCCTTCGCGGATGGCATCGTGCAGGCGTCGTGCGACCTCGATCAGCAGCAGATCGCCGATATCGTGGCCGCGCGTGTCGTTGAGCGTTTTGAAATTATCCAGATCGAGATACAACACCGCGCCATGGCGGCCACTGCGGCTGCTGGCGGCCAGCGCCTGGCCGAGCCGGTCCAGCAACAGACGCCGGTTGGGCAATTGGGTGAGCGGGTCGTAATAGGCCAGCCGATGAATTTCGGCCTGCGCCTCGACGTTCTGGGTGATGTCGGAAATGCTGCCGACGTAATGCGTGGCTTGGCCGACTGGTTCGCCGACCGCCGAAAGCGTCATCCATTCGGCGTAGATCTTGCCGTTTTTGCGGCGGATCCAGATTTCTCCCTGCCAGTACTTTTCCTTCTTCAGGGTGGACCACAGGTTCTGATAGAACGCATCGTCGTGGCGCTCTGATTTGAACAGCGCCAGCGTGTTGCCCGTTGCTTCTTCCGGGCTATAGCCGGTCAGGCGGGTAAAGGCTCGATTGACCCGAACGATGATGCCGTCGGCATCGGTGACCAGCATTCCCGCTTGCGATTCGAACGCGATGGCGGCGATACGCAATTCATCCTCGGCGCGCTTGCGTTCGGTGATGTCTGTCAGCGCGATGCGCACCACGGGCAGGGCTTGCCCGTTGCTCTGGGACATGAAATCCAGGCTGGCGGCAAAGGGTGATTCATCCGCGCGTTGCATGGCCAGTTCGCAATGCTGTTTACCGCCATGCAGCAGCATGTACATGAGTTTCCGGTGCCAATGGTCTCTGTGTTTCGCGGCGATGAAGCGTGAAAAACGGCTGTGCAGCAAACTCCTGCGCTCTATCCCCAGAAAGGCGGCGCCGGTCAGATTGACCTCGTCGATCAGGCCGGTGCTGGTGAGCGTGAAAAGGGCGACCGGGGCAAATTCGAACAGATCCATGTAGCGGTCGCGGGACTCCTCCAACACGGCCTGGGTGCGGCGCAACTCCTCGTTCTGAATCTCCAGTTCGATCTGGTGAACTTCGAGTTCGTGCAACAGCGCTTCGGCGGGGCGATCCGGCGCGGCTGGCGGCATGTGCTCCAGCCGCGCCTCGGCGCTGGACCTCAGGGTGTTCGGGTCTATCGATTTCGGGCTCATCCAGTTCTTTGCGGCGGGCGGTGTTGTGGCATCTGAGGGAATGTCGCTCGCGGGCAGAGCGGATCGAGCGATTGGGATGGAGCCTGGATGTGTTGCCGCGCCCCCGCGCGTCGAGACGATTCGATGCTATTTGATCGTCAATTTTCTCGTCATGGCGCTCGCCTTCTTGGGCAGGATCAGGGTCAGCACGCCATCGGCATATTGCGCATCGGCGGCGTCCTGGTCGACATCGCAATCCAGCGTCATGCTGCGGAATACCTTGCCGTAATAGCGTTCCTTGCGGATCACCTTGGCACCGGCTTTTTCTTCGCTTTCCTGCTTGCTCTCGGCGCTGATGGTGACTCGATTGCCGTCGATGCTGACCTGGATGTCTTCCTTCTTTACGCCGGGAATTTCGGCTTTGATGGTGAAGGTTGTTTCATCCTCGGCAATGTCCGAACGGATCTGCATGCCGGACTCTTCTTCCAGGAAGCGCATGGGCCGACTCACGATGTGCTTGAACATCTCGTCGATCAGCTCCGAGACCTGCGTGTAGCGGCTGATGTTTGCCATGATGGACTCCTTCCGATTGGCGCTGCGATCGCGGCCTGAGGGCGATCAGCTTGGATGCCGCGACTGCAGATGAAATGAAAAGGTCTTGCCTGATCGTGACTTGCCGTTGCGGCCGATGACCAGTTCCGCCTGATAGACCTGCTTGATCAACTCCAGCGAGAGCGCCCGCGCCTTGGCCAGCGGGATCTGGTGAAAGACGCAGCCCGATTCGTTGGAAACCATCATCACCAGATAGTCGTCGGTGTCGACATGACTGATACCGATATTGAGTTTCGGCTTGGCGGTCTGCTTCATGTCGACCGTCCCGTTTCCCGTTGGCTGAAAACCGCCGGAACACCGTCGCCGAGAAACTCGTGCGTTAGCAGCCTGTCGGGCTTTCCCCGTGAGACGCGTTGAGCGCATGAGCGGACGGATGCAAGGCGCGGCGCGCGGGCAATGGTCGTTCCATTGCCAAGCGTCGAGTCTTTGCAACCGAGGCCGCAGACGCCGCTCATGCGCTCAACCCTCCGGGCCGGGGGCGCTTTTGGCGCAGGGCGGCGTTGCGGCTCGCTCATTTGGAATGACCAAACCTCGCTTCGCCGCGCCTTGCCCTGCGCCAAAATCACCCCCGGCGCGCTCACGGGGAAAGTCCGACAGGCTGCTAGTCTTTCCCTGTTGGCGGAAGTCGGCATGTACCAGTCGAACTGGGGCTTGAAGGCGTGACACAGCGTCAAATCCTTCGATTTTTCGAGCCATGCCAGAAAGTCCAGCATGACCTGAACCGCCTCTTCGCGTTCCCGCGGCGAGATCAACGTGGCCGCCGCGCCCTGACGGGTAACACGCCGCACTTCATCCATACCGACCCCCTCTCGTTACGATTCAACGTTGGACCTCCCCAACCGCTGAATTCACGGGCTTGCTTTGCCTGGTACGAAAGTTAGGGGGGATGCGCTTGCGGCGACAGTCGTTCGATCTTGGTTTTGCTGTAGTGAATTCACTACCTAGGCGAAGCGGAGGGGGACAGCCGAACTGCGTAGGATGGGCCAAGCGCTGCGGGCCCATCGACACTTGGCGACTCAGCCGAGTTACTGGATCAGCTCATGCTTGATGGCGTAATGCACCAGGCTGGCATTGCTGTCGGCGCCAAGTTTGTTCATCAGACGGTGTTTATGCGTGCTGATCGTATTGGCGCTGAGGGAAAGATCCTGCGCAATGTCGTTGATGGATTTGCCGGTTACCAGCATGCGAAAGATCTGGAACTCCCGGTTCGACAGCAGTTTGTGCGGGGTATCCACGGGAGAGGGAACGATGGCGTTGGCGAGCGCGTCGGCAACTTCCGGGGTGATGTATTTGCCGCCCGCCGCAATCTTGCGGATGGCCTGCGCCAACTGTTCGGGTGCGCAATCCTTGGTGAGATAGCCCGATGCGCCCACCTTGAGCGCACGCACCGCGAATTGCTCTTCCTTGTGCATGGAAAGCACCAGCACCGGCAGTTGCGGATGTTCCTCGCGAATCCGATTGATCAATTCGACACCGCTCATGCCCGGCATCGAAATGTCCACCAGCACGGCATCGGGATGGCAGGTCGCGATCTGCTTCAACGCGGATATTCCATCGGCCGCTTCGCCCGCCACGACGATGTCGGGACTCGCCGCGAGTATCCGGCGCAGACCTTCACGCACGATGGCGTGGTCGTCGGTAATCAGTACGCGAATTGTCATGATTTCTCCCCTCGTCGTGGTGCCGTTGAGTTCGAACCAACGTCTTCATGATCGTGGCTGCTGTCGTTTTGCTCAAGTCGCTGCGCCAGCGGAATGACGATCTTCAGCCGTGTGCCGTGCCCGGGACTGCTGCTGATCTTCAGCGTGCCGGCGAGCAGGCGCACGCGTTCCCGCATGCCGGCGATGCCGAACGAACGCGATTTCTGCAGCGCATCCGGCGCCATGCCGACGCCGTTGTCGAGTACCAGAATATGCAACGCATCGTCTCGATAACTCAGATTTAACTCGATCTGGCTGGCGCCGGCATGGCGGATGATGTTGGTGAGCGATTCCTGCACGATCCGGAACACCGCCGTGGCATGGTCGTTGTCCATGGCGATTTCCTCGCCGCTGATCATCAGGTTGCAGGCCATGCCGGTGCGGCGGCGCAATTCCTGGATTTGCCACTCGACCGCCGCGGCCAGACCGAGATCGAGCACCGCCGGGCGCAGGTCCGAGGCAATGGCGCGCACCGAATCGATGGAGTCGTCGATCTGTCGCAGCAATGAAGCCGCGGTACGCGGCAAATCCAGCGCGGGCGAACCCAGTTCGGCGCTCAGCATGGCCACTTCGAAGCGCAGGGTGGTCAATTTCTGGCCGAGTTCGTCATGAATCTCGCGGGCCAGATGGCGGCGTTCGTACTCTCTGACTCGATCCAGATGCGCCGACAGCTCTTGCAACTGCAGGCGCGATTGGGTCAGTTCCGTTTCCTTTTCCTTGAGCGGAGTGATGTCGATCAACGCCGTGCGGCAGGCCTGCCGCTCATCCGGGCGGCCATGCGCCACGACACTGCTGACCAGATTGATATGCCAAGGCGGACCGCTGTCGTTATGCAGCAGAACCGTGTCCACCACATGTTCGTTGGATCCGAGCACCCGCCGCAGGTGCTGCAGAAAGACAACATGCGATTCCGCCTGCAGCCACATGAGCAACGGTTTGCCGAGCACATCCTTGCGTTCGCTGCCCAGCATGGCGGCGCCGGTGAGATTGATTTCCTCGACACAGCCTTGTCGGTTCAGCGTGACATAACCCACCGGCGCAAAGTCGTACAGATCGCTATACCGATCGCGCGCTTCCTCGGTCTTTTGCTGCGATTCCCGCAACGCCAGGTTCTGGGCTTCCAGCTCGACTCGGTAGCTGCCCAATTCCTGTGTCAGTTTCTCCGCCGGGCAAGCTTCCAGGACGTGGCTTGGTGCGCAGGGTAAGGTATCCAGCCGATCGACCAGCTCGGCCTTGCTCAGCGCGGCAGTTCGTATCGGCGGGGCGGGGTGGGGGCGGTTGCTTGGCATCGCTCAACGTGGGTCCGAAAGAGCATTCAGCATAGATCTTTCCCGGATTTTGAAACCTGCCGATGCAACTATTCAGCCGATTGCATGCGCAGCAGCCGCGCCGCTTCTTCGGCGCGCGCATCGTCGATTTCCCGCATGACGCTGTTCAGGTCCACCGGCTTGGTGCTGTGGGCGAAGCGTCCGCTCAGTTGCACATCCGGATGCAGATCGCCGTGTTCGTACAACGCCCAGATTTCCTTGCCGTACTCGGTCGCCAGCAACTCCGCCGCAAACTGCCCGAAATAGCCGGACAGATTGGCGACATCGCGTTCCAGCATGGCTTTGGCGTGGTTGTTGCCGGCAGCATCGACCGCTTGCGGCAGATCGATGATGACCGGGCCGTCGGCGCCGATCAGGATGTTGAATTCCGACAAGTCGCCGTGGATCACCCCGGCGCACAGCATCAGCACGACCTGGCGCAGCAAGAACGCGAAATGCGTCCGCGCCTGTTCCGGCGTGAACTCGACATCGTTCAGGCGCGGCGCCGCATTGCCGTGTTCGTCGCAGACCAGTTCCATCAACAGCACGCCGGCATGGAAGTTGTACGGCTTCGGCACACGCACGCCGGCTCTGGCCAGGCGATACAAGGCATCGACTTCGGCGCTTTGCCAGGCTTCCTCCTGCGCTTCGCGGCCGTAGCGCGTCCCTTTCGCCATGGCACGCGCCTGGCGGCTGTTCTTCACCTTGCGGTTCTCCGTGTAATCGACGCTCTGGCGAAAGCTGCGTTTGTTGGCTTCCTTGTAGACCTTGGCGCAACGCACTTCGTCGCCGCAACGGACAACGAAGACCATCGCCTCCTTGCCGCTCATCAGTTGACGGTTCACCTCGTCGATGAGGCCGTCTTCAAGCAATGGTTCAAGTCTTTTCGGTATTTTCATGGGCGCCTTCCGCGCGGTGTGGGGCCGGTCGCTTGCATTGCTGCCGGGCGGGCGATTGTGCCGGCAATCAGCGTGCGCCACGTAACGTTGCGTAAATTCAGTAACGGATTTGTAGACTGAATTCCGCATTGGCGCATCCAGATTGCCATCGCCCCACCTGAGCGCTCTTGTCCGCGCGGTCATCCGGCGGAAAGCGCAGCGCTATTCCGCCCTACCTTCGGCTTACGGGTTCTGCATCCCCATTGCGGGGAAGCTCCTTTACGCCTTGCTTTGCTGCCACGGTGCCGGTTTGCGCACCGACTCCCACACCGGGCTTTGCAGCGTCAGCGCCAGTTGCCGCGCCAGCTCCAGCATGCCGGTGAAACCCTCGTAGCCGAATTCGCGTTCCTGGTTGATGTCGAGGAACGGGATGCGCGCCTTCAGCGCCGTGTACATGTTGCGGCCGCCGGCGATCAGGATGTCGGCCTGATATTCCTTGACCACGCCGAGCAGCGCTTTCGGGCTGCCGTCGGTGATCATCTTGGTCTTCTCGCCCATGATCTCGCGGATGCGCGCCTTGTCTTCCTCGGTCGATTTGTTGGTGCCGGTGGCGACCACGTCCATGCCGAGATCCTGCAACGCCGAGACGATGGACCACGATTTGACACCGCCGGTATAGAGCAACACGCGCTTGCCGCGCAGACGTTGCCGCCAGGGTTCCAACGCGGCGTGGATCTTGGCTTCTTCGCGCGCGATCAGGGCTTCGGTGCGTGCGGTCAACGCCTCGTCGCCGATGATGCGGGCGAAGTCGCGGAACGCCTGCGAGGTATCGGTGACGCCGTAGAAACTGCCCTCGAAGAACGGCACCTTGAATTGAGTTTCCAGCTTGCGCGCGACATTCAATAAAGCCTTGGCGCACACCACCATGCTGACCTCGGCGCGGTGCATGGTCTGCACTTCGTGGAAGCGGGAATCGCCGGACAACGAGCCGAGGATGCGCAAGCCGAGTTCGTCGAACAGCGGCAGCACATGCCAGAACTCGCCGGCGATGTTGTATTCGCCGATCAGGTTGACGTCGTGCACTTCGATGCCGGGACGTTCTGACTCGGGCGGCACCGGGTCGGGCTCGCGCGTGCCGATGACGTACTTGAACATGGCCTCGCCGGCGATGCGGTTGCCCAGGTTCTTGGTGCCGTAGAAACCGGCGCAGTCGACCGGCACCACCGGCGTGCCCCAACGTTCGGCGGCCGACCTGCATACCGCTTCGACATCGTCGCCGGTCAACGCCGGCACGCAGGTGTTGTAGACGAACACGGCGGCCGGCGCGTGGCTGTCGATGGCCTGTTTGATCGCGTGGAACAGGCGCTTCTCGCCGCGTCCCATGATCACGTCCTGCTCAGTCAGATCGGTGGTCATGCCGATCTTGTACAGCGTCGGGCCGCTGGAACGGGTGCCGCGGTTGTCCCACGACGAACCGGCACAGGCGATAGGGCCGTGCACGATGTGGGCGACATCGGCAATCGGCAGCAGCGCGATCTGGGCGCCGTCGAACGAGCAACCGCCGGCGGTGGCGCCGGGTTTGGGTCGGGCGCAGCCGGATTTCGATTTGGCGTTGTGGGTGCAGGCCGGTTCGTTCAACAGTTCGGCAATTTGCTTGGCTTGCATGGCGAGGCTTCCTGATGACTGTGATGGAAGTAGTGCAAGTGCTGTGCCAGCGGTAACACGTTGATTTTTAGCGGCGTTGCCGCTGGCTTGTCGCAAAGCCGACAGCGGGATGTCGTGTCGGTGTCGTAGGATGGGCGAAGCGAAGCGCGCCCATCAATCGTTGCGGGTTGATGGGCGCGCTTCGCTTCGCCCATCCTACGGTGCTACGGCGCTCGCGGCGGGTGGTTGTGCGAACGAATTCGCACCTACACCGAATACGGCGCCCTCAGCCAACCGGTCAGCAACGCGGTTTCCACGTCGCTCAGATAGCCGAAGCCGGATTCGATGTCCTGCATCACCGCGAACGCCATGTCGCGTGGGGTCAGGCCGCCGGCGACGAGATGGAAATACCAGGCGCCGGGATAGCCGGCGGCGCGGTCGAAGGCCTGCAATTGCTTGGCGGCATCAAGGCCGCGCAATGCCGTGTCCCAGTGGAACGGCTTCAGTTGGCGCGCATGACGAGAGGTCGGCGTGGCGGTGAGCACCATGTTGTTGTAGCGGTCGTGGTGCTCGCGCAGCGCGACGATCCAGTGTTCGCTGAAATGCGCGCCGGCGCGGCTGCCGGCCCATTCCTGCATCAAGCGGGTGAGTCCGGGCAGGCTGCCGACCGGTGCGTGCAGGCGGGCGACCACCTGGCGCATGTCGGTCAGCCGGCGGAAGCGGTAATAGGGCGCCCCAACGGCTTGTGCCGGCACGCTGGCGGGTTTGATCGGGTCGGCCAGTTCCTGCGCGTCGCTCGGTGGCGAGTCGGCATCCCACAAGCGGCGATCGAGCACTTCCTGCATTTCTTCCACTTCCATTTGCAGGAATTCCGCCGGGGCCGGGCCGTAGGGCGCGACGAAGTAGTGGGTGCGGCCGGTATGGCGCGTCGCGATCAAGTCGCTGTCGGCGTGGCGGTCGAGGAATTCGCCGACATCGTCGTCGCACGCGGCCAGTTCCTGCATGACCCAGTCTTCCAGCTTGTCGGCGACGCGTTCGCCATCGCCGCGCAGCAGGCCGCCGGCGCGATACCAGCCGCCACGCGTCAACGCGAAGCGGCAGGGGCAATCCGGGATCAGCCGCTCGGCCGCGGCCAGCAGGCTGGCATGGTGCGGACGCGGCGTGCTGGCTTCGATCTCGGCGATCAGCCGCTGCACGGTGGATTCGTCGGGGACGCAGCTATTCATGGCGATTCCTTGGTAGGTGCGAATTTATTCGCACAGGCACGGACACGGCGGAGTGCGAATGAATTCGCACCTACGTGGGTTCATGGTGATTCTTCCTGTTTCAAATACGCGTCCAGACGGGCGCGTACCAGCGATTGCACATCCGGCTCGGGATCATCGACCAATTCGGCGATGGCTTCCACCGGCGCACGCCGGGCGGCTTCCAGGCGCACCAGCCAATCCGGATCGTCCAGCAGCGTGGCGGCGTCGTCGGGCAGGGCGCGGGCGGCAACGATGCGGCGGACTTCCGCTTCTGCGTCGGCAGCCATGCGCTTCAGCGCGAAAGCCGGCAGGCGGCGCGCCACTGCTTTGCGCACCTCGCGGTCGACATCGTCGACCATGCGCGGCAGGCGGCCATGCGGCATGCGCTCGGCGACATGCTGGCGCACCAGATAGTCGGCATCGGCCATCATGCCGGCAAGCTGCTCGACCGGCATGCGGGCGGCAACCGTGATGCGCACTTCGCGATCCGGATCGTGGCACAGCGCGGCGAGTTCGGCCTCCGGCAAGCGGATGGCCACGGCGCGCCGGACGACTTCGTCGGGGTCATGCGCCAATTCGGCGACGCGTTCCAGCGCCACATAGCGCACTGCGATGGCGCGACGTTCCCAGAACGCATCGCTCAGGCAGCCTTCCGCGTACTCCGGGTTATGGCGCAGGAAGCGGTCGATCTGGCGGCCGCTATGCGCAATCAGGCAGATATCGCCCGGCACGCAACGTCCCACCGCCAGCACGGTTTCCCGGTGCGGGCAGGTGGTGCAATCGGGCAGCGCGGCTTCGGCGGCAACCAGTTGCAGATTCGCACGACGGCCCTGTTCAGGCATGACGCGACAGCTCGATGCCGTGCAATCCTGCTGGGTTGCGGCCTGGGGTTAAGTTTTGCATGGCTCCTGTTCCGTGCGGCCGGGGGATATGCCCGGCGCGGTCCTGCTTGGTTACAGCAACCGCCATGCCAGCTTGTTCGATCTCCAAGCTATTGATCTTTAAGGCGGTATGGCCTGTGCGAGGCGATGGCCTACACGCTGAAAAGGCGGTTTGTCGCGTTTGCGACAAACCCGGGAGCGCACGTCGCGAGTTCCAAACCGTGTGCTGCGATGCATCGCTTCGCGGGCCGACAAAAAACCAGGCGGCCAGTGCCTTAGCCGGCGGCTCCGCTCTCCTTCGAATCCGGGAGAAGCACATCGGTGAAGCCGAGCCGGCTCAGGTCGCGCATGCGCATCGGGTAGAGCGTGCCGATCAGATGGTCGCACTCGTGCTGGACGACCCGGGCGTGGAAGCCCTCGACCGTCCGGTCGATGGCGCGCCCCAAGGGGTCGAAGCCCTGATAACGGATGTGCCGGAAGCGCGGCACCTCGCCGCGCAGGCCGGGCACCGACAGACAGCCTTCAAAGCCCAGTTCTTCGTCGTCGGATAGCGGCGTGACGACCGGGTTGATCAGGATCGTCATGGGCACCGCTTCGGCATCCGGGTAACGCTCGCTTTGCTCGAAGCCGAAAATCGCCACCTGCAGCCCGACCCCGATCTGCGGCGCCGCCAGGCCCACCCCGCCGGCATCGGCCATGGTCTCGAACATGTCCCGGATCAGCGCATCCAGTTCGGCCGTGCCGAATTCGGCCACCGGCCGGGCGGTTTCGAGCAGGCGCGGATCGCCCATGCGGAGGAGGGTTCTGACGGTCATTTTTTTCCTGAAATCGGCTGGTTGGATGGTTGTTCGGGATGGTACTTTGTCGGCCTCCCAGCCCGCCATGCGCCAGTCGCCTGGATTCCGAACATGAACAACCTGAACGGTGTCGGCCCCCAGGACCTGCTCCTGCTGCTCAGCCGGGAAATGCCCTTCGGCAAATACCAGGGCCGCCTCATCGCCGACCTGCCCGGCTACTACCTCAACTGGTTCGCCCGCATAGGCTTCCCACCCGGCGAGATCGGTCGCCTGCTGGCGTTGATGCATGAAATCGATCACAACGGGTTGAAGGAGATACTTGAACCGTTGCGGCGGCGGGGTGGGTGATTCGGTGCGGCGTATCCGGGCTTGTGTCGGTGTCATTGTGCAGCCAGGCAGCACGCGTAGCGCGTAGGGCGCATTAGCCGTGAGGCGTAATGCGCCGCATGCATTCGGCGCAATGCGCTGCGCTTATTGACGCCCTACTCTGCAGTTGACCATAACCGGTTTCCCCGATTTCACCCGATCAGCGCCACGGCCTTGATCTGGGCATAAACGATCTGGCCAGGCGCCAGGCCGAGGTCGTGCGCCGAGCGCCGGGTCAGGCGCGCCACCAGCACCGCGCCACCGACATTGATGCGCACCAGCGCCAATGCCGGGTGGGTGTCGTCGGCCAGCAATTCGACCACGCCGGGCAGGATGTTCTGAATGCTGGTGCCGCTGTGGCGCGTGGTCGCCAGACTGACGTCGCGCGCCAGGATGCGCACGCGGACATGATGGCCGATGGCATGTCCGCCATCGCGCACCCAGACGCCGGCGTCCGGATTGTCGGCAAAGGTCGCGCGTGCCAATTGCCATTGCGTGTCGCGTTCGCTGACCACCGCGTCGAGTACGACGCCGACGTCTTCGCCCAGGTGGATCGGCAGATCGAGCCGCGCCAGCGTTTCGGTGAGCGGCCCTGCTGCGACAGCGCGGCCGGCCTGCATGACGACGATGTAGTCGGCCAGGCGGGCGACTTCATCGGGGGCGTGGCTGACGTAAAGCAGCGGGATATCCAGTTCGTCGTGCAGGCGTTCCAGGTAGGGCAGGATTTCCTGCTTGCGCGCCAGATCGAGCGCGGCGAGCGGTTCGTCCATCAGCAACAGGCGCGGCTTCACCGCCAAGGCGCGGGCGATGGCGACGCGCTGGCGTTCGCCGCCGGAAAGTTGCTCCGGGCGACGGTCGAGCAGCGGGCCGATGCCGAGCAGCTCGATGACATGGTCCAGCGCGGCACGGTCCATCCGGGATGTCGCACGCTTCATGCCGTAGTCCAGGTTGCCGCGCGCCGTGAGGTGCGGAAACAGGCTGGCTTCCTGGAAAACATAGCCGATCGGGCGCCGATAAGTCGGCAGGAAGGTGTCGGCGTCCTGCCAGACTTCGCCGTCGTAAGTCAGCTGTCCGCCCGGCGCCCGTTCCAGCCCGGCGATGCAGCGCAGCAGGGTGGTCTTGCCGGAACCTGAATGGCCGAACAGCGCGGTGACGCCGCGTGCCGGCAGGTCGAGATCGACATCGAGGGAAAAATCGGTGCGGTCGAGTTTGAAGCGGGCGCGGATGGTGTTCACGGGGTGGCTCATTTCCGCTTGCCGCTTGGGTTCAGCGTGTACAGCGCCAGCAGCACGACGAACGCGAACGCCAGCATGCCGGCGGACAGCCAGTGCGCCTGGGCGTATTCCATCGCTTCGACATGGTCGTAGATCTGCACCGAAATCACCCGCGTCTCGCCTTCGATGTTGCCGCCGATCATCAGCACCACACCGAATTCGCCGACGGTGTGGGCGAAGCCGAGCACGCTGGCGGTCAGATAGCCGGGTTTGGCCAGCGGCAGCACGACGCTGAAAAACGTATCGAGCGGCGAGGCGCGCAGCGTGGCCGCGGTCTCCAGCGGCCGTTCGCCGATGGCCTCGAAGGCATTCTGCAACGGTTGCACGACGAAAGGCAGCGAGTAGAACACCGAGGCCACCACCAAACCGGCGAAGGTGAACGGCAGTACGCCCAAACCCAGCGACTCGGTGAACTGGCCGACCGGACCGTTCGGGCCCATGCTCACCAGCAGATAGAAGCCGATCACCGTCGGCGGCAACACCAGCGGCAGCGCCACCACCGCGCCGACCGGGCCTTTCCACCACGAGCGGGTGCGCGCCAGCCACCAGGCGATGGGCGTGCCGAGCAGCAGCAGCAGGGCGGTGGTGACGCCGGCCAGCTTGAGAGTGAGCCAGACGGCGGCGAGGTCGGCGGAAGTGAAGTCCATTCAGTCCTAAGTTTCAGCGGTCATATCCATAGGACTGGATGATGGCCCGCGCTTTCGGACTCTTCAAATACTTCATCAGCGCCTCGGCGGCGGTATTGCCACGACCGGCGGCGAGGATCACCGCGTCCTGGCGGATCGGCGTGTGCAATTTGCCCGGCACGATCCAGGCCGAACCGCTGGCGATCTTGCCGTCCTGCATGACCTGCGACAGCGCGACGAAGCCGAGTTCGGCGTTGCCGGTGCTGGCGAACTGCCAGGTCTGGGCGATGTTTTCACCTTGCACGAACTTGGGCGTGAGGGCGTCGAGCAGGCCCATGCCGGTCAGCACTTCCACTGCAGCCTTGCCGTAGGGTGCGAGTTTGGGATTGGCCAGCGCGATCTTGTTGAACTGGCCCTTTTTCAGCACTTCGCCTTTCGCATCGACGTAGCCGGGTTTCGCCGACCACAACACCAGCGTGCCGATGGCGTAGGTGTAGCGGCTTTCCGCCTGCGCCATGCCCTCCTGTATCAACTTGGCCGGCGTTTCGTCGTCGGCCGAGAGCAGCATCTGGAACGGCGCGCCATGCTTGATCTGGGCGTAGAACTTGCCGGAAGAGCCGAACGCCGGTTTGGCCCGATGGCCGGTATCCTTGGCGAACTCGGCGGCGATGGCGTTCATCGGCGCGGTGAAGTTGGCAGCGACGGCGACATTGACCTGATCCGCCAGCACCGGGCTGGCAAGGATGAAGCTGAGGCTGAGGAGCGGGAGAAGCCGGGTCGGATGCATGGTTGTCGTAGTCGTGGGATGTGGTGCAGTACGAACCGCATCATCCCAGACTGCCCCGGGATGATGAAGGATGAGTAGGATGGGCGAAGCGCAGCGGATGCCTTGGCGGCGGGTTTTGCCGCTTAGGCATCCGGCGTGCCGATAAGCAGCGACTTGGCCGCCGTCTTTTGGCGGCTTAGTCGTCGCTTAGTTGTTTCATCAGAACCGGTGCAGCGCGCCCATCAGACGTTGCGGGACGATGGGCACGCTGCGCTTTGCCCATCCTACAAAATCAGGGCCTCGGCGCAGGGCCCGTCCCCTCAGTCTTCTGAAACCGTGGCCAGGACGATGCCGGTAGCGATTTCAAGATCGCCGGTGAAGGCGACGCAGTGATCCGCGTTGTTGACCAGGTAGAGGTTGAAGCCTTGTCCTGTAAACACCGGGTTCAGGCGGGCGGGCACGTCATCTTCGCTGCAGAAGGTGAAGTGGATGCCAGGCCATTCCCGGCGCAGATGGGCGACGCTGGCCTCGCTCAGTTCCAGTTCGGCGGCGCGGGCGGCGACCGCTGCGAGGATGTCGGCATTGAGCGGCATGATGTTCAGGCTTCTTCCGATTCTTCGTCGAGCTCGAACTGGGCGAGCGATTTGGCTTTCACGCCCATGATCCGGGCCAGCCACGGCGGCGGCGATTCCAGTGTGCCTTGCAGGCGGGCCAGCGCCTCGCGCGCCGGGGCGGGCTGCGGGAACTTGATCGGGTGTACGTTGGCACGCACGACCTTGGCCGCGGCCGGGCCGCCGATGGATTGCACGTAGACGATCTGGCAGTCGTTGATCAGTTCGGAGCGGGCGACGTTCTTGTCTTCGGCATCGTCGGCGAGCAGCGTGGAACGCACGTCGATCAGCTTGATGGCGTCCTTGCCGACCTGATAGACCAGGAAACGCGGCGCCGAGCCGAAGTGGCCGTCGAGGTTGTCGGCGCTGTTGGAAGCGACCGCGACACGCAGGCTGCCGGGCATTTCGCCGTCGACGTAGGCTTCCGGCTTCGGCACGCTGTCGTCGTCGCCGTTCTCCCCCCAGAGAAAGCGCACGGCGAGCTTGAGGCTGGCGGTGTCGACATCGGGTTCGACGGTTTCTTCGCCGGATAGCACCAGTTTGAGATCGGCCACGGTGAGGGTAGAGAGCTTTTCCTCAGTGATCGGCAGGCCCAGTTTTTCGGCCAGTTTGACGGTGAATGCCGCCAGATTCACCTCGGCCAGCGCCTTGGCGGCCAGGGTGATGCGGAACGCGGCGGCTTTGGTGATGCTGGACATGTTGTGTCTCCTAGGTCGGTAGGGTGCGTCAGACGCACCGTTTCACATTCATCGGTGCGCATGGCGCACCCTACGCGTAGAGGTCATTCCCGCGGGGCGGGACAGCGGAGTCGTTGCCGCTTTAGCGGCTTACGAATCCGGCGTCCCCCTTGCGGGGAATGATCGATTACGCTGCCAGCGGGATGATGCAGTTGTCGATTGGACAGAGTTGCACGCACTTGGGCTTGTCGTAATCGCCCTCGCATTCGGTGCAGGTGTCCGGGTTGATGATGTAGACGCCTTTTTTTCTCCGGATGGAGGCGGTCGGGCAGTCCTCTTCGCAATCCGCGCAAGCGGTGCACAGGTCAGCAACGATTTGCAGTGCCATGATGATTTTCCTTTCGCTTATTCCGCCGCATCCAGGCGCTTGGCGCGCACCGAATAAGGCAGACGTTCCGGGGCAGTCTGGGGCTCGATGAAATACGCGCCACCGTTGTTCAGCTTGA
>JASJPK010000083.1:0-35014 GCA_031426735.1 Hydrogenophilaceae bacterium | reverse complement strand
ACGGCCATCACCTCGAAGTGGCGCGCCACGACTCGCGCCTGTTGACGCGCCTGAGCACGACAGCGCCGATCGACCGCTTCCGCCCTTCCGGTACCGCGTTGTTCCATTCCCTGGCGCGCTGCTGCGGCAGCGCCGCGATCGCTGGCATTTTCACCGGCATGGGCGCCGACGGCTGCGCCGGCCTGATCGCGCTGAATCAGGCCGGCGGCCATGTCTTCGCGCAGGACGAAGAGAGCGCAGTGGTTTATGGTATGCCCGGCGCCGCCCGCGCTGCCGGCTGCGTCGATCAAGTGGTTCCATTGGCGCGTATTCCCACCCATCTCATCGAACTGGCAAGGAGCTGAACATGCTGCACGAAGACACCATGCCGTCGCGCGAGGCCCTGCTGGATGTGTTCTGCAAGGAAACGCGAGAACGCCTGGCGCGGGCGCTGGCGTGCCTGCAGCAGGGGCCGCAGGACTGCGATTACGACGCCGTGCACCAGGAATTCGACAGTCTGCATGGCGGCGCGCGCGCGGTCGATTTACCCTGGCTGGAACACTACAGCCGCGTGGTGGCGGGCTATGCGCGTTTTCTGCGCCATCTGAAACGGCATGGCCAGCACGAGGAAAGCCACGCCCTGCTGCTGCAAGCGGTCAAAGCGCTGGAAGAGCAGTGCAGCAAGACGCCGTTGGCCGATCTACTGGTCGCGCAACCGCCGGAACTGCCCATGCGCGAACTGCTTTACAGCATGCAGAACCTGATGCAAAGCGCCGACCCGAGCGAACTCTCGCCGTGCTCGAATCTGCCCATCGAACGTCCGCTGGTGTTGCTGGTGGTGGACGATTCCTCCACCTCGCGCCTGCTCTTCCGCATTCATATGCCGAGCGAAGGCGGCAATGCCGTGCATGAGGCAGAGGATGCGGCAAGCGCCTTGCGCGTCGCGCAGGAAGTCAAACCGGATGTGGTGTTCCTCGACTACAACATGCCGGATCGCGACGGCGTCCGCATCGCCGGCGACCTGCGCGCAGCCGGCCTGGATGCCTGCTTCATCCTGCTCACCGCCAACGTGCAGCAGGCGGTGCTCGACGAGGCGCGTGCGGCGGGCTTTGCCGGAGTGCTGGAAAAACCGGTGAACCGCGACAAGATCGCGTCGGTATTACGCATGACCACACGTAGTTGAAACCGATGCATCTGTCGGACGCACAACGCGACGTACTCACCGAGCTGGGCAACATCGGCATCAGCCGGGCTGCGCGCCAGCTTTCCGCGTTGCTGAACGAGCCGATCCGCATCACGGTGCCGAGCGTGGAGTTGTGCACGACAGTCGAAGCGATCCAGCTTCTCGAAGGCAACAACGGCGAGAAAGGCGGCGAACTGGCCTGCGTCTACCAGCGCATGTCCGGCGATCTGGCCGGCCGCATCGCTCTGCTGCTGCCCGCGCGCGACAGCCACCTCCTGTTCCAGGATCTGCTCGGTCGCTACGCACCGCTGCAAGGGCTGGATCTGCGCACCTATGAACACGAGGCGATGACCGAAATCGGCAACATCCTGATTTCGTCCTGCGTCAGCGCGATGGCCGACATGCTGGAATTGCGCATCGACGTATCGGTGCCGCGCTTCGCCGAGGCTTCCGCACAGGATCTGTTCAACGACAGCGCAGCCGAGGGCGCGGATCAGCCGGCACTGCTGATCCGCGCCCGTCTGAACGCCGATCAGCGCGAAATCGAAGGCTCGATCCTGCTCATGCTGTCGGCGGCGGCGGCGGAAAAAGTCATGTTCGCGGTACAAGCGCTGATTCTGGCGGCAGACTGAACGGAGCGATCATGTACCTGAAACCCTACGACCCGTTGCCCATCGGCGTCCTCGTGCTGGATGCCCGGATGCGCATCCAGGACTGGAACCGCTGGCTCGCCGAACACACCGGCATTCCCGCCCGCCGCGCCATTTCGCAGCGCCTGGAAGACCTGTTTCCCGGCTTTCACAACCCTCGTTTCGCGATGGCGGTGGAACAGGTTCTGCACAATGGCGGGCCGCAGATCCTGTCGCAGGCGCTGCACCGCTACCTGATTCCGATCGATCTGCCGCACCTGGCGCGGCACGGCTTCGGCCTGATGCGCCAGCATGTGCATATCGAAGCCTATGAACTCGGCGAAGAACGTGTGGCCCTGGTCAGCGTGATCGACGTGACCGGCAGCGTATTGCGCACCGAGGCACTCAACGACGTGGCGCAGCGCCTGGAACACGACGTCAACCGCGATCCGCTCACCGGCCTGTTCAACCGCCGTTTCATGTGGGAATGGCTGGAGCATCAGCAACGCCAGGCGCAGCGCCACCACTATCCGATCGCCGCCATGATGCTGGATGTCGATCACTTCAAACACATCAACGACAGCCACGGCCATCCGGTCGGCGACCGCGTCCTGCAGGACATGGCGCGGCAACTGACCGCCTGGGTGCGCGAGTCGGACATCGTCGTGCGCTACGGCGGCGAGGAGTTCCTGATTCTGATGCCCTGTTGCGAGCAGGCCTTGAGCCACGAGGTGGCCGAGCGCATCGTGCGGCAGACGCGCGAAAGCAGTCTCGGCGGCCTGCCGGTCGGCGCGCTGACCTGCAGCATCGGAGTCGCCCAGTTCGGGGCCGATTCTCCGCTGCCCCCCAGCGACCTGCTCAACCTCGCCGACCGCCGCCTGTATCTGGCCAAGCAGACCGGACGCGATCGCGTCGTGGCGAACAGCTGATCAGCTGCATGGTCAGGCGGCATCCCGGTAAAATCGCAGCCCGTTCGCCAGCCAGCCATTCCCATGAGCGATTCCCCTGCCCTCCGCCTGGGCGACCAGGTCACCTTGCATTACCGCCTGACCTGCAATGGCGAAGAAATCGTCAATACGTTCGCGGCACAACCGGAGACTTTCCGGTTCGGCCAGGGCGACATCGACATGCGCCTGGAAGCGTTGCTCGGCGGCCTCCACGCAGGCGATCGACGCAGCTACGACCTTCCCGCCGGCGCTGCCTTCGGCGACCATGAAGCGAATATGGTGCACGACCTGCCGCGCAGCGATTTCGCCGCCGACATGGTGCTGATTCCCGGCCACGAGGTGGAATTCACGCTACCCAACGGACAAAGCCTGCATGGCATCGTCCGCCGCATTTCAGCGGATACCGTCGAGGTCGATTTCAATCATCCGCTGGCCGGATTGCCGGTCGTGTTCGAAGTCGAAATACTCGCCATCGCAACGCATGCACAGGCGCAATAACCCCATGCCACAGACCATCCTGCTCGCCAATCCACGCGGTTTCTGTGCCGGCGTCGACCGCGCCATCGCCATCGTCGAACAGGCATTGAAGAAGTTCGGCGCGCCGATCTACGTGCGCCATGAAGTCGTGCACAACAAGTTCGTGGTCGACAACCTGAAAGCCAAAGGCGCGATCTTCATCGAAGACCTGAAGGAAGCGCCGATGGGTGCGACGTTGATCTACAGCGCGCACGGCGTACCGCTTTCAGTGCGCAAGGAAGCGGAATTGCGTGGCCTGACGGTGTTCGACGCAACCTGCCCGCTGGTCACCAAAGTGCATGTGGAAGTGAAGAAGATGCGCGAGGGCGGGCTGGAAATCATCATGATCGGCCACAAGGGCCACCCGGAAGTGGAAGGCACCATGGGCCAGTCGCCGGATGGCATGTACCTGGTCGACGACGCCTCGGAGGTAGCGACCTTGCAGGTGCGCGCCCCGGACAATCTGGCCTATGTCACGCAGACCACCCTCTCGGTCGACGATGCCGCGCGCGTGGTGGAAGCGCTGAAAGTTCGCTTCCCGAACATCCGCGGTCCAAAAAAGGACGACATCTGCTATGCCACGCAAAACCGCCAGGACGCGGTCAAGAAACTGGCTGCCGAGTGCGATCTGGTCATCGTCGTGGGTTCACCGAATTCTTCCAACTCGAATCGCCTGCGCGAAGTGGCGGCAAACGCCGGCATCGCGTCCTACATGGTCGATAACGCGGACGAATTGCAGCCGGACTGGCTGGCCGGCAAGCTTCGGGTTGGCGTCACCGCCGGCGCCTCGGCGCCGGATGTCCTGGTGCAAGGCGTCATCGCACGTTTGCAGGCCTTGGGCGCGGCCAGCGTGACGACGCTGGCAGGGATCGAGGAAACGGTGAATTTCCCGTTGCCGAAGGCGCTGCAGGACTGAATCACGTAGGGTGCGCCGCGCGCACCCTACACCTACAGCAACGCCAGATTGTCGCGATGGATCAATTCGGGTTCATCGACGTAACCGAGCATGGCTTCGATCTCGCTGCTGGGCTTGCGCATCACCCGGCGCGCTTCGTCCGAACTGTAATTGACCAGACCACGCGCGATATCGCGGCCGTTTTCGTCGAGGCAGGCGACGATAGCGCCGCGCTGGAAATCGCCATTCACCTCCACCACGCCGATCGGCAACAGGCTCTTGCCCTGCACTTTCAGGGCATGCGCCGCGCCGGCATCGAGCACCAGTTTGCCGATCACCTGCAGGTGATCCGCCAGCCACTGCCGCCGCGCCGCCAGCGGCGCCTGGGTGGCGATCAGGTGCGTGCCCAGAGCCTCACCCTGCGCCAGACGCGCCAGCACATCCGGCTCGCGCCCGCTGACGATGACGGTATGCGCGCCGCTGCGGGCCGCGCGCTTGGCCGCCAGGATTTTGGTGAGCATGCCGCCGGTGCCGACGCTGGAACCGGCACCGCCGGCCATTTCTTCCAGCTTCGGATCGCCCGCCACCGCTTCATGCACGAACGCGGCATCGGGATGCTTGCGCGGGTCGGCGGTGTAGAGGCCGGGCTGGTCGGTCAGAATGATCAGGGCATCGGCTTCGATCAGATTGGCCACCAGCGCACCCAGCGTGTCGTTGTCGCCGACCTTGATTTCTTCGGTGGTGACGGTGTCGTTCTCGTTGATGATCGGGATGACCTTCAACGCCAACAATGTGCGCAGCGTCGAGCGCGCGTTGAGGTAACGCTCGCGGTCGGCGAGATCGGCATGCGTCAGCAGAATCTGCGCGGTAGCCAGTTTGTGCTGGCGAAAGCTGCGTTCGTAGGCTTCGATCAGGCCCATCTGACCGACTGCCGCCGCCGCCTGCAGTTCGTTCAGGGCATGCGGCCGCTTGCTCCAGCCCAGGCGCTTGATGCCCTCGGCAATGGCGCCGCTGGAAACCAGCACGATTTCCTTGTTCAGCGCGGTCAGTTTGGCGATCTGTTCCGACCACAGCGCCAAGCGGGCATGATCGAGACCGCGGCCCTCGTTGGTGACCAGACTGCTGCCTACCTTCACGACCAGACGCCGGGCGCTGGCAATGACCGCTGCGCTCATTCCTCCGCATCCTCCGATGCATCGAACGAGGCCGCGGCTTCCTCCTCGCCAGCCGCCAGCTTGTTCAACTTGGCCGGCTCTTGATGCGGCTCGGCCGCCCGGGTCGCATCGACATGATCCATGATCGCGAAAACCAGCGCTTTGCACCCCTCACCGCTGATCGCGGAAATGGCGAAGACCGGCCCGGTCCAGCCGAAATCGCGCACAAAAGCGGCGATGCGTTCGGCGCGTTCGGATTCGTCGATCAAATCAGTCTTGTTAAGCAGCAACCAGCGTGGCTTTTCCGCCAACGGATCGACCGGTTGATCGATTTCATCGTATTTGCGCAGTTCTTCGATAAGGGCATGCGCTTCCCGCACCGGATCGACCTCCGGCGAAAACGGCGCCAGATCGACGATATGCAGCAGCAAACGGGTGCGCGCCAGATGACGCAGGAACTGATGCCCGAGACCGGCGCCTTCGGCCGCGCCTTCGATCAGGCCGGGAATGTCGGCCACCACGAAACTGCGGTCATGATCGACCCGCACGACGCCGAGATTGGGGTGCAAGGTGGTGAACGGATAATCGGCCACCTTCGGCCGGGCTGCGGAAATCGAGCGGATGAAGGTGGATTTGCCGGCATTGGGCATACCCAGCAAACCGACATCGGCCAGCACTTTCAATTCCATGTGCAAGCGGCGCGCCTCGCCTTCTTCGCCCGGGGTCGATTGGCGCGGCGCACGGTTGGTGCTGGTCTTGAAATGCAGATTGCCGAGACCGCCATTACCGCCTTTGGCGACCAGCGCGCGCTGACCATCCTCGGCGAGGTCGGCCAACAGGTCGCCGCTTTCGTCCTCGCGCACGACGGTGCCGACCGGCACGCGCAGCAGAATGTCGTCGGCACCGCGCCCATAACAGTCGGCGCCGCGTCCGCCTTCACCATTGCGGGCGCGATAGTGGCGGGTGAAGCGGTATTCCACCAGCGTATTGATGTTGCGGTCGGCCACCACCCAGATGCTGCCGCCACGTCCGCCATCGCCGCCATCCGGGCCGCCTTTGGGGATGAATTTCTCGCGACGGAACGAGACGGCGCCATTGCCGCCATCGCCGGCAGTTACGTCGATACGGACTTCGTCAATAAATTTCATAAGGGACCAGGTTTACGGGAGGCACGAGGCCAAAACAAAAAAGCCCTATCCGCGGATAGGGCTCCTTGCCGAACCGACGCGAAAATTACGCGGCAGCCGGGGTTTCCACAACAGGCACCACGCTGACCGTGCGACGCTTGTGCGGGCCTTTGACGGCGAACTGCACAACACCGTCTTTCAGTGCAAACAAGGTGTAGTCCTTGCCGACGCCGACATTGGGGCCGGGATGGAACTGGGTACCGCGCTGACGCACCAGGATGTTGCCGGCGGGGACGAACTGACCGCCGTAACGCTTGACGCCAAGGCGCTTTGATTCTGAGTCGCGGCCGTTACGTGAACTACCGCCTGCTTTCTTGTGTGCCATGTTTATCTGCCTCTATCAAGCAACGGAAATGCCGTCGATGCGGATTTCCGTGTAGTTCTGACGATGCCCTTGTGTCTTGCGGTAGTGCTTACGGCGACGCATCTTGAAGATCATCACTTTCTCGCCACGACCATGCGACAGCACGGTACAACGCACCGAAGCACCGGCAAGCATCGGCGCACCGATCTTGATATCGGCGCCGTCGGCTACCATGAGCACATCCTTGATTTCTACCTCGCCGCCAACTTCCACGGGCAAGGTCTCAACTTTCAATTTGCCGCCTGCGGCAACTTTGTACTGCTTGCCACCGGTCTTGATCACCGCGTACATGCCTGTCTCCAAAACTGGTTCGATCCGGAAAACGCAGCACTCTATCGGAATCTTCTTCCCATTGCAAATCAAAGGCGTATCCGCGGCCATTGGTAAGCAGGTATATTGGCCCGGCTTTCACTTCATCTGGTCACGTGGCTTCTTCCCAAGAGATCGATATGTTTCTTGCCGGCGTCGAACGGAGGGCCTACAAGCAGGCTCTGTTCACCGTACAAGATCACCATGTGGCGATGGACGTCGTGCAGAACGCCATGCTGAAACTGGTCGAACGCTATCGCGACAAACCTACCGAAGAACTGCCGCTTCTGTTCCAGCGCATTTTGCAGAACGCGTTACACGATCACTTTCGACGCAGCAAGGTACGCGATTTCTGGGTTCGTCTGGTTTCGCCGCTACGCGACAAGGACGCGGAAAACAGCGAGACACTGGAGTCGCTTGCCGCCGCTGCGGAAGCGACGCACCAGCCCAGTCCGGAGAAGGAAGCCACCTCGAATCAACAACTGGCCGCCATCGAACAGGCGCTTTCGGAACTCCCGCTACGTCAACGCGAAGCCTTCCTGTTACGTTATTGGGAGGAACTTGATGTATCCGAAACGGCCAAAGTGATGGGTTGCAGTGAGGGGAGCGTCAAAACCCACTGTTTTCGCGCAAACAATGCGCTCGCGGCAAAACTGAGAGACAAGGGTATTTCGCTGTGACACAAGATGACGATTTCGCACGCCGTCTGACCAGCAACCTCGACTGGGGGCTGGAGGAAATCGACACGTCGACGAAGCTTCGTCTTGCCCTGCTGCGACAACAGGCGCTCAGCGGCAAAATCCCAATGCAGCGCGGCCACGGCGTCATGGCCTGGGTGTTTGAACATCCGCAGATCGTCCTGTTCTTGGCATTGGCGCTACTGTTGGCGGGCGGGTGGTTTATGCGCAGCGCTCCGCGCACTTATTCACCGGAAACGGATATTCTTTTGCTGACCGGCGATCTCCCACCCCACGCATACGCAGACAAGACTTTTTCGCAATGGCTCGAAGCACACGCAACTTTTTGATCGGATTGTTTTCTTTGTTCTTTTCCGCTCTGGCTTGTGCCGGGAGCGACGTTGAGAGTGCACCGTTGTGGATCGAACTCAGCATTCCTCAACGCACGGCGCTGGCCCCCATCGCCTATGACTGGGACCATTTACCCGCGCAGCAAAGACAAAAACTGCTCAAGGTCGTCAAGGAATTCGCCAAGCTGTCCCCCCGGCAGCAAGAGATTTTCTATTCCCGCCTGCAACCCTGGACGCGCATGACGCAGCGGCAGCGCGATGCAGCGCGCGACAACTTCAAGCGACTGCAGGAATTGCCCAAGCCGGAGCAACAGCAGATCAAACGTCTGTGGACTCAAACGGTCGGCGCCGAGTCCGCGCATGCGGCCCCCGCCGGCCAATGATCGCGTGACCCCGCCCTCGCTGCGGCGGCGACTGGCCTGCAATCTCTACGATGGGTTGCTCCTGAGCGCAGTCCTGTTTGTCGCGGCATTCCCCTTCGCTACAGTCATGCCGCAGCTTCCTGCCGAGCTCGCTATAGCGCTGATGCGGGCTTATCTTTTTGTCGTTGCCGGTCTCTATTTCACCGTGTTCTGGCGCAAAGGCCAGACCCTGGCCATGAAAACCTGGGGGATCGCATTGGTAGACCAGCGCGGTGGCGCGCCCAGCCTGGCACAGGTCTGGCTGCGCTATGTGCTGGCGTGCCTGAATCTGGCGTTATTGGGAATCGGGTGGTGGGCGGCGTTGCTGCGCGAGGATCGCCAGTTTCTGCAGGACCACTACGCCGGCACACGTCTGCTGCGGCAATCCACGCACAAGGCAGCGGACAAGCTCAACGGCGCTCGTTCCACCATAAGGCCGTGAACGCAGCCAGGCCGAAAACCAGAATCGGGATGAGCGCCGGGGTGGCAGCCGGCCAATCCTGCAGCAAAGCAAACTGGCCGGCGATGCGGCTGCTCAAGTAGAAGCCGAGACCGAGCAGGATGCCAGTCAACAGACGTCCGCCGGTGCCGCCTTGGCGCGGCGGATGAAAGGCAAACACCAGCGCCAGGATCAACATCACCGGCGCCGCCAGCGGGTAGGCCAACTTTCCCCAGTAGGCGATGCGATAACGCTTCGAATCCTGCAGATTTTCATCCAGATGCTGGATATAGGCGTCGAGTGCCGACAGCGCCATGCGTTCCGGCACCACCATCAGCACCGCCAGCAAGTCCGGCGTCACCGCCGAAATCCAGGGTGTGTCCGGCTGGCTGGTCGTGTACGTGCGGTTGTCCTCGACCAGGGTCTGCGTCACCCGATACAGCATCCATTGACCGTTCTGCCACTGCGCACGCTCGGCCCGCCGCATCACGCTGAGATTGAAATTTTCGTTGAACTCGTACAGACGCACATCGACCAGACTGGCATCCGGCCGCAATTCGCGAATATTGATGAAGGTACGCCCGTCTTTCGCCCACAGGCCGGTCTGGAACTCCTGCGCGACGACGCCGCTGGTGGCGCGCACTTTCAATTGCTGAGCGGCGCGTTCGGCATAGGGCGTGACATATTCGCCGAACAGCAGAGTGGCCGCGCCGACCAGCAGGCCCAGAATCGCCATCCAGGCGACAAGACGCGCTGTCGCCAGTCCGGCGCTGCGCATGACGCTGAATTCCGAAGCCAATGCCAGCCGGTTCCAGGCGAACATGCCGCCGATCAGGACGGCCAGCGGCATCAATTCATAGAGCCTGCCGGGAATGTTCATCGCCACGAACAGGCTGGCAACCAGCGGGGTATAGGTTTCGCCGTGTGCATCCGACAATTCCGCGACGAAATCGAAGAATGAAAACAGCCCGGTCAGCGCAAACAAGGCCAGCAGCGATGCCGCCAGCACTTCGCGCGAGACATAACGAAACAGAATGCTCATGAGGTCCACGGCCCTCGGAAGCGCCGCCAGAAATAAGCCAGCACGAGCAGGAACATGCCGCCATGCACCAGCACCAAACCCTGGTAAGCCCCCATCTGGCCGCGTTCGACCCAGCCCTGGGAAAGGCCGACGAAATTGTTGTAAGCCGCGTAAATCAGGATGGTGTACAGCACATTCAGTGAGCGACCGGCGCGCGGATTGGTGTAGCTCAACGGCACGGCCATCAAGCACAACATCAACGCCGACAGCGGATAGCCCAGACGCCAGACCCACTCGCCCATGTTCAACGGGCTGGGATTGCGCAACAACTCGGCAACCTTCATGGAATGTACGTTGGCGGTGCGCGCCTCGACCACCTGCGCGGAAATTCTGACCGAATAGCGCTGGAACACCGCCATCCAGAAATCCGCCGCGCCGGGTATGCCTTCGTAGCGTTTACCCGTTTCCAGCACGAGGAAAGTGTCGCCGTTGTCCATCCGCGTCAACAAACCCTGCTTGGCCACCGTCACCCCCATGCGGCCGCGCTCCAGCGACTGCACGAAGACGTTGTCGACATGGCGGCCATCGCGCGAGATGTTCTCGACGAAGACCACCCGCCTGCCCTGCTTGTCTTCCGAAAAAACACCCGGCGCCAGACTGGACATCTGATCCCTGGCGGCAGCGAGCACATCCTCATACTCGGCCTGCTTGCGCGCGCCCCAGGCAATCCCTTCGAGACTGACGAAAGCGATGATCAACACCACCGGCGCGACAAACAGCAAAACCGGGCGCGCCCATCCCAAGGGACCGACGCCGGCATTCATCCAGATCACCGCCTCGCTATCGCGCCACAGTCGCGACAGGCTCATGAACACACCGACGAACAACGCCAACGACAGCAATACCGGCAAGAATCGCAACAGGCCGAAGCCCAACATGGGCAGCACGGCCTCGACGGCAAGATCGCCGATCGCCGCCTTGCCCAGGGTCCGCACCAGCAAGACCACGGTGAAGATGGCCGCCAACGCGGCAAACGCCACACCGGCACCGGCGGCCATTTCTCGGGTCAGGGCACGTTCGAAACGACGCATTTTTTGACTAAGAGCACGTTAATGAATAACTTGGACATAGGTTGCCATTACAGGCTCGTCTCACTCGGACCCAACATCACTTCAGGAGAATCGTATGGAAATCAGCATCAAAAGCGGCAGCCCGGAAAAGCAGCGTGGTGCCTGCGTCGTTGTCGGCGTGTTCGATCACCGCAAGCCCAGCCTCGCGGCTGAACAGATCGACCAGGCCGCCAACGGCTATCTGGCCGACATTCTCCGGCGTGGCGACATGGACGGCAAGCAAGGCACCAGCCTGATGCTGCATAACGTACCCGGCGTGCCATGCGAGCGTGTCCTGCTGGTCGGCCTGGGCAAGGAACGGGAATTCCGCGACAAGGCCTATCTCGATGCCATCCGCAGCGCGATCAAAGCCTTGTCGAACATCGGCGCCGGCGAAGCCACGCTCTACCTCACCGAAATCCCGGTCAAAAAACGCGATCTGGCCTGGAACGTCGAACAAGCCGTGCTGGTCGCGCAGGACACGCTGTATCGCTTCGACCAGATGAAGAGCAAGCCGGAAGAGAACAAGAAACCGTTGCGCAAGCTGACCCTCGGCGTGCAACGGCGCGGCGATCTGGCGCTGGGCGAAGCCGCCGCCGCACGCGGCCGGGCCATCGCCGCCGGCGTCAAGCTGGCGAAGGATCTCGGCAATCTGCCCGGCAACATCTGTACGCCGACCTATCTGGCCGATCAGGCGAAAGCGCTGGCGAAGGAATTCGGCCTCGGCATCGAGGTCATGGAACGCGGCGAAATCGAAAAGCTCGGCATGGGCTCCTTCCTCTCCGTCGCCAAGGGCAGCGACGAGCCGCCGCGCTTCATCGTGCTGAACCACAAGGGCGGCGACAAGAAACAGAAACCGGTCGTCCTGGTCGGCAAGGGCATCACCTTCGATTCCGGCGGCATCTCGCTGAAACCCGGCGCCGAAATGGACGAGATGAAATACGACATGTGCGGCGCGGCTTCGGTCCTCGGTGCTTTGCGTGCGGCGGCGGAACTGAAACTGCCGCTCAACGTCACCGGCCTCATCGCCACCTGTGAAAACATGCCGAGCGGCCGCGCCAACAAGCCGGGCGACGTGGTCACCTCGATGTCCGGCCAGACCATCGAAATCCTCAATACCGATGCCGAAGGCCGTCTGATCCTGTGCGATGCGCTGACCTATGCGGAAAAACTCGATCCGGCCTGCGTCGTCGACATCGCCACGCTGACCGGCGCCTGCGTCATCGCGCTGGGGCATGTCGCCACCGGGCTGCTCGCCAACGACGACGGCCTGGCGCGCGAACTGCTGCATGCCGGCGAGGCCGCTTCCGACCGCTGCTGGCAACTGCCGCTATGGGACGACTATCAGGAACAACTGAAGAGCAACTTCGCCGACATGGCCAACATCGGCGGCCGCGCCGGCGGCACCATCACGGCGGCCTGCTTCCTGTCCAAGTTCGCCGAAAAGTACGACTGGGCGCATCTGGATATCGCCGGCACCGCCTGGAAATCCGGCAAGGAAAAAGGCGGCACCGGTCGGCCGGTCGGTTTGCTGGTGCACTTCCTGACGAAACGGGCCGGGTAGGAGGTCCGCTCGCGGGCCGAATGGATTCAGATGCTGGCGAGTTCGCGCCGCGAGCGGCGCTCCTACAGCGGGTTCAGCACTGTATCGCGCGCCTCGGGCAGCAGCCCGGGGTAATCGCGCGAGGCATGCAGGCCACGGCTCTCGTGGCGCAGCCGCGCCGAGTTGACGATCAACTCGGCGGTCAACACCAGGTTGCGCAATTCGATCAGATCGTTGCCGACGCGGAAATTGCGGTAGTACTCGTCGATTTCATCGTTCAACAGCTTGATGCGGTGGCTGGCGCGTTCCAGCCGCTTGCTGGTGCGCACGATGCCGACGTAATCCCACATGAAACGGCGCAATTCGTGCCAGTTGTGCGCAATGACGATTTCCTCGTCGGCGTCGGTCACCCGGCTTTCATCCCACGAAGGCAACGGCGACTCGGGGCATGCTTCGGCAACCGCGATATCAGCCGCCGCCGCGCGGCCGTAAACCAGGCATTCCAGCAGCGAATTGCTGGCCAGGCGGTTGGCGCCATGCAGGCCGGTGCAACTGGTTTCGCCGATGGCATAGAGATGCGCCGCATCGGCGCGCCCGGCCGCATCGACCACGACGCCGCCACAGGTGTAATGCGCCGCCGGCGCGATCGGAATCCATTCGCGCGTGATGTCGATGCCGAGTTCGCGGCAGCGCGCATGGATATTCGGGAAGTGGCTGACGATGAATTTGGCCGGCTTGTGGGTGATATCGAGGTAAACGCAATCGAGACCGCGTTTTTTCATCTCCAGGTCGATCGCGCGCGCCACCACATCGCGCGGCGCCAGTTCCGCCCGCTCGTCGTGTTCCGGCATGAAGCGGCTGCCGTCCGGCAAACGCAGCAGCGCCCCCTCGCCGCGCATCGCCTCGGTGATCAGGAAAGATTTGGCGTGCGGGTGATACAGGCAGGTCGGATGGAACTGCACGAATTCCAGGTTGGCGACGCGGCACCCGGCGCGCCAGGCCATGGCGACGCCATCGCCGGTCGCGGTATCTGGATTGGTGGTGTAGAGAAACACCTTGCCGGCGCCGCCGGTCGCCAGCACGGTAAAACCGGCGGATACCGTTTCCACCTTGCCGCTGGCGGTATTCAGCACATAGGCGCCATGCACGCTGTTGCGGCTGGCGCTGTCGCCGCCCAACTGGCGGTCGGTGATCAGATCGACGGCGATGTGCTGGCTGAGCAGGGTGACATTGTCGCGCGCCTGCAAACGCGCCAGCAGAATGTCCTGCACGGCGCGGCCGGTCGCGTCGCGCGCATGCAGAATGCGCCGCCGCGAATGGCCGCCCTCGCGGGTCAGGTGATATTCGCCGCCCTCCAGATCGAACGGGGCGCCCTGGTCGATCAACCAGTGCAAGGCAGCCGGTGCGGCTTCGACAACGCGCCGCACCACGTTTTCGTTGCACAGGCCGGCGCCCGCCACCAGCGTATCGCGGACATGGTCGTCGAAACTGTCGTCGCGCCCCATCACGGCGGCAATGCCGCCTTGCGCCCAATAACTCGAACTGTCCTCGGGCGCCTTTTTGGTAACCATCAGGATCTTCTTGCTTGCCGGCAGCGATAGCGCCAGCGTGGCGGCCGCAAGACCGGAGCCGATAATGAGAACGTCGTAGCGAAGCATAAGGGGGGAAACTGTGGCAAGCGAAGGCGGCAAATAGACCACTCGGCCTTTGCCCCGGAATCGGGCGGTTATACTCGCCCGCTGAACGAATCATAGGGTATGTCAGGGCGATTTATGCTGGTCAGTGAATTCCCCCATCGTGCGGGCGGCAGGCGAACGAAGTCACCGCCGCATTCAACCAGGGATACAAATGAGCGACCGTGAAATAGACCTCCAGTTGGTCGAGCGGGTGCGTCAAGGCGACCAGCGCGCTTTCGGCATTCTGGTGGAGAAATATCAGCGCAAGCTGATCCGCCTGTTGTCGCGCATGGTGCGCGACCAACATGAAATCGAAGACATCGCGCAGGAAGCCTTCATCAAGGCGTATCGGGCACTGCCGCAGTTTCGCGGCGAGGCCGCTTTCTACACCTGGCTCTATCGCATCGCCGTCAACACCGCCAAAAACTACCTGTCCTCGCGTGGGCGGGCGATGCAGACGATCTCCGATCAGGCCATGAACGACGAAGACGAACCGGACGAACGTCTGGTCGCGCATGACATCGGCAATCCGGAAACGGAACTCTTGTCCAAACAAGTAGCCATAGCCATCAATCAAGCAGTGGATGATTTGCCTGAGGAGCTCCGTCAAGCGATCACCCTGCGCGAGATCGAAGGTCTGACTTACGAAGAAATTGCCGAAACCATGGCATGTCCGATCGGCACCGTTCGCTCCCGGATATTTCGGGCGCGCGAGGCCATTTCGGCCAAGTTGCGGCCGATTCTGGGTACACCGGAAGATAGAAGGTGGTAACGAAATGATGAAGCAAACGATGCACACGCAAACCGAACCTGAAAACCTGCAGGCACAAACGCTGTCAGCCCTGATCGACGGCGAACTTTCCGACGACGTGGCACAGCAGGCCATCAAGCGACTCGGCGACAGCGATGCCGAACGCGCAAGACTCTCCGACTACCTGGCCATTGGCGATGCGATGCGCGGCCTCAACGCACCGCACAGCGATTTCACTCGCCGCGTCATGGCCGTGCTGGAAAACGAACCCGTGCTCCTGGCGCCCGTGCGCAAGCCCGCCAACCGCCGCCCCACCCTCTGGCTGGCCGCCGCCACGGTCGCCGCGATCACCTGGGGTTTGTGGCAAAGCGGTCCGCGTGAAGACTTGAACGTGCCGCAGGCCTCACTGCAGCAACCGGCCGCCGAACAGGCGACGCCGATGACCGCCGCGTTTACCGCCCAATCGGCCGAAGCATTGCCTTACCTGGCGGCGCATCAAGACTTTGCGCAAGCCGTGATCTCGGCGCCGGAAATGCGCTTCAGCAAGGCTGCGCTGGAGGTTCGCCAATGATGCGCCGTCGCGTCGGCATGCTCGCTGCCGCACTGCTGACACTGCCCGCACAAGCTTCCGACCCACTCGCCGCCAACGACGCCGCCGCCTGGCTGCAGCGCATGTCCGATGCGGCCCGCCGCGTTGCCTACGAAGGTGTTTTTGTCGTCCAGCACGGCTCCGCCATGCAAACCCTGTCCATCGTCAACCGCCCCACCGGCGCATCCAAGGAAAGCCGCATCGCCGCGATGGACGGCATCCAGCGCGAAGTCCGCTGCACCGATAGCGGTTCCGTCAGCCGGGTCATGGAAGGCGGCCAGGTGAAAATGGAAAAGCGCCTGAACAGCCGCCACTTTCCCGATCTGCTGCCGCCGAATGCCGCTGCGCTGGCCAACTGGTATGGCGTCAGGCTGGGCGAACTGGCGCGCGTCGCCGGACTCGAATGCCGCCAGGTCGAAATCCTGCCGAAAGATGCCTACCGCTGGGGTTACGTGCTGTGCGCCGACAAAGACAGCGGCCTGCCGCTGAAGGCGGTCATGATCAATGAAGCCGGCCTGCCGTTGATGCAATACGCCTTTGCCGAAATCCGCATTGGCGGCACCGCGCGGGTTGCCGCGCAAACCCGGCCGGCCGACTGGTTGATGCCGGCACTGCCCGCCACCATGCGCCCGATCGGCGTCGAAGCGGTCAGCGTCAAAAACCTGCCGCCCGGGTTCAGTCGCATCACCGCAGTCAAACGCACCCTGCCCAACAAACCGGGCGAAGTCGAACACTGGGTATTCAGCGACGGCCTCACCCACATTTCCCTGTTTCTCGAACCCGCCACTCACCCGACCGGCAGCGTTCGCGGCCAGAGCAAACAAGGCATGATCAACATGGTCACGCGTCAGGTCGGCCCGATGCAGGCGACCATCCTCGGCGATGCGCCCTGGGCCGCCATCGAATCGATCGCCATGGGGCTGGAAGCGCGCACCGACGCGGGAGACGCGCGTTGATCGAATCGCCCGCCCGTATTCGGCGCACCGAAGGCGATATCGCCTGGGTGGTCAGCGAAGCGCCCTCGTCGTGCGGCGCCTGTGGTGGCAAGGGTTGCGGCTCCTCGCTGTTCGCGCGCTTCTGGCATGCCGATGCAGCCGAATATCAGGTCGCCAATCCGATCGGCGCCGAGGCGGGCGAAGCCGTCGTCATCGGCCTGCCCGACGGCGCCGTGCTGCATGCCGCGCTGGCAAGTTACGGCGTCGGGTTGCTGTTACTGCTGACGGGTGCCGGAGTGGGCACCTATCTTTTCGGGGAACCTGGCGCCATCGCCGGCGGTCTTTCCGGCCTGGCACTGACTGCGCTATGGCTCAGGCGGCGTTCCGGCGCCACGTCCAGCCCGAAACACGACCCCGTGATCCTGCGGCGGGGAGCCGCAAGCAGCTGCCATAGATCCTGATTCCCTGCGTTTCATTTTGCGAGGTGTGACATGAAGAAATGGTTCGCCCTGTTGGGCATGACCCTGAGCTTTGCCGCTGGCAGCGTCGGCGCGCAATTACCCGATTTCACCGACATGGTGGAAAAACAATCCTCCGCCGTGGTGAACATCGCCACCACCCAGGATGCGCGCCAGCGCTCGCGCGGCCGCAAGATGCCGGAACCGGACGAGATGTTCGATTTTTTCCGCCGCATGATTCCGCCCGAAGGCCACGGCATGCTGCCACCCAAACGCGGCCAGGGCTCCGGCTTCCTGATCACGGCGGATGGCTACATCCTGACCAACACGCATGTAATCGACGACGTCGACGAAGTCGTGGTCAAGCTCAACGACAAGCGCGAATTCCGCGCCAAGGTGATCGGCACCGACGCCCGCACCGATGTCGCGCTGATCAAGATCAATGCCGACCACCTGCCCTCGGTCCGTATCGGCGACCCCGGCAAACTGCGCGTCGGCGAATGGGTGCTCGCCATCGGCGCGCCGTTCGGTTTTGAAAACTCCGCCACCGCCGGCATCGTTTCGGCCAAAGGGCGCAGCCTGCCGCAGGAAAACTACGTGCCGTTCATCCAGACCGACGTCGCCGTCAACCCCGGCAACTCCGGCGGTCCGTTGTTCAATCTGCACGGCGAAGTGGTCGGCATGAACTCGCAAATCATTTCCCGCTCCGGCGGCTACATGGGCCTGTCCTTCGCGATTCCCATCGACGTCGCCATGGATGTGGCCGAACAACTGAAGACGCGCGGCAAAGTGAACCGTGGCCGCCTCGGCGTCGTCATCCAGGAAGTCACCGCCGACCTCGCCGAATCGTTCGGCCTGAGTTCCGCGCACGGCGCGCTGGTCGCCGATGTGGAAGCCGGCAGCCCGGCCGACAAGGCCGGCCTGCAAGTCTCCGACATCATCCTCAAGTTCGACGGCAAAACGATCAACTCCTCCATCGACCTGCCGCGTCTAGTCGGCGCCACCAAACCCGGCGCGCGTTCCACCCTGACCGTCTGGCGCAAGGGTTCACAACGCGAACTCGGCGTCAACATCGGCGAAATGGCCGACGAGAAAATTGTCGCCAAACCCGCCGAAGCCAGGAAAAGCAACCGCGCCGGCCTGGCGGTCAGCGAACTGAGTTCCGAGCAAAAGAGCATCCTGAAAATCAGCAACGGCGTGCTAGTGGATGAAGTCAGCGGCCCCGCCGCTCGTGCCGGCATCCAGACCGGCGACATCATCGTCGCAGTCAACAACCAGGAAGTGAACAGCGCGGATGAACTCGCCCGCCTGGTCAACGACACCACGCGCAAGAGCGCCGCGCTGCTGGTGAAACGCGGCGAGGACGCGCATTACGTTTCGTTGCGCCTGGAAAAATAGGGCCGGACGAACCCGAAACAGGCGGGCAGGTCCCGCCTGTTTTTTTGGAGCAAGCTACATGCTCGAACTGACCCTGTATCACCGCCCCGGTTGCCATCTGTGCGACGACATGCGCGCTGCGCTGCTTGAATTCCAGCCCGAGTACACGTTTCAACTGCGCGAAATCGACATCGACGCCAGTCCCGAGCTGCGCGTCCGCTATGGCGTCCTGATCCCGGTGCTTTGCCTCGGGGAGCATGAAATCTGCCATTACCACCTGAACCCGGCCGCCCTGGCCGAGGCCTTGGCGAACACGCCGGAAGCCGGCTAAGTCGCTGTCCTTTCAGGTAAAATCCGCGCCCGTTCTCCGTCAAGAGGCACGTTTGCGTGCCTCAAATTTTTTCATGCGCAACACCCTGATTCGCAACTTCTCCATCATCGCCCATATCGACCACGGCAAATCCACGCTGGCGGATCGGCTCATCCATAGCTGCGGCGGCCTCGCCGACCGCGAAATGGAAGCGCAGGTGCTTGATTCGATGGACCTGGAACGCGAGCGCGGCATCACCATCAAGGCACAGACTGCCGCCCTGCTGTACAAGGCGAAGGACGGCCAGGAATACCAGCTCAATCTGATCGACACCCCCGGCCACGTCGACTTTTCCTACGAAGTCTCACGTTCGCTGTCGGCCTGCGAAGGTGCCTTGCTGGTGGTGGATGCCTCGCAGGGCGTCGAGGCGCAGACCGTGGCCAACTGTTATACGGCGATCGAACTCGGCGTCGAAGTCTTCCCGGTGCTGAATAAGATCGACCTGCCTTCGGCCGATCCGGAGCGCGTCGTCAAGGAAATCGAGGAAATCGTCGGCATTCCGGCCGATCACGCAGTGCACTGTTCAGCAAAAAACGGCATCGGCATTCAGGATGTGCTGGAAGCCGTCATCCAATACATTCCGCCGCCGCGCGGCGACGAGGACGCGCCGCTGAAAGCGCTGGTGATCGACTCCTGGTTCGACAACTACGTCGGCGTCGTCATGCTGGTGCGTGTCGTCGACGGCGTGCTCAAGCTGAAAGACAAGATTCGCCTGATGGCGGCCAACGTCGATTACCTGGTCGAAAGCGTCGGCGTGTTCACGCCCAAATCGTTGCCGCGCACGCAGCTTTCCGCCGGCCAGGTTGGTTTCGTCATCGCCGGCATCAAGGAACTCAAGCACGCCAAGATGGGTGACACGCTGACCCTGGCGAATCGTCCGGCAGCGGAAATGCTGCCCGGCTTCAAGGAAATCAAATCGCAGGTGTTTGCCGGCCTGTATCCGGTCGAGTCGCACGAATACGACAGCCTGCGCGATGCGCTGAACAAGCTGCAACTGAACGATGCCGCGCTGCAATTCGAGCCGGAAACCTCGCAGGCGTTGGGCTTCGGCTTCCGCTGCGGCTTCCTCGGCCTGCTCCACATGGACATCGTGCAGGAGCGTCTGGAACGTGAATACAACCAGAGTCTGATCACCACAGCGCCGTCGGTCGAATACCAGGTGTTCATGAAGGACGGCACGACGCTGGTGGTGGAAAACCCGTCGCGTCTGCCCGATCTGTCGAAGATCGAGGAAATCCGCGAGCCGATCATCACCGCCACCATCCTGGTGCCGGAGGAATATCTCGGCAACGTGATGACGCTGTGCAACCTGAAGCGCGGCGCCCAGGTCGACATGAAATACATGGGGCGCCAGGTCATGCTGAAGTACGACCTGCCGCTGAACGAAGTCGTGCTCGACTTCTTCGACCGACTGAAATCGACCTCGCGCGGCTATGCCTCGCTGGATTACGACTTCAAGGAATTCCGCGCCGACGACCTGATCAAGCTTGACGTTCTGGTCAACAGCGAGAAGGTCGATGCGCTGGCGTTGATCGTGCACCGTTCCACCTCGCAATACCGCGGCCGCGAACTGGTTTCAAAAATGCGGGAACTGATTCCGCGCCAGATGTTCGATGTTGCCGTGCAGGCCGCCATCGGCTCGCACATCATCGCGCGGGAGACGGTGAAGGCGCTGCGCAAGAACGTGCTGGCCAAGTGTTACGGCGGCGACATCACGCGCAAGAAGAAGCTGTTGGAGAAACAGAAGGAAGGTAAAAAGCGCATGAAGCAGGTCGGCAACGTCGAGATTCCGCAGGAAGCGTTCCTGGCCATCCTGCAGGTCAGCGACAAGTAATCCGGCTCAAATTTTTATAGAACGCACAACAATGAACTTCGCTCTCATCCTTTTCATCGCCCTCGCCGTCACCGGCAGCATCTGGCTGCTCGACCATCTGTTCTTCGCCAAGGCGCGCGCCGATCAAGCCAAGCTGCCGATGCTGGTGGATTACTCCAAGAGCTTTTTCCCGGTCATCCTGATCGTGTTCGTGCTGCGCTCGTTCCTGGTCGAGCCGTTCAAGATTCCGTCCGGTTCGATGTTGCCGACGCTGCTGATCGGCGACTTCATCCTGGTCAACAAGTTCGAGTACGGCATCCGCCTGCCGGTGATCAACAAGAAGGTGATCGAACTCGGCGCACCGAAGAATGGCGACGTCATGGTGTTCCGCTATCCCAACGATCCTTCGCTCGATTACATCAAGCGCGTGGTCGGCATCCCCGGCGATGTCGTCGAATACATCGACAAACGCCTGACCATCAATGGCAAACCGGTCCAGACCGTGCGCGAGGGCAAGTACGAGTACACCGCGCAAGGCCTCAATTTCGTCCAGGGTGCAACCTGGCGCGAGCAACTCGGCGCACACAGCCATATCGCGATGACCCAGTCCGACATGCCGCCGGTGATCGTGCATCAGGTCGAAGGTAATTTCGCCAACCGCGACAACTGCAGCTACAACGACAACGGTTTCAAGTGCGTCGTGCCCGCCGGCCACTACTTCATGCTCGGCGACAACCGCGACGCCTCCAACGACTCGCGTTACTGGGGCTTCGTGCCGGACCAGAACATCGTCGGCCGCGCCTTTTTCATCTGGTGGAATTTCAATGACTTCCTGAACATGGTGAAGTCTTTTTCGCGACCGGCCCGCATCGGGCACAGCATCGAGTGAGGTGGCTATGAATCCGGCAAAACCAACACAGGCAAGCATGAAACGGCAACGCGGCATCACGCTGGGCGGCGTCTTCATTTTCATGATGGTGATGGGCTTCTTCGCCTACATCGCGGCGCGCGTGCTGCCGGGTTACTTCGACTATTGGACCTTGCAGCGCATCATGCAAAACGTCTTGGCGCTACCCGATATCAAGGACGCCAAGGAAAGCGCAATCCGGGCGAAATTCGTCAAGGAACTGCAAATCAACAACATGAAGACGGTCAACAGCGAAGACCTGCTGATCGAATGGGTGCCGAACGGCGTCCGCCTGAGCGCCTCGTTTTCGATGAAACAACCGTTCATGGGACCGGTCAGCCTGTGTCTGGATTTCCAGGCCGAGGCCACCTCCAAATAAGTCGGGCTAAGCGAACATGTCTGCCACCGCCCATCTCGAAGCCCGCCTGGGCCACACCTGGCAGCGGCGAGAACTGTTGACGCAGGCGTTGACGCACCGCAGCTACGGCGCGCACAACAACGAGCGGCTCGAATTCCTCGGCGACGGTGTGCTCAACTGCGTCATCGGCCTGATGCTGTTCCAGCGCTTTCCGGAGCAGCCCGAAGGCCGCTTGTCGCGCCTGCGCGCCAATCTGGTCAATCAGGATTCGCTGCATGAAATTGCGCTCGAACTGGAAATCGGCCGTCAGCTGCGCCTGGGAGAAGGCGAACTGAAAAGCGGCGGCGCGCAGCGCCCGTCGATCCTCGCCGACGCGCTCGAATCTTTGCTCGGCGCGGCGCTGCTCGATGCCGGCTTCGATGCCGCAAAGGGTATCGTCGAGCGGCTGTTCGACAGCAAGGTGAATGCGATCAATCCGGCGCATCAGGGCAAGGATGCCAAGACCCGCTTGCAGGAATGGCTGCAACCGCGCCGCCTGGGCTTGCCCGATTACGTTCTGACCCAGACCTCCGGCCAGGCGCATGCCCAGATCTTCCATGTCGAATGCCGCGTTGCGGCTGCTGCCATGGCCCGCAAGGTAGTCACCGTTGGCCACGGCCCCAACCGCAAGGCGGCGGAGCAAATGGCGGCGGAAGCAGCATTGATCGAACTGGAAAAAATTTGAACCCCAATAGCGATGCAACGAACTTCAAAACCGGGGTTATCGCGGTCGTCGGCCGGCCCAATGTCGGCAAATCCACACTGGTCAACGCGCTGGTCGGCGCCAAAGTCAGCATCGTCTCGTCGAAACCGCAGACCACGCGCCACCGCATACTCGGCGTGCGCACCGAAGCCGATGCGCAATACATTTTCGCCGACACACCCGGCTTTCAGACCCAGTACAAGAGCGCGCTGAATTCGGCGATGAATCGCACCGTCACGCAGGCGCTGGCGGAAGTCGATGTCGTGCTCTGGCTGGTCGAAGCGCGCAAGTTCACCGCCGCCGATCAACGCATCCTGCCGCTGCTGCCGCGCGATAAACCGGTCGTTCTTGTGGTCAACAAGATCGATCTGGTCGATGACAAGACCCGTCTGCTGCCGTTTCTGGAAAGCATGGCGAAGCAATTCAACTTCGCCGAAATCGTGCCGCTGAGCGCCGAGAAGGAAAAGGATGCGCTGCGCCTGCCGGCGATCCTGAAGCCGTATCTGCCGACCGGCGAAGCCTGGTTCAGCGAGGACGACATCACCGACCGCAGTTCGCGTTTTCTTGCGGCTGAAATCGTGCGCGAAAAGGTGTTCCGCCTGACCGGCGACGAGATTCCCTATGTCGTCGCAGTGACCATCGAACAGTTCGAGGAGGACGGCGCGATGTTCCGCATCGGCGCAGTCATCTGGGTCGATCGCGACGGCCACAAGCCCATCGTCCTCGGTCGCGGCGGCGAACACATCAAGCGCATCGCCAGCGAAGCGCGCGTCGACATGGAAAAGCTGTTCGACCGCAAGGTGTTCCTGCAGGTCTGGGTCAAGGTCAAGGGCGGCTGGGCGGACGACTCGCGCCTGATCAAACAATTCGGGTATGAATAAACCCTCGGTAGGAGGCCCGCTTGCGGGCCGATCAGCCCCTTGAGTGAACGCATCGACGGCGACCCCGCCTTCGTCCTGCACTCCCGGCCCTGGCGCGAAACCAGTCTGATCGTCGATGTAATCTCGCGCCATCACGGCCGTCTCGGCCTGGTGGCACGCGGCGCGCGGCGGCAGACCTCCAGCCTGAAAACCCGTTTGATCCCGTTTCAGCCGCTCGCCCTGTCGTGGTTCGGCAAGAGCCAGTTACGCACCCTGCACGCTGCCGAATGGCAAGGCGGCAGCCTCATGTTGCGCGGCCATGCCCTGATGTGCGGCTTCTATCTGAACGAACTGCTGCTGCGTCTGTTGCCGGAAGGCGATGCGCATGCGGGCCTGTTCGACCTCTATGCCGGCACGCTGACGGCGCTCAACGAAGTGGGCGACGTGGAACCCGTGTTGCGCCGTTTCGAACTCGACCTGCTGTCCGAACTCGGCTACGCGCAGCCGCTCGGCCACCTGGCCGATGGTGCCGCTCTGGAGCCGACGCAGCGCTACAGCTACGCGATGAGCCACGACGGCGGCCATGGCGTGGTCGCGCTGCGGCCCGACGAATCCGGCTACAGCGGCAAGACCCTGCTCGATCTGGCCAGCGGCGACCTGTCCGACCCGGCCACGTTGCTCGAGGGCAAAATTCTGATGCGCGCGCTACTGGCGCACTACCTCGGCGAAAAACCGCTGGCCACCCGACAACTCCTCATTCACCTGCAACAACTTGATCTGACCAAACCATGACCGACCAAACAACCGAGCTCAAACTGGGCGTCAACATCGACCACGTCGCCACCCTGCGCCAGGCGCGCGGCACCCGCTATCCCAGCCCGGTGCAGGCGGCGCTGTTGGCGGAAGCGGCCGGCGCGGATTCGATCACGCTGCATCTGCGCGAAGACCGCCGCCACATCCAGGATGCCGACGTGCACATCCTGCGTGAGTTGCTGCAGACCAAGATGAACCTGGAAATGGCGGTGACCGACGAAATGCTCGCCATCGCGCTGCAGGTGCGGCCGCAGGATGTCTGCCTGGTGCCGGAACGGCGGCAGGAACTGACCACCGAAGGCGGTCTCGATGTCGCCGGCCAGTTTGCCGCCGTGCAAGCCGCCTGCCGCACGCTGGCCGAAGCCGGCATCCGCGTCTCGTTGTTCATCGACGCCGATGCGCAGCAACTCGAAGCGGCCCAAGCCGCCGGTGCGCCAGTGGTGGAAATCCACACCGGCCGCTATGCCGACGCGACGACGCCGGCGGAAACGCGGCAGGAACTGCGCCGCATCGTCCAAGCCGTCGAACACGGCGTCGCGCTCGGGCTGGCGGTGAACGCCGGCCACGGCCTGCACTATCACAACGTCCAGGCCATCGCCGCGCTGCCCGGCGTGGAAGAACTCAACATCGGCCATGCCATCGTGGCGCAGGCGATCTTCGTCGGCTGGGAAAATGCCGTGCGCGAGATGAAGCGGTTGATGACCGAAGCGCGGCGGCGGTAGGGCAACCTACGAAACCACAACCTACTCGGTTACCTGCGCCAATTCGAAGCAGACGTAACCTTCCCGGTTCTCGCGCAGGCGCAGCCGATAGCCGAGTTCGGCGGCCTGCTTGGCGGCCTGGTAGAGGCCGATGCCAAGACCGTCGTAGGTCGACACCGGCGCATGAAACAGCTTTTCGCTCACTTCATGCGGTGCCATTTCGCCGGTATCGCAGACGGTCAGACTGAGCAGCGGCGAAGTCGTCAAATCCACGCGAATATGCAACTCGGGTTCGCGCAAGCGTTTCCGCAGCGCGTTCTGCATCAGGTTGTCGGCCACGCTGTCGAACAACTCCTGCGGCAGCCAGGCGGAGGCGTTGGCATCGTCGGCATGGAAATTGACCGCATCGCGGCCATAGCGGTTGTTCAGGTTGCGCCACCATTCGCGCGCCATGATTTCCTTGCGGTCGGCCGCGCTGGTCGGCGATTTCAGCTTGTCCAGCGTGATTTCCAGACGCTTCGCCATCTGCGGCAATTGCCGCTGCATCAATGCCTGTAGCGACATGGCCTGATCCGGTCGGCTATGTTCGGCGGCGGAGCACAACGTCTTCAGCGACTGCAGCAGATTCTTCACGTCGTGCGTCAGACGCGAGCCGGTTTCGTAGATCGCTTGCGTATAGGCATTCGCCTGCATCAGACGCTCGCGCGTCTTGGCGGCGTGGAAATAGCCGATGATTTCGGTGAGCAAACGCAGGTGCAAGGCAAATGCCGGGTTGACCGGCGCGTCGGTGTAGAAGCGCACTTCGACGCCCTGGTGCGAAAAGGCCACCGAATGCCGGCTCTGCTCGCCCAGTTCGCCCTGGCCTTGCGCGGTCGACCAGGTCACTCCGGTCGACCAGGGCAGATGCGTAAAGCCGGCCATCGCCTCGCGCAGAAACACTTCTGGATCGGGCTCGCGGTCGGCCGAATCGGACAACTGCTTCAGCCACTCCTCCAGCGGCAAACCGAGCGACAACACATAACGCGAGAACAGATTGCGCAGGCCGGAGGCTTCGCCGCGCGGCTGCCAGAGCCAGGCGATGACCAGCAGGGACAGGGTCAGCGTGGCCAGGCTGATCAGCACGCCGCGGCCGTAGTCGGTATGCGTCAGCTGCATGGCGGCGTAGCTGCCCAGGGCGAGCACGCCGATCACCAGCACGAACAGCAAGGTGTAGAGCAGATCGACGACGCCGGTCTGGCGCTGCAGGCCCGGCGACGGGAACAGCAACATCAAGGCCGGCAATGCCAGCAGGCTATCGCGCAACAGTAGCGTGTAGGCGTCCTGCCGCACCGGCAAACCGAAGCCCTGCGGCAGCAGCCAGAGGAACAACAACAGCAACAGATACATCACGGCCAGCCAGAGGCCCATGCGTTCCTTCACCGGCTTCAGACTGACCGTCACACCGCCCAGCAAACCGGCCAGCAACACTGCCCACAAGGCCGCTGCCCAGATGCTGTCGAGCACCGCCAGCGCCGCGCCGACCGCCAGGACGCCGAGCGCGCGCGGCCAGGGCAGATGCTGCTGGCCGCTGAAAAACGGTTGCCAGAGCAGAAAGACGCCGTAATGCGCCAGCACCATCGCCTGTCCCCACGACTCGCCGCGTCCCCAGACGAAGGCCGCGTGCAGCAGCAACAACATCAGCGCCAGGATGCGATTGCCGTAGCGCTGCAAGCCGACGCGCTGGGCGACGGCATTCGACAGGTTCGACGCGGCAGGCTGCAGAAAAAAGGAAGGATCCGGCGCTTCAGACATGGCGCAAGTATCGGCCAGGAGCCGGCGAAGTTGAGCGCATCAGGCCACACCCAGTTGCACGGTCAGGCTAAAACTGCTGCCCTGCCCGACCGCGCTGACCAGCCCGAGCTCGCCGCCCAACGCCAGGCTCTGCGCGCGTGCCAGCGCCAGGCCCATGCCGACACCGCCGTACTTGCGTGTCACCGCGCCGTCGGCCTGGGTGAATGCCTCGAAGACGGCCCGATGTTTCTCCGCCGGAATGCCGATGCCGGTATCGCGCACCGTCCAGCGCACCGTGCATGCGTCCTGCGCCCGCTCCAGCAACGCCACCTGCAAGGTCACCGTGCCGGTCGCGGTGAACTTGATGGCGTTATCGAGCAGCAACTGCAACACCTTGCCGACCGCCGCGACATCGCCGAACAGCAGATCGGGCAATTCCTCCGCCACGAGTTCGAATGCCAGACCCTTGCCACGGCAGCGCATGCCGTAACGATTGGCCAAGTGCTCCAGCAGCATGGCCGGGCTGAAGTCAGTCTGATCGATGCGCTTGTTGCCGCCTTCCAGTGCGGCAAAATCGAGCAGCATGTTGAGCAGTTCGAGCAACTGGCGCGCGCTGTCCAGCATGGTCGCGGCGTAATCGCGTTGCTCTTCGTCCAGCGTCGTTTCCAGCAGGATTTCGCCCATGCCGATGATGCCGTTCATCGGCGTACGCAATTCATGGCTCATGTTGCCCATGAACTGACTTTTCAGCCGGCTCGCCTCTTCCGCCTGCGTCTTCGCTTGCAACAGCGAAGCCTCATGCCGCTTGCGCTCGCCGATGTCGTGCACCATCGCCAGCACCGCTTCCTGCCCAAAGTAGTTGGTCGGATACAGATAGACCTCGGCCGGGAAGCTGCGGCCGTTCTGGTGCCGGGCGAGGAACTCCAGGCGGCAGGAACGGCCTTGCAAGGCATCCGCCAGCCGCGTCGGCAGATCGGCCAGTTCGCCCGCTTCGACCAGACTATCCAGCGACTTGCCCAGCAACAGCGCCGGTGCCTGGCCGAACATGCGTTGGCAACCCTGGTTCGCATCCAGGCATTTGCCGCTGCGGCCGAGGAACAGAATCGCATCGGTGACGCCGTCGAACAGCGCGCGAAAACTGCGTACGCTGGCATTGAACGCCTTCGCCTGCCGGCTCATGTCGGTCAGATCGCGCAAGCGCACCACGGCAATCGCCGCCTGCCCGGCACTGCGGATCACATGCAGCACCACTTCGGCGGGAAAGGTCTGGCCATCGGCGCGCTGAAAAATCTCCTGCTCCGAGCGCAGGGTCTGTAGCGTCCCGTCGGCCAGCTTGCCCAAGGCCAGATCCCACGCCGGCAGGGACACCACCGCGGCGCGCCGCAGCACCGCGCCGACCGGCTGGCCGCGTACGGCGTCGAGCGAGGTCTTCAGCATGTTCAACAGCGCCGCATTGGCGTGCAGGCAATGGCCGCTGGCATCCAGCCCGAGCAGTCCCTCACCGCAAATCTCGAACAACTGGAAGCCGGGGCTATCGAACATTTGCGCCGGCGACGTTGCGGACGAGGCAACCGCATCGGATGAATTCATCGCATTCCCCTTTGAGATATCGCTTCAACGGCAATCCTGGCGCGTTCTTGAAACGCGCATTCGCTAAAATTGCGGCCTCCATTTTGCACGCCCGCTCACCGCTCCCGACATGAACGACGCTGTCCCCATCCCTTTCGAAATCAAGCCCGGCAGCACCTACAGCAACGGTGCCTACGGCCGTTCCTGGGGCGTGCGCCAAGTCATCGAATTGTCTCTGGATACCGCAAGCGGCGAGGAAACCGTCACATTCAAGGGCATCGCCGGCACCTGCCGACGCAAGACCGGTCTCTGTACGCTGGCCGAGTTTCAGCGCTGGGCGCGCTACGAAGTAGCCTTGAACGAAAACAGTTGGCAGCGAATCCGTTAGCGCTTCAGCGCTTAGGGATTCGGCGTCCTCCCTGCGAGGGCAGCGAATCCGTTAGCGCTTCAGCGCTTAGGGATTCGGCGTCCTCCTTGCGAGGGCAGCGAATCCGTTAGCGCTTCAACACGATGGTTTGAACCGTGCCGGCGACCAGCACCAGGGCGAGCACGATGGCCGCCCCGGAAGGCAGGTCAAGCAGGCCGGATGCGATCAGGCCCAGCGCATAGCCCATCGCGCCGATGGCATAGCCACGTGCCAACCGATCCGCCGAAACCAGCGCCGGCACGATCAGGCTGGCAAACACCAGATAGATGCCGACCACCTGTACGGAGGCCGTGATGGTGAGCGCGAACAAGACATAAAACCCCAGCGGCGACCCCTTCCAGCGCAAGCCGAACCAGGCCGCCAGACCGAACACGGTGACCGCCGCCAGGGGCAGCATGCCGCTCCAGGTCGTCCACAGGATCTGGCCGACCAGCAGATCCTGCAGATGCTCTGCGCCGTGCGGGTCGTGGCTCATCAGAATCAGCGCGAGGCAGGCGGCGGCGACGAACACGACGCCGATGACCGCCTCCTGCCGGGCTGGCGCAACCTTCTCCATGCGATGCAGCAACAGCGCGCCGAGCAAGGCGGCGGTGACGGCGCCGACCTGGGTCAGCCAGGGCATTTCCTCGCCCCCCAGGCTATGCACCAGCACCACGCCGAGGCCTGCGATCTGAGCAATCGCCAGATCGAGAAAGACGATGCCACGCCTGAGCACCGCCTGCCCCAGCGGCACATGGCTGGCCAGCACCAGCAGGCCGGCCGCGAAAGCGGGCAGCAGGATGCCGGGTTCGAGCGTGGCAAAGTTCATCCCGCGCCCCCCCGTAGGTGCGAATTCATTCGCACAACAGCACCGACCAGCATGATCATTTCAGCGCTCCATTCAGTTTGGCCACGGTATCGTCGAACAGCCCGAACAGGTCGTTTGCCGCCGCCGAACCGCCTATCGTGTAAGGCAATTCGATGGCCGGAATACCGGCATGCCCCGCCAGCCATTCGCTCGGTTTCGGCGACTGGTAGGCGGTACGCAGAATCATCCGCGCCGGCTGCGCCTTGAGGCGATCCAGCAAACCGGCCAATGAGGAAACAGAGGGTTCGATGCCGGGTTTCGGTTCCAGATCGGCCACCACTTTCAGGCCCAACCAGTCGGCCAGATAGCTCCAGCTCTTGTGATGCACCACCACCGCCACGCCGCGCAACGGAGCCGCCGCCTTTTCCCAGCGGGCGATGGCGGCGATCATACGTTTCTGGAAATCCTGATTGCGCGCGCTGTAGACAGCGGCATTTGCCGGATCAAGCTCCGCCAGACGCGGCGCCAGGGCATTGGCCACTTTCAGCAAATTACGCGGATCGGCCTGCAGATGAGGATTGCCGCCGGCATGCACATCGCCCTGGCTGCGGTCGGCGCCGGCAGATTTTTCGATCAGCCGGACCTGCGCCGCCGCTTCGAAATATCCGCTGCGCCCCGACTGGATACGGGCATTGCCGGATTCACGCTGCAACAGCGGCAACCAGCCGATTTCCAGTTCGGCGCCAGTACAAACCAGCAGATCGGCATTGCGTGCGCGCGCAATCAACGATGGCCGCGCCTCGATGTGATGCGGGTCTTGCCGCGAGGTGGTGGCTGAACTGACGCGCACCTGATCGCCGGCCAGTTCCTGCGTGAGAGCTGCCCACTCGGGTTCGCAGGCGAGCACGTTGAGTGCGGCTTGGGCGGAATTGGCCGCAAGCAGCAGAAGGAGATAAACGATACGAATAAACATGATGTCGGTTCCTGATGGGTGACTTCGTAGGGTGCGCATAGCGCGCCATCCAACGCGAAAGGTGCGCGTGGCGCCCCCTGTAGATCAGAACTTGTGCGCGCCGTGCGGCCCCAGGCTGTAGATGTACTGCACGCTGACCTGGCTGTTGTCCGGATCGCCCTGCGTCGAGTGGTCACGCGCGAGTTGCAGTCGGAACAAGGAGAATTCGCTGGGGGCAAAATCGGTCATCAGACTCCATTTCGACGGGTTGTACGCGGCAGCCAACAAGGCCGCGTTGTTGGCACCGAAATCCACGCCGCCGCCATTCAGTCGGTCGTAGCGCAGACCGACACGCCAATGCGGCATGAATTGATAAACGACTTGCGCGTACCAGCCGGACTGGCGGGCGCGGTAGGTATCGGTGGAATTGACGCCGCTTGGGTCGTAAGTCAGGTCGCCATCCTCGTCACGCTGGAAATACTCGGTCTGGAACTTGAAATTGCGCGCCTTCGGGTTGCCATCCGGCGTCCATTTCCAGATGAAATCCGCGATCCATGTCTTCGATTTACCGCTGAACAAGGTGCTGGCATCGGCACCGCCGCTATCGATCAACAGGCTTTCGCGTTCGCTCGGCCGCGCACCCAGATACGACAAACCGGCGCGCCATGCGGATGCTTCGCCGACATCGCCGCCGACATGGCCGAAGACAGCCCAGGCGCCTGCGCCGTTCTTGTCCCCGCCCGCTTCGGTGCCGGGGAAGGCGCTGCCGCGTCCGGCTTCCACACCGAGTTCGACGAAGGTATCGGTCGGCGCCAGCCATTTGAGTTGTAAACCGTCCTGCACCAGATGCTCGCCGAACAAGGTCTGATACATCAGATTGTTGTCGGCAAAATCCCAGGCATGTGGATGCTGTTCGTTCTGATAGCCGATACCGGAAATGTAGCGGCCGCCTTTCAGCGTCAAACCGTGGTCGAGCGCGCTGGTCTGGAACCAGGCCTCCTCGACCTCGGCGGCGCCGTCGGCCAGAACGACGGTGGCGAGACCGCGGAAATACGGGTCGATGTTGGCGGCCAGGATCAGTTCGCTATCGCCCAGCGAGAATCCACGGGCCGGCGCGCCGATGGCCGCATCCCGCAGGAAACCGGTGGGCCGCCGCTCGCCGGGTTTGCGTTGGGCATAGCTGCCTTGCAGGATCAGCGACAGTTCGGGGTTGGCGGATGCCCGATCGCCCTTGGTCGCGGGAGCCTGCGTGGCGGTTGAAGCGCTAGCCGCGGTTTGCTTTTCCAGGCGCGCCTCCATGTCGTTCAGGCGCGTTTCATACGCGGCCTGGATTTCTTTCAGTTTCTGATCGAGTTGTTGCTGAAACTCGGCGCGTAACGCGGCAAGGTCGGCTTCGCTGACGGCCTGCGCAGACAATGGAAAAGCGCACGCCAGAGCGGCGGCGAGTAGGGTACGTTGGAACATGGTGAGTCCTTTTGAATCTGGGCAACGGAATGGAGCGCCACGGTCGCCAATGCGACCCGACAACACGGCATTTCGGGTCGCGGCCGGCCGCGCCCGATGGAACGGAGAACGCTCAGCGCGGCGGTGCGCGACTCCGGTAGCTGACCAGAAAACGTGCTTGCGACAACGCCGGAACGGCGGCGTCGCAAGCAACAGCCTGCGTCGGTGCGGACCACGCCGGTGGCGAACTGGCGGCACCGGCGCCCATCGGCGCGAAGGCCAGGCACTGCTCGCAGACGTGCCGGTCGCCAATATCGCCATCCAGCGTATGCTCGGCCCCATGCACCACAGCCCCCATCTGGGCCAGCAGCAGGAGCAGGCCGAACAGGCCATGTCTGAGCGCACGCAATATCACGATCTGGGCGTCATTCAAGCAATAGCGTTCGGTGCGACGACACAACGCAGCAGCAGACAGTTATTAACGGTAACAACCGGACTCATCACGGCGAGTTCCTCTTTTATCGGCGGCACTGCCACTGCAGTCGACCGAATGCTGCAAACCGAAAAGCGCCGAATCATACGATTCATATGCAACCCTATTGCGTATTTTTCCTTCGGCGCGAAAAAGCCGCCCGCAGGCGGCTTCAGCAGAACGGATCGGAACCAGTCTTACTTGCCCTTGGCAACGATCTCGATTTCAACGCGACGGTTGGGGGCGTGACAGTCTTTCAATGCCGCCTTGACCAGCGATGGGGCACATTGCACCACCGGCTGTGTATCGCCCATCCCGCTGCTGACGATGACGCCCGGTTTCACGCCCTTGGCGATCAGGTAAGACTTGACCGACTTGGCACGCGCTTCGGATAACCTGCGGTTGGCCTTGGCGTTGCCGGTCGGATCGGCATGCCCGACGACCTTGATCTGTTCGATTTCACCCATCGCCTTGAGCTTGGCAATCACCTCATCCAGACGCGCTCTGCCGTCCTTGGACAGATCGCGGATGCCCGACTTGCCGGATTGGAACAACGCATCGCCTGCCAGAACGACCTTGTTCGCGACCGGCGCCACCACGACCGGCTTGGCTTCGACAACCGGAGCGGCAACGACCTTGGGCGCCTCGACAACCTGCGGAACGACAGCCTTTTTAGGCGCTTCGACAACTTTCGGTGCTTCGACAACTTTCGGTGCTTCGACAACTTTCGGCGCTTCGATCGCTTTGGGGGCTTCGATCGCTTTGGGGGCTTCGACAGCTTTCGGTGCCTCAGGCGTGACCGCCGGTGCCTGAACAGCAGGTTCTGCGGCGGGCTCTACAGCCGGTGCAGGTGCCGGTGGGGTTGCCGCTGCCGGTGCCGCCGGCTGCGCCGGAACGGAGAAGTTCGGCGCGGTCAGGCTCGGCATTGCGGGCAAAGTCGGCAGAGTGGGCATCGACAGCTGATTCAGGCCGGGAATCCAGCCCGACAAGTTACCCAGCATGGCGACCGGATCCCACATGGCAAAACTGCCGGCGCCTTGCACGGCGGGCGCCGGCATCCAGGTCAGCCAGCTATTGGTACCCTGGCCATACGCATTCGGGTTGACGATCGCGCCGGCCATGCCGGTGTAAAGCGCCGGATTGGCCAGGGTGCCCATCAGGTTCCAGGCACGCGGGTCGAGCGCGGACATCGGCCAGCGGATATAGGTATTCGGGTTCAACGTACTGCCGAGGACACTCCACAGCTTGGGGTCCAGCGGCATCATGCCCCAACGCATCAGCTTGCCGGGATCGGACATCTGAGTCAGCAGCGCGGTATAGAAATTGGGATCGAAGCCGGCGGCAGACCACTTCAGATACACATTGGGGTCGGCAAAGGCGAGCAGGTTACGCACGGCATCCGGATGCGCAGCACTGTTCATCATGTTGAGCCAGCCGCCCGGATCCATCATGCCGTTGGCCATGGCGATATAGAAACTCGGCTCGGTGACGGCATTGGTCCAGGGCACGAAAGTCTTCGGATCCTTGAATGCGGACAGGTTGCGCGAAAAGTCGGTCATCCGCGCTACCCACGCTTCAGGCGTCTTCGGCGTCTCGGTCTTGGCGGCAGCCTGAGCCGCAGCCTGGCCGGCGAAGGTCGGGATATCGGTGGTGCCCATTGCGGCATAGGCCGGCACAGAGGCGAAAGCGATCGCGAGAGTGACAAGTTTCAGTTTCATCATGGCTCCTTTGTTAAATACTTGAAAAATCAGCATATTTGAATTTCGTGACATTCTAGCAACCGCGCCTTTTGCCGGTAAACCAAGACTATCGGCGCGGGCGAATTGAGTTTTTGCATTGTTGCGATGGGAGGCTTGGCGATGGCGGCTTGAAGCCGCTCTCTAATCGCACAGGCTTTTCTTGCAAGCTTCTGTTTCAAGGTCCACTACACGCCATGAACACCCTAAACAAAACGGGCCGGCAAAAGCCGGCCCGTTTCAATTGCTGCTGACGTCCAGAATCAAACGATCAACGGCACGATCATCAGCGCGACGATGTTGATGATCTTGATCAGCGGGTTGACGGCGGGGCCGGCGGTGTCCTTGTAAGGATCGCCGACGGTGTCGCCGGTCACTGCGGCTTTGTGGGCCTCAGAACCCTTGCCGCCGAAGTTGCCTTCTTCGATGTATTTCTTGGCGTTATCCCAGGCGCCACCACCAGTGGTCATCGAGATGGCCACGAAGATGCCGGTGACGATGGTGCCGACCAGCACGCCGCCAAGCGCTTGCGCACCCAGGGTGAGGCCGACGATGACGGGAACGGCGACCGGCAGCAGCGACGGGACGATCATTTCCTTGATGGCGGCCTTGGTCAGCATGTCGACGCAGGTGCCGTATTCCGGCTTGGCCGTGCCAGCCATGATGCCGGGGATTTCCTTGAACTGGCGACGCACTTCGACCACCACGGAACCAGCGGCGCGACCGACCGCTTCCATGCCCATCGCCGCAAACAGGTAGGGCACCATGCCGCCGATGAACAGGCCGATGATGACCATGTGGTTGG
>JASJPK010000082.1:0-15363 GCA_031426735.1 Hydrogenophilaceae bacterium | reverse complement strand
CTTGCGGATTCGCCATATTGCCCAACCAGGAACCGTACCAGTTCGGATTCAACGGGGCGGCCGCCATGTTGAGCGTACGCGGATCAAGTGCTGCCGCACCGAACTTCAGATAGGTATTGGGATTCAGCGTGTTGAGCAGCATACCCAACGCTCTCGGGTCCATCGGCGCCATGGCCCAACGCATCAATTTATTCGGATCCGTCATCACCGTCTGCGCAGCTGAGATGAATTGCGGGTCCATCAACGCCTGCGACCAAGCCGCCATCACCACTGGATCCATCGCCTTGGCGAAATTGGAATAGGCGCGCGGGTCCATCAGGCTGGCGGTGGATTGCAGATACATATTCGGATCCATCATGGCCTTGCCGGCCGCGATGAGAAATTCCGGCTCAGAGACTGTGGCCAGCGCCGCGATGAATTTCTTAGGGTCGGCCAGCATGTCGCCATTACGCGTAAAGTCAGACAAGTAGTTGACCCACTCCGCCGTGTTGACTGGCACAGCCGCCGTTTGCGTGGATTGAACAGGTGCGGTTTCGGCAGACAGACTCTGAGCACTCAGGGTAGCCAATACGATAGCGAGGATAGTGCGGGTGGCGTTCATCCTGATCTCCAATTAAATCAATATTAACAACTGCTTATGATGGCCTCGCCAGTGCGGGCGAAGCGGATTGTGCCGTATTCGATTAGCAAGTGTCGGGAAAATGCAGTAGGCAAGTCGTTTCTCTCTCAACATTTTTGTTGCCACCAATGCAGCCTTCCAGACTTCGTGACTTGATCGTCCGGAAGAAAGAGAGAACGAGAAAAACGCTAAAAATGGGAAAACAGGGGTCTGCGGGGTGCAAAAATCCGGAAGCCTTAAGCGAAAAACCCCGCCAACACTGGCGTGCGGCGGGGTCGGTCGTTATTACAAGATACTGGTTTTACTACGTGGGCGGCGACTACCGAATAACAGCCTGGAAGCCTCATGAATAGGCGCTTTGTCACTTCGCCTGTTTCACAGTTACCCCATAAGTTACCCCTGCCAGGTGAAGGCTGCCCCATTTTGCGAAACAGATTCAGCCGTCGCCACCCTATGGTGAATGCGCGCGACTTTTACCTGTCAGTCCCGCCAGTGCCCCGGAGAGCATCCTATCCCCAAGGGTAAAATGCCTTCATCGGCAATTTATGCTGTTGAGGAGGTGAGTGAATGAAAAGGGTCGCAATCCTGCTGTGTGCTCTCCTCTCGGCCTGCAAAAGTGAGCACGAAATTGAGCTCGAAGACCAGCTCAAGGAAGTCAGGACAAGCCTTGAGGCAACGGAGTCGCAATTCTCTGAATTGAAGTCTGAAATTGAGTCGCTGAATGGTGCGATCGAAGCTTTTCAAGATAGCAATTGGCGAGAAATCGTTCCCGAAGTGCAAGCCGCCGCACAAAACGTGGAAACCGCAGCGGATGGAGTCGAAACCGCAATTGAATCAGCTGTGGCAGCGGCAGATCATTAAAGCCCACGACAGCCGCCATTCGCTGAAAGCTAAGTGCTTTGCCTTGATCCTTCATTCTTCGATCAATGCAGAAGCTAGCGAAATCGCTTCGCCAGTCCTGCCAAGGTCACCCCGGTAAAAGCATCGTGTTTGGCTTCTAGCCGCTCGAAGGTGCTCCAGTGCATCCCCTTCGGTTTCCAGCCTTTCGGATTCAGGATGCCCACGTCCCAGCCAAGGCGTTCCCGGATGCGATTCGCTCGCCTTGCCGCTCGATCATCGGCGGTTTCCCTTTCGACGGGATAGGCCAGCCGGTAGCAGTGCCGACAGGCGAAGATGCCCGCGCCCCCGAGATACAGCAGGGCCACGCGCCGCCCGCATCCCGCCGCCGGGCATCTGAACCATGCACGCCGTCCGCCGTAGGTGCAGGCTGTCCAGTCCAGGGAAACAGGGTATTCCTTGGCTTGCCACTCGCCGCCGTCTTTCTGGTGCCGATAGATCAAGGTCACGAATCCATCCCCGGCCCGCGCCTGGATATTGCCCCAGGGTTCGCCGCGTCGGTTCCATGTCAGGTCATAGGACAGGCCCGGTTTCAGCATCCCTTTCCGTTGCAGCCATCGCACGTCCAAGGTGCGATAACCGCCCGTGGTGTCCTTGCCGCCTTGCCGGCCGCTTCCGAAGCCGCCCATCAGGATTTTCCCAAATCATCAGCGAGTTTCACCGGGTCGCCTTCGTCAAATTCGCCCGGAAGCCGCGCCGTTGTTGGGGATTCGATGGTTTCCTGGTGCGGCAGTTTTTGCACCAGTTCCGCCGCCACCAGTGCCTTGATTTGCTGTTTCCAGGCGTCATCAGGGAATTGCGCGTCATGAATCACGCCACGCGACAGCTTTTCAAGCAGCGGATCAGATCCATTGAGTTGCTGCACCACCACGGTAAGCGGGGTCGGTGCCTTGTGTTCCGGCTTGCCGACAAGGTATTGCGCCAGCCAGGCGCGCGCCGATGAATCGCCTTCCTTCGCCGCTTGCAGCGCCCCCGCCACCACGCCACGCCAGTCTTCAAGCGTGACGGTATCGAGCAAGACGCCCATGTAATCGCCTTCGGTGCGGCGATGCGCCGCCGTGCCCCTGATATACCCGGTCGCCTGTTTTCGCTTCGCCATCATTCGTCCCCTTCGTTTTCGTCAGCTTCCACCACGCGCAACCATCCCGCCGGATCGGCACGCGCCCCAGCCAGGGCAAGCGCCAGGCCATCGCCGGAGTAGTTCCAGCGTTCAGCCATCACCAGAATGCGCGCTTCAAGATCGCCGGAAATGATCGCCATCCAGGCCGGGCAGGTTGCGCCCTGGTCCGGGCTGTAGCGAATCACGCCCACCACGTCGGACAGGCCAGCCGCCACCGGCTCGCCGCATCCGCCGCGCCCGGTTGCATGGGTGCAGGTAGAACAAGCCCGCGCCGGCTCCGGTGCCGCCTGGTTTATCGGTTCCGCCGCGATGGCGTCGGGGTGCCGTTCCAGAATCTCGGCATGGGTTGCCGGCGGGAAGCAGGCGACTTCAACCGGCTCGCGGTCGGGGTAGTGAACCAGCCACCACCGGGAAGCCAGCGCGGTTTTTGTTTCAGTGGGGTTTGCGACACTGACAGTTGCGACACTTGCGACAGTTCGCACCTTTTCCCCTTCAAGTGTCGCAACAGTCGCAGGTGTCGCAGTCGCAAACCTCACGGTTGCACTTTTTCGGATCAGCGCGGCCAGGGTCATAACGCCACCCCCAGCAGCGCCGGATTCACCTTGATGGTTTTCCGCTTGCCTTCATGGGCCACACGCACGCGGTCAAGCTCTTCCAGTTCTCGAAGCGCCGCCGTCAGTCGTTCCTTGTCGCGCACGCATCCAGGCCCAAGCCGTTGCGCTTCGCGGGTCGGGACAAGGTGCGTCCGGTTTGTGCGGCAATGCTCGATCAGCCAGCCATCCAGTCGCGCCGCGTCCGCCAGTTCAGCCGGTAGCGCAAGCTCGCCGAAGAAGCGCCGCGATTCGTTCAGGTGCCATGCCGCTATTCGGCTTGCCGACTCGAAGCAATCCAGCCCGACAGCGCCGCCCATGCCATGCTCGAACAGCTGGAACAGCGCCCCCAACCGCGCCGCGTTGTCGGCGGATTTGCTCGCCACGTCGCGCACGTCGTACAGCTCGCCGCCGCTGGCAAGTTCGCCCTCGATAGCATCGTGAAAAGCCACCCATGCCGCCTTGGATTCCGGTGCCAGCATCAACAGCGCAGGGGATAGCTCGCCCTCTTCACTCATTGGAACAGGGCTCGCCAGAATCGCCGCAATGCGCCGATGAAACGCGGCCAGGTGCGGCCAGTTCGGCGGGGCTTCGGTGAAGGGGCGAAAGCCTTGTGTCGATTCCGGCCATGCGACGAGGAACCGGGCAAGAAAGCCGGTGCCGCGCGCCAGTCCGCCGGATCGGTCGAAGAAGCTACGCAAGGTCGGTTCCTGAATCTGCAAAGCCACCGTCAACCGCGCGCCCTTCACGGTGAAGGATTCCGAAGTGCGCCGCCCAACGGAATGCACGCCGCCATCCCATAGGACGTTCAGCAAACCCAGGTTACGCATGACGCTATCCTTGCCCATGCCATGCGCGCCGAAGATCAGCCCGGCCTCGCTCGATACCACGCCGGCCGAAGGCCATTGCCGCGCCAGACTCCAAGCCAGGTTTTCCGGTGTTTCGTCACCAAGTAGCAGCCTTGGCACTCTTGGCGGTTCCGGCTTGTCGTTTTGAATCTCGGCAAGATCGGCGCGTAGCTGGTCAGTCGCCTTGCCTTTCTTGCCCGCTTCCTTGATTGCCGACAGCAGCCCGTCGCGTTCCGCCGTCCATGCGTCCATATCGGATTCATGGCGTTTGATCGCCGGCTTCATCGCTTCGGCCTGCTCTTCCTGATACTGGCGGATTGCCGACACAAAGAAGCCGTCGCAGGTGGATTTCCGCTCGCCACTGTCCGCGATGGTAAGCAGGAACAGGCCCACCGGCCCTTGCAAGCGTTCCGCGCGCTTGGCGTCGATATGGGCTTGCCCGGCCAAAGACAGCGCCGCCAGCGCCGAAGATGCCACCATCGGGACAGGTGCCTTGACGAAGCCCGCCACCTCTTCAACCGCCGCGCGGATGGTGTCGGGCAGGGCATCAACCGGGTAGGGTTCCGGCTCTACCTTGGCCGTGAGCGGTTGCGGTTTCGCCCATTCATCACCTTCAGAATCGGCCGCTGGCGCGTTCCATTCGGCTTGTTGATGCGATGCCTTTGCCGGTGCCGTCGCGTTCGCTATGCACGTCCTGACGGCTTCCAGGTCGCATAGTTGCGCCAGGTCGTTGAAGTCGGTCATGTCGGGATCGCGGTCGGTGCCGAAGTCTGGAATAGCCACCACGCCGGCAACAGCGCGAGCCGCTTCGATTGCATGGGGATCGGGTTCGCCGGTTGCCTTCACCAGATCGGCCAGGATCACCAGCGCCGCCGCTGGATAGCGTTCGCGCTTCACCTTTGCCACCGTCAGCAGGTTGCCAGCGGATAGCGCCGCAATGGCGGGGTAACCACTGGCTTCCTTGCCGGATAACACGGTCGCCACACCTTCACCGATAAGCAGGGTCAGCCCGTCGCCGTTGCCATCGGGTAGCGGTTGCGCCGCCCAATATCCGCCAGCCTTCGTGCCACGCCCGGCCAGCGCCGCCTTACGCTTGTCGCCGTCGATCAGTTCCAGGGTTGAAAGCCGATCGCCTTGCTTGACTGGAACCACCAGCAAGCGCCCGGTCAGCGCATCGCCGCCTGACTTCGGTACATAGCCCAGGATCGCCGCCGCCGCGCCCGCGTCAATTTCGCGCAGGGTCGCCACCGGAGAAACTTGCTTGCGGATCAGGTAAGGATTGCCGGCAGGGTCGGTGCCGGCCTTCCAGATCGCCGCCGCCTTCTTCGCCGTATCTGCACGTTCGCGGGCTGTCTCTGCTTCTTCCTTCGCCGTCAGTTCCGCCAGGTTGCGCCGCCGCTCTGCAACTTCGGGTGTCGGTGCCTGGTGCATACCATCATCACGCCAGCCGTTCGCTTTGGCTTCGTGGAATAAGGTGCCGATGTTCACCCCGCCGCCGGCCTTGATGCTCTTCCAGACTTCCCGCGCTGTCGCCGGCTTGTAGGACTCGGCTTGCTGGCTCCAGGTGTCCCAGGCATCAAACCCGGCATCCCCTTCTTCGGATTTGATCGCCATGCCCATCTTTACCCAGGTGTCACGGTCGCCGGCCGGGATGAAGCCCAAGGCTTCGCGGATGCGTTCAAGGTCATTCAGCATTGCTGTTCCCCTTCTCATCATCCAGGAAACCGGGATAAGGCCACTCAGGCGAACCCAGGGAATAGAAGGCTGCGTTGCGCCTGGTGCATCCGCGAAAGATCACCTTTCCAGCAATCCGCGTGATGATGTTGAAGCCCATGCTGCGCAGGTCATGCACGCGCGCCGCCGCTTCCGGTATCGCATGGTCCGCCGTCAGCACGAAGGAAAGAACGGGTTGATGCTGGCGAATCAGGGCCAGCACTTCGGCGCATTGGCCGGTTACTTGCGGGGCTTTCATAGCCGCCCCTTGATTGCCCAGGCAATCACCAGCAGCGCCGCCACGATGGCGGGAACATCGCCGGGCACGGTGGAAAAGTAGCGCCAGGCTTTCAGCACTTCCAGCGCCGCCGCGTCGAGTATCGGCAGGCCGCGCTTGTCAGTTGGGAATTCGGTATGCTGGCGGGTGTCTGAAGTCCGCTCGCCCTGGTGCCCCTGGTGCCGGGGCGTTTCTTTTGTGGGAGTCATGATTTACCCCGCTCAGTTGGTCGCAGGGTTGCCAATGGCCTGGATCAGGGCTTTTATATCCTCCACTTTCCAGGCGGTCACGCGCGGCCCGAGTTTTACGGGTTTCGGCGCGCGGCCATCCTTCACCATCTGCCACCAGCAGGACTTTTTGACTGGGATCAGCGCCGGAATGGGCGGGGTTGCGTTGGGGTTGCCGATGATGTTCGGCAAGCGAAGAAAACCCGTTTCGGGTAGTTGGTGCATGGTCAGCCGTCCTTGTCCAAGTTATGACGGTGCCATCCTCATTTTTCCGATAAAGCGAATCACCGCAGTTGCGGAAGCCGCCGCCGCAATTGCGGTAATGGATCAGGTTGCGGTCAGGCTTCGCTTTGCCGCTGCAAACTTCTCTTCCAGCGTCCGCGCCGATATTCCGGGTTTGTCTTCATGGTGCGCCAGCATCGCGGAAATGATCGCGGCTTGATTGTCGAAAACAGATTGCGGCTTTCCCGCTGGCGACTTGCCCAACATCAGCGCCAGCAGTCCGCCGATGATGTTGAGATATGTTGTCTCGGCTCTCTCGCCAGGAGCGCTAGCGGCTTGCAGTTTGGCATTCAGGGCGGCAATTTGTTTTTCCAGGGCGGCAATCTGAAAGCCCGTGGTTTCAGCATCCGCCCGCAGTTTTTGCGCGTCCGCCTTTGCCGCGTCCCGGTCGGCTTGCAGGGCGAGGTAAGAATCGGCATTGAATTCGGCACGGGTCTTGCGCTCGATTTCATCGAACAGAAATGTGCACGTAGCTTTATCGGCGGGGTGTTCCTTGGCAATCCACGCCTTCAAATGCTCTCGCGATACATGCCGCCGTTCTGGTGCGATATGGTCATCAGTAACCTTCCCGTTTTCACGCGATGCCGGTAGCGCCCCGCTTTCGATAGCATCGTGAATAATCCTGCATCGCACCTCGAAACAGGAAATGAACGGATGCGTGAATACCCCGCGAATGTTGGGGTGCGGGCTTATCCGGTTCAGTTCATCTTGCACGTCATTGGGCGGTACCCCGCACCAAAGCATTGCCGCCGCCGGTACGGGGTAATAAGCGTGATATGCCCGCAGGTGTTCGCAGTCTTTCCCGTTGTAATAAGGTTTCATCGCGTTCCTTTCACGCTGCCCTTGCTTGGGTGCCGCGCCAGCCGGGCAAGGGTTTCCCGGTTTTCCTCCCGTCGGAGTAGGCGCGGCAGAAACTCATCAAGCCGCCCGGTTGAACTGCAACACGTCCGCGCCGGCTTTCAGCTTGTCCAGGTAATCCGCCCATGCCTGCATCATCTTCTTGCGTTCGGCCAGGTGCGCCGTGCGGTTGTATGCGCGGCCGTTCGGGTCTTTCACGGCATGGGCTAACTGGTGTTCGATGAAGTCAGGCCGGAAGCCCATCACTTCATCCAGGATGGTGCGCGCCATCGCCCGGAAGCCGTGCCCGCTCATTTCATCCTTGCCGATACCCATGCGCCGCATTGCCGCCAGGATGGCGTTATCGCTCATCGGCCGGCCGTTGCTTCGCGCGCCGGGAAAGACGAAGCGCCCGGTGCCGGTCAAGCCGTGAAGCTCGCGCAGGATCGCCACCGCTTGCGTTGCCAGCGGGACAATGTGCGCTGTGTTGGTCTTGGTCACGGTGTAGCGCCATTCCGCCGCATCAAGATCAATGTCCGCCCATTCCGCCGCGCGCAGTTCGCCAGGGCGCACGAATACCAGCGGGGCAAGGCGCAGGGCGCAAGCTACTGTCAGGGTGCCTTGGTAGCCGTCCAGGGTGCGCAGCAGTTCCGCTACCTGTTCGGGTTCGGTCACGGCGGCGAAGTGTTCACCCTTCACCGGGGGCAGTGCGCCGCGCAGGTCACCGGATGGATCGCGCTGCGCCCGGCCGGTCGCCACCGCATAACGGAATACTTGCCCGCAGTTGCCAAGCGCCCGGTGCGCGGTTTCCAGTGCGCCCCGGCTTTCAATCCGTTGCACTGCCGCCAGCAGTTCGGGCGCGGTCACATCTGCAATCGGTCGCCCACCTATCCAGGGGAAAATATCCCGCTCGAAGCGCCGGATGATTCGGTCGCCGTGATGTTCGGCCCAATTGGGGGCTTGCTTGGCGTACCACTCCCTCGCCACCACTTCAAAGCTGTTCGCTGCCCGTTCCTGTCTCGCCGCCTTCACTGCCTTGCGGTTCTCGCCAGGATCGATGCCATCAGCCAGCAACTTGCGCGCGTCGTCTCGTCTGGTGCGCGCATCCTTCAAGCCGGTGTCGGGGTAGACGCCCAAAGACAGCAGCTTTTCCTTGCCGTCGAACTTGTAGCGCAGTCGCCACCACTTGCCCCCGGTTGGGGTAACAAGCAGGAATAGGCCGCGCTCATCGAATATCTTGGCTGGCTTCTCGCCGGGTTTGGCGTTGCGGATGGCGGTATCGGTCAGGGGCATTAGGGGTAACTCCTTTCTGGATTCTGGGGTTACCCCGAAGAGTTACCCCACTTCAAAGCCGGATGTTGTTGGACAATGTTACCCCGTAACGGATGAAAAAGGCATAAAAAAACCGGCACTTAGGCCGGTTTAAGGATGTTGCTGGATGTCGTTGGATGGTTGATTGGTGGAGGCGGCGGGAATCGAACCCGCGTCCGAAAGCCCTCTACAGCAAGTTCTACATACTTAGTCTGGTCATTTGGTTTTAACCCTAACTGCGCCGGCCAGACAGGCTAAGTTCGAGCGAGCCACCTAATTTTAACGTTGATTCAAGCGGCCCGAATCAACGCGAGTCCATGTTAATGACTCCACTGCTGGTTTCCCAGCCCGGCCCATGGACCAACCGGTGTGGAGTCTAGCCGTCAAGCGGCCAGAGCGTAGGTTTCGTCGTTGGCGACTACTAGATTCCAGATGTATTTACGAGGTAACTGGTCCTCGGTATGCCCTTGTCTGCGTCGCGACCCCCGTCGAAGCCAGGTCGCCCCCTTTGTGCTGCTTAGATGGAGCCCCACTCTGATAGTTCAAGTGGGTCATGGCAATCTACGCGGCGCTATGGGTAGAGTCAAGGTATTCGCTGTTTGCCCGCTATGGCGGTGGATTTTTGCAGTCGAATTTAACCGTATCGACTGCGCCCGCACATGCAGCGCATTCACTGTGCAAGAACCCGCGCGGACAGATTGATGGCATCCGGAGGATGGGAAAAAGCATGGCAGCATTGGCCAGGAGCACCATGCATGGCTGAGATGCGGTCTGCGTCATCGTCTTTTTGCTATCCTCGCTCCTCTCCATCGGCCGGCACCGCTGCCTGGGCGAGCAGACCCAATTTACGGAACAACAGATATGGCTTCATTGCAGGACCAGTTCTTAAAAGCCGGCCTAATCGATAATAAAAAAATCAAACAGGCCCACCAAGAGAAGAGCAAACAGAAGAAGGTCGAGCGCCAGACCGGTACGCAAATTGTCGATGAAGCGCGATTGGCCGCTCTCGAAATGCAACGCAAGAACGCCGAGCGGGCACGGGAACTCAATGCCCAGCGCGATGCAGCGGCCACCAAAAAGGCGATCCAGGCGCAAATTGCCCAGATGGTGCAGATGAATCGCCAGAGCAAGGGCACTGGTGAAATTGCCTATAACTTTACCCGTGGCAATAAGATCGAACGGCTGTATGTATCGGCCGCAGTCCAGGCGCAATTAACGGCCGGGCACCTGGTAATCGTCTGCCTTGGCAGCACCACCGAATTGGTCCCCAGAGTCATCGCCGACAAGATCGCCGAGCGTGATGCTTCGCTTGTCGTTCGCGTGAACAAGTCCAGCGACGAAACGGACGCAGACGATGCGTATGCCGCCTTCCAGATTCCGGATGATTTGATGTGGTAGTTCGGGAGGCCTGTCGGAAAGGCCGGCCGGGGGTGCTTCCGGAAGCCACCAGTCGCTGGTCTGGCCCTCGGCATGATGCCGATGATCAACTCACCAAGATGCATGGGGGAATGCAATCGAACCCGCGCTATTGGAGGACGGGTTTTGGTGGGGGTGGTGGGCCATGCTGAAACACCTTTAAACGCCAAAGAATGAAACAACTGTTTTGTCAGTCGTTTCTATCCGCCGGAACGGCGCTTAAAGAGTTGTTTGGTGGGTGCTGACGGGTTCGAACCGCCGACATTCTGCGTGTAAGGCAGACGCTCTACCAACTGAGCTAAGCACCCGAATTCTTTACTTCAATGAGTCTTTCAAACCCTTGCCGGGGCGAAACTTCGGCACTTTTGCGGCTTTGATCTTGATGGCGGCTCCGGAACGTGGATTGCGTCCAGTACGAGCTGCACGCTCACCGACATAGAAAGAGCCAAAACCTACCAAAGTGACCATTTCGCCATTCTGCAAGGCATTTTTCACGGCATCCATTGCTCCATCCAGTGCTCGGCCAGCAGCAGCTTTGGAAATGTCAGCGGATACGGCAATCGCATCGATCAGTTCAGACTTGTTCACGAAATCCCCCTTTCATCGGATGGAAGACCAACGCAGGCAATCTGCGCCGGGCTTTATAACAATCGACTAACCCCGCGTCAATGCTTGATTACAGCCGGTGGCTCAGTTGCGACTTGGGCCGGTGCGGGAGTTTCGGTTGCAACTTCGTCGAGAAGCGGAACCGGAATAGTTTCCAGCGCTGCCTCCAGAACCTGCTCTATCCATTTCACCGGTTGAATCTCCAGACGATTCTTGATGTTGTCGGGAATTTCGGTGAGATCTTTGACGTTGCCTTCCGGGATCAATACTTTCTTGATGCCGCCACGGTGCGCGGCAAGCAGTTTTTCCTTGAGGCCGCCGATCGGCAACACTTCACCGCGCAGTGTGATTTCACCGGTCATGGCGACATCGCAGCGCACCGGAATTCCGGTGAATACCGAAACCATTGCCGTGGTAATTGCGGCGCCGGCGGATGGGCCATCTTTCGGGGTTGCACCTTCCGGCATGTGTATGTGCATGTCGTTCTTTTCGAACATCTCGACGCTGATGCCTAGCGATTTGGCACGGCTCCGCATCACGGTGCGGGCGGCTTCGATGGATTCCTTCATCACGTCGCCGAGTTGGCCGGTGCGGGTGATATTGCCTTTACCCGGCATGCGCGAGGCTTCGATGGTGAGGAGTTCGCCGCCGACTTCTGTCCAGGCCAATCCGGTGACTTGCCCGATCTGGTTGTTTTTCTCGGCCATGCCGTAGGTATAGCGTTGCACGCCGAGATATTTTTCGAGATTGCGCGGGGTCACGCTGATCTTGCCCTTGGCCTTCTTCAGCGCGATCGCGGTGACGGCTTTGCGGCAAATTTTGGAGACTTCCCGTTCCATGCTGCGCACGCCGGATTCGCGCGTGTAATACCGCACGATGTCGCGCAAGGCGGCTTCGCTGACGTTGAGTTCGGTCTCTTTCAGGCCGTTGTTCTTCATCTGCTTGGGTAGCAGGTAACGCTGGGCGATATTGACCTTTTCGTCCTCGGTGTAGCCGGATAGCCGGATGACTTCCATCCGATCCAGCAACGGCGCAGGGATGTTCAGCGAGTTGGCGGTGGCGACGAACATCACGTCGGAAAGATCGTAATCGACCTCGACGTAATGATCCTGGAAGGTGTGGTTCTGTTCCGGATCGAGCACTTCCAGCAGCGCGGAAGACGGGTCGCCGCGGAAATCCTGGCCCATCTTGTCGACTTCATCGAGCAGGAAAAGCGGGTTGCGGACCGTCGCCTTGGTCAGACTTTGCAGGATTTTGCCGGGCATTGAACCGATGTAGGTACGCCGATGGCCGCGAATCTCGGCTTCGTCACGTACGCCACCCAAGGCCATGCGCACGAATTTGCGATTGGTTGCGCGGGCGATGGATTGACCCAGCGAGGTTTTGCCGACGCCGGGTGGTCCGACCAGACACAGGATCGGCGCCTTCAGTTTGTCGACCCGCTGTTGCACGGCAAGGTATTCGACGATGCGTTCCTTGACCTTCTCCAGCCCGTAATGGTCCGCATCCAGGACTTCCAGCGCGGTTTCCAGGCTCTTGGAAATCTTGGTCTTCTTGCGCCAGGGCAGGTTGATCAGCGTTTCGATGTAGGTCCGGACCACGGTGGCCTCGGCCGACATCGGCGACATCATCTTGAGTTTCTTCAGCTCGGTCTCGGCTTTCTTGGTCGCTTCGCGCGACATGTGTGCGGCCTTGATGCGCTTGTCGAGTTCGTCGACATCGCCGGTCTCGTCGACATCGCCGAGTTCCTTCTGGATTGCTTTGACCTGCTCGTTCAGGTAGTACTCACGCTGGCTCTTTTCCATCTGGCGCTTGACGCGGCCGCGGATGCGCTTTTCCACCTGCAGGATATCGATCTCGGTTTCCATGAAGCCCATCAGATGGTCGAGTCGAGCCTTCAAGTCGGTCATCTCAAGAATGGCCTGCTTTTGCTCCAGCTTGAGCGGCAGATGGGCAGCGATGGTATCGGTCAGGCGACCGGCATCGTCGATGCCAGCCAGCGAGGCGAGGATTTCCGGCGGAATCTTCTTGTTGAGTTTGACGTAGTTGTCGAACTGGGCCAGCAATGCGCGCCGCATCGCTTCGATTTCCGGGTCTTCGTTCCCGGTTTCGGGCAATTGCTCGCCACGCGCCATGAAGTGACTGTCGGCGTCGATGAATTCCTGCACGGCTACGCGCAGGTTGCCTTCGACCAGCACTTTCACGGTGCCGTCGGGCAGCTTGAGCATTTGCAGGATGCTGGCGATTGCGCCCACTTCGTACAGGTCGTCGAAGCTGGGTTCATCCTTGGCAGCGGATTTCTGTGCCACCAGCAGGATGTGCTTGCCCGTTTCCATAGCGATTTCCAGCGCCTTGATCGACTTGGGGCGGCCCACAAACAATGGAATGACCATGTGTGGGAACACCACCACGTCGCGCAATGGCAATAGCGGCAGAGTAACGGGGTCAGTGAATTGGGCGCTTTGGCTCATGATGTTCTCCGGCGGACTGTCCGCCTGTGCAGTTTGAGCTACATGAGACCGCCGGGAGATATTTCAACCCGGCGGCGGTGCTTTATGAATAAAGAGCCTTAACCGGCCGCTTTGGCCTGTTCGGCGTAAATCAGCAGAGGTTTGCCTTCGCCGAGCACTGTTTTCTCATCGACGACAACCTTGGATACATCCTGCATGCCCGGCAGATCGAACATGATGTCGAGCAGGGAATGCTCGATGATCGAACGCAAGCCGCGTGCGCCCGTCTTGCGCTTGATGGCGCGATTGGCGATGGCGGTAAGCGCTTCTTCACGAAACTCCAGATCGACGCCTTCCATCTTGAACAGCTTTTCGAACTGGCGCGTCAGCGCGTTCTTGGGTTCGGTCAGGATTTGCTTCAACGCGGTCACGTCGAGTTCCTCCAGCGTCGCAATCACCGGCAGACGGCCGACAAACTCGGGAATCAGGCCGAACTTGATCAGATCTTCCGGCTCGACCATGCGGAACACTTCGCCGACGTCCTTGCGGTTGTCCTTGCTCTTCACTTCCGCGCCGAAGCCGATACCGGTCTTTTCGGTACGATCGCGAATCACCCGCTCCAGCCCGCTGAATGCGCCGCCGACAATGAACAGAATATTGGTGGTATCGACCTGGATGTATTCCTGATTCGGATGCTTGCGCCCACCCTGCGGCGGAATCGAGGCAACCGTGCCTTCGATCAACTTGAGCAGCGCCTGTTGCACCCCTTCGCCCGATACGTCTCGGGTGATCGAAGGGTTTTCCGAACGACGTGAAATCTTGTCGATCTCATCGATGTAAACGATGCCGTTCCTGGCTTTTTCGACGTCGTAGTCACACTTCTGTAACAGTTTCTGAATGATGTTCTCGACATCCTCGCCAACGTAGCCGGCTTCGGTCAGCGTCGTCGCGTCCGAGATCACGAACGGCACGTTGAGTTGACGCGCCAGCGTTTGCGCCAGCAGCGTCTTGCCGGAGCCGGTGGGGCCAATCAACAAAATGTTGCTCTTGGCCAGTTCGACTTCGTCATCCTTGCTGCCGCCAGGCTGGCGCAGACGTTTGTAGTGGTTGTAAACCGCCACGGCCAGGGCCCGCTTGGCCGTACTCTGGCCAATCACATATTGGTCCAGCACCGCGGCAATTTCCTGCGGGGTCGGCAGCCGGTCACTGCTTTCCTTGTCGACTTCCTTGCCCACATCTTCACGGATGATATCCAGACAGAGATCGACGCATTCGTCGCAAATGAACACGCTCGGGCCCGCTATGAGCTTGCGAACTTCATGTTGGCTCTTGCCGCAGAAGGAGCAATACAGAAGTTTTTCGTCGCCTGATTTCTCGGCCATGTTGGGCTCCGTAATTAATACCAGATTGCTTTAGTCAAGCTTATACAGGGTCGTTGCGATTTGCCAGAACCTTGTCGGCCAAACCATATGCGACCGCTGTTTCGGCACTCATGAAATTGTCACGATCGGTATCCCGTTCGATGGTCTCGATCGGTTGCCCGGTGTGTTCCGCCAGCAAACCATTGAGTTTTTCTTTGAGATACAAGATTTCCTTGGCATGGATTTCGATATCCGTCGCCTGCCCCTGAAATCCGCCGAGCGGCTGGTGGATCATCACGCGGGAGTTGGGCAGGACAAAGCGCTTGCCCTTGGCGCCGGCAGACAACAGAAACGCCCCCATGCTCGCGGCTTGGCCGATGCATAACGTCGACACATCGGGTTTGACGAAACGCATCGTGTCGTAGATCGCCATACCGGACGTAATGGAACCGCCCGGAGAGTTGATGTACAGGTAAATGTCCTTGTCCGGATTTTCCGATTCCAGGAACAAGAACTGCGCCACGACCAGATTGGCGGTCATGTCGTTCACCGGGCCAACCAAGAACACAACCCGTTCCTTCAGCAGGCGGGAGTAGATGTCGTAAGAGCGCTCACCGCGTCCGCTTTGTTCGACAACCATGGGGATATACCCCAGGCCGGAAGGCTCCTGCGTCCAATGCTCCTGCATCCATTTATTCATCAAGCGTTCCCCATCAATGCTTCCAAGGTTGTCGATTCATCGCTGACCTGGGCGTGTTCCAGCAACCAGTTGACGATGTTCTCTTCCAGCACCAGCGCTTTTGCCTCTT
>JASJPK010000081.1:0-57860 GCA_031426735.1 Hydrogenophilaceae bacterium | reverse complement strand
GCATTCCGAGTTCCCCATGCGCGTTTACCTGTCGATTTGTGTCATCGCTTTGGCGATCAGCGGCTGCAACCTGCTGCCTGGCAAGCCGGATACGCCGATTCAAGCCGAGCCGCCTGTCGTTGCCCCGCCGGTGCCAGCCGCGCTGCCGGCACTGCCTTTGCCGGAGCCGGGCAGCACGCCTTCCAGCTTCCCGTCGGAACCGATCAAACCGATTCCGACCGCCATGCCCTGGTTGAAAACCGCGCAATGGGAGCAGTTGCCCGGTTGGCGCGATGACGATCTGACGCTGGCCTGGCCGGCCTTTCTGCAATCCTGCCGCGGCTTGAAAAACAATCCGGCCTGGAACGCCGTCTGCCAAGCGGCGCTGTTGCAAGCGCCGCTGCCGGACGGCCCGAGCATCCGCACTTTCTTCGAGCAACATTTCCAGCCCTGGCAAATCAATCAAGCCGAAGGCGGCGTCGAGGGGCTGGTTACCGGGTATTACGAACCGTTGTTGCGCGGCAGTCGTAGCGCATCGCCGAAATATCGCTATCCGATCTATGCCGCGCCGGAAGACCTGCTGGTGGTTGATCTCGCCAACCTGTATCCGGAACTGAAAAACCTGCGTCTGCGCGGGCGTTTGCAGGGTAACAAGGTGGTGCCCTATTTCAGCCGGGCGGAAATCGAGGCTGGCGCAGCGCCTGTGCGCGGCAAGGAGCTGGCCTGGGTGGACGATGCGCTGGAGTTGTTCTTCCTACAGATTCAGGGCTCCGGCCGGGTCAAACTGGAGAACGGCGAGACGGTACGCATCGGCTATGCCGATCAAAATGGCCACCCCTACCGTTCCATCGGCAAATGGCTGATCGAAAAAGGCGAAATGACCCTGGACAAGGCCTCGATGCAAGGCATCAAGGACTGGGCGCGGCGCAATCCGGAGCGTTTGCCGGAGTTGCTCAACGCCAACCCGAGTTACGTCTTTTTCCGTGAGCTCCCCAATCATCTTGCCGGCCCGCTCGGCGCCTTGGGCGTACCGCTCACGGCGGAGCGCAGCATCGCCATTGACCCGCGTGGCACGCCCCTCGGCGCACCGGTCTGGCTGGCGACCACGCGCCCCAACTCCACTGAAACCCTGAACCGTTTGATGCTGGCGCAGGATACCGGCGGCGCCATTCGCGGCAATGTGCGCGCCGACTTCTTCTGGGGCTTCGGCGACGAGGCCGGCAAACAGGCCGGCGGCATGAAGCAGAAAGGCCGCATGTGGCTGCTGTTGCCACGCGACTTTCCATTGATTTTCCCAGGAGCTAATCCTTGAGCTTGAACCCCATCCGCAGGTAACCCTGATAGCGCACCGGACGACCGTCTTTCATCGCCGGTTGGAAGCGAGCTGCGCGAACGGCCGCCAAAGCGGCTTCGTCGAACACACCCGGTGGCGTCGCCTCGACCACCTCGGCCGATTGCACGCGGCCCAGATCGTCGATCTTCAGCATCACCCTGAGCGTGCCCTCGATTTCACGTTGCTTGGCTTCCTCCGGATAAGCCGGCTCGATTAGACCGATCGCCTTCGGATGAACGTCGACCTGGCGCGCCGAATACCAGGTGGTATCGATACCAAGCGGCAAGCTCGGCAAACCAGTGGCCTGCGCCCCAGCGCGTGACGGCGCGGCGGATTGGGCGGCCGCAGGCGCCACGTCACGCACCACCGCGGCGGTAGCGGTACTGGCGACCGGCAGCGTGGGCGGCACGTTCGGCGCTACGACGTTCTCCTTCACCGGCGCCGGCGAGGGCGTAGTCGCCGTCAGCAACGCTTCGGGCGGTTGGGATTGAGCCGCCACGGCAGCAGTGGCAACTGCAGGCTGCGCGGGCGCCGGCTCGACAGGCGAACTCGCCAGTTGCAGGCGCGCATTGATAACCGATGTGTGGCGAACGCTGGACCCGGGTGCGGGCTGAAATAGCACGGCGATGGCAAGATGCAGCGCCAGCGAAACCAGCAAACCTTGTGCAATCGGCTCGCGCAGCCATCCGGCCACGCGTTTGGGCACGCCGCCCACCTCGTCTGGTGAAATTCCGACCTTCATGGCAGCAGTATAAAGTCCTCATTCGCAGGTTCACGCGGACCCGCTATGCTCGGCTTCCCGAATTTGCAGGAGATTGACCGTGCGACGCCATGTTCTGATTTGTGCGCTGCTGTTGAACCTGACTGGAATCTCGCTAGCCAGCCAGGCCGATCCAATCGAGATTCGCAGCGTCACGCTCAAGTCGGGCGATGTCGACGTGCCCGCGGAAGTCGCTGTGCCGGCGGGAAAGGGTCCGTTCCCGCCGGTGCTGTTCATCCATGCCAAGCGCGGCTACGACGAAAACGAACGCCGCCATATCAGCGAACTCGCACAGCAAGGCTTTCTCGTCGTCGCCCCCGAATGGCAAAGCGGCCGCATGATCGAACGCTGGCCGGCGGAACACAACCCGGCGACCGAACTCGATGTCGAAGCCGGCCTCGATTATCTGATGTCACTGCCGGAAGCCTGCAAAACACCGGTCGGCGTCGTCGCCTTGTCGCGCGGCCCTTATTACGCCATTCGCCTGGCCGCCAAGCGCAGCAAGGACATTGCGGCCATCGTCAGCTATTACGGCCACATGCAGAACCCCAATGCGCCGGAACCGGACCAGTTGTTCCGCGTTGCCCCGGAAGTCATGCAGATCACTGCGCCGATGCTGTTTCTGATCGGCGAGCAGGATTTCGAACTGCGCCGCATCAATGGCGGCCGCGCCTTTTACGCCTTGTGGGAACGTGGCATCCCAGTCGAATACCAGGTCTACCCGATGGCCCGCCGTGCCTTCGACTTCCGCGCCGACCAGACGCCGGAAGAAAAAATCGCCACACGCCACGCCCGACAGAGCGCAAAAACCTGGCTCGACCGCTGGATCGCCACGGCGCAATGCAAATGAATCGGCGACATCAATCGATCTCGCCGTCACGGTAGAACCAGCGCCCGTCAATGCGTTCAAAACGGCTGGTTTCGTGCAAGCGGAACGCGCGGCCGTTGATTTTGTAACGGGCGACAAATTCCACCAGCGCGATGCAATCGTCGATGTCGACCCGCCGTTTGATCGACAAACCCAGCCATTTCGGGGGCGCCTCGCTCTCGAAATTCAAGTGCGTCGGACGGGTTTCCGGGTGCCAGGTTGCGAGCAGGTATGCCGCGTCTTCCAATACATACGCCGTGTAACGTGAACGCATCAACGCTTCCGCAGAATCGGGCAAGGCAACGCCGGCGAGATAGCGTTGGCAGCACGCCTGCAATGCGATGCCGGAACCACAAGGACAGAGGATGTTTTCAGGCATGCGGGGCATCGACGTGGTGACGAATGATCAGCGATCTGCGATGGATCGCCTGGCTGCCTGCGCAATCTCTTCGGAGGTCATCGCCTGCTTGTTGCGCTCAAACTCGTCGCGTCCGCGGGGATGGCCATGTTTGGCTGCCATTTCCAGCCAGATATAGGCGGACACCCGATCCTTTTGCGGGGCAAAACGGCTGATATATATCTCGCCCAAGGCAAAGTAGGCATCCAGATAACCCTGCTTTGCCGCCTGCGTGTAATGTGACACCGCCGCGTCATACGATTTAGGCAATCCCTGGCCCTCCTCGTAAAGCAGGCCCAGATAATATTGCCCCTCCATGTCGCCTTTCCCGGCAAGCACGGCGAACTCCCGTGCCGCAGCGTCAAAATCACCGCTGGCGTATGCGGTAATGCCCCTATCCAGATCCGCCCAGGCAGTGCCAATCAGCAGCATGCCGGCGGCAATGACATTGAAGAACGGGAAGATCAAACGTCGCATGACAACTGCCATAAGAGGTTCGCCATAACGGTGGTTCACGGAACCGCTGCTGCAAATGAAAAAGCCAGGTTTTGGATACCTGGCTTTTTCAAGTTATCTGGTGCCGACACCCGGATTCGAACTGGGGACCTACCGCTTACAAGGCGGTTGCTCTACCAACTGAGCTATGTCGGCAATACGAACGCGTTCAACAAAAATGATCAACACTACTTCACTACGGTGAGCTGCGGCCTGCCGCGCGGTGGTTGCGGCGCATCGCCCTGGTCGCTTTGCTGCGCAGAATCCTGAGCTTCATCTGCAGCGACAACATCCTGCTCCACCGCTTGGCCAAGACTTTCGAACGCCATGCCCTCACCCGTCTCGCGCGCATAAATTGCAATGACATTGCCGACCGGAACTTCGATCGAATGCGACATGCCGCCAAAACGGGCAGAAAAGGTGACCCACTCGTTATCCATGTGCATATTGCGCACGGCGCTTGGACCCACATTCAGCACGATCTGCCCATCCTTGACGTAGGCTTGCGGCACTCGGGTCTGCTTATCGACCCGCACGGTCAGATAGGGCGTATGCCCGCTATCCACGCACCACTCATAGAGTGCGCGCAGAAAGTAGGGCTGTTGCGAGAGTGCGCTCACTGGCCAAAACTCACTTGCGCATCGCTTTTTCGATCGGCGTCAGCGCTTCGATGAAGGCGGGCCGGGTGAAAAGGCGCTCGGCGTATTTGAGCAACGGCGTGGCCTGCTTGGGCAACTGGATGCCGTAGTGATCGAGGCGCCACAGCAATGGCGCGATGGCGACATCAAGCATCGAGTAATCGTCGCCCAGCATGTACTTCTGCTTGTTGAAGATGGGCGCAATCTGAGTCAGATTGTCGCGCACGATGATGCGCGCCTTTTCCGCTGCCTTCGGCGTTCCGTTGACGATGTCGTTCAAGTGCGAGAAAAGATCGCGCTCGAAGTTGTGCAGGAACAAACGCGCACGTGCACGCATGACCGGATCGGCCGGCATCAGTTGCGGGTGCGGGAAACGCTCGTCGATGTATTCGTTGATGATGTTGGATTCGTAAAGCGTCAATTCCCGTTCGACCAGAATGGGAAGCTGGCTGTACGGATTCATCGCGGCGATTTCATCCGCCTTTTCCGTCGGATCGATATCCTTGATCTCGAAGTCCATGCCCTTTTCGTAAAGGACAATGCGGCAACGCTGGCTAAAGGGGCAGGCGGTGCCTGAATAGAGAATCATCATGATGAGTTACCGCGTGCTCAATGCACGTCCTTCCAGAATTCCTTCTTGAGGTAGAAGGCGACTACATAAAATACGCCGAGAAACAGGAGTACGGCGAGTCCGATCTGCATGCGATCACCCTTGGCGGGTTCTCCCATCCAGCTCAGATAGTTGGTCAGATCACCCACCAAAGCATCGTATTCCGCTTGAGTGAGTTTGCCGGGTTTGACCAGTTCCAGGTGATCGACGACATGATGCTCCTTGCCGTCTTCGGTCTTTTCGGTGCGATATACCGCAGCCAGTTGGCCTTGCAGTTCCTGCATCACATGGGGCATGCCGACCTTGTCAAATACCGTGTTGTTCCAACCGGTCGGACGGGTGTCGTCGCGATAGAAACTCCGTAGATAGGTATAGACCCAATCGGCGCCGCGTGAGCGGGTAATGACGGTCAAATCGGGTGGCGGCGCACCGAACCAGGCCTTGGCATCGGCAGTGCGCATGGACACCTGCATGGTTTCACCCGGCTTCTCGGCCGCGTAAAGCAGGTTGTCCTTGATCTGCGCCTCGCTTAGGCCGATGTCCTGCATGCGGTTGTAACGCATGTAGCCGGCGCTATGACAGTTCAGGCAGTAGTTCACGAACACGCGCGCACCGCGCTGCAGCGATTCCTGATTGTGCAGATTGACTGGCGCATGATCCAGATGGACGGCGGCGCCGGAAGCCATGGCCGCCGTCGGCAGGGCCAGGAGCAAGAAGAACAACTTTTTCATTGGGTCACCCTTTCCGGAACCGGCTTGGTCGAATCATTCCTGGTGTACCAAGGCATCAGCAAGAAGAACGCGAAATACACTGCCGACAAAATCCGCGCGATCACGGTATACACCGGCGTGGAAGGCAGGATGCCGAGAATACCGAGGCCGACGAAGGAGATCACGAACAGGGTCAAGGCGATCTTGAATTTAGGACCGCGGTAGCGAATCGACTTGACCGGAGATTTATCCAGCCAGGGCAGCAGGAAGAAGATCAACACAGCGACGCCCATTGCCGCCACACCCGGGAATTGGGAACCGAAGATCGGCGGAATGGCGCGCAAAATCGCGTAGTAAGGCGTGAAGTACCAGACCGGCGCGATGTGCGCAGGCGTCTTCAGGGAGTCGGCCGGGATGAAGTTGTTGGCTTCCAGGAAATAGCCGCCCATTTCCGGGGCGAAGAACACGATGGCGGTGAACACCATCAGGAACACCACGACACCCAGGATATCCTTCACCGTGTAATACGGATGGAACGGAATGCCGTCGAGCGGGTGACCGTCTTCACCTTTCAGCTTTTTGATTTCGACGCCGTCCGGATTGTTCGAGCCGACTTCATGCAACGCCACCAGGTGAGCCGCTACCAGGCCCAGCAGCACCAGCGGCAAGGCGATGACATGGAACGCAAAGAAGCGGTTCAGGGTCGCATCGCCGATCACGTAGTCGCCCCGAATCCACTCGGACAAATCGTTGCCGATGAAAGGGACGGCAGCGAACAGGTTGATGATCACCTGGGCACCCCAGTAAGACATCTGGCCCCAGGGCAGCAGGTAGCCCATGAAGGCTTCGCCCATCAGCACCAGATAGATGATTACGCCGAAGGTCCAGATCAGTTCGCGCGGTTGCCGGTAGGAACCGTAGATCACGCCACGGAACATGTGCAGATAAACCACCACGAAGAACATGGAAGCGCCGGTGGAGTGGATGTAGCGAATCATCCAGCCGTAATCCACATCGCGCATGATGTACTCGACGGAAGCGAAGGCCAGGGCCGCGTCCGGTTTGTAATGCATGGTCAGGAAGATGCCAGAGACGATCTGCACGACCAGAACCATCAGTGCCAGCGATCCGAAGAAATACCAGAAATTGAAATTCTTCGGCGCGAAATACTCGGACAGATGGGCTTTGTAGGAGGCGGTGAGCGGGAAACGCTCATCGACCCAATTCAGTAGCTTTTGCATTGCTTAAGTCTCCCGTCGCTATCAGGCGGCTGCGCCCTGGTCTTCGCCAATCAGCACCCGGGTATCGGACAGGTACTTATGGGGCGGAATAACCAGATTGGTCGGAGCCGGAGAACCGTTGAAAACACGCGCCGCAAGATCGAACCTGGAGCCGTGACAAGGACAGAACCATCCCCCGACCCAATCCGGCCCGAGGTCTGCGGGAGCGACTTCACTGCGATATGAAGGCGAACAACCCAGATGGGTACAAATCCCCACCACGATCAAGTACTGAGGCTTGATCGAACGCGTCGGGTTTTTGCAATACTCCGGCTGCTGGCCGGCATTTTCCGACGCGGCATCGGTCAGTTTGTCATCGTGCCGGGAAAGCAGATCCAGCATTTCCTTGGTCCGATTAACCACCCAGACCGGCTTGCCACGCCACTCCACGGCCAGTTGCATGCCCGGCTCCAGCTTGGTCAGATCGACCTCGATGGGAGCGCCTGCGGCCTTGGCGCGTGCGCTTGGCAACATGCTCATCACAAAGGGGGAAGCTACACCGATGGCAGCCACACCGCCCAGTGCCGAAGTCATCGTCACCAAAAATCGGCGTTTGGAAGTGTCAACGCTCAAGTTGCTCATAACATCTGTCCTGCCTATGAGAGTAGATTCATGTACTTGCCTATGCGGCACACGCCAGCCAAATCGGACATTCCGGTCGAATACACAACTTAGCCAAACTTACAAAAGCCGGCATTTTACAGACAAAAGCCGTCGGACTTAAAGCCTGGCAGGTGGATTAACCGCCTGAGCTAGAATTCAACGGTCTCGATCCGGCCTTTTTTGAATGTCCATGCACAAGATTTGGCTCATGTTTGCGCAATTTGTCGCCGCCCTCACCGTGCTTGCGGCAGCGCTGTTTGCCTTCGATCGCCTGGCGCCTGGCGTACTGCCATTCGACGGCGCCGCCGTCACCATACGCGAGGTCGCCAACGGCGGTTCGGCCCGCCCCATCTCCACCTATGCGGATGCGGCCGGAAAATCGCAACCCTCGGTGGTGAACGTATTTACCAGCAAGCAGGTACGCGCCCAGCGCAATCCGCTGATGGACGACCCGGTATTTCGGCGTTTCTTCGGCGATCGTTTTGCCACCGACAATCGGCCTCAGCGCGTTTCCAACCTGGGTTCCGGCGTCATCGTCAGCGAAGACGGCTTCATCCTGACCAATCACCATGTGGTCGAGGCCGCCGATGAGATTCAGGTCGCGCTATCGGACGGAAAAACGCTGGATGCCGCAGTGGTCGGAACCGATCCGGAAACGGATCTGGCCGTACTCAAGGTAAAACGCAAGGGCTTGCCCGCCATCACCTTTGCCAAGAGCGAGAGCCAAAGGGTCGGCGATGTCGTGTTGGCCATCGGCAATCCGTTCGGGGTCGGCCAGACCGTCACGATGGGGATCATTTCGGCACTGGGGCGCAGCCATCTCGGCATCAACACGTTCGAAAACTACATTCAGACCGACGCCGCGATCAATCCGGGTAACTCCGGCGGCGCCCTGGTCGACGGCGCCGGCAATCTGGTTGGCGTCAACACCGCGATCTTTTCCCGCTCCGGCGGCAATCTCGGCATTGGTTTCGCGATTCCGGTTTCCATCGTGCGCCAGGTCATGCAGGAGATCATTTCGCATGGCGCCGTCACGCGAGGCTGGGTCGGCATCGAGGTTCAGGAAATCACGCCCGAAATCGCCGAATCTTTCGCGTTGAAATCGACGGAGGGCGCGCTGATTGCTGGTGTCCTGCGCAATGGCCCGTCCGACCGCGCCGGCATTCGGCCAGGCGATATCCTGCTCGCAGTAGGGGGGAAACCCGTCACCGATTCATCCTCGCTGCTCAATCTGATTGCAGCCCTGCCCCCCGGCAAAGTCGTTCAGTTGCGTCTGAAGCGGGAGCAAACCGAGATGCAGCTCATGGTCTCGGTCGAGAAACGCCCACCGATGCGGCAAACCGCGCAGGAGTAAGCGTTACGCCGCTTCTCGCGGTGTATCTCAAGTTTTGAATCCGCTGCCCGATAAAGGCTCTACGTTGCAAGGAGCCTTTATGCGGATCGTGATCGTCGATGACAACCCGGTGAACCTGAAACTCATGGAGAGCCTGGTGAAGCGGGCGAGCGCCGAGTATCAACCCCTCACCTTCCAGGACTCCGCCGAAGGCCTGGCCTGGTGCCTGAGCAATGTCGCCGACTTGCTCATCGTCGATTACATGATGCCGGCGCCCGACGGCCTCGAGTTCATCCGCCGCTACCGCGAACACCCCGAGAACGCCGACATTCCGGTGCTGATGATCACCGCCGACCATGAAAAGGAAACCCGCTACGCCGCGTTGGAAACCGGCGCCAACGACTTCCTGACCAAGCCGATCGACAACGCCGAGTTCCGCGCCCGCCTGCGCAACATGATCTCCCTGCGCCGCAACCAGAAAGCGCTCGCCGACCGTGCCTCCTGGCTGGCTGAAAAGGTTGCGGAAGCGACCAGCGAAATCCTCGACCGGGAACACGAAATGATCACCCGCCTATCGCGCGCGGCGGAGTTCCGCGACCCCGAGACCGGCGCGCACATCCAGCGCATGTCCAACTACTCGCATCTGATCGCCCGCCAGTTAGGGCTGCCGCAGGCGGAACAGGAACTCATCCTGCGCGCGGCGCCGATGCACGATGTCGGCAAGATCGCCATTCCCGATCACATTCTGCTGAAGCCGGGAAAACTCGACGATGCCGAATTCGCAATCATGCAAACGCATGCCGAAAAGGGCTGGGAAATCCTGCGCGGCAGCCGTTCCAGCCTGCTCGATATTGCGGCGCTGATTGCGCGCAGCCACCATGAGAAATTCGACGGCAGCGGCTATCCGCTCGGCATCAAGGGCGAGGATATCCCCTTGCACGGGCGCATCGTCGCGGTGGCCGACGTATTCGACGCACTGACCACGGAACGTCCCTACAAGAAAGCCTGGGAAATCGAGCGCGCCCTGGACTTCCTGCACGCCGGCTCCGGCAACCATTTCGACCCGCAATGCGTGGATGCCTTTGTCGCCTGTCTCGACGATGCGCTGGTCATCCGAGCCAGTTTCCAGGACGCAAATCCGCACATGGCCCATCTGGTCGACTGATCATGCCGCGCATCCTCATCGCCGTCCTGCTGTCGCTCCTCGCGACAACATCCTTCAGCGCCAGCCAGACCTACACGCTCTCGGTGGTACCGCAATTCACGCCGGTCGACATCGGCCTGCGCTGGACCCCCCTGCTGCAACGGCTCGAAGCGGAAACCGGCTACGGTTTTCAGTTGCGCCTGGTCGACAAGATCCCCAGGTTCGAAACCGACTTTCAGACCGGCGCGCCCGATCTGCTCTACCTGAACCCCTATCACATGGTCATGGCGGCCAAATCGCAAGGCTATCTCCCACTCGTACGCGGTTCCGATCCGTTGCAAGGCATTCTGGTCGTCGACAAAACCAGCCCGATCAAGCGCCTGGAGGATCTCGACGGCAAGCTGCTGGCCTTTCCCGCCCCCAATGCCTTCGGCGCCTCGCTCTACCTGCGCGCCCTGCTGATCGAAAAGGCCGGCATCCGCTTCACCACCGACTATGTCGGCACGCATCAAAACGTGTATCGGCGCGTCATCATGGGCGAGGCGGCAGCCGGCGGCGGCATCGATGCCACGTTGGCGAAAGAACCGGCCGCGTTGCGAAACCGCCTGCACGTAATTTTCACCACACCCGGAGTCGCACCGCACCCGCTCGCCGCGCATCCCAGAGTCCCGCGCGGAGTGCGTGAAAAGATCGCCGCCGCCCTGCTCAGGCTCGACCGTGACCCGGTGGGGCGCAAGTTGCTGGCCGACGTCGAACTCGACAAGGTCGTCACCGCCGACTATGCGCGCGACTACCAGCCTCTGGAAAACCTCAAACTTGAGCGCCATACCGTCAATAAATAGACGATGAATTCCTTGTCTTCACGTCTTCAGGGCATCGCCCGTCGCGCTGCGGGTCTGTTTATGCCGCGCCAGTTCACCGCCCAGTTGAGTATGTTCATGGCGACCATGCTGGTGCTCAGCATTTCGGCGCACACCCTTTATTCGACACGGGAGCAGACCCGCAGCGAACAGAGCACGTTGATGCAGCGCAGTGACAACCTGCTCGCCAACCTGGCCATCACTTGCGCCTCGCCGCTACTGACGCGCGACTACGGTGCCGTGGAAAGAATGTTGTTGCTGTCGGCCAACAGCGAAGATCTGCGCGCCCTGAAGGTGTTCAACCGGAACGGCCAGATGATCAGCCAGGTTCTGCATGCCCCCGGCAAAGCGCCCGAAGCGGTATTCGACGTCCTCAACGTGATTCCGCCGACAGGCCGTGTTACGCAATTCTTCTGGATCGACGCGCAGGGCAATGCATTGGACTCCGCCGACTTCACCTGGGCCGCCGAACGCCTGGTGATCTGGCGCTCGCTCGATGAATTCGGCTATCCAGGCAGCTTGCTGGCCGAAGTCAGCACCACGGACCTGAAACACAGCATTTCGAAAATCATCCAGAACGGCTTGCTGGCCTCCGTTCTGGCCAGCGCGCTCAGCGTCACCTTGTTGCTGATCTACCTGCGCCGGCCGGTCGCCGCCATTCGCAACTCCTCCCGCTTCGCCAGCGAACTGACCAGCCATCTGGGCGAAAAAATGCCGCATTTCGACGGGCCGGAGGAAATCGAATCCCTGGTCGCAGCGCTCAACGAAACTTCGCTTTGGCTCTACACCAAGGAATTGTCGATTACCGCCGTGAAGCAACGGCTGGAAGCCGTCTTCAGCAATATTTCCGACGCATTGCTGACCGTCAATGCCGACGACATGATCGAAAGCGCCAACAACGCGGCATGCGACCTGTTCGGTCGGCAGGAACATGAACTGGTCGGTTTATCCGCTGCAGTACTGTTGCCGGAATGGGCCGACATTGCGGGAGGCGAGCGGCACGCCAAGCTGTTTGTCGAAACCCGGGCGACGACCAGCGATGGCCGCGTCTTCCCCGCCGACACGACCATTTCGCGCTTCTCGCTGCACGGCCTGCCCTATCGCATTCTGGTGGTGCGCGACATCACCCAGCGCAAACAGGCGGAAGCGGCGATGCGCCAGGCGCGCGACGCGGCGGAGACGGCCAACCGCATGAAGAGCGAATTCCTCGCCAACATGAGCCATGAAATCCGCACGCCGATGAATGGCGTCATCGGCATGACCGAACTCGCGCTGGAAACCGAACTCACCCAGGAACAGCGCGAATACCTCGACATGGCGCGGACTTCCGCGCAACACCTGCTGTCCATCATCAACGACATCCTCGATTTCTCGAAAATCGAAGCGGGCAAACTCGCCATCAGCAACGAACCCTTCTCGCTCACCAGCCTGTTGCATGAAACCGTACGCAGCCTGGAATTGCGCGCCCGCGAGAAAACCCTCGGCTTGACGCTGACTATCGCGCCCGACGTCCCCGCCGCGATCCACGCCGACCCGGGCCGTTTGCGCCAGGTGCTGATCAACCTGATCGGCAATGCGATCAAATTCACCCAAGCGGGCAGCATCGACATCGCCGTCCATTTCACCGCCAACGCCAGCGGTATGCCGCATTACCTGCACTTTTGCGTTGCCGACAGCGGCATCGGCATCGCCCAGGACAAGCTGGGCTCCATCTTCGATGCCTTCACGCAAGCGGACGGTTCCATCACCCGCAATTTCGGCGGCACCGGCCTCGGGCTCACCATCTCGCACAAGCTGGTCGAGCTCATGGGCGGACGCATGTGGGCGGAAAGCAAACTGGGGCTCGGCAGTCGCTTCCATTTCCAGATTCCGTATCTGTCGGTCGATTCGATCGAGCCAGCGCTCGACCTACCTGTCGCCGAACACACAGCGTCGCCTCTGCCCGTAGCGTCGGCCGAAGCACCGCTGGAAATCCTGCTCGCCGAAGACAACCCGGTAAACCGAAAACTCGCGCTCGCCCTGCTCGGCAAACTCGGTCACCGCGCCACCCTGGCCGAAGATGGCGCCGAAGCCATCGCCGCCTTCTCGCCCGGCCGTTTCGACCTGATTCTGATGGACATGATGATGCCCGGCATCGACGGCCTCAGCGCCATTGCCCGCATCCGCGCGATCGAAGCGGGCCAGCGCGGCGGCTCGGCCAGGACAAGCGCGGTGCCCATCATCGCGCTCACTGCGCACGCCATGCAGGGCGACCGCGAACGCTTCCTGGCACAGGGCGCCGACGGCTATGTCGCCAAACCGATTCGCTTCGATGAACTCAAGTCAGCCATCGAAACGGCCGTTAAGCGCAAAACAGAATCATCCGGAGAAGAGCAATGAAGGGCCTGGTGTTCACCGAATTCATGGAGATGGTCGAAGCGACCTGGTCGCTCGACATGGTCGATGCCATCATCGCCCGCTCGCAAGTCGAATCCGGCGGCGCCTACACCTCGGTGGGCACCTATCCGCACCAGGAAATCATCGCCCTGGTCGGCGCACTGGCGGAAGAAACCCGGATTCCCGCCACCGAACTGGTGCGCAGCTTCGGCAATCACCTGTTCCACCGCTTCGTCCTGGCCTACCCGCGTTTTTTCGATGGCATCACCGACAGTTTCCAGTTTCTCGGCGGCATTGAAAACGTGATTCATGCCGAAGTCCGCAAGCTCTACCCGGACGCCGAACTGCCCACCTTCGAAGTGGAAGCCGCTCCCGGCCGGCTCACCCTCACCTATTTCTCCGATCATCCCTTCGCCGATCTGGCGCATGGCCTGATCGAAGGCTGCGTCCAGCATTTCGGCGAACGCGTCGGCGTGCAGCGCGAAGCCGCACCCGACCTGCCCGGTGCGCAAGCCTGCTTTGTGTTGACCCGGCAGGAATAAGCCATGTCCGAATCCGTCTGGCAACAACGTTTCGAACGAGAACGCAGTGCGCGCAAGCAAGCCGAACTCATCCTGGAGGAGAAATCGCTCGACCTGTATCAAAGCAACCAGAGCCTGCGCCGACTCGCCTCGGAACTGGACTTGATGATCAAGAGCCGCACCGCCGAATTGACGCGTGCGCTGAGAGATTCCGAACAGCAAAAAAGCCAGCTTTCCAGCCTCAATCAGGAACTGCAGGTTGCCCGCCATTCGGCCGAAGCCGCCAATCGTCTGAAAGGCGAATTCCTGGCCAACATGAGCCATGAAATCCGCACCCCGATGAACGGCGTCATCGGCATGGTCGATCTCACGCTGGAAACCGACCTGACGCGCGAACAGCGCGAATATCTCGGCCTGGTCAAAACCTCGGCCGAGCATCTGCTCACGGTGATCAACGACATCCTCGATTTCTCCAAGATCGAAGCCGGCAAGCTCGACATGCAGGAAGTCGACTTCGACCTGATCGACCTGATCGGCGACACGTTGAAGGCGCTTGCCCCCCGCGTCGCCCTGAAAGAACTGGAACTCACCTACGACCTTGGCCAAAACACGCCCCGCTTCGTCAGCGGCGACCCGGCGCGACTGCGCCAGATCTTCATCAACCTGCTCGGCAACGCCGTCAAATTCACCGAACGCGGCGAAGTCGGGCTCACCGTCGCCGCCTGCGACTTGAGCAACAGCCTGCGCGGCGAACATGACCACCTCTGCCTGGAATTCACCGTCTACGACACCGGCATCGGCATCGCCGCGGACAAGCAGAGCGAGGTGTTTTCCGCCTTCGCGCAAGCCGATGGCCAGGTCACCCGCAAATACGGCGGCACCGGTCTCGGCCTCACCATCACCAAGCAACTGGTCGAAATGATGGGCGGCAGCATCCGGGTCGAAAGCGAAGTCGGCCGCGGTTCCCGCTTCATCTTCCAGATCTGGCTCAAGGAAGCCGCCGAGCCGGAAGACATTCTGCATCAGGAAGCCTGTCTGAAAGGCCAGCGCGTCCTCGCCGTAGACGACAACCCGACCAACCTGCGCGTGATCTCGCTGATGCTGGAACGCATGCACATGCGCCACGAAACCGCCAGCGACGGCGCCAGCGCATTGCGTATGGCGCACGCCGCGCAGCAAGCCGGCGACCCGTATCGCTGCATCCTGCTCGATGCGCGCATGCCGGATATGGACGGCTTCACGGTCGCGCAAACCCTGCGCGGCGACGGCCAACATGCCGGCACCACCTTGATGATGCTGACCTCCGCCGGCCTGCGCGGCGACGCCGCACGCTGCAAGGAACTCGGTCTCAACGCCTATCTGACCAAACCGGTATCGTTGACCGAACTGCGCGAAGCACTGGAAACCGCGCTTGGCGGCGGCAGCGACGCGAACGCACTGATCACACGCCACAGCCTGCGCGAAACGCGGCCCGCCTACGCCATCCTGCTGGCCGAAGACAATCTGGTGAACCAGAAACTCGCCATCAAACTGCTGGAAAAACAGGGCCACCGGGTCAAAGTCGCCGACAACGGCCGCATCGCCGTAGAAGCCTGGCGCAACGGCACATACGACCTGATCCTGATGGACATGATGATGCCCGACATGGATGGGCTCGAAGCCACCCGTCGCATCCGCGAGGTCGAACGAATCGAAGGGGAACGCGGCGAACCCAAGCGCATCCCGATCATCGCCATGACCGCCAATGCCATGACCGGCGACCGCGAGCGCTGCCTCGAAGCCGGCATGGACGGCTACGTTTCGAAACCGGTGAAACCGGAAGCGCTGTTTCAGGAGATCGATCTGATCATGCGCGGCTGCACAAAACCCCGGAAAGCCGCCACGCCCCCATCGCTGGCCGAAAAATTGCCGATTTACGATCGCGCCGATGCCTTGTCCCGCATTGCCGACGACGAGGAGCTACTCGCCACGCTGATCGAGATGTTTGTCGCCGACGCGCCCAACTACCTCACGGAAATCGATGACGCGCTGGCCGACCTCGACTGGCCCCGTTTGCTGCGCGCCGGCCACACGCTGAAGGGCGTATTCGCCACCTTCTCGGGGCGCCGCGGCGAACAGGGCGCCAAAGAACTGGAACTCGCCGCCCGGGCAGAGGACATTCCGGCCTGCACCCGACTGGCTGCGCGCATGCACCAGGAAGTGCAGGCGTTCCTCGCCGCGGTCGCGCCCGGGCCGGTCGCCTGAAAGCCGCCCAGCGACCATCGGAAATCAAGTCTTTGCCTTATTAACCGATATGGACCCCACCACCAATAATCAGCCCGCCGGCGCAATCAAGACGCAGACCGGCCCGACCCAAGAGGAGGTAGTCGTGAAAATAGAAAACGTCATCAAAAGCATCCCCGCCGTGCGCGGCAAGGATGCAAAGCCTGCGGCAACGCGCTTGCTGCAACCCGCCGAATCGCCTTCTGTCAGCGACGAAGTGAAATTGACCGGCACTTCCGACAAGATGCGGCAACTGGAAAGCGAATTGAGCCATTTCGATGTCAGCGACTCCGCCAAGATCGAAGCCATCCGTCAGGCCATCGCCGACGGCAATTTCAGCGTCGACGAAGAAGCCGTGGCCGAGGGCATGGTGCAGGAATCCATCGCCAATATCGGGCGCCGTTCGGGGCTCGAAAATGAATAATCCCGCGAATATTCCCGCTATCGCCCGAGCATGACGCCCGCACTCGACCCCGCGCTGAAAACGCTTAACCGCGAACTGGAAGCCTTCCTCGCCCTGCTCGAAGAAGAAACCCTCGCCCTGGCCAAGGGCGATGCGGATCGTCTCGGCGAAATCACGCACGAACGGAGCGGCGCCAGCCAGCGTCTGGCCGAACTCTGGCGGCGTCTGGCCGAACAACTCGGCCTGCCCGCCGATGCCGGCCTGCCCGCCCTGCGCCTGCGTGCCTGGGCCGACGCGAAGCCGAGCACAGACTGGCAGTTGCTGGAAAAACTGACGCAAGAAGCTGCCCGCCACAACCGCGTCAACGGCCGTCTGATCGAAGAACAGATGCGCCGCACCCAGGCAGCCATGCAGGTTCTGCAAAGCGCCTCCAGCCGCAACCTGTACGGCGCAGACGGTCGCCTGAGCGACCTCCTCAACATCAACCGGAGCATCGATAGCGCATGAATACCCTGACCCTGACCGTAACCGGCATGAGCTGCATGGGCTGTGTCAACAGCGTGAAAAATCTGGTGAGCGCCCTACCCGGCATCGCCGGCGTCGAAGTCGACCTCGCCAGCGGCCGCGTCGAAGTCAAGCACGACCCAGCCCAGGCCGATGTCGCCGCGATCCGCGCCGCCATCGAAGACGGCGGCTACGGCATCGCCGCCTAAACAGGTTGTTGAAAAACGCGAAAAGCCTCAACAAATCCGTCATACCGGCGCATGTCGGTATCCAGAAGCTGTTGATTTTATTGACCACGCCGCACTGGACCCCGGCCTGGTCGTCACCCCGGAATGGGGGTATCCGGGGCGGGGTGACGGTGTGTTTTTCAACACCCTGCTAAGGCGTCACAATCCAGCCAGCGCCTGCGCCAGATCGGCGCGAATATCGGCCACATCTTCCAGCCCGACCGACAGGCGCACCAAGCCCGGGCTGATGCCGTGTTCGGCCTGTTCTTCCGGCGTGTAGGTCGAATGCGTCATCGAAGCGGGATGCTGCACCAGCGTTTCCGCATCGCCCAGGCTGACCGCACGGGTGCACAGTTGCAGCGCATCCATGAAGCGCCGACCGGCCGCGAAACCGCCGTGCAGATGCAGCGCGATCATGCCGCCCGGCAACAGCATCTGGCGTTGGGCCAGTTCGTATTGCGGGAAGCTGGGCAGACCGGGGTAATCCACCTTCGCCACCGCCGGATGACCGGCCAGGAACTCGGCCAACGCCTGCGCACTGGCGCTATGCGCGCGCATGCGCAGCGCCAGGGTCTTGAGGCCGCGCAGCACCAGAAACGCATCGAAGGCCGACATCACCGCGCCGGTCATTTCCTTGACGCCGAAGAAGCGCATGCGGTTGATCGCCTCCGCCGGCCCGATCACCGCGCCGGCCAGCAAGTCGCCATGGCCGCCCAGATACTTGGTGGCGGAGTGCACCACATAGGTCGCTCCGAATTCGAGTGGACGCTGCAGATACGGCGTGCAATAGGTGTTGTCGACCATCAGCGGGATGCCGTGCGCCTGGCCGAGGCCGGCGATCGCGGCGAGGTCGATCAGGCGCATGTTCGGATTGGCCGGCGATTCGCAATACAGCAAGCGGGTGCGCGGCGTGATGGCGGCGGCCACTGCCTCCGGCCGGGTCATGTCGACGTGCTTCACGGTAATGCCGAGGCCGGCCAGACCATGCCGGAAGAAGCCGAAGGTGCAGCCGTACAAAGTCCGGTCGGCGACGATTTCATCGCCGGCCTGCAGCAGGCTGTAGATCGCCGAAGTGATCGCGCCCATGCCGGATGACGTGCATAACGCCGCTTCGCCGCCTTCCAGACTGGCCAGGCGGTTTTCCAGCAGCGCCACGGTGGGATTGCCGACGCGGGAATAGATGTAGCCGGGATTCTCGCCGGCGAAGCGTTGCATGCCGACTTCGGTATTTTCGAATGCGAACGTGGAAGTCAGGTAGACCGGCGGCACCAGCGCGCCGGCGCAGGTGGCCGGATCATGACCAAGATGGATGGCGCGGGTGGAGAAGCCCAGTTTTTCGGAGGCGGAATCGGATTTCATCGTGTGGATCGATCGTCGAATGTTGATTGTCGGCAAAGGCCGACATGGTAACGAGATTACGGTCCAACTTCAGCGGACGCATTGCGTCGAACCGCCAGGCCTTGCCGGTAAATTCCGCCCCCCGATCGGATATCCGCGCCTATCATCGGGGGAGGTCGGACACGACCGAATCACCCCAGCCACCAGGCCGTCAGGCCGAAACCCCAGGAGCCGAACATGAAAGGCCAAGAGAGCAAGAAAACAGCGAAGAAAGAACCCGCCAAGACCATGAAGGAAAAGAAGGAAGCGAAAAAGATCAAGAAGGAAGAGAAGCAGCGGCAGTAAGCCGACTGTTCCATGGCCGCCTGGCTTCCCGTTCTCAAGGCTGCGCTGCCCTACGTCGGCAATATCGTGGCGGCAGCGCTTCCGGTCTTTACCGGCCGCAAGGGGCAGGAGGCTTCTGCCGAACTGGTTTCCCGGCAAATTGCCGAGCTGCAGGCAGCGGTCACCGCCAACGCCGAAGCGGTCAAGGGACTCGCCGCGCAGGTTGAAAAGACCATCACGGCACTCGACGCCGGCGAGGCGGATCTGGCGCAGCGCCTGACCGCACTGCAGGACACCCTGGCGCGCTGCGAAAGCATGAGCAGTCAGGCGCAAGCCCAGATCACCCGCCAGGAAGGTGTAGCGGCCGCGCTGCAAGGCCGCGTCGCGGAGATGGAAAATTTGCGCGCCGGTACCCGGCGGCGTGAACGGGCCATGAGCGCTGTCGCGCTTCTTGCGCTGATCGTCGCGCTGTTCGCATTGCTGCGCTGAAAGCACTGACCCGCAAGGCGCGCTGCAGCCTCTTGCCGCTCAATGGAACTCTTTCGTCGGGCGAGATGCCCAATACCCGAGTTATTTACTAAGCTTTAATCGGCAAAGTGATCAATCGGAGGAGTCCGGACATGGCAACCACAACCGTATGCCCCACCAGCAAGCACATCGATCTGCCCTGTCTGCACAAGGTCGAATGGTGGCAACCTTTGACCTGGCTCAGGTCCGGCTGGGAAGACTTCAGACACGTCTGGATGACTTCCCTGGCAGTCGGCCTTGTTTTCGCGCTGCTGGGCTATCTGCTCACCCACTTCGCCTGGTCGCATTTGCACACCGCCCTGACCCTGACCACAGGCTTCCTGCTGATGTCGCCGTTCCTCGCGATCGGGTTCTACGAACTGTCGCGGCGCCGCGAAGGCGACCTCGAAGGGGCGTCGCCACGTGAGAACATCGCTTCGATCGGCCTGTTCGCAGCGATGCTGATGTTCATCTTCAGCGTTTGGGAACGTTTGAGCGCGATCTTGACCGGAATGTACCTGGGTTCGGGGCACGTACCCGATGCCAGCCTGGGCTGGCTGTTCTCGAGCGAAAACATGGCGTTTCTGGTTGCCTTCGTCGCAGTCGGCGCCCTGATCGCCGCCGCCACTTTCGCGCTCAGCGTAATCTCGTTGCCGATGCTGATGGATCGCCCGGTGGATATCGTCACCGCCTGCGCCAGCAGTCTCTATGTCGTCCGTCTGAACCCGCTGGCGATGCTGCTCTGGGCGTCGCTCATCGCCGGGCTGGTCGCCCTCGGCTTTGTCACCAACTTCATCGGTCTGGCCGTGATCTTCCCGATTCTGGGACATGCCAGCTGGCATGCCTACCGCGCGCTGACCGAACGCTGAACTGCGCCCGACGATTCCCTACTGGAAACGCACGCGACACTTCACCCCGGCCGGAATATTGCCGGCGGGGTTGGGTAATTCCAGTCGCACGCCGAACGTGCCGCTGGCGGAATCGACCACCTTGTCGACAATTTTCACGCTGGCCTTGTAGCGGCCCTTGATCGGCGATTCCGCTTCCACCTCGGCACGCGTGCCGGTCTTGACGCTGCCGTACAGGCTGACCGGCAACACCACCTCGACCCGCAATGGGTGGATTTGCGCCATTTTCAGAATCGCGCGGGCGCCCTCGCCGGTTTGCGCCAGTTCGCCCGGATGTTGCATCAACTCGGTCACGACGCCGTTGAACGGACTGGTCAGCGTGCGCTGGCGCAGCAATTCATCGAGCCGTTTGGTTTCCAGCGCGGACAGTTCGCGGTTGTCCTTCGCCTCGATCAACTCGGCCTCGGCGACACGCATTTCGGCATAGGCATCGTCGCGATCCTGCGCCGAGATGAAGTTCTGTTGATGCAGTTCGTTGCGGCGGCGATGCTTGTCGCGCGCGTAATTCAGGCGCGCCTCGGACGATTTCACCTGTCCTTCCATGATCGCCCGATAGCGTGCCGAGGCCAGCGCCGCCTGTTCGACGCCGGAGTCGAGCCTGACCAGCGCCTGGCCTTTCTTCACCACGCTGCCGCGTTCAACATGGATCGTCTCGATCAACGCCTCGACCGGACTGCGCACTTCGATCTTCTGATACGGCTCGATCAGGCACTGATACTCGCCCGGCGACGCGAGCGCGTCGGCGGTGAAGACAATACTGGCAAGGAGAACTGCGCTTTTCATCGTCATATCTGGTTACCGGCGAAGGCCAACATGGTATCGAGATTACGGTCCTGCTTCAGCGTATCGCGCCGGGTGCGTGCGTTGGCCGCCTCCGCCTTGCGCTGGCCATGCCGGCGCAAGCGTTCGACCCAGAATGGGGGCGGACCGCTCGGCGGCGAGAACTGCCGCAGGATGCGATGCAACAGGCCACCCTGTTCGCGCAACAAGGCATCGTCGAGGGCGACGATGGCCACCGCGCTGCCCGGATCGCCCTGGCGCGCGCAACGACCGAACAACTGACGGTCGATGCGCGAGGAATCGTGATATTCGGTCAGGATGACGTGCAAGCCGCCCTTTTCGGCAACCATCGGGCCAAGGTGGATATCGGTGCCGCGCCCGGCCATATTGGTGGCGACCGTGACCACACCGGGCTGGCCGGCCGCGGCGACGACCTGGGCTTCGTCGGCATCCTGGCGGGCATTCAACACGCGATGCGCGATGTCGGCGGCGACCAGCGCCGCGGCTAGATGTTCGGACGCCTCCACCGAACGCGAACCGATCAGCACCGGCCGACCGCTCGCCAGCACGCGACTGGCTTCCAGCGCCACGCAGCGCCATTTCTCCGCCTCGTCGAGGCAGCAACGGGTCGGCAGATAAGCGCGCACGCAGGGCCGGTTGGTCGGAATCGCCACCGTTTCCAGGCCGTACACCGCCCAGATCTCGGCACGCACCTCATGCGCCGTGCCGGTCATGCCGGACAAACGCAGATAGCGCCGGAAAAAGCGCTGATAGGTGATGCGCGCCAGCGTGCGGTTCTGTTCCGACAGCGGGCAACCTTCCTTGCTCTCGATCAGCTGGTGCAGCCCCTGTTCCCAGGTGCGCCCGGGCAGGATGCGGCCGGTGTATTCGTCGACGATGTGTACCTTGTCGTCGGCTACCAGATATTGCTGGTCGCGCTGAAACAGGTAGAGCGCACGCAACGCCTGCACGACCAGATGTTCGCGCGCGTGCGCAGCGGTCCAGGCGGCGCCCAGTCCGGCGCAACGTTCCGCCAGGGTGGCCTTGCCGGCATGGGTCAGATGCAGCTCGCGCCGCGCGATCAGCAGCTCGAAATCGGTGCCGGCTTGCAGCCCGCGCGCCAGATCGAGCGCTTCGGCATAAACCCGCGGATCGCCGGCGCTGTCGCCTTTCTCGGCCAGGATCAGCGGCGTGCGCGCCTCGTCGATCAGAATGCTGTCGGCCTCGTCGACGATGGCGAAATGCAGGCCGCGCAGCAACAGGCCAGTCTTCTTCTGGTCGCCCAAGTGGGCGCGGATGCGGATCTGGGCACGGCTGGCGCGGCCACCGGCGGTGACCCGATCCTTCAGGTAATCGAACACCAGTTCCTTGTTGGTGCAGTAAGTGACATGGCAAGCGTAGGCCTGGGCGCGCGCCTCCAGGCTGAGGCCGGTAACGATGACGCCGATGGACAAGCCGAAGAAGGCAAACAACGGCCGCATTTCGTCGGCATCGCGCTGAGCCAGATAGTCGTTCACCGTCACCACATGCACCGGCAGGCCAGCCACCCCGGCGATGCAGGCGGCCAGCGCGGCAGTCAGCGTCTTGCCTTCGCCGGTCTGCATTTCCGACAGCTTGCCGGCGAACAATGCCGCCGCGCCCATCAGTTGCACGGCGAACGGGGTCAGCCCCAGGCTGCGCCGGCTCGCCTCGCGTACCAGCGCGAAGGCACGTGCGGCATCGGTGGGGTTGTCCAGCGCGGCGCGGGCGACGCCGCGCATTTCGCGCCGGATCGCGTCGTCGTCGAGCACAGCCACCGCGTCGGCGAGGCCGCCGGCGGCGCGCGCCAGTTCGGCCAGGCGCGACTTGAACGGCCGCAACCGGTGCCAGACACCGCCGGCAGCGTTGCGCGTCCAGCTATCGAGGGCGTTTTCCTTGCGATCCGGCCGTTCCGGGTAAACGCCGTGCGCGAGCTTGATGCCGGCCCGATCAGACATGGAAATGCGACAGGAAGAGTCGGCGCAGTGCCTGCCAGATGCGGATGCCGACCGGTTCCGGCGGATGTTCGAAGCGCACGTACACGCGGCTGCCGAGGTAGGCCGCGGGAAGAACGTCGGCGGGCAAGCTCAGTTCGAATTCGAACAACGATTCCAGCGCCGTGGCGCCCTTCTCGTCGCTCGGGTCCATCACGATCGCGCCGCCACCGCTCTGCCCCAGCGCCGCGCTGGGCAACGCCTTGCCGGCCTTGGGCACTTCGCGCACCAGACGCGCCGAGCGGATCGCCGCCATGTCCTGCGGCATCCGTATCTCCACGCCGCGCGTGGCCAAGCGGACCAGATCGACCTGCGACTGCGCCACCACCACCCGCACCAGCGGGGTGTATTCGCCGACCACATAACCGACGACCTCGCCCTTCTTCAAGAAGCGCCCGGGCATGTCCGCCGGTTGCTCGATCAGCAGTACACCGTTCGCCTTGGCACGCAACGTGAGTTCGGCCGCCTCGTCGAGCATGCGATCGAGTACCGCCTGTTCGTGCCGCATATCCTCTTCCAGTTGACCGGCTTGCGCCGGATTGACGCCCCAGGCGGCGTCGTATCGGGCGCGCGCTTCTTCGAGCTTGGCCTGTTGCGCCGCGATGCTGGAGGTCAGTGCCGGTTCATGGCTTTGCGCCACCACCTGGCCGCGCGTCAGCGCCTGGCCGGAGGCCGCCTCCACTACGCTGATGAAACCGTTGCCGCCGGCACGCAGAATGGCCTGCTCCGGCAACCAGATGACGCCTTCCGCCTCGCTATGGCGCGGCAATGGCAGCACGAACAACAACAGCAGCAAGCCCAGCACGCCGCCGGCCAGCACCAGACGCACGCGCCCCGCACGCGCCGCGTATTGCGGGCCGTGCATGACCGCGGCAAGGCCTTTGTAGAGGGGCACGCCGAGGCTGGCGATCATGCCCCACAGCGCCAGCAGCACGCCGAGGAAAAAATATTGCTGGGCGACGAAGATGGCGATGCCGAACAGCACAAACATCCGGTAGGCCAACGCCAGCGGCGCATAGCTCAGGAACCAGCGCACTTCGCCGGGCGTCGCCGGCGGCGGTTCGCTCTGTTTGACGCCGAACAGATAACGCTCGGCCAGATATTGCCAATGCTTGTTGGCGCGGGTGCCCAGGTTGGGAATCTCGACCCAGTCGGCCAGCACGTAATAGCCGTCGTATCGCAGCAGCGGATTCGCGTTGAACAGCAAAGTGGTGACGCTGGCCAGGACGATGACGTTATAGGTCAGGGATCGCGCCAGGCCCGGTTCGAGCAGTATCCAGAGGTAGAACGCCAGCGCAGCGACGAACAATTCGGCCAGCATGCCTGCCGCGCCGACCAGCATGCGATCCGTCTTCTTGACGAAAGCGGATGAGCTAGACGCCTCGACATAGGGAATCGGAAAAAACACCAGCAGCATGATGCCCATCTCATGCACTTCGCCGCCGCGCGCCCGCGTCGCCAGGCCATGCCCGAACTCGTGACAGGTTTTGATCAGCGGAAACGCGACCGCCATGATCAGCAGGTTGTCGAAGGCCAGCATCTGTTCGCCGAAATTCTCGGTCAGATCGGGCCAGTACAGCGGCGCCAGCGCCAACGCCGGCAATACCGCGGCCAGCCAGAGCGCAAGGCCGCGGATCCCGGTCAGCGGACGCAGCCAGCCGATCATCTTTTCCAGCACGCGATCCGGATCCCAGAGCGGGAAACGCAGCGAGATCGGGTTCATGAAACGTCCCATGAACTTGCGCCGCTTCTCCTTGTTGCCGCGTTCGAACAGTTCCGCCACATCCGGGTCGACATCGCACTGGATCAGGTCGGCGGCGTGCAACTGGCCGAGCAGTTTGATCACCTCCTCTTGCGCCGGCGTGTCGTCGGCCAGTTGATCGGTCAATCGTTTCCACACGGCGGCCAAGTCGCGCTTGCCATCCATCAGGCTGATCACCCGATGCGACGCCGGGTTGAAACGGTGATATTTGCCCGCCACCCGGTCTTCCATGACATACCAGACTTCACCCCGGTAGGCATGGCGGTGAATGCGAACATGGCCGCGCAGGCGCGGGCGCAGATGCGCGACGCGATACCAGTTGGTGGACAGCAATGCGGTGGTATGGCTCATGGCGGGCCGCTCAGAGCATCCATTCCCACGTCTTCAGGCGCAACCAGTCGGCAAAGCGATGCGTCCAGATCCACAGCAGGCTGCGCTGTCCGGCTTCGACCTTGCCGACGCCTTCCATGCCCGGCCGCATTTTCGCTGCGCCGCCGGCCGCATCCCGTGCCGCCGCCGTCAACGCCGCCTCGACACGGAAATAATTGCGCCCCTCCTCCGCGACCGAAACCGGCGTGACCCGCTTGACCTTGAGCGGAAACGCCTGGCCCGGCAGACTGGTCAGCACCAGTTCGCCGGGCTGGCCAACACGCACATGGGCGATGTCGCGCTCGTCCACTTTCAGGATCACGCGCCAGGCATCCAGCGGCGCCAGTTCGAACAGCACCTTGCCCTGCTCCACCGGCGAGCCGAGTTCCTGCGACAAATCGCCACGCACGACGACGCCATCGAACGGCGCGACAACCTGGACCCGGCTGAGTTTTTCCAGCGCCAGATCGAGCTGGGCGCGCGCCTGATTGGCTTGCGCCGAAGCCAAGCGCAAAGCCACCCGGTCGGCATTGGCCATCGCCTCGCGTTCCTTGCGCACGGAAACCTCCAGTTCGGATTCCCAGCGCAGCCGTTCCAGTTTCAGATCCTTGTCCTCCAGCAGCGCCAGAACCTGGCCATGTTTGACAATGTCGCCCGCCCGCGCCGGCGCTTCCCGGATATAGCCCTGGAACGGCGCCACGGCGACGCGCTGGACGGCGCCTTCCACCGCCGCCGGCGAGGCAACGCGGTAATCGGCCGGATACAAGGCCAGGAAAACCAGCAGCATGGCCGATGCCAGCGCGAGCAGCTTGACGCCGGGACGCGAGGTATCGGTGACCCGGCGCAGGAGTTTTTGCAGGCTGCGATGGCTGTGACGGAGCAGGCCCTCCTCCGCCGTCAGCTGCAGTTCCAGGATCGGCGCCAGCGTCAGGCCGAGGGTCTCCAGCGTATCCAGTTCGGCCGGCGTGAATGGCGTATCGCGTTCCAGCAGCCAGACGCCGACGACGCGGTTGCCGGCTTCCAGCGGCACCGCGCACAGCGCCGCACTGCCGCTTTCATTGCCGTAGTGGCGCATTGCGGCGGTAATCAGCGTGGCACCCTGTTCCGGCTCCGGCAGCAGCACCGTCGCGCGCTGGTCGAACGCCTCGTTCATCGCCAGGGCGGCCAGATTGACCAGATTCGCCTTGGCGTCGAAGCTGGCCGAATGCGACACCGCCGCAACGCGCACGGTCTTGTCTTTTTCCAGCCCCAATTGCACCTGATGGCACGCGAAACGTTGCGCCAGTCGATTCACCACGGCCAGCGCCGACTTGTGGAAATCGCCTTCCGACAAGGCCGCCAACGCCAGTTCGAACAAAAAGGCGGAGCGTTCCAGCCGGGTATCCTGCTCGTTCAACGTGCGGCGGTTGTACAGATCGATCAGCCAGGCGGCGCCCCAGTGCAGCAAGCGCATGGCATGGCTCAGCGCAGCATCGTCGACGGCCGTGAGATCCAGCACGACAGCCCCGAACAAGGCATCGCCACTGGCCAGAGGATAGGCGAACCGAGTCTGGTCGCCGGCATCCCGACGCACTACGCTTTGACGTTTGACCATCGCCTCCTGCGCAATATCGCCAAGCTGACCGAGATCGATATTGCCGGGCCATACCGCCGCCGGGGCATAGCTGCCGTCGCTGTGTTGCAGCAGCAACAAACCGCTCCGCACGCGAGGCAACATATTGCAAAGAATGGGCAACCAGGCCCGATACAACTGTTCGGCGGTGCGCGCCTGCGCCAGCGCCAGCCAATAATCGACTTTTTCTTCGTTACGCGACTGCTGCGACATGTTTGCCGTTCATTGATGGCCCGCATTCGAGGCGCGGACCTGAAATTAAGAACGACCGCGCCGACGAAACATCGGCTGCGGCCGTCATGCGGGAATGGACTTGTATCCGTTCATCAGTTCACCGTAGCGGGTTCCGGACTCGCGCCGAAATTCAGCACGACTTCCTCGCCCCTTGGTTTCTTGTTCGGACGCCATGCATCCTCTCCTTGCTGTTGCGGAAATGTCACTTTTCGATTTGATCAGCTAAGTTCAACCGTCGCAACGTCCACTGTCGCGACCAGCCATCCGCGGGAAAGAAATCGGCATCCGTGGCCGTTTGTCGAGGGTTTGCGGGGCGGTTTCCGCGCCGGTTTGAACCGACCGCGCGGCACGCCAGATGCCGGCGATCCATACGAAAAAATCCACCTCGGAGACGCATCGCGCCGATGGATGCCGAATCGGGATGGCGACATCGAATCGCTTCCGGGTCAGTGCCGTTTTTTGACAATCATCAAGATAAAAACATCTTGAAAGGTCTATACAAACGGCTGCGACAAATTGCCGCACCCCCATCCCTTACCTTCCAGGAGGCACCATGAAGCGCGCTACCCTCCACACCCTGTCGCTGTTGGTGGCATCTGCGCTGGGACTATCAGCCGGTATCAGTTGGTCGGCCGATTCCCTGCAAGATGTCATGAAGAAGCGTGGGCTATCCCAGCAAGATCTGCTCGCCGCAGCCAAGACCTACGTGCCGACCGGCAAGCGCGACGATTTCATCGCCTTCAGTTCCGGCGGCCATGCCGGCCAGGTGATCGTCTATGGCATCCCGTCCATGCGTATTCTCAAATACATCGGCGTGTTCACGCCGGAGCCGTGGCAGGGCTATGGCTTCGACGAGGAATCCAAGGCGGTGATGAAGGGAGGGTGGATCAACGGCAAGGAAATCACCTGGGGCGATTCGCACCACCCGGCCATCTCCGAGACCAACGGCAACTACGACGGCCAGTTCCTGTTCATCAACGACAAGGCCAACCCGCGCATCGCCGTCATCGACCTACGCGACTTCGAGACCAAGCAGATCATCGCCAACCCGGTGTTCATGTCCGAGCACGGCGGCACCTTCGTCACCAGCAACACGGAATACGTGATCGAGGCCTCGCAATACGCTGCACCGCTGGACAAGAAATTCGTGCCGCTGGAGGATTTCAACGACAAATACCGTGGCGGCATGTCGTTCTGGAAGTTCGATCGCCAGAAAGGCCGCATCGACACGGGTAAGTCGTTCTCCTTCGAGCTGCCGCCCTACAGCCAGGACTTGTCCGACGCCGGCAAAGGCCCGTCGGAAGGCTGGGCCTTCACCAACTCGTTCTGTTCCGAACGCTACGTCGGCGGCATCGAGCGTGGTCGGCCGCCGTTCGAGGCCGGCTGCTCCGCGAAAGACACCGACTACATGCACGTCCTCAACTGGAAGATCGGCGAGAAGCTGATCGCCCAAGGCAAAGCCAAGACCATCAACGGCCACAAGGTCATCCCGATGGACGTGGCGGTCAAGGCCGGCGCGCTGTTCCTGATCCCCGAGCCGAAGAGCCCGCACGGCGTCGATGTCACCCCGGACGGCAAGTTCATCATCGTCGCCGGCAAGCTCGACACCCATGTCTCCGTCTACAGCATGGAGAAGATCCTGGCGGCCATCAAAGCCGGCAGGTTCGAGGGCCGTGACCCCTACGGCATCCCCATCATCGGCATGAAGGACGCCCTGGACAAGCAGGTTCAGCTCGGCCTCGGCCCGCTGCACACCCAGTTCGACTCCACCCCCTGCGAAGCCTACACGTCGCTGTATGTGGACTCCCAGGTGGCGAAGTGGGACTACTGCAAGGGCAAGGTGCTGGACAAGATCTCCGTCCACTACAACATCGGCCACTTGATGACCATGGAAGGCGACTCGGTAAGCCCCAAGGGCAATTACCTGGTCGCGCTTAACAAGCTGGCCATCGACCGCTTCAACCCGGTCGGGCCCCTGCACCCGCAGAATCACCAGTTGATCGACATCGCCAGCGACAAGATGCAGTTGCTGTACGACATGCCGATTCCTCTGGGTGAACCGCACTATGCCGTGGCCATCGCCGCCGACAAGCTCAAGCCCGGCATCCGCTACAAGCTGGGTACCGACAGCCGCACCGACAAGCCGCACCCCGGTGCGGCCAAGGGCGGCGAGGAGAAGACCGTCAAGAAGGGCAATAAGGTGACGGTCTACGGCACCCTGATCCGCTCGCACATCACGCCCGAGATCATCGACAACGTGGAAGTGGGTGACGAAGTCACCATCCACCTCACCAACCTCGAACGCGCCCAGGACGAGACCCACGGCTTCACCGTCGGCGGGTTCAACATTCATGCCTCAGTGGAACCCGGCAAGACGGTTTCCGTGAAGTTCAAGGCCGACCGCGAAGGCGTCTTCCCGTACTACTGCACCGAGTTCTGCTCGGCGCTGCACCTGGAGATGCAGGGCTATCTGCTGGTCAAGCCGAAAGGCTGGAAAGCCGGTAAAGCGGCCAAGGCGGAAGCCAAGGTCTACACCAAGGCCGACTACGAGAAGCAGCACAAAACCAACCTGGATACCCAGGCGGTGATCGACTCGGTCGTGGGCTACATCACCAGCGTCAATTACAAGGACTTCCCGGAAGTCGTGGCGATGGTGGAAGACGCCTTCGACCAACTCGGCAAGACCAAGGACGTCAAGGTGAAGATGGAAGCCGCCGTCAAGGCGCAGGACTGGCAGAACGCCACCCTGTGGGCCGGCCAGTGGTGGCAATACCAGGTCAAGACCGCCGACCTGGGTCTGCGCGCCAAGACCTACCTGGAGCAGCATAACGCCAAGAAAGTGAAGTAATCCGTCTGGCGGGCAATATGGGGGAGCTGCGGCTCCCCCCTTTTATTCGCAAGAAAGATTGATAGTGGTCAAGCATTTGACGTTCATCAAGGCCACATTGCCGTCTTTGGCATTCCATGACGACCAGGCGCCCGGCGCCCGAAACTACCTAGCCCTAGACCCGGATACAACAAGGAGCCCACGCATGAAAAACGCAAAGTTACTCACCCTCTGTCTCGCCCTGGCCGCCACGGCCACCTGGGCCGGTCCGCCCGCCGCGGGTGGCGGCGACCCGCTCAAACTCAAGGGCGACGCCAAGAATGGCCAGGAAGTCTATGAAGTCTGTTCCGCCTGCCACCTGGCCAGCGGCATCGGCCGCCCGGATGGCACGCTGCCGGTCGTCGCCGCACAGCACAAGGGGGTACTGGTCAAGCAGATGGTGGACATCCTCACCGGCCACCGCGACAACCCCACCATGCTGCCGTTCGCCCAGTCCATGACGCCGCAGGAGATGGCCGATACGGCCGCCTACATGACCACGCTCAAGCTTTCGCCAAAGAACGGCAAGGGCTCCGGCAAGAATGTGAAACAAGGCAACGCGCTGTATGAAAAGGACTGCAAAACCTGCCACGGTGCCAAGGGCGAAGGCGACGAAGCCAAGCTCATCCCCATGCTGACCGGCCAGCACTTCAAGTACATGCAGCGCCAGCTCGTGGAAATGCGCGCCGGAAAACGCAAGAATGCCGACAAGGACATGCTCAAGGTCATCAAGGCCTACAGCGACGCCGACATCGAAGCGGTCAGCGATGCCATGTCACGCCTGCCGATCGGCAAGAAATAATGCCTGCGGTGGACGCGCTAGCGCCCACCCACCTTCACCATCCTCACTCTCAGGATTCCGCAATGACCCGCACGCCCGCCCAGACCACCCGGCTACTCACCTTTGCCGCCCTGCTGGTACTGGTGGCGACCTATTTCACCCCGATCTGGTGGGTTTCGCTGACCGCGCCCAATTACCCGCCCGACGCTTTCCCTGACGGCATCCGCATCCATTTCCATTTCAACGGCGTGTTCAACGGTTGCAAGGGCACCGTCATCAAGAACAGCGAGATATACCAGGGTGATCTGGGCGATGACCGCGAGGAGGAAATGCGCGGCCAGACTTCGCAGAAGCAGTCGTTGAACTGCGTGCACGAAATGAACACCATCAACCACTACGTCGGCATGTATCCCATCGACGCCGGGGCGCCGGTGGAGCGCGGCCTGTCGCGCTATTTCTTCGGCTTCTTCGTGGCCATGCTGGCGGCCTTCACCTTCCCGGCACGCAAGACCCAGGTCACGACCCTGGCACTGGGTTTTCTGGCCGTAACCGCCTGGATGGGCGGCGAGATGCTGATCGCCGGGCGCATGGGCGAACTGCTGGAACACTACCGCCTCGCCGCCGGCGCCTATTTCAACGAACCGGCCACCATCGCGCGCTGGACCGGCAACCTGGAACTGGGCTTGCAACTGACCATGGCCGGCCTGGTGGTGGTCATGCTGGTCATGCTTGCTGGCGTCTGGTTCTCGCGCCCGTTCTCCCTGCTGCTCGCCCTGGTGCCAGCACTGCTGCCGGTATTTTTCGTCCTCGACTACGCCGGCTGGCTCTGGTTCTTCGGCCACAACTTGCACCCTTGGGGCGCATTCACGGTCAAGGCCTTCATGCCCACGGTGTTCGGCGAGGGCATGGTGGCGCAGTTCTCCACCTACTCCTACCCCTACATCGGCTATGGCCTGCTGTTGCTGGCTACCGGTCTGCTGTTGCCGGCGATCCTGCTGCGCCGCAAGGCCATGCGCGAAGAAGCCGGCGGCGTCTAAGTAGCCATCACGATGCGCTTCGCCCGCCCGCTTCTGGTCGCCGCCCTGGCCCTGAGCGCCACCGCATCCATTGGCTTCGCACCGGAACAGGAACCGGCGCGCGGTGCATCCGACCACGCCGCAGTGCGCGCCGAACTGAACGCGCCCAAACCGGTCTTTCCGCTCTACCTGCGCGACAAACGCATCCACGGTCTGCAACCGTTCCAGGCGCTGGTGGATGCCGCCCCCGCCGGCTCCGTGCTGCGTCCGCCGCCGGGAGCCTATGCCGGGCCGGTGAATTTGACCAAGCCGCTCACCATCGACGGTGGCGGCAAGGTCAGCATCGACGCCGGTGACAAGGGCAGCGTATTCACCCTCGCCACCGATGGCGCCGTCCTGCGCGGCGTCCACCTCACCGGCTCGGGCGATGTGCACGACACGGAAGACGCCTGCCTTGAGATCCGCGGCCACCGTAACGTCGCCGAGAACCTGGTCATCGACAACTGCCTGTTCGGCATCGACCTGCGCCAGTCCAACGAAAACATCGTGCGCAACAACCGCATCACTTCCAAACCCGCCGATCTCGGCGTGCGCGGCGATGGCTTGCGCCTGTGGTACAGCATGAACAACCGGGTCGAAGGCAATAGCCTGATCGATACGCGCGACTTCGTAGTCTGGTATTCCAACGGCAACAAAATCCTCAACAACCTGGGCCGGCGCAGCCGCTATTCCATGCACTTCATGTTCGCCGAGAGCAACGTGGTGGAGGGCAACCGCTATTACGACAACGCCGTGGGCATCTATGTCATGTACACGGAAGGCATCATCATCCGTAACAACGTCATCTCGCATGCCACCGGCGCCACGGGCATGGGCATCGGTTTCAAGGAGGCGAGCAACACGGTGGTGGAGAACAACGACATCATCTACTGCGCCACCGGCATCGCCTCCGACCTGTCGCCCTACCAGCCCGACAGCCATATCTGGATACGCAACAACCGCATCGCCTACAACGGCATCGGTATGCTGTTCAACAACGAGCGCGTCGGCAACATCGTCACCGACAACGTGTTCGAGGGCAATCTCACCCAGGTCGCGGTGAACGGCGCCGGCACCGTGCGCAGCAATACCTGGCAGGATAATTACTGGGACGACTACCAGGGCTTCGACCGCGATGACAATGGGCGCGGCGACACAGCCCATGAAATCTATGCCTACGCCGACCGCATCTGGATGGAACAGCCGCACGCCCTCTTTTTCAAGAACGCGCCGCTGATGGAAGCCCTGGATTTCCTGGAACGCCTCGCCCCGTTTTCCAGCCCCAACCTGATCCTGCGCGATGACACGCCGCGCTTCACCAAGCCCGCACGCTATGGCAGCCAGACTCCCTCATAAGGCGGAAGAAGCGCGCCGCCGTTTTCTGCGCGCCCTCATCGGCGGCAGCACCCTGCTCGCCGCCGCGGGTGCCGGCTGGCTGCCGCTGGCCTATGGCGGTGAGAAACGTCTGCGCCCACCCGGCGCCCTGGAAGAAGACGACTTCCTCGCCTCCTGCATCAAGTGCGGCCAGTGCGTGCAGGTCTGTCCGGTCAGCGCCCTGAAACTCGCCGACCTGAGCGACGGCTATGGCGTCGGCGCACCCTATATCGACGCCCGCGCCCAGGCCTGCGATTTTTCCTGTGACGCGGTGCAGTGCATCCTGGCCTGCCCCACCGGCGCGCTCGCCTACGAGAAACCCAAGCATCTGGCCACGCGCGGCGCCATGCGCATGGCCAGCCCGCCCATCCTGCTGGCCAAGGAAAAAGACCCGGAACCCACCCTCAACCTGAACGAACGCGCCGGTCTGGCGCGCCTGGCTCGCCCCGAGTTATGCCTCGCACGCCAGGGCAAGAGCTACAAAGGCGCGGCACGGGCTGCGGGTTATGAAGGCATGCTGCGCTTCATGGACGTGGATCGCTGGCGTCCCATCCCGCTCAATGAGCATCCCTTCGACGTGCCGGTATGCGACCTGTGCGTGCGCACCTGCCCGATCAAGGGTGCGATTTCCCTGGAAACGCTCCCAGATGGGCGAAGAACCCCGGTGGTACACGAAGCCTGCGTCGGTTGCGGCGTCTGTGAAATGGTCTGCCCGACCGAACCGGCGGCCATCGTCATCGACCCGCGCCGCGGCTGGGAGGCGTGATGTCGCTACGTGAATCGGCACGGCTTCTACTCGGCGGCGCGGTGCGCAAACCCGCCGCCGCCGACTACAGCCCCGGCGCGCGCCAGATGCATGAACTCAAGCGCATCGATGTGGAACACCAGCGCCAGCTCAAGCAACACGCCCACCAGGGCCAGCCGCACCCCAACACCTGGCGCAACCGGCGCTGGGCGACGCTGATCGTGGTCAACCTGTTGTTCGTGCTGTCGTTCTGGCTCGACATCCAGATCCTCGAAGGCTCGCTCACCGCCTCGCGTTTCCTCGGCTTCCACCTGATCGACCTGAATTCCGCGCTGCAGGTGATGCTGGCGCACAAGCACATCCTGGTGAACCTGGTGATCGGCACCGCTACCGTGTTCGTGCTCTGGGTATTGCTGGGCGGGCGGGCCTTCTGTTCCTGGGTCTGCCCCTACCACCTGCTCGCGGAATGGGCCGAAAGCCTGCATCTGTATCTGGTGAAAAAGAAGAAGGTCAGCGACCACGCCTTCCATCGCGGCCTGCGTACCGTGCTCTGGCTGCTGTTCGCGGCCCTGGCCTTCGCCACCGGCTACACCGTGTTCGAAACCCTGTCGCCCACCGGCATCCTCTCGCGCGCCCTGATCTACGGCCCCGGACTCGCCCTGTTGTGGGTGCTGCTCTGGCTGCTGATCGAAGTGTTTTACTCACGCCGCGCCTGGTGCCGCTATTTCTGCCCGATCGGCCTCACCTACGGCGCGGTCGGCCTGCTCACCCCGGTGCAGGTCGGCTACCGGCTGGAAAGCTGCTTCCACGAGGGCGATTGCCGCAAGGTCTGCCTAGTGCCGCATGTGCTGGAATGCGTCATCAAGGGCCGCGCCACCGCCGAGACGATGGACATCGGCGCCGACTGCACCCGCTGCGGCCTGTGCGTGGACGCCTGCCCGAACGGCGCCCTGCGCTTCGAGGTCAAGGGCCTGGACAAATTCCTGTAGGAACGATTTGTGATCGAACTTCGCCACGTCACCAAGCAATTCAAGAAAAGCGTCGTTCTCGACGACCTCAACCTCAGCGTCGCCGCCGGCGAACGCATCGCCCTGATCGGCTCCAACGGCGCCGGCAAGACCACGCTGATTCGCTGCCTGCTAGGGGAATACGTGCACGGCGGCGAGCTTTCCATTCTCGGCCTGAAGCCGCGCCAGGACCGCGCCGACCTGTTGCGCCGCATCGGTTTCGTGCCGCAACTGCCGCCGCCGCTGCGCATGAGCGTGGGCGATCTGCTGCGCTTTGCCGGCGAACTCGCCGGCACCGACCCGGCCCGCTTCGACGCTGTCGCGGCACAACTGGGCCTGGCGGTGGCGAAGGTGCGGCATCTGCCGTTCGTCAAACTGTCCGGCGGCATGAAGCAGAAGATCCTCATCGCCATCGCGCTGGGCCGCGACTGTGAACTGCTGATCCTCGACGAACCCGCCGCCAACCTCGACCCGGAAGCGCGCCATGCCTTCTTCGGCCTGCTCGCCGAGCGCCTGGGCCAGGCCACCATGCTGATCTCCAGCCATCGCCTGGACGAGGTCGCGCCCCTGGTCAACCGGGTGCTGGAACTGGACATGGGGCGCATCGTCCTGGACGACCGCGTGGCCGACGACGTCGCCCTGGCCGGGAAGGTGCGTTGCCGCCTGGTCTTGCGCCGCCCCGAGCCCGCCATCGCCAAGACCCTCACCGAGTGGGGCCTCAGCGCCGACGGCGACGAACTGGTCTGGCACGGCGCCATCGCAGGCCCCGACCGGCTGCGCTTCCTGGGCATGCTAGCGCGCTATGTCGGCGTGCTGACCACAATCGAAATGGAGGAACAGGCATGACGCCCTCGACCAAACGCGACAGCCTCAAGAGGCTCGCCGCCCTCGCCACCGTACTCGCCACCTCGCCCTTCATCGCCGCCTGCTCGCGCGACCCCGGCCACGGCCCCGGCGAGGTGCATTGGGACCGCGACACCTGCAAGCGCTGCAACATGTCCGTGAGCGACCGCCACTACGCCGCCCAGGTACGCGGCGGAGCGAAGCGCGAAGCGTTCAAGTTCGACGACATCGGCTGCGCCCTGTTCTGGCTCAAGGAGCAACCCTGGGCCGAAGCGGTGGAGACCGAAATCTGGGTCAACGATTTCCGCAGCGGCAAATGGCTGGATGCCCGCAAGGCGCATTACCTGCCCGGCAAGACCACACCGATGGCCTACGGCTATGGCGCCATGGCGAAAGCCGAGGCCGGCAGCGTCGATTTCGCCGCCATGAAAGCCGGCATCCTGGCCAGGGAAAAATGAAGCTTGAAACCTGAACTGTCTGAAGCCATAAGCCAAGCGCCGCCGACCGGCTGGCGCATCTGGTGGACGGCGGCGCGGCCGCGCACGCTGACGCTGGCCATGGCCCCGGTGTTCACCGGCACGGCGCTGGCTTGGGCCGAGGGGTCGCACTTCGCCTGGGGCGCGGCGCTGACTGCCCTGTTGGCGGCCTTGCTCATCCAGATCGGCACCAATCTCCACAACGATGCCGCTGACTTCAAGTGCGGCAACGACCGCGCCGACCGCCTCGGCCCCCTGCGCGTCACGGCGGCCGGCTGGGCCAGCGTGGAGCGGGTGCATGGCGCGGCGCGCCTGGCCTTCGGCCTGGCCTTCCTGCTCGGCATCTATCTGGTCGCCGTCGGCGGCTGGCCTATTCTCGCCATCGGCAGCCTCTCCTTGCTTGCTGCACTGGCCTATTCCGGCGGTCGCCATCCGATTTCCCACACGCCCTTCGGCGAGATGTTCGTCTGGATATTTTTCGGCATCCTGGCCGTCGTCGGCAGCCACTGGCTGCAAGCAGGCCGTTTTTCCGCTAGCGCTTGGCTCGTCGGCGCCGCCGTCGGCCTGCCCGCCGCTGCCGTGCTGCTGGTGAATAACCTGCGCGACCTGGCGACGGACACGCGCGCCGGCCGCCGCACGCTGGCCGCCGTGCTCGGGGATGGCGGCGCCCGGCAGGGCTATACGGCCATGATGTTGTTGCCTTACGCCAGTCTGCCCTTCCTTGCCTCGTCCGGGCTCCGCGGCGCCTGGCTCGCCGTGCTGGCGCTGCCGGCGAGCATCGCCCTGGCGCGGCGCATGCACAACGGTGAATCCGGCCCGCGCCTCAACCTTCTGCTGGCGCATACCGCGCTTTGCACATTCAGCTTCGCCAGCCTCCTGACGCTGGGCGTCCTGTTTAACCCATGAACCTAAAAACCGCAGTTGCCGATTGTCGTAGGAGCGCCTTCCAAGGCGCGATGGTTGGAGCGATCGCGCCGTGGAAGGCGCTCCTACGAGTGGAGCATCCACTCACCCTGAGGGTGAAGCGCCAAACAACCCGGCATGTCTCAATTAACGAGGTCTTCGAGCAAGTTACGCATGACCCACTGAGGTTTCCAGGATGAAACCTGCCATCGCCTTTGCGCTCTCCACGAGTTTCGCCTGCGCCGCGCCGATTGCAGCAGCCGCCGATCTCACTGACACCGCCCTGGCCTATCGCTATGGCAGCGGCTTCTCCGAGCCGGCCAGGCCGAACGACATCGCCAAACACATCCCGACGCTGACGCACCTGAACGTCGGCAAAACCGGCATCCACTTCCTCAGTCTCGAAGGCCGTTTTTCCGACACCGCCGATCCGGCCAAATACACCACGGACGGCGCCGACGAATACCTGTTCAACTACCGTTGGCAACTCGCCGCCGCACGCGTGCTGGACAAGCCGCTCGCCTTCGGCCCGCTGCGCGATGTCGCCTTCCTCGCCGGCATCGACCGGACGACCAAGAACACGCTGTTCGCCCCGCAGAAGCGCGCCTGGATGGCCGGTCCCGTTCTTAAACTGGACGTACCCGGCTTCCTCGACATCGGCCTGCTCTACTACAAGGAACGCAATCACAAGGGGATACCGGGCACGCTACGCCCGGACACCGAGTTCGACGGCGCCTGGATGCTCAACGTCATGTGGGGCATTCCTTTTCGTGCGGGGGCGACGCCTGCCGTATTCCAGGGCATGTTCAACCGGGTGGGCGAGAAGGGCGACGATTTCGATTACCGCCCCACCGCCAGCGAAACCCTGCTGCGTACCGCCGTACTGTTCGATATCGGCCAGCACTTCGGCGCGGCGCCGAAAGCCTTCTTGGCGGGTGGCGGCTACGAGTGGTGGAAGAACAAGTACGGCACGCCGCCCGGCGTCGGCACGCATACGAGTACCCCCACCCTGAACATCGAGATGCATTTCTGAGGCAGCGATGATCACCGACAAACTGCTGCCGCTGGCACTCGCCTTCATCATGTTTTCGCTCGGCCTGGGGCTGACGCTGGCGGATTTCAGCCGTGTCTTCCGGCGACCGCGCGCCATCGTCATCGGATTGAGCAGTCAGATGCTTCTTCTGCCCGCCATCGGCTGGCTGGTCTGTATCAGTTTTGCTTTGCCTGCGGAAATGGCGGTGGGGCTGATGCTGCTGGCGGCATGCCCTGGCGGAGCCAGCGCCGGCCTGGTGACGCGCCTGGCAGGCGGCGCAACGGCCTTGTCCATCGCCCTGACGGCCATCACCAGTGCACTGGCTGTGCTGAGCGTGCCGCTCGTCGTTGATTTCTCTTTGCGCCACTTCACCGGGGCGGGCGTTGCCGTCGCCCTGCCGCTGCTGGATGTCGTGCGCGGCGTGTTCGTCGTCACCACCGTACCGGTGGCACTGGGCATGTGGTTGCGCCACCTGCGTCCCCGCCTTGTCGCGCGCCTCGAACCCGTTGCCGGCCATGCCGCCACCGGGCTATTCGTGGTCATTGTCATCGCCACCTTCGTCAGCCAGCGCCAGGTCTTGTTCGACCACCTCGCCGACACGGGAGCGGCGGCCCTGCTTCTGTGCATGCTCACCATGGCGACCGGTTTCGGCCTGGCTGCGCTGGCACATGTCGATCGGCCCAACTGTATCGCCATCACAGTCGAAAGCGGCCTGCAGAATGCCGCCCTCGCCATCTTCCTCGCCGTCAGCGTACTGAAGGCGCCTGCGCTGGCAGTACCCGGCGTGGTCTATGCCCTGTTGATGAATGTTTGTGCGTTCGCCTTCATCGGCTGGATGCGCCGGAACGCCCCGATCAATCCGGCACAGGAGGCCGCAGCATGATCCAGGCAAACTGTCGGGCTAACCAAGGAATCAAGCATGATGGATAAACTTTCCCCCCAGGGGGCCAGGCAAAACTTTGAACGGCCCGGCAGGTTGGTCGCGGGCGATTTCTTGCCCACCCTCCGCCTGGAGATCAATACCTCGCTGCGCGCGCGCTGGTTCGCCGTGCATTCCCTGGTATTCGGCGGCATCGTCGCCCTGCTGTTCCTGTTCGGCCTGACCGAATCGCGCGTGCTCGGCTTTATCGGCCTGTCGCGTCTGCTGGTGACCTATATCCAGTTGGCGATGGCGATCCTGCCCATTTTCGTGCTAATCACCACGGTGCGTTCGGTAGCCGGTGACCGCGAGGCCGGCGTGTTCGAGTACCTGTTGGCGCTGCCGGTATCGCTGGGCGCCTGGTTCTGGGGCAAGTTCCTCGGCCGTTATCTGATGGTGTTCGCGCCGGTGTTCCTGGCCATGCTGGGCGCCTCGCTGTGGGCCTTGATCCGCGACATCCCGGTGCCCTGGGGCATGTTCGGCTATTACACCGCGTTGCTCGCGGCGATGACCTGGTGTTTCCTCGGCATCGCCATGCTGATCTCCACCCTGGCGCGTTCCACCGACGTGGCGCAGGGCGCGGCCTTCCTCACCTGGCTGGTGCTGCTGCTGTTCCTCGACCTGATCCTGCTCGGCGTGATGATCCAGGAACACGCGCCGGCCGAGGTGGCCGTCGCCATCGCCCTGTTCAATCCGTTGCAATCCTTCCGCACCGCCGCCCTGATGTTGTTCGACCCGCAGCTCATCGTGCTGGGGCCATCCGCCTACGTGATCTTCGACCTGTTCGGCGCGCTGGGTTACCAGATTTTCGCCCTGGCCTGGCCGACCCTGATCGGCACGCTCTGCGCGGTGTGGGGGTATCGCATGTTCCGGCGCGGGGATCTGTTATGAAACACCGCAACCCAACGCGTAGCCCGGATGCAGCGATAGCGGAATCCGGGGGGGTTGCGTGGCGCGCGCCCCGGATTCCGCTGCGCTGCATCCGGGCTACCTGCCTGATCGGCCTGCTCGCCGCATCCGCCGCAATTGCGGATGAGCCGGTCAATTTCTACGCCGCCGCCAGCGCCACCTTCGCGCAACCCGGCGGCGGCGGCCTGCAAATCGACAGCCTCAAGGGACGCCCGGCGGTGATCAATTTCTGGGCCACCTGGTGCCCGCCCTGCCGCGAGGAACTGCCGCTGCTGGTCAAAGTCCACGCCCGTTATGACAAAAAATACGGCAAGAAAGTCGGTTTCCTCGGACTGGCGGTGGAAGACAACGTCGAATTCGTCGGCGAATACGCCAGCGCCTACGGCCTGCGCTATCCCGTCGCCGCCGGCCGCGAGCCGGCTATCGCCTTGATGCAGGCGCTGGGCAACGAGCAGGCGGGCATGCCGTTTACCGTGGTGGTCAATGCCGCGGGCCTGGTCGTCTACGCCAAGCGCGGCGTGGTAACGGAAAAAGACCTGACCAAAGCGCTGGCGCCGCTGCTGCGGCCATGACCATGCGCAGGCTCCGATGGCACACCTTGCGGCTGTGCTGCTGGGCCGCAGGCTTTTACGTCACCTCGGCCCAAGCCGCGCTGCCGCCGCTGCAAACCCTGATCGATGCCACGCCCGCCGGCGCCGTGTTGCGCCCGCCCGCCGGCCGCTACGCCGGCCCCGCTGTCATCGCCAAATCCCTCACGCTGGATGGCGGCGGCCGCGTCAGCCTGGATGGCGGCGGCCATGGCACCGTGTTGAGCGTGCGCGCCGGCAACGTCAGCGTGCGCGGCATGCACCTGACCAACTCCGGCGCCACCCACGACGGCGTCGATGCCGGCCTGTTGATCGACGAAGCCGACGGCGCGCGCGTGGAAAACAATGTCATCGACCAGGTGCTGTTCGGCATCCACCTCAAGCAAGCAAGCCACGCCCTGGTACGCGGCAACACGATTCGCGGCCGGGCGGCGGAACTGAATCTGCGCGGAGACGGCATCCGCCTGTGGAACAGCCATTTCAACCGCATCGAGGGCAATCGCCTGGACGCCACCCGCGACCTCACCGTCGCCAACTCGACCGACAACCGCTTTACCGGCAACCGCGTCGTCAACGGGCGCTACGGCATGCAACTGGTTTTCTCGCCACGCAACCAGATCGAAAACAACCTGGTCAGCCACACCACCACCGGTATCGCCGTGCTCTATTCGGACCAGGTGACGCTGCGCGGCAACCGTATCGAACATGTGCGCGACGTCGCCGGGGCCGGGCTGGCGTTCAAGGAAAGCGGCCAGATCGAGGTGGCAGGCAATACGGTGCTGCATTGCACGGTGGGCGCGCAGACCAACGCCCCCACCCACCCCGAAGCCATCATCCGTTTCCGCAACAACTCGTTTGCCCACAACGTCACCGGCCTGTTTTTCTATGGCGAGAAAGGCGGCCACATCGTGCACGGCAACCGCTTCGAGAAGAACCTCATGCAAGTCGGCGTATCCGGCCCCACCAGCGCGCGCGACAACGACTGGCGCGGCAATTACTGGGACGATTACGAAGGCTTCGACCGCAACGGCGACGGCAGCGGCGACACGCCCTACGCCCTCTACTACTATGCCGACCGTATCTGGATGGAGACGCCCCAGGCGCGCTTCTTCCGCAACTCGCCGGCACTGGAACTGCTGGATTTTCTCGAACGCCTGGCCCCGTTCTCGCTGCCGGAATTGATCCTGAGCGACCCGCAACCACGCTGGCGGAAAATCAAGTGAAAACCGAAAGGAAATCCTGGATGAAAACAAAATGGCTGGCCGCCGGCCTGCTCATCGTCGTTCCCGCCGCGCTCGTGGTTTGGCAAAACGCGGAAGGCCCGCCGCCTGTCGCCGTCGATCTGCCCTGCCCCAATCCAGCCGTGGGCTGCACCGCGCAACTCGGCAAGCGCACCGTCACCATCGGCCTGGCCGGTGCACTCAAACCGCTGCAACCGTTTCAGGTATGGGTGAAAGCAGCCGGCGCCGACAAGGTCCAGGCCAGCTTCACGATGGTGGACATGAACATGGGCTTCAACCGCTACAGCCTGCGCCCGGATGCGGCCGGCGTGTTCCGCGCCCAGATCACCCTGCCGGCCTGTGTCAGCGGCCGCCGCGACTGGGTGATGCGCGTGGACATCGACGGAGCCGCCCGTTTGGCCGTGCCTTTCAGCACGGAGTTGTAGAAATAACCGCTTTGTTTCCTGCGCGGTGATCCTGTTCTGGACGCGTTTTCCAGGTATGTGCATTCGCGGGCTGCGCGCGATTAAAAGTGACCAACTGCGGGCGTTTGTTGCTGGCGAGCGATAGCGTCATCCCTTCCGCCCCTTGCCACCGGACGGCTTGGCTATTTTCTTGACCTCGTTTTCCACATTGCCCAACGCATGGTCGAGCGATGCGTCCACATCGCCAGCAAGCCGTTGCTGTTCCTGGAACTTGTCGTACTCGCGCAAGGCCAGTTCGTCAGCGAGTTGCTTTGACACCCGACCGGCGCCCTGCAGGATTTCCTTTTCGTTCAGTTCCAGGAAGGCATGGAGTTTGTCGATCCACGCCGTCATGGTCATCACCTTCTTTTGCCGGGCCTGGGCTTCGGCGAAGGACAGGTATTGGTCCACGATCAGGTTCAACAAACCCAACTCATCCTCGGACAGGTAATTTTTGGCCACCGTCACGTCCTTGCGGATGATTCGATTGCCCGGCCAGTTGGTTAGGCCCATGTTGGGCTTGTCGGCGCCCACACGCTTGGCAATGAGTTCGGCGGCAGTATGGCCGGTGATGGCGAAGTGGAACTTGTTCTGCACCGTGGCGAAAAATTCCCGGGTCATGTCCGAAGCCGGGTCGTAGTCGATGCTGGTGGCGTAGATGTCGGCGACCTTGCGATAGAACATCCGCTCCGAAGTGCGGATGTCGCGGATGCGTTCCAGCAGTTCGTCGAAATAGCGGTCGGTGCTGCCGCCTTCTTTCAAGCGCCGGTCGTCCAGGGCAAAACCCTTGACCAGATAGCTGCGTAACTGCTGCGTCGCCCAGATGCGGAACTGGGTGCCGCGTTGGGATTTGACCCGGTAGCCGACGGAAATGATCACATCCAGGTTGTAATGCTTGGTGCGGTACTGCTTGCCATCGGCGGCAGTTGTAAAGAAATCCTTTACTACTGGCTCCGGGGCCAATTCCCCTTCGGCGAAGACGTTGCGGATGTGCTGACCGACGTTCTGCTTGGAGGTCAGAAACAAGTCCGCCATCTGATTCTGATTCAGCCAGACGGTCTCGCCTTCCATGCGAACTTCGACACGGGTAGTGCCGTCGTCGGTTTGGTAGAGCAGTACCTGGGGTTCGAGTTGCTGCTTCATTTCTTTGCCACCAGATCAAGGAAGGCTGTCACCGCCGCAATGGCATCGGCGACTTCCTGCTTGGGGATGTTCGGCGAACTGGGGTGGGAATACGGATTCATCACCACGTTTTTCAGCAACTCCAGGCGATGAATTGCGGCATCCCAGTCCGCTTTCAGCACCTTGGCCGAGCCCGGCCAGCCTTTCAACTTGTCCAGGAAATCTTGTGCCTGGTGCCCTGTCGGATCTAACCGGTATTCCATCTTGATCTTCTTCAGCTCACAGGCGATTCGCATGCCCAGCTCAAAAGCCTGCCGTGCATAATTCGCGGCCGCTTCCACATAGCCCAGGTTCAATAGGTCATCTGCTTTCTGGAGCAAAGCCCTGGCCGGCTTGTTCATGGTTGGCCGGACAATGGGCATGGGCGCGGCGGCGGCGGGATCGCCTTCGTAGACTTCGCAGCAGACCCAGTCGTCCTTGGGCAGGCGTTCGCGCGCCAGGTCAAACCAGGTTTTATCGTGGGTGAGCAGCACCACTTGCCAGTCGGCGAAACGGTTGTGGAGCACATCCAGCACGGGCAAGCGGTTGGAGTGGTCGATGCCGATCAGCACGTCGTCCAGCACCAGCAACTTGGTGGCATCACCAGTAGCTTGCTGCACCAGGGCCAGGCGGCCGGCCAGGTAGATCGCCAGGCCCAGGGCGGAAAGGCGGGCCTCGTTCAGGAACAGGTGGGGGTGTTGGAGGGCTTCGCCCCGGTAATCCACATCCAGCCAGATGCTTTGCCCACCGTAGTGGCGCTCATCCCGCCAATAGCTCGCCACCGGCACTAGGCCGGGAAAAGAAAGCGGCCTAACCTGCATATCCTGCTGCTTGAGATCGTGCAGAAGCCCTGGCAACAGGGCGTTTACGGCAGTCAGCGCGCCATTCAGGCCTGCGTTGAAGCCTTGGATTCCCTGAATCACGTAGGAAAGGACGCTATTCGGGTTTCTACCAATCTTTTCGCGGACTCCTTGCAGCTTGGCCCAGTACTCAGCAATAGGCACTTGAGAGGCGCCGGACGACGAGAAGGGATAAACGCCGGGACTGGTGATGCCATACCCCGCCAACAGGGTGTTGACGATCACCTCGAACAGGTTGACCCGATCCTCACCGTGTAGGTGGTTGGTCTCCATCAAGGCCCGATAATCGAACATGGCGGCCTTGAGGGCGATCTCGTTGCGCAGCGGCTTGTCGCCCTGCAAGCCGGTGTTGGCCCAGGTTACGGTCTTGCCGTCGTCAAATACTGCTTCCACCGACCACGGCCCGCCTTGAGGCTGTTTGAATTTATTCTCGAAGGGGTGTTTCCCGTTCAGCGTTGGCGGCGGGTTGGGGTGGCGGAACAGGGCGCGTAGCGCGGCGAAGAGGGAACTCTTGCCGCTGCCGTTTTCGCCGTAGACGAGCAGGTTCTTGCCGTCGAGGCGGAAGGTTTCCGGTTGCGGGAAGGCGCGGAAGTTGTCGAGTTTGATGCTTGCCAGGCGCGGCGCGGGCGGCAGCCCCGCGGCGGGGGCATTCATGCCACGCCCTCGATGATGCGGACGACTTCCACCGCTTGCAGCTCGAACAACATGCCGTAGATCGGGTGGCTGGGCTGGAAGATTTCAGCGGCGGTGGCGCTGGCGCGCTGGGTGAATTGAGCGCGGGCCTGTTGCGCGGCCTGGGAGATGTCGGTTTCGGCGGGGGGCGCCGGCCAGGCAGGGATGCCGGCCTGGGCACAGGCATCGAACAGGTCGATGCCCTTGGCGTGCAGGTCTTCGGGGAAAAACAGTTCGTAAACCAGGCCGTTTAAGAGTCGCTCGAACTCCGGTGCGGCGATAACCCAAAAAATGGAATCAACAATTCGTTCAACCAGCAAGAGTTGGCTTGAGCTTGTATTGGGCACAGGAATTTGGCTGGAGTAACGCGGCTCAAAATCGAAGAACCCCCCCTGTTTAGTGGCAAATGTCTGAACAGCGATCCAGGCCGCGACAGGTGAGTTCACACATGCGGCAGCAAGAGCAATAGATGGCGGAATAAAGATGGTGGACTTGTTATTGCTGTAATAACCAACTCGGTCAATTGCGGCTATAGGAGTGGCTGTTATTGCCGGTATAACAATTTTTGGTTCCTCGAACTGCGCCCAGTAAGCAATGTTGTCCTGAATATGGAACCACTCGTAAGGGCCTGCCTTCCTGCCTAGCCAAGCCCCTTGCACTTTGTCGTTCCAATCAGCAGGCTTGGGCTCAAGTTGTTTACGGAATGCTTGCAAATGCGCTTTGACTGCCGGGTAGGCGTCAATATCTACACCACGCCGGGTAAATATCAGCCACAAATCTTGTGACCCAGCCTGCCAGCGCTTTACATCCCGTCCCCGCAAAAAAGGCTTGATGATTTCCGCCGACTTGGCGTCTTGCGCGATCAATTCGTCTCGGCGCTCGCGGTCGATCACAAATGCTTCGTTCAGGCCGGTCTTGATGCCGTAATAGAAATGCCCCTGGCAGTAATCTCCCAGCGGCTGGCCTGCTTTCCGCACTCGCTCCAACAGTCTCCGACTGGTTGGCGGTTCCAGTTGCCAGCCGGCCACTTTCAACTCCGATTGCGGCACGGCGAAGCGCTCGGCGGCAAATACTTCGGGGAAGTGTTCCACCTGATTCGCGGGATTGGTGCTGTCCCAATTCAAGGCCGAGACGTCGTTACGCACCTCGTTCAATGCGACCGGCTTGGGGCGTTTGCTGGCGATGACGATGGTGGGATAGGCCAGGGCGTCGAACACGGCCTCATCGCCGAAGTCGATGATCTGGCGCATCTCGGTGTGGCTGACCATGTAACGGCGCAGACCCTCGCCGTATTTGGCGCGGAACCATTTGTTGCTGGTGATGAAGCTCAGTACCCCGTGCGGGTTGAGCAATTGAACGGAACGCTCGTAGAAATAGACAAACAAGTCCGCCGTGCCGCTGTAACAGTCGTAGTGCGGCTTGAGCCGGGACTTGTCGTCCTTGATGGCTTCCTGGCGGACATAGGGCGGATTGCCGATCAGCACGTCGAAACCCTGGGAGAAGCCGAACATCCATTCCGGGTCGAAGAAGTCGGCGTGGCGGTTCTGGTCGAAGGGGTCCCAGGCGGCCATGCGGTCGGCGTCGTCGGGGTCACGCAGCATGTGGTCGGCCTTGAGCAGCGCGACCAGTTCGTCGCGCAGGCGCAGGATGCGCGCCTTGCGCTTGCGTTTGTCGGAGAAGCGCTTGGCGGCGAAATGGCTGGCGTTGGCCTCGCGCAGTTCCTTTTCCTTTTCCGCCACGGCGGGGTTGGCGAACAGGTCGCCCTGGCGGTGGGTGCGTGGAATGGGCAGCAGGGTGTTGGCGGCGACGATTTTGGTTTCCAGGTTGGGCAACGGCGTGAGCTTGCCGCGCGCTTCGTCCAGCTTCTGTTCCACTACCAGCGAGACGAAGAAGCGCAGCTTGGCGATCTGCACCGCGACCGGCTGGATGTCCACGCCGTACAGGCATTTCTCGATCAGATAGAGCTTGCGGGCGTAGTCAGCATAGTCCGGGTCGGCGAAGTCCTGGTCGAACTTGTCCAGCGCGGCTTGTGCCTGCGTGAGCTGATCTTCACGCAGGTTGGGGTCAGGCAGTTGCTTTGCCAGCACCAGTTGCTGTTCCAGCGGGGTGCGGTTTTGCGCCTTCCAGAGTGCGTTGGGCGGGTCGCTGTCCAGCTTGCGCAGCACATGCACCAGCTTTTGCAGGATGCCCATGGGGAAGGCGCCGGAACCGCAGGCTGGGTCGAGTACGCGCAGGCGTTCGATGGCCTGGATGAGTTGCTGCGTTTCCCGGGCAGTGAAGTTGTGGCCAGGGTGGCGGTAGCTGAGGAGCTGGCGCAGGCGGGTTGCCAGGATGGAATTCTGGGATTCGGTTGCGGGTTCCTGGATTCCCGCATGCGCGGGAATGACGGGGAGGCCGAGTTCTCCGGGTTGGGTGCCGAGGTCGAGAAATTCGTTGCGGGGGCGAGTACGTGCCTGAGCTGACGTTGTTCCCTCTCCCCCGGCCCCTCCCCCGGTGGGTGAGGGGAGAAAAGCGCGCTCGAAGTAGGCGACAAGGGCTTCGTCCACCATGTAATCGACTACTTCGCGCGGGGTGTAGAAGGAGCCGCTTTTCTTGCGCGCGGTGGTCTTGGTGTCCGGGTTGTAGCTGGCGAGCAGGTTTTCGAACACCTTGCCGAGCAGTTCCGGGTCAAGGGCAACTTCTTCTTCCACCGGGGTGTTTTCCTCGATGGTGAATTTGTAGCTCTCGAAGATTTTCAGCAGGCCACGCGGTTTGTATTTACGGTTTTTGGTTTGGTAGATGTCGTTGAGGTCGACGCCCTCCTTGCCGTCTGAAAAGAACAATTCATTGGGCACGTAGAGCGGGTTTTCCGTGCGCTCGGAGAAGCCGTCGACGCGCAGCACGGTCTGGCGGCCTTCCTGCACGACCAAACCGGCGAGGGCGGAGTCGCGCTTGATGTCTTCTTCCGTGACCAGTTTGTCCAGGCATTCGAATAGGCCACCGTTGAGGAATGGCACCTTCTGGAACAGCGCCAGGGCGGTATCCGTGTCTTGAAATTCCCGCTTGTAGCGGTAGACGGTGTGGATCAGGTATTTGTCCAGCCGCTTCGGTCCCGACTCTTCACGCCAGACGCGCTGCTTGTTGCCGTCTTCATCCTCGGCGGTGGTCTCCGTGTTCAGCGTGGCAAAGAACAAGTTTTGCAGCACCGCCTTGTAGTAGTTGCCTTCGCGCGGTTGCTGATGCGGCGGGGCGCGGAGCAGGTTGGCGAGGGTCTTTTCGTCGAAGAGACCGCTCGGCACCAGCTTCTTTTCCTTGAGAAACCAGACAAAGATGAGCCGGGTGAGCAGGCGGATAAGCGCCACCGAGGGGCGGCCCTGGGTGGCGGGGTCATTGGAGTCGTCCAGCGGCTGGCCTTTCGGGAAGCAGACGCCCGTCTGCCTCTGCAACGCCCAGTAGTACCAGTCGGCCAGTTCCCTGTAGAACTTCTCGTTGAGGGCCTTGACGTCCAGCGCGGCCATCCAGGCTTCATAGAGTTGGTTGAAGCTGGAAGGCACGTATTTCGTGCTCACCTGTTGCAGCGCAATGCTTTCCATGATGCGCACATGGGCGGCGTGCGGCGCGCTTGGATCGATGTCCTTAACGATGGAAATCTTGCCGTCGATCACGTCGCGAGTGACATCGCGCTTGTGGCCGCGGCGGTTGATCACTGCCAACGACAGCAGGGGTTCCTGGTCATGCCCCGGATGCCGGTAGAGCAGGATGACCGGCATGGGGAACAGTCGGTTCACTTCGCGGGTGATGCGCGCCAGGCGGGTGCGTGACCAGTTGCCGGTTTTGAGATCGACCGCAAGAAATACGAAGCTTTCGATCTGCCAGGGCTGCACGCCGGTATTCGTGAAGAAGCTGGTTTGCCCCGCCACGAGGGAGGGAAGTTCATCGTTGGTAAGCTGGAACAGGAAGGCGACGCTTTTCCAGTCGGCCAGGCACACCGCTTCGGCATTGAACTGGCGGCTGCCGCCTAGCAGGGTTTCGATTTCCTGGGCGAATGCCTGGGGCTGCGCAGGCAAGTCAAGCGTCTTGTTGCTGACGTAGCCAAGGGTAGCGAGCAGCGTGAGCGCGCTGGCGCGCAGATCGCCTCTGGCCGTGGCCTTGAGGGCGGCCTCAATGCGAGCGCGAAGCTGGATGTCGCTCATTGTTTGCTGCCTTCTTTGTTATCGGCATTCTTGATGACCAGCCAGGTGATAAGTTCGAAATCCGATGCGTGTTTGACCTGCTTGCTGGCATCTGTGAGTTTGCCGCCGCGCCCGGCAAAGAGGTTGCCGGCGTTCTTGCGGCCGAACTGGGCGGCGATGGCGGCGACGGCTTTATCGAGCAAGCTGCTGTAACGGCTCATGTCCTGGCCGTTGCCGGTTTCCTGGTCGAACAGTTCGCAGAGCTGGGCATAAGGCTCGGCTTTGCCTTGGCAAACGGCGCGGAAGATTTCGAGGATTTGCTTGGGCGCGATGAAGTTGTAGCGGACTTCGCCGTCCTCGCGGATGTAGACGAGAAAGTAGGGTTGCAAGGGGTTAACCGCCTCGTTGCCGCTGGCTTCGAGGCGCTGTTTCAGACAGTAGATGGCGCCGGGCTGGATGGACTGGTATTCGGCGTGGGGCGGCACGATGGCATAGAGGCCGAAGGGGGCTGCTTCCAGTTTTTCGCGATTGGCTTCGATGTAGCTGGCCAGTTCCATGCGGAAGTCGTCGAGGGTGAATTCGTTCAGCGCGACGGATTCGTTGAAGTCTTCCAGGTCGAGCACTTCGTCTTTCAGGCGCAGGAGCTGCTTGTCGCGGTAGCGCAGGTCTTCGGTAATCAGTTCGCGCAGGTCTTCGGCTTGCAGGATGTTGTCCTCGGCGGTAGCGGCGATGTCCACCAGGGCCATGCGCGCTTCGACCCGGTTTTTCAGGTTGATATATTTGTTGAGGTCGGGAGTGGGCCAGAAGTTGACGAGCTGGATCGCCAAATTGGGGCTGCCGATACGGTCAATCCGGCCAAAACGCTGAATGATGCGCACCGGGTTCCAGTGGATGTCGTAGTTGATGAGGTAGTCGCAGTCCTGGAGGTTCTGGCCTTCGGAAATACAGTCGGTGGCGATGAGGAGGTCGATTTCCTCGTCCTGCGGCATGGACTTCATTTTGTCGCGCTTCTTCGCACGGGGCGCGAAGTTGGTGAGGATTTGCGCGTAATCGGCCTTGCCGAAAGTGGTTCGGTTGGGCTTGGTCCCGCCTGACACCAGGGCGATGTGGACGTTCAGTTTCTTGTGCGCCCAGCCTTCGAGTTGCTCGTAGAGGTAGGCGGCGGTGTCGGCGAAGGCACAAAAGACGATGACCTTGCGGTTTTCCTCGCCCTTGGTGTTGGTGCTGGGGTGTTTGACCTTGTGCTCGATCAGCTTCTTGAGTTCGGCCAGCTTGGCGTCGTTCTTAGGGTCCACCAGGCGGGCGGCACCCTGGAGGATGGAGAGTTGTTGCTTGTCTTCTTGCAGGTCATGCAGCCAGGCAGCCACGTCGAGGTGGGCCATCTCAAATTTCAGGCGTGCGCCCACCTGGAAGGCCTGGACGAGTTCTTCGTCCTCCTCCTCGGGTTCGGCGAACAAGTCGGGCTGGATATCTTCGGCGGCTTGGGCCTGGTGCATCTGGTATTGGCGCAGGCGTGCTTCCAGGTCTTCAATCTTGGCAACCGTCCTTTCCATCGTGACGCCGAAGGAAAACACCGAGCTTTCCAGGCGCTTGAGGAAGTTCACTTTCATCATGCCGATGAGCAATTCCTCACGCCTGGCTTGCGTGAAAGTCTGGACCTTTTCCTTTTCGTAGCGGAACTTGTGCTCGGGTTTAACGTAGCGCGAGGGGTTGTACAGCGAGAGCTTGTAATTGGTGATTTCATCGTTGAGCCGGTCGTAGCTGAGGAAGCGGCCCTTGAGATCGATTTCCGAGTAGATGGACTCTGGCTTCTTGCGTTTGGGGAATTGGCCGATCTGGGCCAGGGAGGCGCGGTAATAACGCTGGATATGCTTGCGCGAGCGGGCAATGGTGAGTTCGTCGAGCAGCGTGAAGAAGCCCGCCGAGAGACGTTCCATCAGGTCGCGGGCATCTTTCTCGCCGCTCCGGCGCGCCCATTCCATGAAGGTCTTCTGGGCGACGGCCAGGGTGTCCTTGATGCTGTGGATGCCGAAGCTTTGCGAGAAGGCGAAATCGCGGCCTTCGGTGACAAAGTAAATCTGGTTACGCAGGTCCTTGAGGTCGTTGTTAACCGGGGTGGCGGAAAGCAGCATCACCTTGGTTTTGACGCCGGACTGGATGATGTCTTCCATTAGTCGCTCGTAGCGGCTCTTCCTGATGACGTTGCCGTCTTCGTCGCGCTTGCCCTTGGTGTTGTTGCGGAAGTTGTGCGATTCGTCGATGACGATCAGGTCATAGTTACCCCAATTGAGGGCGGCGAGATCGACGCCATCGACCTTGCCGCTTTCCCTGGATAGGTCGGTGTGGGAAAGCACGGTGTAGGCGAAGCGGTCTTTCAGGAACGGGTTGAGTTCGCTGTTGTTCTGGGCGAGATAGACCGTCCAGTTGTCGCGAAGCTTCTTGGGGCAGAGCACCAGGACGCGATGGTTGCGCAACTCGAAATACTTGATGACCGCCAAGGCAGAATAAGTTTTACCCAGGCCGACGCTGTCGGCCAGGATGCAGCCGTTGTGAGTGTTGATCTTGTGGATGGCGCCTTTGACGCCGTCTTTCTGGAAGTCGAACAGGGCTTTCCAGATTTCGCTATCGACGATGGCGGTCTGGTCGAACAGGCGAGCATCGTCGGCCTGGCCGGAGAGGAAGCGTTCGAAGACGTGAAACAACGTCTTGAAGTAGATGAATTCGGGGGCGTGGTTGACGTAAAGCTGTTCCAGATAGCGCAGGACTTCCGCTTTCACATCCTCGACCAGGGTTTCATCACCCCAGATTTCGTCGAACCAGGCTTTGAGTTCAGCCCGGTCGCGGTCGCTGTCGACAACCAGATTCAGTTCGATATTGGGCGTGCTGGAAAAGCCTAGCCCCCGACGGGTGAAGTTGGAACTGCCCAGGATGGCGTGTTCGCGATGCCCGTCGTGGACGTGATAAAGCTTGCCATGCAGCAGATTGGCCTGGCGGATGGAGCGGATTTCCACCTTGTCGTTGATCCACTGCGCGCATCGGCGGGCGGTCTCTTTTTGACGCAGGCGGCAGACCAGTTCCAGCCCTTCATCCTCAATCTTGAAAGCTTTCTTGTCGGTTTTTTCCGGGTCGATGGTGGCGATGAAACGGGGTTCACCAAAGAGGAAGTGCAGCTTGCCTATCTGGTCAAGTTCGGCCGACAGTGCTTCGTAAGCGTAGATGGTGAAATACGCCGAGACGACAGACAACTGACTACCGGGGGCAATCTTCTCGACGAGGAAGTCGGCGACTTTACCGTGTGTATGGTTGTCACGGATGCCGAAATTGTTTGATCCATTACTCGCCATCGCGTTTCCTCACCCCATCGTCGCGCGCTCCGCCGCGACGCACCCAATCGTCAACTTCGGTAACCTTGAATTTCCAAAGGCGGCCGATCTTGCTCGCGGGCAGTCCCTTGGCGTCGATCCAGCGGTAAATCGAGTCTCGGGTTACCCCAAGATGTTCCGCGATCTGCTCGACGGATAGCCAAGGCTCAGTCATTTCTGAACTCCATCGGTATCAAATGAGGCGGCATAGAGTCGTACTGAATCGTGAAGAGCGCAATCTAGCAGGTAGCCGCGGGGGCAGCCAGTTCTGATTTCTTGGAATCGATTCTTGTCTGGAACTGAGCTTGGCTTCCTGATCACCGTTCATGGGGGCGTCGTAAATCACCCCACTGAGCCCACGATGAACGCCAAGCAAACCGCCATCGACGCATACCACCGCCGATCCACGCCAAGCTGGAACGGCTGCCAACGCAGTCGTTACTTAAAGCCCGGCAGAGCATGGATTAAGCGGCAGGAACGGCGGGGCGCCGTCGTTTCCTTGCCGTTCAGCTTCCTGGCCTCTCTGAAGACTACGAGTGGCAACTGTCCCCGCTGCAACCACTTCCCGCCGAACACGAGCCGCAGCCCCGCTCGCCATCGCGGAAGGGGCCGAGTTGCGGATTGCGCCGGGCAAACGTGCGGTAGAGGCGGTCGACGCCGATGCCGATCAGGGCGATGCCCATGATCAGGGCGATGGTGACGAGATAGGTGCTCATTCGCCCGCGCCCAAACCGGCGAAGCCCATGAAGGCGAGCGACAGCAGGCCGGCCAGCATCAGCGACAGCGCGGTGCCTTGCACCACGTTCGGCACGCTGGCCAGATTGAGGCGCTCGCGCAGGCCGGCCATCAACAGCAGTGCCAGCGTGAAGCCGAGGCCGCCGGCGGTAGCGAAGGTCAGGGCTTGGGTGAAGCTGTATTCGCGCGCGGTCTGGAACAGCGCCACACCCAGTACAGCGCAGTTGGTGGTGATCAGCGGCAAATAGATGCCGAGCGCGCGGAACAGCACCGGGCTGTACTTTTTCAGCACCATTTCCACCAGTTGCACCGCCGACGCGATGATCACGATGTAGGCGATCAGGCGCAGGAATTCGAGTTCGAACGCGGTCACCAACCAGTTCAGACCGAACGCGCACAGACTGGCGACGAGCATCACGAAGGTGGTCGCCACGCCCATCGGCAGCGCAGTATTCAGCCGCGCCGAGACGCCGAGGAACGGGCACAGGCCGAGGAACATGGCCAACACGAAGTTGTTGGCCAGCAGCGTGCCGATGAAGATTTGCGAGAGGGATTCAGACATGGGCGGCAGCCTCGGCAGGTTGGGCGGGCGCGGTCTTGCGGCTGTCCAGCCAGTTGAACAACAGCAGCCAGGCGCCCAGTACGAAGAAGCCGCCGGGCGGCAGCACCATCACCACCCAGGGCTGGAACTCGGGCCCGAACAGGCTGAAGCCGAACAATTTGCCGGCACCGAGGATTTCCCGCACCGCACCCAGCGCAAACAGGCCGATGGTGAAGCCGACCCCCATGCCGACGGCATTCAGTACCGATTTAACCGGCGGATTTTTCGACGAGTGCGCCTCGGCGCGGCCGAGGATGATGCAGTTCACCACGATCAGCTGGATGAACGCCCCCAACGCGTCGTATACCGCCAGGCTGATCGCCTGGATCAGGTAGTCCACCACGGTCACGAAGGTGGCAATGATCAGGATGTAGGTGGCGATGCGCACTTCCTTCGGAATGATGTTGCGCATCAGGGAAACCAGAAATGCGGAAGCAACCAGTACGAAAGTAGTGGCCAGGCCCATGCTGAGCGCATTCATCGCCGACACCGATACCGCCAGGGTCGGGCACATGCCCAGCACCATGACGAATACCGGGTTCTGCTTCCAGACGCCTTCGAGCAGTTCGTCCAGGTTGGTAAGTTGTTTCTGTCCCGGCATGGCCATGCTCATTTGCCTCCTTGCAGCTTGTCGAGATGCGGCAGCAGCAATGGCAGCAGCTTCTGCGCGCTCTCGTTGATGCCCTTGCCCACCGCCTTGGAGGTCACCGTCGCGCCGGCAATGGCGTCGATTTCCCAGGCGTTCTGCTTGCTGCCGTGCTTGACCACCTTGATGGCATGGGCGAGCGCTTTCATGTCGTCGGCCAGCCTGGCGTCGAGCGCCACGAAATTCTTCAGGAAGGCGGCATCGGTAATGATCTTGTCGCCGATACCCGGCGTCTCGCGCATCGACACCAGGCCGAAACCGGTGATGACCTGTTGTGCGGTGTCGTAGGCGTAGAGCACCCGCACCGTGTCGGCGTAGCCCTTGGCCGCGCCCTCGGCGGCAACGCCCTTGAGCGCCCCCCCTTTGTCATAGGCGGCGTAGAACTTCACCGCGCCTTCCGGCACGCTGGCGCCGGCCGGCTGGACCCCGCCCGTACCGGCGACGAATTCCTGGACGCTGGACGCACCCGGTATCACTTTGAACACCGCCCGTTCCAGCGCGAGTTTCTTGTTGGCGGCAACCGGTTCCAGCGTGCCCTGGTAAGCAGACACGATCAGGATGCCGCATACCGTGGCGACGATGCCCAGCGTGCGGATCATCGCGGCGGAAGGCGTGGCGGGTTGCATGGAGGCAGCTTCTTTCATGCTTTCTTCTCCTTCACCGCCCCGAACACCTTCGGTTGCGTCACCTGGTCGATCAACGGACTCAACGCGTTGCCGATCAGGATGGCGTACATGACGCCTTCGGTAAGGCCGCCGAAGTAGCGAATCATCACCGTCACCACGCCGATCAATGCGCCGTAGATCCAGACGCCCTTCGGCGTCACCGGCGAAGTCGCCATGTCGGTCGCCATGAACACCGCGCCGATCATCAGACCGCCGGACAGCAGCACGAACAGCGGATCGGGATAGCGCGCCGGGTCGACCCACTGGAATACCAGCGCGGTCAGCGCAGCGCTGCCCAGCACAGCAACCGGGATGCGCCAGTCCATGAACTTGCGCACCGCCAGATACAGGCCGCAGAGCAGGATCAGGATGGCGGAGGTCTCGCCGGCCGAGGCGGTGACCGTGCCCGTCAGAAAATCGCTCGGCGTCGCCAGGATGTTCTCGAACTTCCAGCGCGCCAGCGGCGTCGCACCGGTGAAGCCATCCAGCGCTGCCGATTTTGCGTTTTGCACCCAGGCCGAAATATCGGGCGGCATCATCAACGGCGCAGCGAACGTGGTCGGCACGAATTCGGCGAAGCGATGCGGCGCGAAAGCCGGCACCCAGGTAGTGATGGCGACCGGGAAGGCGGCCTGCACGAAGGCGCGCCCGACCAGCGCCGGATTCATAACGTTGCAGCCGATACCGCCGAACAGCACCTTGCCCAGCGCAATGGCGACAAAACCGGCGACCGCGCCCATCCACAGCGGAAAGGCGGGCGGCAGGGTCAGCGCCAGGAGCAGGCCGGTGATGGTCGCGCTCCAGTCGGACAGCGTGCTGTGCTGGCCGGCCATGCGGTTGAACAGGCGCTCGCTGCCGATGCAGACGAGCGTCACCGTGACGATCAGCGCCAGCGCGGAGAGGCCGTATTGCCAGACCGAGAAGGCGGCGATGGGCAGCAACGCCAGCACCACGTTGAACATGATGGTTTCGACGCTGGCGCCCTTGACCACATGCGGCGAGGTGCGCAGTTCAATGCGAGGAGTCATGTTTGCTCAGGAGTAGAGGGATTCCGGACGCGAGTTAACCACAGGCGTGGGCAGCGGAAACTCGAAACCGTAGCCGGCATTGTCCAGCCAGGCGCGCAACACGCGATCCAGCTCGCGTGGACTCAAGCGGCGTCCGACCTGCGGCGCGATGCGTTCGGTCAGCTTGCGGCAGCAGGCGTGGAAGCGGCCGTAGGCGGGGTCGAACTCGGCCAGTGCGAGGAAGCCGCAATCGCCGTCCATCAGCAGCGCGATCGCGGTGGCGATGCGGCTGTCATAGATGTAGAACAATTCCGGGAAATGGAAATGCAGGTAGCGCGAAGCCAGCGAACGCGCCTCGTCCTCGCTGAGTTCGCCGAACACCTCCATCATCCGTTTGTGCAGTTCCAGCAACAGGCCGGAATCAAGCTGCTCGGCGGTCGACAGCGCGCCGAACCAGCGATCCACCGGCGAACGCGTCAGGCTGTGCGCGGCGGCTTCGGCGGAAAAGGTCGTGCCCTGCCAGCTCAGCGCATCGGAATAAAGACGCGTGATCAGATGCAGCTTGTCGGCCACGATCTCGTTGCGCATGTGATGCCGGTGCATGAAGCACAGCTCGTAAAGCGCACGCACCTTGGGGTCGAGGATGGACTGGGACAGCGCGTCGGTGATGAATTCGCGGGACAGGGAGAGTTGCATGGTCGGGCCGGCTAAATCAAAGGGAGTTGGACTGGGAGAGGCAATCACGTCGCCTTCTCCCGCAAGATGCCCTTGGCCACGCGGAACTGCTGCACCAGCGGGATGTGGGAAGGGCAGACGTAGGTACAGCAACCGCACTCGAAGCAGTCGCCGAGGTGATAACGGGCGCCCATTTCCGCGTATTCGCGCTGCGCGGCGAGCATGCCCAGCATGGAAGGATTGAGCCCCATCGGGCAGGCTTTGACGCATTCGCCGCACTTGATGCAGGGCCAGACCCGGCGCGAATTTTCCAGCTGCAGCTTGTCGAACACCAGGATGCCGGAGACGCCCTTGGTCACCGGCACGTCGAGCGAAGCGACGGCCTGCCCCATCATGGGGCCGCCGAGAATGATTTCCTGCGCGTCGGCATCCTTCACACCGGCCCATTCCAGCACGGTCCGCATCGGCGTGCCGATCGGCACCCAGTAATCGCCCGGCTTCCTGATGCCGGGGCCGGTGACGGTAACCACCCGCTCAGTCAGGCCTTCGCCGGCCGGCAGCAGCTGGCCGAGTTGCGCCAGGGTGCCGACGTTGTTGACCACCACGCCGAGATGCATCGGCAGCTTGCCGGGCGGCACTTCCACGTTCAGCAGCGACTTGATCAGCATCTTCTCGGCGCCCTGCGGGTACTTGGTCGGCACCGCCTGTACCGTGATGCTGCCGTCGGCGGGCAAACACTTGCGGATGGCTTCCACCGCATCCAGCTTGTTGTCCTCAATGCCGATGATAGCGCGCTCGGCGCCGATGGCGCGCATCGCCAGACGCGTGCCGACCATCAGGTCGGCGGGATATTCCAGCATCAGGCGGTGGTCGCAGGTCAGGTAAGGCTCGCACTCGCAGCCGTTGACGATCAGCGTGTGGATCTTGTGTTCGGCGGGCACCGACAGCTTGGCGTGGCTGGGAAAGGTCGCGCCGCCGAGGCCGACCATGCCGC
>JASJPK010000080.1:0-19710 GCA_031426735.1 Hydrogenophilaceae bacterium | reverse complement strand
GCCGGCGCTCCTAGACTAAATCAGCGTCCTTCCAGGCTTTCCGCGTGAAGCTGTGCGGCCAGCAGGCGGCCGCACTCCTGCGCCGGAACCGCGCGACTGTACAGCCAACCCTGCATTTCGTCGCAGCCCAAACGGTGCAGCATGGCGCGCTGATCCTCGTGTTCGACGCCTTCCGCGATGACTTTCATGCCCAGGCTGTGGGCCAGGCTGACCAGGCCGCGCACGATGGCGGCATCGTCCGGGTCGCGCGCCAGATCCTGGATGAAGGAACGGTCGACCTTGAGCTTGTGCAGCGAAAACAGTTTGAGATAGGCCAGCGACGAATAGCCGGTGCCGAAATCGTCGATGGCGATGCTGACGCCGAGTTGTTCCAGCTCGCGCAACACCCGCGCCGCGGCTTCCGGCTCCTCCATCACCGCGCTTTCGGTCAATTCCAGTTCCAGCAGATCGGCGGCGATGTCGTTCTGCGCCAGCGCATTGCGCACCGACTCGGTCAGATCGCGCTGGCGGAACTGGTGCGCCGACAGGTTCACCGCCACCCGCACCGGCGTGCCGGCATCCTGCCAGGCACGGATCTGGCGGCAGGCGGTGGCCAGCACCCAGGCGCCGATCGGCACGATCAGGCCGCTCGCCTCGGCCACCGGAATGAAGCGGGCCGGGCTGACCTGGCCCAGTTCCGGGTGCGACCAGCGCAACAGGGCTTCAACGCCGCAGATCTGGCCACTGTGCAGATCGATCTGCGGCTGGTAGTGCAGCTCCAGTTGGCCGGCCTCGATGGCGCGCTTGAGATGGGTCTGCAGCAACAGCGTGTCCTGCATGATCTTGTTCAGGTCGAGGGTAAAAAAGCGCACGCAGCCCTTGCCCTCCGCCTTGGCCCGGTACATCGCCAGATCGGCGTTGCGCAGCAGCGTGGTGAAATCGTCGCCATCCAGCGGATACACGGTGACGCCCAGGCTGAGGCCGGCATAAACCTCGTGTTCGCCGATGCGCATGGGGGTGCTGAAGGCTTGCAGCACCTTGTTGACGGCCTGGCCGATATGTTCGACCTGGGTCTGGTCGGTCAACACCAGTGCGAACTCGTCGCCACCCAGCCGCGCCACCGTATCGCCGGCACGCAAGGTTTGCTGCAGGCGGTACGCCACTTCGGTGAGCAGTTGATCGCCGTAATTGTGGCCCCAGCCATCGTTGATCGCCTTGAAGTTGTCCAGATCGAGCAGGACCACCGCGACCAGATTGCCGTGCCGCCGCGCCTGCTGCATGGCATGCGCCAGACGGTCCTGCAACAGCGTGCGATTGGGCAGGCCGGTCAGCGCATCGTGGGTGGACTGGTGGCGCAATTCGTCCTCGATGCGGCGCTGCGCGCTGACATCGCGAATGAAGGCGGTAATCTGCGTGCCCGCCTCTGACTGGAACGCACTCAAAGCGATATCGAGCGGGATCAGGTTGCCATCCTTGTGTCGCCCGGTCACTTGTTTGCCGCTACCCATGGCGCGATGCGCCGGCGCCGCGACGAACCCTTGCAGATGGGCATGATGCTGGGCGCGCGCAGCCTCCGGCAGCAGGATGTCCATGCGCTGGCCGAGCAACTCCCAGCGCGCGTAACCGAACATCGACTCCAGCCGCGCGTTGACCATGCAGATGCGGCTTTCTTCGTCCGCCACCAGGATGGCGTCCGGCGCTGTTTCCAGCAGTTCGTAATGGCGCCGCTGGCTTTCGATGACCTCGTTGCGGGCCTGTTTGATCCGGTTGATCGGGGTCAGCACACTGTCAAGAAAAATGGCCCGGTAGAGAAACAGATAGGCCAGCACCTTGTAGAGCTGGCCGAGCACGTTGGCCAGGTCGGTGGCGAGCGAATACAGCATGAAAAACCATTCGCTGACCAGCATCAGCGCCAGCGCAAAGCCGAGCGAGGCGAGACTGAGGCCATTCATTTCGTGGCGGCGGCGGAAGATCGTTGCCAGCGAGATCAGCAGCAGCAGCGCGACACCGCCTTCCAGGGCGACCTTGAACGCCGTCGGTCCGCTGCCCGCGACGAACATGGCCGGCACCCAAGCGGGATGCCAGGTGGCGACATAAAACACCGCCACCGCATAGCCCAGGAAGCCGGCGAGAAACTTGCGGCGCGCCGGTTTCGCCAGCGGCCGCCGCGGCATCAAGGCAAATGCCAGCAAAGCCCCGGCCACCGCGTAGTGCGCCGCCAGCCCGAACAGGATGGCCTTGTGCGGCGTGTTCGGGGTGATGAAATCGGGCATGCCGGAAGAGGCCAGATATTGCGCGAACTCCAGCCATGCCACGGCCAGAAAGGCGCAGGCCAGCATCACCGAAGGGACCGGCCGCAATTCGTCGTGGATATGCCAGCCGGTGACGAACACCATCGCCGCCGCCACCACGGCGAAGACTTCGACCAGCGTATGGAACGGCAGATAGAAGGCCAGGTCGATCGCAATGCGGTTCTCCGGCACCGCCTGCGACACCAGCAGCGGGAAGGCCAGCAGCAACGCGGCACAGCCGGCGGCGCGGATCCAGCCGGCCAGCGCCTTGTGCGGGGTGATTTCGGGGAGGCTCATTAGGTCGGCTCGATATTCAGCGGTTGCCGCCATAGCGGGTGACTTCCAGCGCGATGCCCGCGAGCGGCACACTCTTCTGCACGCCGCCCAGCTTCACCGCTTCCTTCGGCATGCCGTAGACGACGCAGCTGGCCTCGTCCTGCGCCAGCGTCGCCGCGCCGGCCTCGCGCATTTCCTTCATGCCGCGGGCGCCGTCGTCGCCCATGCCGGTCATGATGACGCCGAGCGCATTGCTGCCGGCGCAACGGGCAACGGAGCGGAACAGCACATCGACCGAGGGCCGGTGGCGGTTCACTGCCGGGCCATCCACCACGTCGACGTGGTATTGCGCGCCGCTGCGCTTGAGCAGCATGTGCTTGCCGCCCGGCGCGATCAGCGCGCGGCCGGGCAGAACGCGGTCGCCGTTGCGCGCCTCGCTCACCTCGATCTGGCAGACGCTGTCGAGGCGCTCGGCGAAGGCGGCGGTGAATTTCTCCGGCATGTGCTGCACGATGACCAGGCCCGGCACGGTGCGCGGCAGCGCCGACAGCATCGTTTCCAGCGCCTGGGTGCCGCCGGTGGAGGTGCCCACCGCGACCACCTTGTCAGTGGTTTCGTGCATGGCATGGCAGGGCGCCGGGCCGGACAGGATGGCATCGGCAGTCAACTTGGGTTTGACCGCCGCCAGCGGCACCGCCGCCAGGCGGCGGACATTGGCGTGCGCCGCGGCGCGCACCGCGCCGACCACGTCGTCGGCCGAATCGACCAGGAATTGCTTGAGGCCGATACGCGGCTTGGTGACGATGGCCACCGCACCGGCCGCCAAGGCCTGCATCGTGGTCTCGGCGCCTTTTTCGGTCAGCGTCGAACAGATCACCACCGGCGTCGGCCGCTGCGCCATCAGTTTCTTCAGGAAGGTGATGCCGTCCATGCGCGGCATCTCGACGTCGAGCACGATCACATCCGGCCAGTCGCGGTTCATCTTGTCGAGCGCGAACAACGGGTCCGGCGCGACGCCGATCACCTCGATGTCCGGCACAGCGGAAAGCACCGAGGCCAGCACCTGGCGCACGGTGGCGGAATCGTCGACGATCATGACGCGGATGGGTTTCATGGCGTTATCCCGGTTTGCGGTACACCGACGGCTGCACCGTGGCGAGGCCGTGCTCGAGGCCGTTGAGGCTTTCCGAGTGGCCGACGATGAAGCAGCCGCCGGGACGCAGGCGCTCGATCAGACGGGTCACCACTTGCTGCTTGGTGGCGGCCTCGAAATAGATCATCACGTTGCGCAGCAGGATGACGTCGAACTCGCCCACCTGCGGCAACTTCTCGTTCAGGTTGATCTGCTGGAAGCTCACGCGCCGGCGCAAAGCCGGCTCCAGCGTGAAGGTGCCGGACTGGCTGCCGATGCCTTTCAGGCAATAGGCCTTCAGATAGGCGGCGGGAATCTCCTTCGCCTGTTCCAGCGGATACAGCGCGCTGCGGGCTTTGTCGAGCACCTGCGTGCTGATGTCCGAGCCGAACACCTCCCACGCCGCCTCGCCCATCTCATCCGCCAGCAGCATGGCCAGGCTGTAGGCCTCCTGGCCGCTGGAACTGGCCGCGCTCCATAGCCGCAACGGCCGGCCCGCGGCGTGCTGCGGCAGCACGCGCTGGCGCAGGAAGTCGAAATGTTTCGGTTCGCGGAAGAAGTGGGTCTCGTTGGTGGTGAGCAAATCCACCGCCACCTGCAACTCGTCCTGGCGCTGGTTGATCAGCTGGAAATAGTCGTGGTAGCTGGTCAAGCCGTGGTGTTTCAGCCGTTTCGCCAATCGCCCCGCCACCAGGGCCTTTTTGGCCGGTGACAGGCTGATGCCGGCGATGCGGTGAATCATCTGGCGGAAGCGGCCGAACTCGCCGTCGCTGAGCGTGATCGCGTGCATGCCTCAGTCCCCTCTGCGCCGCACGCCGGTACCCACGTCCAGCTCGGCAAACCAATTGATGAAACGCGCCACATCGGCGCCCTGATAGACCGCGCCGTGCTGCGGGCAAAGCAGGTCGATGGGCAGTGCGGCGGCACGTTCGCACCAATCCAGCACGGCAGCCTTCGAACCCATCCAGCGCTGATGAAAGCCCTTGGCATGGCGAATGTGGCGGTCGAAGTCGGTGACGAACGCGGCGTCCTCGTCCGGCGGCAACAACGCTGCGCCGACATCGCCGGAAAACAGAATGCGCGCGTCGGCGTCGTAGAGATGGAAGTTGCCGCTGGAATGCAGGTAGTGCGCCGGCACCGCCTGCAATCGCCGCTTGCCGAGCATGATCTGCGCGCCTTCATCCGGGATGGCGACGAAAGTCTCGCGATTGCCGCCGAAATGCGGCACGAACTCGCTCCACAGCCAGGACAGATGACACTTCAACTCGGGGTTGAACGCCAGCCACAGCGCCAGCGAGGAAATGATGTCGGGGTCCTGGTGCGAGGCGAACAGCGACTCGATGCGCGCGGGATCCCATTCCTGGGCAATGGCGGCGAACACCGCGGCAAAAATCTCGCTGCCGCCGGGGTCGGTCAACAAGGCCGCGTCGCCGTCGCACACCAGATACTCGTTGGTGTCGATCAGATAGCCCGGCCGTGTCGGATCGCGCGCCACCATGCCCCATTTATGCTCGCCCTGCTCGAAGATCCAGGTCAGGTTTTTCATGCTTCGCTCCTGGCGATGCTCCAGGCATTGAACAACCGATACCTGATCAGTTCGATGCTGCGCTCGATGGCAACGCCGGCCTGGTTGAGCTGTGCGCTGAACCTGCCGCCATAAACCGCCTCGATCTTGGCGCCGCGCGCCAGGGTGCGACCGACCTCGCACTGGCGCAGCGCCTGCGCGATGACCCGCTGCACACCACGCCACGCCGCGGCATTGGTCCGCGCCATGCGCGTCAGCACGCAATCGACCTGAGCCAAGGCCGTTGCCATGACGGGGTGGCCGCGCAGGGCCAGGGCGGCGGCAAGACGCCGGCGCTGGCACGTTTCTTTGGTCAGGCTGGCGACATCCCGGATCAGATCGGCCATATCCAGCGCGAGTGCATCCATCAGCGCCTGCAGCTTGCTGCTGAAACTGCGCAGTTCGAGCGATACCACGGCAAAGCCGCGCACGTCCGCACCGGCACGCCGCGCCGCCAGCATGGTGTTGATGGCGACCAGACTGAGCTCGCGCGCAGCGCGCACGACGCCCTTGATTTCCTCGTTCACCCCGACCACGCGGCGCATGTCGTTCATGTCGGCGGCGCCCAGGGTAAGTACCGATTCGTACTGCATCATCATTCCAATAGGTTCAATTCATCCGGCCGACGTGCGGCCCATCACGGCAAGCTCATGCGCCGACAGCGGCGCCAGCTTGAAGAATTCCATCAACTGCTGCAGTTGTTCGGCCTGGCCGCTCATTTCCTCGGCGGTCGCCGCCAACTGTTCGGAGGCGGAGGCGTTCTGTTGGGTTGCCTGGTTCAACTGGCGCATCGCCGCGTCGACCTGGCCGACACTGGCACTCTGTTCTTCGCTGGCGGTGGTGATTTCCTGCACCAGGTCGGAGGTCTTCTTGATGCTGGGCACCATTTCGTCGAGCAGCTTGCCGGCGCGTTCGGCCATCTCGACCGAGCCGCTGGCGAGTTCGCCGATCTCCTGCGCCGCGACCTGGCTGCGTTCGGCCAGCTTGCGCACTTCCGCCGCCACCACCGCGAAGCCCTTGCCGTGCTCGCCGGCGCGTGCCGCTTCGATGGCCGCGTTCAACGCCAGCAGATTGGTCTGGTAGGCGATGTCGTCGATGATGCCGATCTTGCCGGCGATGCTCTTCATCGCGGTCACCGTCTGCTTCACGGCCGCGCCGCCTTCGGAAGCTTCCTGCGCGGATTTGCTGGCCATGCCGTCGGTGATCCTGGCGTTCTCGGTACTTTGTGCAATCGAGGTGAGCATCCGTTCGATGCTGGCGCCGGTCTGTTCGACCGAAGCGGCCTGCTCGGAAGCCCCCTGCGACAGCGACTGCGCCGTCGCCGAAACCTGTCCGGACGCCGAGCCCAGGCTATCGGCCGTGTCGCGCACCTCACCGATGATCTGCGCCAGCCTGGCCACCATGGCGCGCATGGCGGCCAGCAACTGGCCGGTTTCGTCCTTGCTGTCGACTTCGATGCGGGCGGTCAGGTCGCCTTCGGACAGTTGTTGCGCAATGCCGACGGCGGCGTTGATCGGCCGCGTAATGCTGCGTGAAATCGACACGGAGACGACCAACCCGAACAGCGCGACGAGCAGCGCGGAGATCAGCAAGGTCCGTCCGACCAATTCCAGTTGCGCATCGAATTGCGCGGACATTTTCTTCATGTCGGCGACAACCTGGTCGTTCAGCCTGTCGAGCGACTGGGCAATGGCTTTGTCCGCACCCTTGACCGCCTTGTCCAGTTCTTCGATGCCGGCACCGCCGGCGCGCAAGCGCGCCAGCGTCTGCATGGCCACGCGGTATTTCTGAATGTCGCCGACCATTGCGTCCAGCATCGCGCGTTCTGCCGGCGTCAGTGCGGCGATGGCCCGATAGGTGTCCACGCGCTGGCTCAAGCCATCCATGTCGGCCTGGAACTTGCTCTCGTAATCGGCGCCGCGCAGGATGAAGTTCTTGAAATGGTGGATACCGTTGCCCAGTTCGATATAGGCCTCGGTGACCGCATTCTTTTTGGCAAGGCCGATCTGCTCCATGTTGCGCCAGTCTTGCGACAAGGCATTGAGATACGTCGACAGCAGCCATCCCGCACACAGCACAACAACCAGAATCGTGCCGAATCCCAAGCCCAGTCGATAACCTATCTTCAGATTTTTCAGCATCTCAGCTCCCTAACCACGCCGTTCACAACGACACTAATTCGAGTTCGCCGCCCGCGGCGGATTCGCGGTCGACCCGGCGTAGCGAACGGATGATCGACAGCCACAGCGCAATACCCGCCAACAGCCCCGCCAGTCCAAGCCACAGCGTCATCTGCATGACCTCGTCGCGGGTGGCCGCGGCGTTCTGGCGAAACCCTTCCGCCTTGTTCATCGCGAAGTCGTAGACAACGGTTTTCAGCGCGGAGATCTTGATCAGCGCAGGACCGTTTTCGGTCCGCATGACGTGGCGTGCTGCCGCGGTCTTGCCGGCGCGTTTGAGGTCGATAACCTTGCTGCGAACCGGTTTCCACTCTTTGAAACTGGCGGCCAGCCACTCCAAATCGAGCTTGTCGCCGAGGAAGCGCGCTTTCGCCAGAGCCAGATCCTTCAGCACCGCCGCCTCCAGGGCATCGATTTGCGCGGCGTATTTCTGAATGTGTGCAGCGTCATCCGACTGGACGATGTCCTGCATCGCCCGCGCCATGCGCAGGATGTTGGCATCGGCCCGGGCAATCGCGTTCGACACGGCAAAGGGGTGGCGGTATTGCTGTTCGGCCAGCTCGGCCAAACGGTTCTGCTGGTAAACCGAGTAGGCGAGGATGCCGAACAGGAGTGCCAGAACGCTGCCGAAGCCGATGGCCAACTGCGCCGCGACTGTCAATTTCTTCATTGCCGTTTCCCTTCGATGTCTTCCGTTGCGCCGCGGACCGCGGCACCGCATTCAGGCCGCCTTGGCCTGGCCGATGAGGGCCAGATCCTCGGTGGAGAGGACGTTGTCGATGTTCAGGATGATCACGAACTTGTCCTGCACCTTGCCCATGCCGGCGATGAAGTCGGTGCGGATGCGGGTGCCGAAGGCCGGCGGCGGTTCGATCTCGCTGGCGGCGATCTCCAGCACTTCGTTGACCGCGTCGACCACGACGCCGATCACCTGGGTCTGTTCCTCGACCAGCAATTCCAGGATGACGATGCAGCTGCGTCGGGTCACCTCGCTGCGCCTGCCGCCGAAGCGGCTGGCCAGATCGACCACCGGCACCACCGCGCCGCGCAGATTGATCACGCCGCGGATGAACTCCGGCATCATCGGGACGGTGGTGAGATGGCCGTACTCGATGATTTCCTTGATGTGCAGGATGCCGATGGCGAAGACTTCGCCGCCCAGCATGTAAGTCAGATATTGCTGCGGCTCCTCGGCGACGACGGCGGCCGCCCGCCCTTCGACTTTGACCAGTGCATTCATGTCAGCCCCTTCAGAAACGCACGAACTCGTGTTCGGAAGGCGCTGCCGCAGACATCGCTTTGCCGGCCTTGCGCGGAACGGCTTTGGCAACCGCCTTGCCGTTGCCGGCGGCCATGCCCGAGGCGACTTTGAAGAAGCCCATCAACTGCTGCAGTTGCTCGGCCTGGCCGCTCATTTCCTCGGCGGTCGCCGCCAGTTCTTCGGAGGCGCTGGCGTTCTGCTGCGTCGCCTGGTTCAACTGGCTCATCGCCGCGTTGACCTGGCCGACGCCGGCACTCTGTTCTTCGCTGGCAGCGGTGATTTCCTGCACCAGGTCGGAGGTCTTCTTGATGCTGGGCACCATTTCGTCGAGCAGCTTGCCGGCGCGTTCGGCCATCTCGACCGAGCCGCTGGCGAGTTCGCCGATCTCCTGCGCCGCGACCTGGCTGCGTTCGGCCAGCTTGCGCACTTCCGCCGCCACCACCGCGAAGCCCTTGCCGTGCTCGCCGGCGCGTGCCGCTTCGATGGCCGCGTTCAACGCCAGCAGATTGGTCTGGTAGGCGATGTCGTCGATGATGCCGATCTTGCCGGCGATGCTCTTCATCGCGGTCACCGTCTGCTTCACCGCCGCGCCACCTTCAACCGCTTCTTGCGAGGACTTGCTGGCCATGCCGTCGGTGATCTTGGCGTTCTCGGTGTTCTGGGCGATGGACGCGCTCATCTGTTCGATGCTGGCGCTGGTCTCTTCGACCGAAGCGGCCTGCTCGGAAGCGCCCTGTGACAGCGACTGCGCCGTGGCGGAGACTTCTTCGGAAGCGGAAGACAGGTTGTCGGAGGCGGAACGCACCTCGGTGATGATCTGCACCAGCTTCTCCACCATGGTCTGCATGGCGGCCAGCAACTGGCCGGTCTCGTCCTTGCCGCTGACTTCGATGCGGGTGGTCAGGTCGCCTTCGGCAAGGGCGTTGGCGGCCGTCACGGCGCGATTGATCGGGCGGGTGATGCCGCGGGTGATCGAATATCCGATGGCCAGCGCGAGGCCGAACGCGATCAGCGCCAGGGTGATCATCAGGGTGCGGGCGGCGTCATAGAGGTCTTTGCCTTCTTGAGCGGCTTTTGCCATCAAGCTCGCCTGGTAGTCGATGGCCGCGTCCATGGCACTGATGAAATTGTTCTGGTTGACCCGAACTTCCTTGAGCAGAAAGACCCGCGCTTCCTCGATCTTGCCGGCGTTGACCAGCTCGAACATGTGATTCTGGTTTTCCAGGAACTTGCCGCGCACGTCGCGAATGGCCTGCAGCTTGGCCTTGCCTTCATCGGACTGGACGATCTTTTCCAGTTCGCCGAACACCTCGCCGACGCGGGTGCGGGCTTTGACGATGCGTTCGATTTCGGCCTTGCGCTCGGCATCGGTGTCGAGCAGCACCACGTTGCGCAGGCTGCGGGCGACCTGATTGATGTTGGTCATCATCTCGTTGACCATGGTCGTCTTCTTGTAACGGTCGTTGACCAGCTGATCCATGCTGTCGTTCAGGCTGGACATGCGGGTGATGCCGACGAAGGCGAGCACGAGCATGAGCAGGACCACGATGCCGAAGCCCATGGCCAGGCGGGTGCCGATTTTCAGATTGTTCAACATGTGTTTTTCTCCAGTTTGGCTAGGTGATTTTCAAATCCGTACAGCTTGAGCCCGCGCTTCGACCTTGGCGGCCGAGTCGAGCAGAGAGGGAACGTCCAGTACCAGGGCAACTTCGCCCGAGCCGAGAATGGTCGAGCCGGAGATGCCACGAACTTGTTCGAACAGGCGGCCGAGCGGCTTGATGACGGCCTGGAACTCGCCCTTGAGTTCGTCCACCACCAGGCCGGCTTTGCGCCCGACCGCATTGACCACGACCACGTTCTGGCGCCGCGCCGCGGCTTGCTCCAGGCTGAAGTGCTCGCTGATCCGCAACAGCGGCAGCACTTCGCCGCGCAGATTGATGTAATCGCTGTTGCCGGTGGCGCTGCTGGCGCGGCTCAGCTCGACGCACTCCAGCACCATATCCAGCGGCACCACGTAATGACTGGGGCCGACACCCATCAGGAAGCCGTCGATGATGGCCAGCGTCAGCGGCAGCCGGATGCGGAAGGTGGAACCCTGGCCGGCATGGCTTTCGATCTCGACGCTGCCGCGCAGCGCTTCGATATTGCGCCGCACGACATCCATGCCGACGCCGCGGCCGGACAGGTTGGAAACCTGATCGGCGGTGGAAAAGCCGGGTTCAAAAATCAGGTTCCACACTTCACTGTCGGAGAGAACGTCGCCGGCCTGGATCAGGCCTTTTTCGCGCGCCTTGGCCAGAATCTTGTCGCGGTTGAGGCCGCCGCCGTCGTCGGCGACTTCGATCACGATGCCGCCGGCCTCGTGATAGGCATTCAGTTTCAGCGTGCCTTTCGCCGGCTTGCCGCGTTCGGCGCGCACGGCGGCCGACTCGATGCCGTGGTCCATGGCGTTGCGCATCAGATGCGTGAGCGGGTCGCCGATCTTGTCGACCACAGTCTTGTCGAGCTCGGTTTCGGCGCCGGCAATGACCAGTTCGATGTCCTTGCCGATTTCCTTGGACACGTCGCGCACGACGCGGCGGAAGCGGTTGAACGTCTCGCCGATCTCGACCATGCGCAGGCGCATGGCGCCGTCGCGGATGTCTTCGACCAGGCGCGCCATGCCGGAGACCGACTCCATCAACACGCCATCCTTGTTGCGCGCGGCCTGCAAGCCGACGCCGGCACCGGCGATGACCAGTTCGCCGACCAGGTTGATCAGGCTGTCCAGCTTGTCGGCATGGACGCGGATGAACTTGGCTTCCTGCGCCTGGCGATGGCGCGCGTCCTTCTGTTTGGTCAGCGCGGCGTCGACCAGTTCGGGTTGCACCAACTCGCGTTCGACCAGAATTTCGCCGAGCGGCTGTATTTCTTCCTGGCGCCCGCCTTCGCATTCCTGAACAGCCAGGGTTTCTTCCAGTTCGCGCGCGGTCACTGCGCCGCACGCCACCAGCAATTCGCCCAGGCGGGTGTCGTTTTCCGGCAGCGCGGCGATCAGTTTCAGGTAATCGGCCAGCTTGCTGCCGGGCGCCAGGATGTGCAGTTCGCAGTCGTCGCGCACGAACTCGAACACGCTCTCGATGCGCGCCTTGTCGGCATCGCTCTTGAAGCGGATTTCGAAGCCCAGGTAGCAGCCTTCCGGGTCCATCTCGACGGCTGCCGGCAGCGCGTCGGCCAGCGTGACGAGGTGGACGATCTCGCCCAGGTTGGCGAGATAGCGGATGAAGGAGAGCGGGTCCATGCCGCTGCGCAGCACATCGCGGCCGAAGCGCACGGAGATGTGCCAGGTGTCGTCCGCCAGATGGGCGCCGCCGCTACTTTCCAGCGGCGCTGCCGTTTCCGCCGGCATCTGCGCGCCGGCTTCGCCGAGGTAGCGGCTCAATTGCGCCGCCAGGGCTTCGCCGTTCTGGCGGGTGTCGGCGTCCATCTCGGTTGCGTCGACCACCAGATCGATCAGGCTTTCGATGTGGTCGCGGCAGGCCAGCAGCAGGCCGATCAGCCCCGCATTCAAGGCCAGTTCGTTGTTGCGGACGCGGTCGAGCAGATTTTCCGCCTTGTGCGTGAAGGCGACGATGTCATCCAGCCCGAACAGGCCGGAGGAGCCCTTGATGGTGTGCGCCGCGCGGAACACGGCGTTGATCGCCTCGGCATCGTCCGGCTGCGTTTCCAGGCACAACAGACCTTCTTCCATGTCGATCAGGAGGCCGCGGCTTTCCGCGATGAAGGTTTGCAGAATTTCGCTGATATCCAGGCTCATGCTGCCGTCCCTCCCGTACCGAGCGCGCCCGCCGGCAACAGTTGCGGGTCGCCGAACCAGCCGCCCAGGCCGAGCATCTCGAACACTTCCAGCACAGCCGGGCTATGCCCGCTGAGCGTGAGTGACTTGCCGGCGGCGACCGCTTCGCGCTTCAACAGCATCAGCAATTGCACGCCACTGGTATCCAGCTCGCAGACGGCCGAGAGGTCGAGTTCGATCGCGTCGGCGTGCGCCAGCGCGTCGAACAGCGCCGGCTTCAGATCGGCCGCGTGGTAAATGGTCATTTCGCCCTCGGGGTACAGGCTCAGGCGAGCGTCGTTGTGTTCCCTGCGGATTTCCACGGTGTTCTCCCCGGGATCAAGGCAGGATCAGTTTCGACACCGCGTCCAGCATCTGCGCCGGCTGGAACGGTTTCACCACCCAGGCCTTGGCGCCGGCGGCCTGGCCGTCGCGCTTCATGGCTTCGCTGCCTTCGGTGGTGAGCATGATCACCGGCGTGAACTTGTAGGCCGGCTTGCCCTTCATCTCCTTGACGAAGCTGATGCCGTCCATGTTGGGCATGTTGACGTCGCTGATGACCAGGTTGATCTTGCGGCCGTCGAGCTTGGTCAGTGCGTCCTTGCCGTCCACCGCGTCGACCACGTCGTAACCCGCGCCTTTGAGTGTCAGGGCGACCACCGCACGGATGGATGCCGAGTCGTCCACGATCAGAATTGTTTTGGCCATGTCTATCTCCCTCTAGAAAAAAGTGATTTCGGTTGCGCCGGACTGCGCGTTGCTCTGTGTACCCTGGTGGTTCGCGGCTTCTTCCAGGGTGGTGTAGGTACTGGCCAGGTCAGCCAGCCAGGCTGCGACATCGATAGGCGGAACTTCCTGGCCGCACGCCCTGCGTTGCTTGTGCTCGGCAAGCTGCGCTTCGAGACGGGCGATGTTGCCCATGGTCTGGCGCAGGATCTGGCTGACCCGATCCTGGAACTGCAAGGACATGATCACTTGCGACACGCTCTCCTGCACCGCCATGCCTTCGTACTGAAACTGGGCGGAGGCCGCGGTCAGATGCTCGACCGCGCCGCGGAACACCTTGAGCACGTTTTCAATCATGTGCTCGGAGTCCTGCATGGTCTTCGCGTCCTGCACGGAAAACTGTTCGGCGATGCGGACGGTCTCCTCGATGGACTTGCTCACGGCATCGACGCGCGCACCGATCTGCTTGCCGGTTTTGTCGGACATACCGGAGAGCTTGCGCACCTCGTCAGCCACCACGGCGAAACCGCGTCCCGCCTCGCCGGCCCGCGCCGCTTCGATGGCGGCATTGAGTGCGAGCAGGTTGGTCTGTGCGGCGATTTCGGAAACCGCACCGGCCATACCTTTGAGCTCATCGGAGAACTGGGCCACCTCGCGGACACGGTCGAGCATCACCTCCTTGGCCTGCAAGCCGGTGCGCAGACTCGTCAGCATCTGGGTCAGATCGCTCTGGCCGCTCGCCAGCAGGGCCAGAACGTTGTCTTCGCTCTTGGGCTTACCCTTTTCCGAACTGTTGATCATGCTGTCCGCCGCCTGCCGATACACGTTCAGCGCACGCTCCAGGCGAGCATGGATATCGGTGAAACGGCCGGTCAGATCGCCTACCGCGGTCTCGGTCTGGCCGCGCGCGGTTTCGATCTGCCGGGTCCAGATCGGCAGCACCTCGACGCACAGTTCATCCAACTGCTCGACGTGGCTGGGCGGCGGCAACTCGCGCAGACAGTCGGCGGCACCCGCCTGACGGGCCGTTGCCTCGGCAACGCGCAGCGTTCTGGCCAGCAACCACGCAATCGGCAAGCCGCTCAAACCCAGGCCGACGGCCCAGATCGTGCCGGCGAGACCGCCGCCGAAGAACGGTTGCACGGCGCCCAACAGGCCCAACAAGATGGGTAAAGCCAGGATCGCATTCATGCCGATACCTCCGTCGAGGCTGCCCGGTTGAGTTCGACATCGCCCAGGCGAGCGATAAGCGCTTCGAATTCGAGCGATTTGTCGAAAAAGCCGTCGGCGCCGGCCAGCATCGACATGTCGCGAAACTCGACCTGATTGGAAAACATGAATACGTGCGCATTCGGGCAATTGCGCTTGATTACGCGCAACGCATCGAGACCGTTGCCATCCGGCAAGTTCATGTCGAGCACGGCGGCATCCGGACAGAAGCCGCGGCTCTTATCGTCGGCTTCTTGCAATGAGCGCGCGATGGAGAGCGCGGTGAGATGTTCCACCCCGCCCAGCATCGCCAACAGTCGGCCGTACACGGCCGAAGAATCATCCACGATCAACAGTTTCACCTTGCATCTCCCATAACAACCTGGAGCGAATGGTGCTGGAACCCGGGAGATTGCCGTATCGGCGAATTCCGCTTGTCCGGGGGAAATAGTCCCAATTTCCATTAGGAATTTTCCTACCCAGGCAAGTAGCGTTTTTACGTATAACCGTGTGTTGGAAACCGCGCCGACAAGGGTAGGAAAGGGCTCAAGCCCGCTCCTCCAAACGGTCTGTTCCTGTTACAGCCCGGCAACCAGGGCGGCACGTTCTGCGGCAACCCCTGGCCTGCGCTGCCGGCATCGCGATAGTGCGCAGCCTGACGGCGAAGGATTCCTGGCCGAAACCCGACGCGTCGGCCAGCAACATCGTGGCCGCAATGCGTGGTGTTCATGGAGGCCCCCTGTAGGAGCGCCTTCCAAGGCGCGATTTTTTTCGAATGGTGCCCAGAACAATCGCGCCTCGGAAGGCGCTCCTACGCTATAGCGAACTGTCGCAGCAATTCGATCTGGGCGAAGTCCGCGGCATGGGACTGCTGCTGGCCTTGGAACTGTGCTGCGCACAGGGACCGGAAATCGTCGAGCAAGCCTGCGAAGCAAGGCCTGCTCCTCTACGCCCTCGCGCACATTGCCTGCGCTTCATGCCGGCGCTCAACACCACGCCGGAGGAAGTCAGCGAAGTCTTGCAGAGGCTGCGCCGGATAGTGGCGGAAACGCTGTGGGCGTTGGCGTAATGCGGAAAGCCATGAAGGTGCCAGCAGGCCGGCAAGGCCGCTGGCGAGCGTTGGATTTGCAGAAATCAGATTGACGTGGATCGTGATGTAGTCGAGTGGCCGTTTGCGATCCTGATTTACCGTACAAACCGTAGGGCAGATTGCTTACACAGCATGCCAAACAGAAGGCGCCGCCAAAAGCAGAGGCTAACGCACGGATGACGTAATTTCTATTGAAATACACGTAACAGATGGGGAAAAGGATAACCTTTCAGTCGAGCGGACCTGTGCGAACAGCCGCGCAGGCCGCTCACTTCCACGTTAAGCCTCAATGCACATGACCGAGCGTCGCTTCCATTTCGGAATCATCATCACATCAGTGTGGCTTGCCACAATGGCAATCCTTTTCTATTGGAGCAGTACGCAGGCCAGTCAGATGAAGCCCAATGAGTGGGGTGACTTCTTTGCAGGCGTCTTCGCCCCACTCGCATTCCTATGGCTCGTATTAGGCTACCTTCAGCAAGGCGAGGAACTGAGGCTGAGTACCGAGGCTCTGCGCTTGCAGGCAGAAGAACTAAAGAACTCTGTTGAACAACAGCGTGAGCTTGTCGAAGTAACCCGCCAGCAGGTCGAAAGCGAAAGGGAGGCTCTTGCCTATGAGCGGCGCCAACGAGAGGAAGAGGCAAGACCATCCTTCGTTGTCGTCGGTGGGGGTGGCACATTTAGAGGCGATGGCCATTGCTACTACTCTTTCGTACTTTCAAATACAGGCAATTCAGCGGTCTCATTACTTGTTGATGTTGTCCCCGTAACTGGAGAACATCGCCGACTCCTAGATATTCCCCTCTTTGAGCGTGGCAAACAGCAAAGACTAGAATTCGAATCACCAGAGCCACTGCAAGGAGTCGGAGCGCAACTTCAACTATCGTTCAAAGATCTTTTGGGTAAGCAATATCACATTCCCTATGCCGTGCAGCGAGAAACCGACCATCCGCAGAGCTCTCTATCGTTCACCAAAATCGAGGCCTAACATGGCGCTCAACCGCGTTCCCTTCGATTGCTGGACACTGCACGATAAAGCCATGCAGCGCCGGTTAGCTCTACGCTGGGCATCGTAGGCATAGGCCATGGACGTTTCGTACTTCTTCAACCGCCGGCTAGAGTTCATTCGGCAGCTTTACGACACGTCATCTGCGCTGTACGTGGAGCGCAAACGAAAGATCGAAGTCGGGGAGGAACCGTTTGTGCCGCCGTACAGCGAGGATGCCGAGCCGGCTTTCCTCAAGGAATGGATAGAAGCCGATGAATCTCTTCACGTCCTTGCGTACTCGTGCATTTCAATGCTTGCTGCTGCCCTACATCTCTACCTCGAAACATGGGCGAGCGAGAGTCGCGTCCCGGTTGATGAAGCGCTGAAGAAATCATTCAAGAAGATTGGCTGGTTTCCCGGCTACAGGACTCACTATTCTCAGCGCTTCGCAATCGACTTTGAAGCTTGCCCGGAAAACCTTCGGCTTCTTGAAGAGGTCGTTCTTGCGCGCAATCGCTTTGAGCACCCGCCGTCGATTACCAGCATCAGAACAAACTACGCAGATGCGGACCTAAAGAAATTGCCGCATCCGTTCTTCGTTGATGAAAGGGAGGCCGCACTCTTTGCGGACGCAGAGGAAGGCGAAAGAGCCTGGTTCATTCCGCCCACTCTGCACGTTACCGAAAAGCAGCTTCTTGCCGCAATCGCAGTAGTTGAAGGCTTTGCTAAGTGGTTCGACGCAGAGATTGAAAGCCGGGTCTATGCGCAATAGATGCCCAACCCATCATTCGAGCGGACCTGCGCGAAAAACCGCGCAGGTCGCTCAATTCAAACGTTGAGGCTGTAGAAAAATCCGGTTTTCGCCTCAATGTCCTCGATTCCCGGACATCGCCCTCACGGCCGCACTCACCCCGGTGCAGGCGGGGTAAGCGCGGTAGGAAAATCAGCGGCTTCTGGATGCCGGCCTACGCCGGCATGACAGTTTTTTGTGTTTTCACGTTTTTTAACACCCTGATAAAGGTTGCAGCGAAGGCTGCCCAACAACCCGCCAAGATGGCGTTATTGCGTCAGTTCGTGTTTCAGCGCGTAGCGCACCAGATCGCTCAGGTTATCCACGCCGAGCTTCTGCATCAGGCGGACTTTGTGGGTGCTGACGGTCTTCGCGGAGAGGTGGAGTTCTTCGCCGATTTCATTGACGCCGCGGCCTTGCACGAGCAGCAGGAAGATCTGGAACTCGCGATCGGACAAGGTCAGGTGCGGTTGGTCGCTACCGGCCGGCTGCGTTGCGAACAGCAGGCGTTCGGCCACCGCGGGTTCGATGTAGTGGGCGCCGCCGGCCACCTGGCGAATGGCGGCGATCAGCGTCTCCGGTTCGCTGTCCTTGGTCAGGTAACCGGTGGCGCCGGCCTTGATGGCGCGTCCGGCAATCTGGCTTTCGCCATGCATCGAGAGCACCAGGATGGGCAGCCGCGGCGCCAGTTCGCGCACCCGTTTGATCAGCTCGACGCCGTTCGGGCCGGGCATGTTCATGTCGAGCAGGAGCAGGCCGAGATTGCCGGCGCGCACTTTCTCGACAACCTCCCAGCCGTCCTTCGCCTCGCCGGCCAGTTCCAGTTCCGGCGCCAGCGCCAATACCTGGCGCAAGCCCTGGCGCACTATGGCGTGGTCGTCGGCGATCAGGATGCGAACCATCAATTCACCTGTGCTTGCAGCGGGATAAGGATGCGCAGGATTGTGCCTTCGCCCGGCTTGCTGTCAATCCGGGATTCTCCGCCGAACATCAGCGCCCGCTCGCGGATGCCGAGCAGTCCGAAGGTCTTGCGGCCGCGTACCGCGGCGGGGTCGAAACCGACGCCGTCGTCGCGGACCACCATGGCCAGGCTGCCGTCGACCAGTTCGATCGTCACCTCGACTTCGTCGGCATGAGCATAGCGCGTGATGTTGGTGAGCGCCTCCTGCAGGATGCGGAAAGCCGCGGTGGCGCGCTCGTTGTCCAGACCCAGGTCTTCGCGCGGCGCGTTCAGACGATAAGCGATTCCGGTGCGCTCCTCGAATCCGGCCAACAGCCATTCCGCTGCCGAGACCAGGCCCATGTCGAGCGCGCCGGGACGCAGCGCGGCGGCCAGGTTGCGCACCACGCCGATGGTGGTGTCGATGGTCTGCTTCATGCCGTCTAGATGGTGTTTCAGCTCGGGATTGCCGGCGCCGTAACGGATGTTGAGCATGGCGGTGTCCATGCGCAGCGCGGTCAGGTATTGCCCGAATTCGTCGTGAATTTCGCGCGCGATGCGAGCGCGTTCTTCTTCCCTGATCTTTTCGTGGTGGGCAGCCAGGTCGCGAATCATCTGGCGCGAGCGGAACAACTCCGCGGTGCCTTCGCGCACCCCCGCTTCGAGCGACTGGTTCAACGCCTGCAGACGCCGCTGATAGAGCCGCACCTGGATCAGGTTGCCGACCCGCGCCAACAGTTCGTCCACCTGGAACGGCTTGGTGATGTAATCCGCGGCGCCCTCGCGCAGGGCGCGCACCCGGAATTCCTGATCGTGCTGGGCGGTAACGACCAGGATGGGGGGCAGCGGTTCCGCATCCAGTTCGCGCAATTGGCGCATGACCTGAAAACCATTCAGATGCGGCATGTTGAGATCGAGAATGATCAGATCGAAACGATGTTGCCGGTAAAGTTCGAGCACGCTTCTGGGATCGGTGGTGGAAACCAGACGGTAGTGCGCGCTTGGCCGTAGCGTGCGCTCCAGCAGTTTCAGGTTGGAAGGCTCGTCGTCCACCAGCAGGATGCTGGCCGCGAGGCTTTCCGCCTGATCTGCGTCCGGCACGGACAACATCCTGGTCGCTTTATCCATCGCGGTGTCCTTCTGGAGAAGCCGGGAATTTGACCGCATCGGCGACGGTTGTCCAGACTGGACGTAAGCGCAAGACGATGTGGGTCGGGCTTCAGCCTTGCCAGGAGCGCCGGCGTCCCGCCGGCTGGCCGGCCAGAGGCCGGCGCTCCCAGCAGGGCACCGATTTCGTGGCTTAAGTTCCTGATAGCGTAAAACGCCAAAACTAGCAGCCGGCCAGAGGCCGGTGCTCCCAGCAGGGCGCCGATTTCGTGGCTTAAGTTCCTGATAGCGTGAAACGCCAAAACTAGCAGCCGGCCAGAGGCCGGCGCTCCCAGCAGGGCGCCGATTTCGTGGCTTAAGTTC
>JASJPK010000079.1:0-6192 GCA_031426735.1 Hydrogenophilaceae bacterium | reverse complement strand
GTTCTGGCGCACCGTACTGGTGAACTCGTCCATCGAACTGGCGGTTTCCTCCAGGTTGGCGGCCTGGTTCTCGGTGCGGCTGGACAGATCGGCATTGCCGGAGGCGATCTCGCGCGCAGCGGTGCTGATTGCATCGGTGGCCTCGCGAATCTGGCTGACGATTTCGGCCAGGCGTTCGCTGGTGGCATTGGTGTCGTTCTGCAACTGGCCGAACAGGCCGTCGTAATTGCCGTCGATGCGTTGAGTGAGATCGCCTTGCGACAGCGCCTTCAACACGCGCGCGACATCGTTCATGCCGCGTTCGGAGGTTTCCACCAGGCGGTTGATGCCTTCGGCGAGTTGCAGGAAGAAGCCTTCCTTGCCGGCGACATTCAGGCGTTGGCTGAAGAAGCCGGAGGCGGCGGCGTTGACCAGGTCGGCGACCTCGAATTCGACGGCGACTTCCGTCGTGCGGTTGCGCCATTGCGTGACGCGGCCGGCATAGTGGCCTTCGATGTCGTAGACCGGGCTGGCGGCGAGGCGCAGGGTGCGCCCGACCAGATGCGTCTCGAAGCTGCGCGTGTCTTCGAATTTCTGGGCGTAGGCGGTTTTCAGTGCGTTGTCCTCGAACAAATCGGACAGACTCTTGCCGATCATGTCGTCGACGTTGAAGCCCGCGTGGTGTTTCGCCAGATCGGCCGACATGTCGCTGAACAGGTTGCGCGCGGCGGGGTTCATGTAGATCAGGGCGTTATCGGCTTGGGTGAGGGTGACCGGCGAAGTGATGCAGTCGAGCGCAGTCTTGATGCGCAAGTTGCGGGTTGCCGTCTGCTGGGCCTCCTCCATGTCGATGCCGAGTCGGGTTTGCATGGAAGCCAGCGCCGTCAGCACCTGACCGATCTCGTCTTGCCGTTCGATCAAGATGGGGGTGTCGTAGCGTCCTTCGGCGATGCGCTGGAAATAGCCGATGGTTCGGTTCAGCGGCTGCACGATGCCTCGCATTAACTGTCGGGCGAACCAAAGCACCAGCAAGATTCCGACGCCCATGCCGATGAGTCCGACCTCGAGCAAGGTGTGATAGCGCGCGTCGGCGGCTTGATAGTCGCGTTGGGCGTGTTCTTGCAATTGATTGCGCAATACGGCCATCTTGTCCCTTGCCGCGCTGTAGAGCGGATTGACCCGGGCCAGCAGGATCTGTGTGGCTGCCGTGTAGTCGTTTGCTTTCAGGGCCAGCACGGCGGGTTCCAGGCCCTCCTTGACGTAACGTTCTCGCGCTACGGCAAAGTCCGATGCGGCGGCCTGTTGTTCGGGGGGGATCTCGATGGCCTTCAATGCGTTCAGCAATGCACCGATCTTGTCGCGATTGGCCAGGATTGTGTCGTAGTGTTTGCTGACCGGATGGTCGTGCTGTGCTGCGAACGGGCTGTCCGGCGAGTGTTGTACGGCCAGCGCCATCTGGGTCTGGTTTTCGCTCATCAGGCCGACGATCTGCCCGATCAGACTGATCGGCTCCAGTCGATTGTGATACAGCACCCGCATGTCCTGGCTGGTGACATAGAGGCCGCCCATACCGATGGCTGTTCCCACCAGCACCATGATGACCACCATGCCCATGATGCCGGCCAGGCGAATGCGAATGGAGAGGCGCTTGAGCGGCGCCATCGGGGTGCTCTCGGCAGTCGTAGCCGAACCGGAACCGCTCTTAGCTTCGCTTCGATGCTCGCCGCCCAAGTTGTCTCGCATGATTATTCCCTTTGCCGCCTATATCGCAGTCGAATGTGCTGCGCCGTGGTTGCCGCAACCACACGACGCACGCTGGTATCGGCGGCGGCGGCATTTGCTTGAATGAAAATTAGAGTGAAATGGAGGGGTGGCGCAGCTTGAGTTTGCTCCAGAGCACGACCAGCGCCGGCAGCAGCAACAGTTCCAGGATCTGGCCGGAGAGGAGGCCGGTCGAGGCGAGAAGACCAAAATTGGCGGAGGGCTGGAAACGTGATCCGGCCAGCAACATGAACTGCGCCACCAGCAGCAGCGAGATCGCCACCACGGCGCGGCCGGAAGCGTCGAAGCTGCGCGCCAGCGAAAACACCACGCTGCAACCTTTGCGCCGTCTTTCCATGAAGTTGTGGAAGAAATGGATGGTGTCGTCGACGGTAATGCCCAATACCACGCTGGCGATGAGGACGGTGGCCATGTCCAGATAGATGCCGCTGGTGCCCATCACGACGAAGACGAAAAACAGCGGGGCAAGGTTGGGCAACATGCCGATGATGGCAATCGGCACGGAACGCCACAGGATCAGCATCAGGATGAATATCTGGATGAACGCGCTGGCAAAGCTTTTTATCTGGCCTGGCACCAGCAGGTCTTCCTGATCCGAAAGCAGGCGGCCATAGCCGGCGATATCCCAGCGCAAGCCGTGGCTGTCTTGTGTGGCCACATGCGCCTTGATCCGTTCGATCACCTTCTCGATGCCATTGGCGCCGTGTACGTTCAGGCTGAGCAGGATGCGGGTGCGCTGATATTCCTGATTCACCACTTCTTCGAGATCCCTGCCGTCGTAAATCAGCAGCAACTGGCTGAGCAGCTTGTTGTTATCGGGCAGGCGTCGGAAGGCGTCATCCTCGCCGTGGAACGCCCAGTTCATCTCCTCGATGACATCCATCATGGAAGAGGCTCGATCCACTTCCGGCTGTTTCTCGACCCAGTCTTGCACCGATTTGATGACGCGCAGCCGCTCGACATTCTTCAGCGAGTCGCGGCCCGGCCCATCCACGACGATCTCCAGCGTGGTGACGCCGACCAGACGCGATTCGACGATGTTGGTGGAACGCGTCAGCGGATGATCGGCATCGAAGAACTTGAGCAGATCGGATTCCGCCTCCACTTTCATGATCTGCGGCGCACTTGCTGCAATGGCCAGGACGATTGCACCGACGACCCAGCCGGCGCGGCGCATGCTGAAACTGGCGATGCCGAAAGAAATGCGACGGGTCCAGGCAAAGCCGCTGCCGCCGCGCGGCCACGGCCCGCGATCCCAGCGCACCAGCAGCGGCGGGATCAGATAGAACAGCACCAGATAAATCATCAGCACGCCGAAGGCGCCCATCAGGCCGAACACCTGCACCGGCGGAATCGGGATCAGGACCACGCTGAGCATGCCGGCACTGGTGCTGAGGACGTTGTACAGGGTGGGTTTGTGGACTTCCTGCAGCGCGAAGATGACGCGCATCGGCCGGCGAAATCCCGCATTGCGCATGCGCAACAACGCCGCGTAGAGATGCAGCAGGTTGGCGACGGTATACGCCGACAACAGCGTCGGCAGCATGGCGGTGACCAGCGTGTAAGGTTGGCCGATGATCGACACCATGGCCAGCGTGCTGAGCACGACGGTGCTCATGGCGACTGCGCCGATGACGATGGGGGGAAAGCGTCCGACCACCCAGAGCAGGAGTTGCAGGCCGAGCAGCACCACCAGCGGCGTGAACATGATGCTGTCCTGGATCATCGAGTTCAGCTCGGCGACATCGAGCGGCACCGGGCCGGCGACGGCGATCATGTAGCGGTCGAGTTGCTCCGCCTTGACCGCGGCACGAAACGCGGCTTCCACTTCCGCGCGCTGGCTGCTCCCTCCAAGCAATTTGGGGCGTACAACGATGGCCAGGACCGAGGCGTCCTTGGAAATCAGCAAGCCGGGCGCAAAACGATCGGCCAGGATGCGTTCGCGACGTTCCTTCGGCGTGGCGTCCTTGAGTGCTTCGCGGTCGATCAGCTTCTCGACCGAGAAACCATCGTCAGTGCCGGTGATGTGGTCCATCGTGGTGACCGAGAAAACCCGGTCGACCAGCGGATGCTTTTCCATGCGCACCGCGACGCGGTCCAGCGCGGCCAGAAAGGCCTCGGAATAGATGTCGGCACCTTCCAGCAGATTGTCGCCGGCGAACAGGCCGATCAGGCTTTCATCGTTGGGAAACTCCTTGCGCAATTCCCGTTCGATCTTCGCCGCCGGCGTGTCATGCGGCACGTAGCGTTCGGGCGAATTATCGAATTCCACCCGCGACAACAGGGCGAGCGCGCCCAGATTGATGATCACCAACAAGGCGATGGCGGTACGCAACTTGAGCAGTTGCGGTTGCATCAAACGCAGTTGAAGCGCCTTGAGCAGCTTGAGCACGCTCGGTTCCAATCAAAAGAGAAGCGGGGTGGGATCTGGTTTGTGCTGCGGGTTTTCGGCTCAGAACTTGGCCTGCCAGCCGATGCTGATCATGTCGTGGTCCTTGTGGAATCCGCTCAAGGTCTGCTCGGCTCCGCTGAACAGGTGTGCTGCCACAAAAAACTCATGTTGGTCTATGCCCAGGTAGGTCAGCTTGGGATTCAGATAGACATCGTGTTGATCGAGTCCACTGAAAAAGCGCAGGTTGCCGCGCCAACGGCCCTGCACGAAAGTCCGTTCCAGCTCCCCATTCAGGCTGTAGAACTCGGTGCGGTCGAGGGCGGCGGCGTCCGTATGCGTCTTGTGGCCGGCAAGTTGCAGGGTGACGCGGGTCTCGCCATCGCCCGGGAAGAACTCGACACCCATGACCACATCGGTGGCCGGCTCGGTGCGGTATGCGAAAGTCGTCGGCGCGGTGACCGGCATGTCGCTGCTCCAGGCCGCTTCCAGGCGCCAAGTCGCGCCGGCCAGTTGGGCTTCCAGTTCGCCGCCGAGTACCCAGCTGTAGGGATGTACGGCGGTGAGCGTTACTGTGGGGCCGAGGGCAACTTGGTAGTAAGGCACGGATTGGCGCGCGCGTTGCAAGCTCAGTCCGTAATCGAAACTGCCGCCGGTATGGGTGACACGGATGCCGCCGCCACCACTGCCATGGTCATCTTCGCGTCCCAAGGCCAACGACATGCCGGGTAGCAACGCAAGGGTACCGAGACCGAGGATGCGCCCGTTGACCGTATCGACCGGGTGCCAGACGCTGCGGGCGTCAGGCAGAACTGCCGGGTCGAACGCCGGCAACCAGGCGGCGTCGATCTTGAAGTCGCCCTGGAAGCTTTCCAGACGTACGGCCGGCACCGCGCGGCGCCGATCCGGCAGTCGATCGAGCACGAAACGGGAGAGATCGGCACGACTCAAGCGATCCACCGGCGGAATTTCATCGACCCGGCCCCAGAGCAGATTCTGCGTGCCCAGCGTGATGCGCATGTCGGGACTTCGCCAGCGCAGATAGTTTTCGGTGTAGTCGAGCTTGCCGCGCGAATAGTCGGGCGTCCCTGTCTGGGCATGTCCATCGAAACGCAAGCCCAGCCCGTATTCCAGCGCGCCGCTCTGGCCTTTCATGCTGACGGCGCCATTTAGATAAGTATCGCTGTCGGGTGCTGCGTTTTCGGTGAATCCACCCAGTTCGGCGCGCAGCGTGTCGATCTTGAGGCTGACGCCCTGTTTGGCTGCTTTCGATTTGGATTTTTTCTTGGCTTTGGCCTTGGATTTCGGTGCCGCTGCCTCGTCGTCAAGCAGGTCGTCGGCCGCAACAGTGGCTGCATCCGCGGTGGCGTCGGCCTGATCCTTTGCCGCGAAGGCGGCTGTCGGCATCAGTGCGGTCAGGAACAGGGCAGCCAGACTGGCATTGAGCAGGGGTTGCTGGATTTTCATTTTTTCGTACCTCACTGGTTACGGACGGTAATCTTCTTCAGCGCTTTCGTCTTCCAGCGTCTGTGTCGAGAACAGTCGCGCGGGCAAGCGGCGGTCATACAGGATCTGTTCGATGGTCAGGCGGGTCTGGTGGCCGCTGGAGAGATCGGTCAGCGTACTGTCCATCACGGTCCAAAGCCCTTTTACGCGCTCTCGCTTCAATTGCAGCCAGCGTTTGCTGGGCTGATCCTCGCGTTTTTCGTAAAAGTCGATGCGCATCGGCAGCAGGGTGTTCGTGTCCAGCCAGGTGACTCGTTTGAGATAGACCGAGTTGTCGGCTTCCACCGGTGTGCTTTCCAGAATTTCGCAGCTCACGCCGGCGATGCTCTCGCGACCGATGATGCGGTGCTCGTCGTTTTCGACTTTGCGCGTGCGCAGATCCTCGTAGTAATAATCGGAATTTACGAAACGGCCGGCCTTGCGGTTCGAGGCGATGCGGCGCACGCGCTCAAGCGCAGGCAAATATATCCACTGCTCGGAGTCGCTGTCGGCATGGTCGAGGGTGAGCAGGCCGGTGCCTTCGATGTCGGCCGGTT
>JASJPK010000078.1:0-100916 GCA_031426735.1 Hydrogenophilaceae bacterium | reverse complement strand
GTCATCGCACCGCCCTACGACGTGCTCAATACCGCCGAAGCGCGCGTGTTGGCGGCAGGGCGGCCATGGAGTTTTCTGCACATTTCCAAGCCGGAAATCGACCTGCCGCCGGACACCGATCCGTACGCACCCGAGGTCTATGCGAAAGCGGCGGAAAACCTGCAGAAGATGATTGCCGCCGGCGTGCTGAAGCAGGACGAGCAGGCGTGTTATTACGCCTACCGCCTGATCATGGGCGAGCATGTCCAGGTCGGCCTGGTCGCTGCCGCCAGCGTTGCCGACTACGACACCAATCGCATCCGCAAACACGAGTTCACCCGCCCGGACAAGGAAGACGACCGTGTTCGCCAGATCGAAGCGCTGAACGCCCAGACCGGGCCGGTCCTGCTGGCTTATCCGCATCAACCTGAAGTGGACGCCATCCTTGCCGTGGCCACGCAGGCGACGCCGGATGCCGACGGGGTGGCCGAGTCGGGCGTGCGCCACACGTTGTGGGCGATCCGCGACGTCGCCACGCTGGCCCGTTTGACCGAACTGTTCGATGCGATGCCGGCCTTGTACATCGCCGACGGCCATCACCGTTCTGCTTCCGCCAGTCGCATCTGCGCCGCGCGCCGCGCCGCGAATTCTGCGCACACGGGCGACGAGGCCTACAACTATTTCCTGTCGGTGATCTTCCCGCATCACCAGATGCGCATCCTCGATTACAACCGCGTCATCAAGGATCTGAACGGCTTGTCCGAACCGGAATTCATGGCGCGCGTGGCGGAAAGTTTCATGATCGAAATGGCGGTTGCGGCCGTCAAGCCGGCGCAGCCGGGCGAGTTCGGCCTGTACCTGAACGGCCGCTGGATGAAGCTGACCATCCGTGCCGACCTGATTCCGCACGACCCGGTCGGCCGGCTCGACGTCAGCCTGCTGCAGAACAACCTGATCGCGCCGATTCTCGGCATCGACGATCCGCGCCGCGACAAGCGCATCGACTTCGTCGGCGGCATCCGCGGCTTGAGCGAACTCGAAAAACGGGTCAACTCCGGCGAAATGGCGCTGGCCCTGGCGCTGCATGCGACCGGCATGGAAGACCTGATGGCGGTGGCCGACGCCAACGAAGTCATGCCGCCGAAATCGACCTGGTTCGAGCCCAAGCTGGCCGACGGCCTGGCGTCGCACTGTTTGTGAGTGATTTGGCAGGGTGCGCCGCGCGCCCCCTGCCGCGCGTGACTAACCTTCCATGCGGGCCGCTGCGCCGACCCGCTGCCAGGCCAAAGGCCGGTTTTCATATGATGCCCCCTCAGTTCAACGAGTTGGAGGCGGCGTTGAAAACCCGCAACACCTCGATGCCCGCGCCAAAGGTGTAGACCGGGGCGAAGCTACGAATATTCCCGAGCGTTCTGCCCAAGGTCAATGCGCGATGCACAGACTCTCCGGTTCAATGCGCGTCTCGACAAAGTGAATCAGTGAATAGGCGACCCCGAGTCCCTTATTCCTCGACAAAACAATTGTCTTCACCCGGCTACGGCGGTGCTGGGCGTGACACCGACCGCGCTCTGGAGAATCGCATGATCAACTGGTTGCACGCCTTCGCCCGCCGCTACCTGCTGGCCGATACCATCGCCCTGTCGCCGGCGGAACGCTGGCGCTCAGCATTGGGCGCGCTGCTGGGCATGGGCGTGTGCGGAGGGTTGTTACACGCTCTTCCGGTCGCATCCCATTGGCTGATTGCCCCGGTCGGGGCCAGCATGGTGATTCTGTTCGCCCTGTCGCATAGCCCCCTGGCCCAACCCTGGTCGGTGATGGGCGGTTATCTGGTGGCGACGACGGCGGCGCTGGCCAGTTCTCTGCTGTTTCCCTGGCCCCAGCTCGCGGCTGCCGTGGCGGTGGCGGTCAGTATCTGGCTGATGGCCCGGCTCAACTGCTTCCACCCTCCGGGCGGCGCGCTGGCCTTGTTTCTGGTGCTGGATGGCCCCTATCCGCTTGAGCGCATTTTGCCGACCATGGCGCTGGTGTTCGTGAACATGGCCGTCATGCTGTTGGCGGCGGTTCTCGTCAACAACCTCGTGCTCGGCCGCCGCTACCCGTTCACGCCGGAATCGGCGCAAGGCAATCTCCATCGCACCGGGGATGCGTCCCCCATGTCGCGCATCGGCCTGACCCACACCGACCTGAAGAAGGCGATTCTCTCCCTGAATACCTTCGTGGACATTCAGGAAGGCGAACTGGTGCGTCTGTACAACCTGGCGGTGGATCACGCATTCAACCGCCACCTTGGCCTGACCTGCGGCGACATCATGTCGCGCGACATCGTTACCGTGGAGTTCGGCACCGCGCTGGAAGATGCCTGGAATCTGTTGCGAGCCCACAAGATCAAGGCGCTTCCCGTGGCGGACAGTTTCGGCCGCCTGATTGGCATCCTGACGGTGGCGGACTACCTGCGCCAGATGGACGACACCACGGCAGCCGGCCTGGCGGTGCGGCTGCAGGGATTGCTGCGGCGCACACCGGGCGATTCCTCGGAGAAGGCGGAAGTGGTGGGGCAGATCATGACCGCCATGACCGCGCGGGTGGGCGCAGCCCGCGTCGATACCCCGATCTCCGAACTGGCCCTCAGCCTGTCCGACCTGGGCATGCACCATATTCCGGTGCTGGACGCGGGCCTCCGGGTCGTCGGCATGGTCACCCAGTCCGACGTCATCGCCGCGCTCTACAAGCGTATCGCCCTGGAACAAGCCTGACGGGTTGAGCGTGGCGTCCGCCGCTTAACCTTCCAGGCGGATCGGCGCGCCGACCCGTTGCCAGGCAAGCAGGACGATTGCAGGCTTTTCGAGTTGTACGACGGGTGGTGGCACGTTGTTTTCCGCTTGCACCACGTTTCCCAAACCAAGGCCGGTCAGCAAGGCCAGGCCTGCGATGGCGTATTTGAGGTGGGTTTTCATGTCCGCCCCTCAGTTCAACGCGACAGGCGCGGTATTGGCGATGCGCAACGTCTCGTAGGCGTCGTCGCTCTGGATCTTCCGGCGCACCGCGTTTTCGCCCAGCAACTGGTTCAACTCGCCGAGCAGATCGTATTGCGTCGCTGCCGGCAGCGGCGTGCGGCAGGCCACTTCCAGCGCGTTCCATTTGTAGGCGGCCTGGCCGTCGCGCTGATACAGGCGTTCGCACGCGGCGAGCAGATGGCGGCCTTTGTCCTGACGCTCCAGACCGGCGGGCTGCGTCAGCAAATCCTCGAACTGGCTGCCGAGGATTTCGTTTTCGATGGCGGCCGAGAGCGGATTGTGCCCCTGTCCCAATGCATGCAGCGCGGCATTCTGATAGTCGCGCGCCTTGCTCGAAGCCGGATCGGCGATGCTGTGCGCGAGACCGGCCCAATGCAGCAGACGCGGCCGTTCCGCGTCCTGTTCCGGCATGCACGCGATCAGATATTCGGCCAGGCCTTGCGCGCTGCTGTCCTTGTTCGCGGTGAGCAGGTCATACAGGGCACGCAGGAAAGGCGGGCAGGGCTCCAGCAGGGTGACGTGCGATTTGATCCACAACTCGCGATCGATATCGCGCAAACGATCCTGGTTGTGCGGCGCGATGCTCTTGCGGCTTTGCGGGTTTTCCCAGTTCTGTACCGTGGTGACGGAGACATTCGCCAGCACCGCCAGCGCTTCCTGCGACAGGCTGTAGCGCCGCCGCAACGTGCCGACCCAATCGGCTTCGAATTCGCGCTGGCTGCTGTAGCGGCGCAGCGGGCTGAGCTGGCGACCGTGGGTATTCCATTGTTCTTGTAGAAACGGCATGGCGTGTCCTCCGTGGCGAGTGTGAGTTCAGGATAGTGTGCCAAAGCGCTGCGCGACACCAACCCGGTTGGCCCAACCCGGTCGGCCCGCTCGGTTGCGACCCGGTTGCTAACGCCGCGGCCGCTCCATCACTAGCCTGCACATCATCCGGCGGGTGCCGGTCAATGAAGATGGAGGCAGATCATGTACTCGGAACAACTCGCAGTACTCTTGTTCATCGCGGCCACTCAGCTTGCCGGCCAGGGTGTCGTATCGCAACCGACGGCGCAAGTGCCGCGCGGCGGCATCGAACGGGTCGGATTGCAGATGAAGGCGAATCCGCGCCTGAGCAACGCCAGCTTGCAACGCAGCAAAATCAAACGTGAGCGTGAAGCGATGCTGCTGGCCGAATTTCGTTGATGCAGCGGTGGGTAGGAGCGCCTTCCAAGGCGCGATGCTTTACCCCGCAGCAATCGCGCCTTGGAAGGCGCTCCTACGGGGTTCCGAAACCGCCGCCGCCGGGAGTTTTCAGCACGAAAACATCGCCGCATTCGAGGTTGAATGCGGCGATGCCGGGCAGCGGTTCGACCCGACCATCGGCGCGTTCGATCCATTGCCGACCTATCTTGCCCGCTTCGCCGCCGGCCACGCCGAACGGGGGTACGACACGGCGTAGCGCCAGCAGATTGGCCTGCATCGGGGCGAGGAACCGGATCCGCCGCTCGACGCCATCGCCGCCGGCATGACGGCCGGCGCCGCCGGAATCGCGCCGGATGCCGAAATGTTCCACGCGCACCAGGAAATTGAGTTCCATCACTTCCGGATCGGTCAGGCGCGAGTTGGTCATGTGGCTATGCACCGCGCTGGCGCCGTCATAGCCCGGCCCGGCGCCGGCGCCGCCGCAGACCGTCTCGTAATACTGATAGCGGCCGTCGCCGAAGCTGAAGTTGTTCATGCTGCCCTGGCTGGCGGCCAGCACGCCGAGCGCGCCATAGAGCGCATCGACGATGTTCTGCGAGGTTTCCACATTGCCGGCGACGACGGCGGCCGGGTACGTCGGATTGAGCAGCGACGCGGCCGGCAGCACGATGTCGAGTGGCCGCATGACGCCGGCATTGAGCGGAATGTCCGCATCGATCAGCGTGCGGAACACATACAGCACGGCGGAATGCACGATGCTGGCCGGCGCGTTCAGGTTGCCCGGTTGTTGCGGGCTGCTGCCGGTGAAGTCGATGCGGGCGCGTTGCGCGGCGCGGTCGATTTCGATGCGTAGGACGATGCGGCTGCCATCGTCCAGCGGCAGGTCGAATTCGCCGTCGTCCAGCTTGGCCAGCAGGCGTTTCACGGCGGCTTCGGCGTTGTCCTGCACGAAACCCATGTAGGCCAGCACCGCTTCGGCGCCGACTTCTACTTCGAGCCGGCGCAACTGGCGTTCGCCCAGCGCATTGGCGGCGACCTGGGCGGCGAGGTCGGCCAGGTTCTGCTCCGGGTTGCGGGCGGGATGTCGATTCGAGGCCAGCCAGTGGTGAATTTCGTCATGCAGCAGGGCGCCGTCGCGCACGATCAAGAGTCCGTCCGAGCGGCAGCCTTCCTGGTCGATATGGCGGCTGTGGGCCGGCATCGAGCCGGGGCTGATGCCACCGATGTCGGCGTGATGCGCGCGGCTGGCGGTGAAATAGCGCAGCGTGCGGCCATCGTCGGAGAAGATCGGCGACACCACGGTGATATCGGGTAGATGCGTGCCGCCTGCGTAAGGCGAGTTGATCAGCCAGGCGTCACCGGGCTGCAGTTGTGCGCCGAATGCCGTCTGGATGGCACGCACCGAGTCGCCCATGCTGCCCAGATGCACCGGGATATGCGGCGCATTGGCGATCAAATTGCCGGCGGCGTCGAACAACGCACAGGAGAAGTCCAGGCGCTCGCGGATATTCACCGAGCGGGCGCTGTTCTGCAGCGTGCGGCCCATGTCCTCGGCAATGCTCATGAAGCGGCGGTTGAACAGGGTCAGCCAGGTCGGGTCCGGCCGGGTTGGATCGGGGCGGCGCGCGGCGGCCACCTCGGCATTCAGCAGCAGGTCGCCGCGCGCGGTCAGCGTCACGCGCCAGCCCGGCTCAACCACCAGCGTCGAGCCGGCTTCGACCACCAGCGCCGGGCCGGGCACGGTTTGACCGACGCCTAGGTGCTCCCGCCGAAACACCGGCACCTCGCGCCAGTCGCCATCGAAATACACCGGGCGTAGCGCAATCGGTGCAGCGGGCGCGGTGGGCAGATCGAGCAGGCTTTCCGGCAAGCCGCCACCACTGACGCTTTCGCTTTCCAGCGCGACGCAGATCAATTCGCGCGCCGGATCTGCGAAACCGAAACGGACGCGGTGTTCGCGGTGGAAAGCGGCCGTCATCTCGGCCAGGTCGCCCAATTCGATGGACAGCACCGTGTCGGCGCCGGCATAGCGCAGCAGGGCGCGGTGGGTTTCAATCTTTTCTACGGGAAGACTCGAGAATCCCGTCGCACCGGCGCTGGCCGGTGTCCAGGTCGGCGCAGTTTCTGGATTCCGGCCCCGCAAGGTGGACGCCGGATTCGTAAGCGCTAAAGCGCTAACGAATCCGCTGCCTGCGCCGGAATGACAAATTTTGGGGGGGTAATACAGTCCTGCAAATGCTGCGGCGAGCGGCTGTTCCACCGCCGTCTGCCGAACCTCGCGCCGTTCCGCCAGGCCGATGCCATAGGCCGACAACACCGCCGCGAACGGTGAAATCAGCACCTGCCGGATGCCCAGTCGGCCGGCGACGGCGCAGGCATGTTGGCCGCCGGCGCCGCCGAAGCTGATCAGCGTGAAAGCAGCCGGATCGACGCCGCGCGCGAGGGTGATGTGGCGGATCGCATCGGCCATGTGCTCGACGGCGATATCGAGATAGCCGGCGGCGAGTTGTTCCGGGCGGTAGGCCAGATGCAGCGCGGCGTTGAGCGATGCGGCCTGCTGCGCGAAGACCGCGCGCACGCTTTCAGAATCCAGCGCCTGATCCGCCTGCGGCCCGAACACGGCCGGGAAGAAATCGGTCTGCAGGCGGCCGAGCAGCAGGTTGGCATCGGTCACCGTCAGCGGACCGCCGCGCCGGTAACTAGCCGGGCCGGGCTGACTGCCGGCGGATTCCGGACCGGCCAGCAGGCGTTCGCCGTCGAAACGCAGGATCGAGCCGCCGCCAGCCGCGACGGTATGCACGCCGAGCATCGGCACGCGGATGCGGTGGCCGGCGATGCGCGTGTCCAGGCTGCGCTCGAATTCGCCGGCGAATAGCGACACATCGGTCGAGGTGCCGCCCATGTCGAAGCCGATCAGTTTGTCGAAGCCGGCGGCCTGGCCGACCTTGGCCATGCCGATCAAGCCGCCGGCCGGGCCGGACAGCACGCTGTCCTTACCCTGGAAATGCGCGGCATCGGCCAGGCCGCCGTTCGATTGCATGAATTCCAGGCGCGCATCGGCGGGCAGGGCGGCCGCGACCTGCTCGGCATAGCGCCGCACCGGCGGCGACAGGGCGGCGTCGAGCACGGCGGTTTCGGCGCGCGGCACGAACTTGATCAACGGGCTGGCCTGATGCGACAGGCTGATCTGACGGAAGCCGGCGGCACGTGCCAGTTCGCCGGCGCGCAGTTCGTGCGCGGGATTTTTCCAGCTATGCAGGAAGGCGATGGCGCAGGCGCTGAAGCCGTCGGCGCGGGCTTCCGCCAGCGCCTGCGCCAGGGCGCCTTCGTCGAGCGGGCGCAACACCGCGCCATCGACTGCGATGCGCTCGTGTGCTTCGATCGTGCGGGTATGTAATGGCGCGGGTTTGCGGATGTCGAGTGCGAAGATGTCCGGTCGTGCCTGGTCGCCGATTTCGAGCGCATCGGCGAAACCGGCCGTGGTGATCAAAAGGACGGGTTCGCCGGCGTGAGTGAGCAGGGCGTTGGTGCCGACCGTGGTGCCCATTTTCACGGCAGCGATCAGGCCCGCCGGAATGGCATCGGCCGCGTTCAGGCCGAGCATGCCCTGTATGCCGGCAATGGCGGCGTCACGGTAGCGCTCCGGATTTTCGGACAGCAGTTTTTGCTGGATCAGGCGGCCGTCAGGCGTGCGCGCGACGATATCCGTGAAGGTGCCGCCACGGTCGATCCAGAATTGCCAACGCGCGCTCAATCGTCGGAGCCGCCGAATTGCTCTTGTGCCGAGTCGATGAAATCCTGCAACTCGTCGACCTTGAGCATCAGTTGATACAGGCTGGATGCGCCGAACTCTTCCCAGGCGCAATCGTTCAAGCGTCGGCTGATCGTTTCCTCGATCTTCTCGGCGATATGCCCCAACGCTATCAAGCTGAGCACCTCGCTGGAGACGCCGTCGCGGATGAAAATCAGCGGATCGTGATGCCATTTGATTGCTTCGCGAATCGAGTCGGGCAGGCCCCAGTTGCTGGCCAACAAGCCGCCGACCACCGCATGGTTGGTGTCGTGGCGGCGATCTTCCAGCTCGGTGATTTCAATATGGGCGGTAGCGGAAATCATTGCCAACGTTTCGCGGTAACCGGGAAAGCGCTGCAGCAACAAAGGCATGGCGCTGTCGTGGAACAGTGCATAGAGCTGCGCTTCGTCGGCAATCGGCAAACCGAGATGGCGCGCCAATTTGTAAGCCAACTGAGCGGTACGACTGCTGCTTTCCCAAAACCGCTCCATGCCTTCGGCGGGAACGCTATTGCGCATGGCCAGACCCATGACCAGCGTGCCGACATTCTTCATGCCGAGCATGGAGATGGCATGCTGAATGGAGACGATCTTGTGGCGCAGCCCGTACAGCGGCGAATTGACCGCCTTCAGCACGGCGGCAGTGAGGCCGACATCATTGCCGATGAGCTTGGCGATGCGTTGCAGATCGGGGTTGTCGCTGACCCGCTCGTTCATCAAGGCGCGCACGATTTCAGGTTGTGGTGGTATCTGGATATTGCCGACGAGCTTGCGGCCTTCCTGAGGTTCCAACTGATGAACCGGCTGTCCGGGCGGAACACGCTCGATAGTTGCGCAATTCTGGTTCATGGGTATCTCGCTAAGCGGCAGTATTATTAGTATTCAATAATATTCCGCATTTCAAAGCCTTGAGCCTTGTCAGGTAATACCAAATGGAGATGAGGCAAGGGGTGTTTCAAAGCCACTGCGAGCAGCGGGGTTCTATCGCAAGCCAGAACCCCGGTCAGAGGCCGGATTCGAGCAGGATTGCGCCCATTTCCTCAGTCAATCTGGCCATATCCTCATCCCCGATCATCAGCCAGGTTTGCACCGGCGGGCCGAACGCCTTCCATTCGCTATCGTCCTGATGGCGGTTAAGGGTGCTTTCCAACTGGCCGGCCAGATGGGCGACTGCGATGAGGTTCTTCACCGTCGAATCGGATGAACGCTCGAAAACATCCAGTTCGTGATGGCTGCGGATGGCGTTTCGTATTGACTCAGCCAGCAACCAGTTGCGCGCCAGGATGGCGCCCACCATGGCGTGGTTCATGCCATGGCATTCGTCCTCCACTGCGGTAAAGCCGCGTGGGTCCTGATTGGCCAGGCGCAGTGTGTCCTTGTAGTCCTTGAAGCGCTTCATCATCAGCGGAATGCCGGCATCGCGAAACAGACCGAACAGCAGGGCGTCGTCGCGGTCATATCCCATCTTGCCGGCCAGCCAGGCGCTGATCATGGCGGTGCGCGCCGATTGGTCCCAGAACCGCTCGATGCCCTGGGCGTTGAGCGAGGTTTTTAAAGCCAGGCTGTTGGCCAAGGTCGCCGTGCGGGACAGACCGAGCAGATTGACCGCCTGGGCGACGGAATGCACCTTGCGCGGCAGGCCGAACAGCGGCGAATTCACCGCCTTCAGCAAGGCAGCCGAGATGCCCACATCACGCGAGATGATCTCGCCGATCAAGGCAAGATCGGGCTCATCCTTCGATTTCTCGTCCATGATGGCCAACACCACCGCGGGACGCGGCGGAATGCCGATCGACTCGACGAGCTTCTCGGCGTCCTGGCGGGAGAGGGCGGCCACTTTGCGTCTCGCCGGCGGGTTCAGATGCCGCGCAGCAGTTCGTTGATGCCGACCTTGCTCAAGGTCTTGGCATCGACCTGCTTCACGATCACCGCGCAATACAGGCTGTACTTGCCGTCGGCGGAGGGCAGGTTGCCGCTCACCACGACCGAGCCGGCAGGGATGCGGCCATAGCTGATTTCGCCGGTTTCGCGGTTGTAGATGCGGGTCGACTGGCCGATGTAGACGCCCATCGAAATGACGCTGTTGTCTTCCACGACGACGCCTTCGACCACTTCGGAACGTGCGCCGATGAAGCAGTTGTCACCGATGATGGTGGGGCCGGCCTGCACCGGTTCCAGCACGCCGCCGATGCCGACGCCGCCGGACAGGTGCACGTTCTTGCCGATCTGGGCGCAGGAGCCGACCGTGGCCCAGGTATCCACCATGGTGCCTTCGTCGACATAGGCGCCGATGTTGACGTAGGACGGCATCAGCACGACGTTCTTGGCGATATAGGAACCCTTGCGCGCGGCGGCCGGCGGCACGACGCGAAAACCACCTTCGCGGAAATCGCGGCTGTTGAAGTCGGCGAATTTGGACGGCACTTTGTCGTAATAGTTGGTGAAGCCGCCCTTGATGAAGGCGTTATCTTCCAGCCGGAACGACAGCAGCACGGCTTTCTTGATCCACTGGTGGGTGACCCAGTTCTGCCCTTCGGCACGCTCGGCGACGCGCAGTTCGCCGATGTCGAGCAGATCGATGACGGCCATCACCGCATCCTTGACCTTGGGTTCGACATTGCGCGGGGTGATGTCGGCGCGGCGTTCGAACGCTTCTTCGATGATTTGTTGCAGGTCATGCATGGCGGTTTTCCTTTGTGAAGTAAATGAAGTAACGAACTACGAATGGGTTGCTGATTGGACAAACTGAACGATCCGCCGTGCCGCTTCGACGCATTGTTCCTGCCCGTCAACCAGCGCGATGCGGATGAAGCCCTGGCCCGGGTTGACGCCTTTCGCTTCACGGGCCAGGTAGGAGCCGGGCAGCACGGTGACGTGTTTTTCCCGATATAAGTCGCGGGCGAAGGCGGCATCGTCGCCGCCGGGAACCTTCGCCCAGAGGTAGAAAGCGGCATCCGGCGCATCGAATTCGAGCACTTCGCGCAACATCGGCTTGACGGCAGCGAATTTCTCGCGGTACATGCGGCGGTTTTCCCGCACGTGGCTTTCATCCTGCCAGGCGACGGCGGAAGCAGCCTGCACGGCCGGGTTCATGGCGCTGCCGTGGTAGGTGCGATAGAGCAGGAATTGTTTGATTGCATTGGCATCGCCGGCAACGAAGCCGGAGCGCAGGCCCGGTACGTTGGAGCGCTTCGACAGGCTGTTGAATACGACCAGCCGCTCCTGGCCACGCCCCAATTGCCGCGCGGCGGTCAGCGCGCCCAGCGGCGCCTGGCCTTCTTCGAAATAGATTTCGGAATAGCACTCGTCGGCGGCGATGACGAAACCATGCCGGTCGGCGAGTTCGAAAATTTCGCGCCAGGCGTCCAGGTCGAGCACCTTGCCGGTCGGATTGCCCGGCGAGCAGACATAGAACAATTGCACGGTTTCCCACAGGTCTTCCGGAATCGCAGCCAGATCCATGCGGTAACCCTGTTCCGGGAGCGTGTTCAGGAAGTAGGGCTTGGCACCGGCGAGCAGGGCGGCGCCTTCGTAAATCTGGTAGAACGGATTCGGCGACAGCACCCGTTTGATGTGCCGGCTCGGGTCGACGATGGCCTGGGCGAAGGAAAACAGTGCTTCGCGGCTGCCGTTCACCGGCAGAATCTGCGTCGCCGGATCGAGGTCGACGCCGTAACGCATCCGGCACCAGGCGGCGATGCTGGAGCGCAGCGCCTCCGAGCCTTGCGTGACCGGGTAGTTCGACAGGCCTTGCAGGTTATCGGTCAGTGCGTCCTTGATGAATTGCGGCGTTGCGTGTTTGGGCTCGCCGATGGAAAGATTGATGGCCGTGAGCGCCGGATTGGGCGCAACACCTGCGAAAAGATCGCGCAGTTTCTGAAAGGGGTAGGGTTGCAGCTGGTTGAGACGAGGATTCATTAAGAGCCCTTGGGCGTTGCCTGGACGCATAGGCCAGGTTGTCAATGCCCGTGCATCCTGAAATTTTCGAGCCCGGAATTATATGCTTTCAACATCGTTACTGGCCCCGCTTAGCTTGATCCTGGCCGCCACTGTCTGGGGTCTGGTCTGGTATCCCTACCGTTTGCTGGAGGCGGCGGGACTGACCGGTAGTGTTGCATCGCTGCTGACCTATTTTGTTGCGTTGCCGGTGTTGTTCATTCTGGTTGCGCGCGTGCGCATCGCTGTGCCGGGCGAACGCGGTTTGCTGCTGGCGCTGGCGCTGGCTGCCGGCTGGACCAATCTGGCCTACGTGCTGGCCGTGATCTACGGCGAGGTGATGCGGGTGCTGTTGCTGTTCTATCTGGCGCCGTTGTGGACGGTCCTTTTCGCTCGTCTGATGCTGGGCGAGAAGGCCGGGCGCCCAGCCTATCTGGTGATTGCGCTTTCTGTGGCCGGGGCTTACGTGATGTTGTCCGATGCCGGCGGCTTGCCTTTGCCGACCAATCAGGCCGAGTGGCTGGGTCTGTCCGCCGGCGTCGGCTTTGCGTTGACCAATGTGCTGACACGCAAGATCAGCTCGGCGCCGATTGCGGTTCGCTCGCTCTGGGTGTTTGCCGGCGTGGTGGCCTGGTCCATCCTGTACTCCGTTTACGAAGGCAGTTCTCCGCGCGTCGTGTTGACCCTCGACCTGCTGGACTGGCTGATGATCATTGGGATCGCGCTGGCACTCTTGCTGGCGACCTTTACCGTGCAGTACGGCCTTGCCCACACGCCAGCCAACCGGGCCATCGTCATTCTGCTGAGCGAACTGGTCGTGGCCGCACTGGCCAGCCGCTACTTGACCAGCGAGGCCATGGATATGCACGAATGGATCGGCGGCGCGATGATCGTTGCGGCGACTTTGTTTTCCGGATATCTGGAACCCGAAACGGAGCAGAAAATTGCCTGAAATCGTCAACTTGCTGCATGCGTCCCTGCTGGTGGCCGACCTGGCGCGGTCACGCGCCTTCTATGAAGGCGTGCTCGGCCTGAAACCCTGCCCGACACGGCCGGAAATGTCGTTTGCCGGCATCTGGTACGACGTCGGCAGCGCGCAGATTCATCTGCTCTGTCTGCCGAATCCGGACCCGGTCAATGAACGCCCGGCGCATGGCGGGCGCGATCGGCATACCGCGCTGGGCGTGCGCGATTGGGACGGGTTGCGCGCCGAACTGGATGCGGCCGGCTTGTTTTACACGCTCAGCCAATCCGGCCGCAATGCCCTGTTTGTGCGCGATCCGGATGGCAATGCGCTGGAATTGATGGCGCTGGAATAGTCGCCGCCGACAAACCGCTACAAGAAACATGATGCAACAGTAAGGTGCGCCATTCACGTTCAATGGTGCGCATGGTTCACCCTACTGTGTTTCTTCAGTGGCAGTAATTACTTGCGCGCCTTCTGCGGCGTGACATTGAAGCGATACGCGTCATGGCAGCCCGAGCAATAGGTCATGATTTCGGCCAGATTCTCGTGCGCTCTGCTCATGTCGCCTTTGCTCTCGGCCTCACGCGCCAGCGTCTGAAACGCCTCGTTCATGGCGATCGACATTTGCGTGAATTCCTCCGGCATGCGTTCCTTCAGGCTGGCGGGCATGCGTTCCCGCAGCGCGCCCATCGGCCGCGCGGTCATGGCCAGGGCCTTCATATCCTGACGCGCTAATGCGTGATTGATGTTGTGCATGCCGTGCAGGAATTCCCGCATCTCGAACAGCACCTGATTTTTCTCGGCTTGCGAGACGTCGATGGTGATGCGCTTGTCGTTGTAGAGCGACGACTGTGCAAGCGCAGCCGTGGATGCCAGAAGGAGTAGCAGGGCGATCAATTTGCGTGGCATGTGAAACTCCCGTGTAGATGCTGCATAAGAAACATACGTTTGGAACAGTAAGGCTACTACTTACGACGTGCAGTGTGCATGCCGCGCACATGTCCGGCGCGGGCGAGAAAACGGGTGAGCTGGGAAATGTCCTTCACTTCCAGCGTGAATTCCATGCGGGCGCTGTCATGCTGGGACAGGGTGTTGACGCGGACGACATTGATCTTTTCCTGCGCCAGGATTTCGCCGACATCCTTCAACAAGCCGGGCCGGTCCTGCGCGGTGAGTTCGATATCGACCGCGAACACCTGGCTGTCCTGTCCGCCCCAGCCGGCTTGCAACAGACGTGCCCGGCGTTCGGCGGGCAGATGCAGGATGACCGGACAATCGCTGCGGTGGATGGTGACGCCGTGGCCCTGCGTGGTGTAGCCGACGATGGCGTCGGGCGGCACCGGTTTGCAGCAGCCGGCCATCTGCGTGAGCAGACCCGGCTCGCCTTCGACCAGGACGCCGCCGGCATCGCTCTTGCGCTTCGAGGCGCTGACCAGCGGTTTTTCCGGCGCCGGCACGAATTCGTCCTGCAGGGCGCGATCGAGCTGACCGGAACCGACATCGCCACGGCCCAGCGCCGCGCAGAGTTCGTCCAGCGCCGGGAATTTCAGGCGTGCGGCGAGCTTGTCGAGGTTGACGTTGGTCAGGTTGAAGCGGTGCAACTCGCGTTCCAGCAGTTCGCGGCCTTCCTGCACGTGGGTGTCATGGTCCTGCTGCTTGAACCACTGGCGCACCTTGCTGCGCGCGCGGTGCGTCTTCAGCACGCCCAGATGCGGATTCAGCCAGTCGCGGCTGGGCCCGCCCTGCTTGACGGTGAGGATTTCGACGCGCTGGCCGGTGGCCAGCTGGCGGTCGAGCGGCACCAGCGCACCATCGACCTTGGCGCCACGACAGCGATGGCCCAATTCAGTATGCACGGCGTAGGCAAAATCGAGCGGCGTCGCCCCGCTGGTGAGCGCAACCACCTTGCCTTGCGGTGTCAGCACGAAAACTTCGTCCTGGAACAATTCGTTGCGGAAATGCTGGGCCAGTTCGTGGCTGTCGGCCAGTTCCTGTTTCCAGGCCAGCAACTGGCGCAGCCAGTCGATCTTGTCCTGAATGCCGCTCTGACCGCCACCGGCACTGCCTCCTTCCTTGTAGCGCCAGTGCGCCGCAACGCCCATTTCGGCTTCCTGGTGCATGTCGAAGGTGCGGATCTGCACCTCCAGCGCCTTGCCTTCCGGCCCGACCACGGCGGTATGCAGGCTCTTGTAGCCGTTGCCCTTGGGGCGCGAAATGTAGTCGTCGAACTGGCCGGGAATGGGCTGCCACAAGCTGTGCACCAGGCCGAGTACGTGGAAGCAATCCTTCACTTCCGGCACCAGTACACGCACCGCGCGCACGTCGTAGACCTCGTCGAAGGAGAGCCGCTTCTTGCCCATCTTGGCCAGAATGCTGGCGATATGCTTGGGCCGGCCGGTGACCGAGGCGCCGTCGATGCCGGCCGCAACCAGGGTCTCGCTGAGATGTTTCAGAACCTGTTCGATGTACCACTCGCGGTCGAGTCGGCGTTCATCGAGCTGTTTGGCGATCTGGCGATAGGTATCCGGCTCCAGGTAGCGGCAGGACAGATCTTCCAGTTCCCACTTGAGTTGCCAGACGCCGAGCCGGTTGGCCAGCGGCGCGTAGAGTTCGCGCACTTCGTTGGCGGCCTTGCGGCGCAGCGCATCGTCCTTGTAGGCCAACTCGCGCAGGGCCTGGGTGCGCTCCGCCAGTTTGATGAACACCACCCGGATGTCATCGGCCATGGCCAGCAACATCTGACGCAAGACTTCGCTCTGACCGCCTTCGGCATTGAGCGCGGTGAACAGGTGATCCATGCGCGACAGCTTGGCGGCACCCTCGACCAGTGCAGTCAGATGCGCGCCGAAACGGGCGAGCAGGATTTCATGATTGAGGGCCTTTTCCGGCAAGCCGCAGAGCAGGGCGGCGGCAACCGTTTCCACATCGAAGCGCATCGCCGCCAAAATAGCGGCAGCACCCAACGCATGCGCCAGCAGCGATTCGCCGGAATCGGCCAAGGTCTCGCTGCCTTCGTTGGACAGCGTCTCCAGCGCCAGTTTCAGCAGCTGGCGTTGTTCCTCCGGATAGCGGTCCTCCAGGCTGGCCAGCCAGGATTCCGCATCGTTCGGGGTGAGCGTTAAAGCGTGGGCGACCATGGATCAGCCCGCGGTTCTTACCAGAATTTCCACCAGCTCTTGTCCTGCACCGGGCCGTCGCCGGCGACAAACGCACTCTTCGGGAAGTTGTGCTTGAGCACTTTCAGCGCATCGTCGCGCAGGTCGGCCATGCCCAGTTTGTCGTAACTCTTGGCCATCACTGCCAACGCTTCCTCCACTGCCGGCGCCTGCTGGTAATGTTCGACCACGTACTTGCCGCGATTGGCCGCGGCCACAAAGGCGCTGCGCTTGTAGTAATAGCGGGCGACATGAACTTCGTTGGCCGCCATGCTGTTGACCAGATATTTCATGCGCGCGACGGCATCGGGCGTGTACTTGCTCTCCGGGAAGCGGACCGAAAGTTGCTGGAAAGCATCGAACGCCTCGCGTGCGGATTTGGGGTCGCGGTCGCTCATGTCCTGGTCGCCGAAGCGGGCCAGGAACGTTTCATCCACCACGAAATTGGCCAGGCCGCGCAGGTAATAGGCGTAATCGACGTGGGGATGGTTCGGATGCAACTTGATGAAGCGTTCGCAAGCGGCGATGGCGGAAGCCGGCTCGTTATCCTTGTAATAGGCGTAGGCCACTTCCAGTTGCGACTGCTGCGCGTAGGCGCCATACGGATAACGCGATTCCAGCTTCTCGAACAGCTTGATGGCTTGCTCGAAATTCCCTTCGCCGAGCGACTCCTTGGCCGAGTAATAGAGCTTGGACGCCGACCAGTTCTTGGTCTCGTCGATCTGTTCCGGCAACAGGCTGCAACCGGTAAACAGGCTCATCGCCATCAGGAAAGCTAGAATTCGCTGCATCTTGGTCCCCAAAAAGAGCGCCGGATTATATATCCGCCGGCTCGCCTCAAATGACACTGCCGTATTCCCTCACCATTCCCCCCGAACATGCCGGCAAACGCCTCGACCAGAGCCTGGCCGAACTGCTGCCGAGTTACTCGCGCAGCCGCCTGCAAAGCTGGATCGAATCCGGCCATGTCCTGCTTGCCGGCGCTGCGGCGAATCGCAAACAGAAGGTCTGGGGCGGCGAAAACGTCCAGGTGACGCCGGAAGCGTTGCCGGAGGAAACCGCGTATCAGGCGGAAGACATCGGCTTGAACATCGTTTACGAAGATGACGCGATCCTGGTCATCGACAAACCCGCCGGCCTGGTCACGCATCCCGGCGCCGGCAACTGGCAGGGCACCTTGCTCAACGCCTTGCTGCATTACCTGCCGCTGGCCGCGACGATTCCGCGCGCCGGCATCGTGCATCGGCTCGACAAGGACACTTCCGGCCTGATGGTGGTGGCAAAGACACTGGAAGCGCAGACGCAACTGGTGCGCGATCTGCAGGCGCGCACGGTGAAGCGGGTGTACTGGGCGGTGGCGCACGGCGTATTCACCCGTGCCGAAGGTTCGATCGATGCCCCGATCGGCCGCCACCCGACGCAGCGCGTCAAGATGGCCGTACACGAGAAAGACAGATCCGGCAGCAAACCGGCGTTGACGCATTGGAAAGTGCTCAAACAGTTTCCCCACGCCACCTGGGTCGAATGCCGCCTGGCCACCGGCCGCACGCACCAGATTCGGGTGCATCTGACGCATCTGGGCCATCCGTTGCTGGGCGACCCGGTTTATGTCGGCAAGAACAATCGCAGCAAGCAGCCGGGTTTACCGCAATTCCATCGCCAGGCCCTGCATGCGGTTCGTCTCGGCCTGGTGCATCCGAGCACTGGCGAAGCGATGGAATGGGAAGCGCCGCCGCCGCAGGACTTCGCCGACCTCCTCGCGGCATTGGAGCGCGGCGATGCAGGCTGACTGGATTCTTCCCGACTGGCCAGCCCCGGCCAATGTGCATGCCGCGATGACCACGCGCGCCGGCGGCGTCAGCCAGGCACCGTTCGACAGCTTCAACCTGGCCAGCCATGTCGACGACGATGCCGCCGCCGTCGCGGAAAACCGCCGCCGCCTGCGTCTATGGCTGCCGGCCGAACCGCTCTGGCTGAATCAGGTGCATGGCTGTGGGGTGGTCTGCGAAAGCCGCGCCGATGTGCCGAACGCCGATGCCGGCGTGGCTTTCCAGGCCAACGAAGTGCGCGCCGTGCTGACCGCCGATTGCCTGCCGGTGTTGTTCTGCAACCAGGCCGGTACGGTGGTCGCCGCCGCGCACGCCGGCTGGCGCGGGCTGGCGGCAGGTGTGCTGGAAGAAACGGTACGCGCCATGCGGGTGCCGCCGGAAACCCTCCTGGTCTGGCTGGGCGCGGCCATCGGACCGGACGCTTTCGAGGTCGGCGGCGAAGTACGCGAGAACTTCGTCGCGCAACACCCTCTGACCGCCATCGCCTTCCGCCCCGCGTTGCCCGGCACGCTGGATGGCGCCCCGCGCAAATGGCTGGCCGACCTCTACGCGCTGGCGCGCATTCGTCTGGCCCAGATCGGCGTGGAGCAGGTTTATGGTGGCGGTCTGTGCACCTTCGCCGATCGCCAGCGCTTCTATTCCTATCGCCGCGACGGTCGCACTGGACGCATGGCGAGTTTGATCTGGCGCGAGTAACAGACTTGAAACGGCTAGAATCGCCCGCTTTCTTCCACCCGACCACGCCATGAGCCTGCTTGCCGCAATTCTTCTCGCCAGCACCGCCGGCGGCGTGTTGTCCGTCCTGCTCGCAACCATGGCTTTGCGCCTGAAGGCGGAGTGGGTGCCGGTGATGGTGAGCTATGCCATCGGCGCCTTGCTCGGTGCGGCATTCCTGGAAATCCTGCCGCATGCGCTGGAACATGCCGGCAGCATGGAGGCCCTCAGCGCCACCGTGCTGGGCGGCATTATGGGCTTCTTCATCCTGGAGAAGCTGGTGCTCTGGCGGCATTGCCATACCGAACATTGCGAAGCGCATGGCGCGGAGGCTTTCACTGCGCAGCCGCAACACGACCATGGCCGCTCCGGCATGATGATCACGGTCGGCGATACCGTGCACAACTTTGTCGATGGCGTGATGATCGCCGCCGCGTTCCTGGTCGATTTCAAGCTCGGCGTGGTGACTGCATTCGCCATCGCCGCGCACGAAGTGCCGCAGGAATTGGGCGATTTCCTGATCCTGCGCCATTCCGGTTACAGCAATCGGCAGGCCATCCTGCTCAACCTGCTGTCCAGTCTGGCCATGCTGGTCGGCGCGTTGCTGGGCTACTTCCTGCTCGCGCCGCTGGAATGGATCCTGCCTTACATGCTGGCGATTGCGGCATCCGGCATGATCTATGTGGCCGTGGCGGACCTGATTCCCGGTCTGCACAAGCGGGTCGAACTGATCCATACCGGCCAGCAGGCTCTGTTGATCGGGCTGGGCATCTTCACGGTATGGGCGACGGGAACCCTGGCGCACGAATGGATGCATTCGCACTAAGCTGAATTAATCTGATTTTCGGGAGTTGTGAATGGCGATAGAACTTTTTAACGACGGCAAGCACGTTTGCCTGATGTTCAACGATCTGGTCGACGATGCCGGCAGCGATGCAGTGCAGGCCAATCAGTTCCTCATCGTGTCGGATGGCGAGGGCGCGCTGATCGACCCGGCCGGCAACATGACCTACAACGCCTTGATCATGGCGATGCACCGGTTCTTTCCATTCAAGCAGTTGAAGTACATCTTCGCCTCGCATCAGGATCCGGACATCGTCGCCTCACTCAACAAATGGTTGTCGGCAACCGAATGCACTTTGTACGTCTCTGCGTTGTGGGAACGCTTCGTGCCGCATTTCTGTACCGCGAACCGTACCGATGGCCGCATGGTCGGCATTCCCGACGGCGGCATGGTAATCCCCATGCGCGACACCCGCATTGTCGCCGTACCGGCGCACTTCCTGCATGCCGAGGGCAATTTCCAGTTCTACGACAGCAAGGCCAAGATCCTGTTCAGCGGCGACATGGGCGCTTCACTGGTGCACCACGACTTGATCGTCAATCCGATTACCACCAAGGCAGAATTTGCCACCCATCTGCGCTACATGGAAGGCTTCCACAAACGCTACATGGTTTCCAACAAGATCTGCCGGTTCTGGGTGCAGATGGTGCGCGGCATGGATATCGACATGCTGGTGCCGCAGCATGGCCGCTGGTTCAAGGGACCGGAAGCCATCGGCGCCTTCCTCGACTGGATCGAAAACCTGCATTGCGGCATCGACCTGTTCAGCCAGGACAACTACACGTTGCCCGTGTAGTCCCTTGGCAGTTCCCCCAAGCCCATTACGTTGTCGCTCTCCATGAATCGATCTGCTCGCCTGTCAACGCTGTTGCTGGGCACTTACTTCCTCGCCGCTCCGGCATTTGCCGAATCAGGCAATAGCGCAGTTTTACGCCAGAAGCCCGCCATGCTGCGGATGACCTACGAGGTTCTGGACATTGGGCCGGCTGAAACCATGGGTCTGGCAGGTGTGCATTACCTGGTCAATGTCTATCCCGACTGGTATCTCGGAGCTTCCGGTTTCGGCGCTCTGGATGGCCAGCGTGGAGGCTTCTTTACTGGCGGTTTCAGCCTCGGTACCGGCAAGCGAATTGCTTCCAAATGGATGCTGGATGCCGGTCTATTCGTTGGCGGCGGCGGTGGCGGCTCCGCTCCGCAAGGTGGCGGCATGATGCTGCGTCCGCATCTGGGTATCAACCGCGCTATCGGCAGCGTAATGCTGGGTGCCGGCGTTTCGTACATCAAATTCCCCAATGGTGGGATCGACAGCACACAACTCAATTTCAGCCTGGGGATTCCTTTCGAGGTGTATTACGGTCGTGCCGCCGATTCCGGCAAGACGGTAAATTCAGGCGACCTTTTCGGCCTGAAACTGCAGCAAGCGGAATGGCTCGCCACTGCGGGCGAATACCGCCCCACTGACGGTGCAAAAACCACTGCGGGTGCCGCAATGACCGCAGCGCTCAAGCGGGTCGGTTTTGAATACCGCAGGCATGTCGATGCGCATCGCTATTATTTTGTCGAAACCGCGGGGGCGATGGGCGGGCAATCCGACGGCTATGCTGAACTGCTGGCCGGTGCAGGCTATCGGGTGCCGCTGTTAAGCCAGCGTCTCCACCTCAGCGCCAGTCTCTCGGCGGGGGGCGCGGGCGGCGGACAGGTCGACAGCGGGGGAGGGCTGGTCGGCAAGGCACGTTTCGGGCTCGACTACGACTTTACGCCCGCATTGAAACTGGGTCTGGAAGCAGGGCGGATTGAAAGCGCCGGCAATTTCAGCGCCAATTTTTACGGTTTGAATCTGGGCTATCGCGTAGGCGAAATCAGCTCCGGCAAGAGCGGACACGCTTGGCAAGGCAGTGAGGATGTGCGTCTGGCCAAGTGGCGGTTGGTCGGTGTGCATCAGACCAATCTCGACGCCGTGCGCAAAAATGGCAGCGCGGAAGATCTGAGCCTGGTCGGCCTCAAGGTGGAGAAATTTCTGACGGATTCGGTCTATCTCGCTGGGCAGGCACTCGGCGCATATACGGGCGGTGCGGGCGGTTATGCCGTTGGATTGATCGGTGCCGGCTGGGAAATGCCGTTGCGTGAAGATGGCCGTTTGAGTTTCAATGTTGAGCTTTCCGCAGGTGCTTCTGGCGGCGGCGGGGTGGCTGTCGGCGGTGGCGCCATCATCCAACCGCAAGTGGGTTTGACTTGGCGCCTCAACAAGCAACTTGCAGCCCGCCTGGAGGCTGGCAAGATAAAAGCCGTTGATGGGAATCTGGATAGCAATTTGTTTGGCCTCGGCTTGATATATGAATTCAGCCGACCCGAATATCACTACGACTAGTGAAAAGCTGATTAATTGGATTTTGTGCATATCGTGGGCAAACCCGCTCCTACGAAATCAAATTTGTATTTAGGCAAGGACAAGCTGAATGTCGGAGTAGCTCTCCGGCAGGAAGAAATTGAATGCGTTTAACGTCCGACCAACGACGAAGTACGGAAAAATGATGCGATATAAATTTCAACGCGCCCTGCTGGCACCGATCCTGTGGGCAGTAAGTCTTGCAGCATTCAGTCAGATGCCCATGGCACCGAGCGCCACAGCCGCAACTGCAGCTCCATCGACAATCGGACTCAAAAGCAGTCTTTCCCTCGACTCTGCAGCAGCCTCTGGTCTGGTGTCGCCCGGTCTTGCCGCGGTGGAAGCCGATGCCGCTCCGCGTGCAAGCGGTCGCGCCAATGATCAACAAAGCAATTTCCAGCGCTTTGTGCAGCAGGCTACCGGCCGTGCGCTGCCCATTTACGGCCAGCAACTGTTCAGCACCCCATCGGGGTATTCACCCATCACGCAGGCACCGGTTCCCAACGACTACATTCTCGGGCCGGGCGACGAAATCCGTCTGCAGGTCTGGGGTGGCATCGATGCCGAACTCAGTCTGGTGATCAATCGGCATGGCCAGATCAACCTGCCCAAAGTTGGCGTGATCAATCTCACCGGCGTGCGTGCCGGCGACCTGGAATCCGTGTTGCGCAGCAAGATTGGCCGGGTCTTCACCAATTTCAACCTGAATGCCACGCTGGGCCGCTTGCGCAGCATCCAGATCTACGTCGTCGGCCAGGCGCATCAACCGGGTACTTATACCGTTTCCAGCCTTTCCACGTTGATCAATGCGCTGTTCGAAGTGGGCGGTCCCAGCAGCAATGGCTCGATGCGGAATATCCAGTTGAAACGCGATGGCCGTGTCGTCGGCGAAATGGATCTCTACAACTTCATTGCGCGCGGTGACCGCAGCGGCGACGTACCACTGCAACCGGGCGACGTCATCGTCATTCCTCCGGTCGGCCCGCGCGTGGCCGTGCAGGGCGCATTCGAGCAACCGGCAATCTATGAACTGAAAGGCGCCAGCAGCGTTGGCGAGGTGCTAGCTTTGGGCGGTGGCTTGTCTGTGCTTGTTAAGCCCGGGAAGGCCTTGCTGGAGCGGATCGATCCGTCCGCCGACAAAGCCCGCCGGGTGGAAGACTTTGTGCTCGACAGCAAGGGGCTGAAACTGCCGCTGCGCGATGGCGACATCCTGACTTTGTTCGAGATAAGCCCGCAGTTTGCCAACGCAGTGACCCTACGCGGCAATGTGGCGAATCCTCTGCGTTATCCCTACACCGCCGGCATGAGAATTCGCGATCTGATACCCGACCGCGAAGCGTTGATTACCCCTGATTACTATCAGCGCAAGAACCTACTGGTACTGTTCGACAAAAAATCAGACATGGCCGACTCCTCTGATGTGGAGCGAGGCGTGCGCAACCTGCTGGATGAAGTGAACTGGGACTACGCCGTGATTGAACGCCTGGATCGCGCCACCCTGACCACACGGCTAATCCCGTTCAATCTGGGGCGCGCTGTGCTGAAGGGTGATGTTCAACATAACCTGGCACTGGAACCCGGAGATGTCGTCACCATCCTCTCCCAGAAAGATCTGCGTGTACCACAGGATCGCCAAACCCGTCTGGTGCGCGTGGAGGGCGAAGTCGCTACGCCGGGGATCTATCAGATCGAGGCGGGAGAAACCTTGCTGCAATTGCTCACCCGCCTGGGTGGGGTGACTCGCAATGCCTATCTTTATGGCACCGAATTCACGCGCGAATCGGTACGCAAACAGCAGCAGAAAAACCTCGATAGCGTGATCCGCAAGCTGGAAGAACAGCTACAGGCCGAGTCAAGCATACAGTTGGCCAATATCAAGACGGAAAAAGAAGCGCAGGCCCAAATCATCGCGCGGCAGCAGCAAATGCAGCAGCAACAGCTTGCTCGCATGAAAACATTCAAGAGCAACGGACGTGTCAGTTTGGAACTGCCGGCAACTGAACTGGTGTTGACTGCTTTACCGGCTCTGCCGTTGGAGGACGGTGATGCAATCTTTATTCCTGGCCGACCGGGTTTCGTTGCCGCCGTGGGCGAGGTATTCAACGAAAATGCCATCCTCTACCGCCCCGGCAGGACCGTGGGAGATGTGCTGAAGACCGCGGGTCTAAGCGAGAGCGCCGAGCCTGACAATGCCTTCGTCCTCCGCGCAGATGGCAGCGTGAAGGCCGCACGCGACAACAACAGTCTGTTCCGGATGAGCAGTTTTGAGGATATTGAGCTGATGCCGGGCGATACCGTTGTCGTCCCCGCCAAGCTGGATCGTGAAACCGGCTGGACCAAGTTCGTCACCGGCCTGAAGGACTGGACGCAGATCCTCTATCAGCTAGGTCTGGGTGTCGCCGCCTTGAATAGCTTGTAAGGGCGGAACCATGAACGAAAACAACACGACTGTTGTGACGGATTCGCCAGAAGAGGACGAAATCAGTCTGCTGGATCTTCTCCAGACCTTGGCTGAAAACGCCCGCCTGTTGATCTTTGGCCCGCTCATCGTTGGACTGGGCGCTTTGGGCTTGTCTTTTTTGATCACGCCCACCTTCACCGCCACCACCCGTATCATGACGCCGCAGCAGCAACAGGGCGGGGCTGCCGCTGCCCTGGCGCAACTGGGGGCTTTGGCGGGTATGGCGGGTGCAGCTGCCGGGATCAAAAACCCGGCCGACATGTATGTCGGGCTGATCAAGAGCCGAAGCCTGGCCGACCGCATGCTCGATCGCTTCAAGCTGATGGACGTGTATGAAGCCAACTACCGCGAGGACGCTCGCACCACGCTGGCAAACAATTCCAAAATCAGCGCTGGCAAGGATGGCCTGATCACTATTGAAGTGGACGACTACGATCCCAAGCGTGCCGCCGCGATGGCCAATGCCTATGTAGAAGAGTTGTCTGCGCTGAACGGGAGGCTTGCGCTCACCGAGGCGCAGCAGCGTCGGCAGTTTTTTGAGAACGAATTGAGCAAGGCCAAGGCAAATCTGGTTCGTGCCGAGATCGCCTTGGGGGGCGTTGGCGTCGGCGAGAACGTGCTGAAATTCAACCCGGAAGCACTCGGCGAAGGCATCGCCACCCTCAAGGCACAAGTGGTGTCCAAGGAAGTGCAGCTTGCCAGCATGCGCGGCTATCTGACCGAAAACAGCCCCGACCTCCGCCAGGCCCAGCAGGAACTTTCTGCACTTCGTGCGCAACTTGGCAAGATCGAGCACAACCGCCCCACCGGCGGCAACGCCGAATACATCAACCGCTACCGCGACTTCAAGTACAACGAAGTGCTGTTCGAACAACTGGCCAAACAATACGAACTGGCCAAAATCGACGAATCCCGCGAAGGTACCGTCATCCAGGTGGTGGATGTGGCGGAGACGCCGGAGCGCAAGTCGAAACCCAAGAAGGCGCAGATTGCCATCTTGGCTTCATTGGCCTCGGGCTTTGTGTTGCTGTTGTTCGTATTTGTTCGCAATGCGCTGCAAAACACCCAACATGATCCCGAAAGTACCGCCAAGCTGGCAGCCGTTCGCGCCGGCTTTGGGCGGATATTGAAGCTGTGAGTCTTACCTTTTGTCATTCCAGGCAAAGCTGGAATCTAATTCAATCAGTCGCCCCAAATCGGCTGAAACCAACCCCTATTCCGTCTGAATACAAATCATGAATAAATACAACAAAATAGCGCTGATCACCGGCGTCACCGGCCAGGACGGTGCCTACCTCGCCGAATTCCTGCTGAACAAAGGTTACGAAGTGCATGGCATCAAACGCCGCACCTCCCTGTTCAACACCGATCGTATCGACCACCTGTACCAGGACCCGCACGAAACCGGACGCAAGTTCATCCTGCACCACGGCGATTTGACCGACAGCTCCAGTCTGATCCGCATCATCCAGCAGGTGCAGCCCGACGAAATCTACAACCTCGCCGCGCAGAGCCACGTTGCAGTCAGCTTCGAAGAACCTGAGTACACCGCCAACTCCGACGCGTTGGGTTCGCTGCGCATCCTCGAAGCCATCCGCATCCTCGGCCTGGACAAGAAAACTCGCTTCTACCAAGCCAGTACCAGCGAACTGTTCGGCTTGGTGCAGGAAACCCCCCAAAAGGAAACCACCCCGTTCTATCCGCGCAGTCCTTACGCCTGCGCCAAGCTCTATGCCTACTGGATCACGGTCAACTACCGCGAAGCCTATGGCATGTACGCCTGCAACGGCATCCTGTTCAACCACGAAAGTCCGATCCGCGGTGAAACCTTCGTGACCCGCAAGATTACGAGAGCCCTCGCCCGCATCAAGCTCGGTCTGCAAGACTGCCTGTATCTGGGCAACATGGACGCCAAACGCGACTGGGGTCATGCCAAAGACTATGTAGAAATGCAGTGGCTGATGTTGCAACAGGACAAACCGGAAGACTTCGTCATCGCCACTGGCGTGCAGTACTCAGTGCGTGACTTCGTCAATGCCGCTGCCAAAGAACTCGGCATGAACATCCGCTGGGAAGGCCAGGGCGTCGAAGAAAAAGGCTACCTAGAACCCGTAGGAGCAGCTTCCAAGCCGCGATCCGCGTCATCTGAAAATCTCGGCGACGACGCCGCTCCTACGGGTCGTTGCATCGTCGCCGTGGACCCGCGCTATTTCCGCCCGACCGAAGTCGAAACCCTGCTCGGCGACCCCGCCAAAGCCAAAGCCAAACTCGGTTGGACACCCAAAATCACCTTCGATGAACTCGTCGCAGAAATGGTGCGGGAAGACCTGAAAGCCGCCGAGCGCGACGAACTGGTCAAGAAACACGGTTACAAGGCCATGGATTATCACGAGTAAAGTGATGCCAGAGATTTGCCGCTTCCTTGGAATTGTGATCAGCATGTATTTCCACCTTAAATCAGCAGTTGTGGATTGTCGTAGGAGCGCCTTCCAAGGCGCGATGGCCGGAGTGATCGCGCCTTGGAAGGCGCTCCTACGAGTGGAGCCTCCACTCACCCCGTGGGGAAGTGCCAAACAACCTGGCATGTCTCAATCCACGAGGTCTTCGACCAATTTACGTATGAAGACGATTTGTCGATGAAGGCAAAGAAGAAATGAATCCCACCGACAAAATCTACATCGCCGGCCATCGTGGCCTGGTTGGCTCCGCCCTGGTACGCAACCTGCAAGCCAAGGGTTACAGCAACTTCCTCACCCGCACCCATGCCGAGCTCGACCTGACCAACCAGGCTGCCGTCGAAGCCTTCGTTGCCACAGAAAAGCCCGACTACGTCTTTCTCGCCGCCGCCAAGGTCGGCGGCATTCACGCCAACAACGAATATCCCGCCGAATTCATCGGCGACAACCTCGCCATCCAGACCAACATCATCCACGCCGCCTACAAGAACAACGTCGAACGTCTGCTCTTCCTCGGCTCAAGTTGCATATACCCCAAGCTCTGCCCGCAACCGATGAAAGAGGAATACCTCCTCACCGGCCCGCTCGAAGCCACCAACCGTCCCTACGCCCTGGCCAAGATCGCCGGAGTGGAAATGTGCTGGAGTTACAACCGCCAATACGGCACCAAGTATCTGGCCGTGATGCCGACCAACCTTTACGGTCCCGGCGACAACTACCACCCGGAAAACAGTCACGTCATCCCCGCACTGATCCGCAAGTTTCACGAAGCCAAAAAAAACAACGCCGCCAGCGTCACTGTCTGGGGTACTGGCACGCCGAAGCGCGAATTCCTCTACAGCGAAGACATGGCCGACGCCTGCGTTCACCTGATGAACCTGCCGGACGCACAATTCCAGACGCTGCTGGGCAGCGACGAAGCCAAGACCGGCATCTTCATGCCGCCGCTGGTCAACATCGGCGTCGGCGAGGACCTCACCATTAAAGAACTGGCCGAGACTGTAAAAGGCATCGTCGGCTATACCGGCGAAATCACTTTCGACAGCACCAAACCCGACGGCACGCCGAGAAAGCTGATGGATGTCAGCCGCCTTCGCGCCCTTGGATGGCAGCCTACAGTTGGACTGCGGGAGGGTTTGCTTCACGCCTACCAGAGATTCCAACAAGAGCTGCAAGCATGATCAGCCGCAATGTGGTTGTAAGAGACTGGCTTTGCCAGGCTTGTGAACGGTTGCGTTGATGCCGATGGCCCCCATAGCCGCGCTCCTGATGGCGGGAACCACGCCCCTTTGAATAAAGGAATGCCGTGGCTTTACCCGCAATGGAATCCAATCGACCCCAAATCTCAAAGGCAATCAACTTATGAACTGGCTAATAACTAGCGGCTGCGGCTTTCTTGGCACGGCACTCATTCAAAGACTTAATCAGCAGGGCGAACACGCCATCCGTGTTCTGGATAATCTGTCGACCGGTACACGTGACGATCTGGTCTTGGTTGCGGCCTTCAGGGAAATGCGGGAGCAGGATATCCATCCTGCTCCCGGCGGGGCGAACTGGTGGTAGGTGACATCATGGACAATCATCTGGCGCTCAAGGTCATGATTGCCGATGTTGTGTGCACCATCAATTACACAAGGTTTCTGCAATATTTTCCGTTCACGCATTTCACCGCGTCTGTTAAAACCGACTGAAGCAATGAAAAATCAAAAAATACTTGTTACCGGTGCCGACGGCTTTATTGGCTCTCATTTGACCGAAGCACTAGTCCGCCAAGGTTATAAGGTACGTCCATTTGTTCTGTATAACTCCTTCAACTCTTGGGGCTGGCTTGATCATGCACCACGGGATATTCGCGAAAATATGGATGTATTTGCGGGAGATATCCGCGACCCCCACGGCGTGAAGGAAGCAATGAAGGGTTGCGATGCCGTGCTGCACCTGGCTGCGCTCATCGCCATTCCCTATTCCTATCATTCTCCTGATACCTACGTGGATACCAACGTCAAGGGCACCCTGAACGTTCTCCAGGCGGCGCGGGAATTGGGCGTGAAACGAGTAATCCACACTTCCACCAGCGAGGTATACGGCACGGCGCGCTTCGTTCCCATCACCGAGGAGCACCCGCTCCAGGGTCAGTCCCCCTATTCGGCCACCAAGATCGCCGCCGACCAACTGGCCTATTCCTTTTATGCGGCCTTTGGTTTACCGGTTGTGATTGCCCGCCCATTCAACACCTATGGTCCGCGCCAGTCTGCACGCGCTGTAATCCCGACCATCATCGCTCAGATCGCCAACGGCCGTCGCCAGATCAAGCTGGGTGCGGTTTCCCCCACCCGTGACTTCAACTTCGTCAAGGACACTGTGGCCGGATTCATCGCCGCCCTGAATTCAGACCAGGGTCTGGGCGAAGTGGTCAACTTTGGCAGCAATTTTGAAATCACCATTGGCGAGACTGCTCGCCTCATCGCCGAGGCCATGAACACTGAAATTGAAATCCTTACCGACGAAGCGCGACTGCGCCCGGAAAAATCCGAGGTCGAGCGCCTATGGGCCGACAACGCTAAGGCCAAAGACCTGTTCGGCTGGCAACCCGCATATGGCGGTCGCGAGGGTTTCAAACGGGGTCTGACTGAAACTGCGGAATGGTTCTCCCACCCCGAGAATCTTCGCGGCTACAAGGCCGATATCTACAACCTCTGACACCATGCCCGTGGATCGAAGTACTTTTGTCGAAGAGGTCATCGCCGCCCTGCGCGAGGTGGTCGGCCCAAATCCCGTCGTTCTGCATGAACCGCGTTTTGCCGGGAACGAATGGGTTTATCTGAAGGAATGCCTGGACAGCACCTTTGTTTCCTCAGTGGGCAAATTCGTTGACCGCTTTGAGGCTGATCTGGCCGCCTTCACCGGCGCAAAACACGCCGTGGCCGTAGTCAACGGCACCGCCGCCCTGCACATTGCCTTGAAGCTTGCTGGCGTCCAGGCCGGCGATGAAGTCTTGATTCCTGCGCTGACCTTTGTCGCCACCGCCAACGCCGTAGCCTATTGCGACGCCGTCTGTCACTTCGTCGACAGCGAGGAAACCACCCTGGGAATCGACGCCGACAAGTTGCGCGCCCATCTCCAGGCCACCACCGAACAGCGCGGCGGCCAGTGCATCAACCGCGCCAGCGGCCGCGTCATCCGCGCCGTGGTGCCCATGCATACCTTCGGCCACCCAGTCGATCTGGACGGCCTGCTCGCACTCGCCCAGGACTTCAATCTGGTCTTGGTGGAGGATGCGGCGGAATCCCTGGGCAGTTACTACCACGGTCGCCATACCGGCACCATCGGCCTGTTCGGTACGCTCAGCTTCAACGGCAACAAGACCATCACCACGGGGGGCGGCGGCGCCATCCTCACCAATGATCCGCAACTCGCAAAAACGGCCAAGCACATCACCACCACCGCCAAGCTGCCGCATCGCTGGGCCTTCGAGCATGACCAGATCGGCTACAACTACCGCCTACCCAACATCAATGCCGCTCTGGGCTGCGCCCAACTCGAACAACTGCCTGGCTTTCTGGAAGCCAAGCGCCGCCTGTTCCAGCGCTATCAGACCGCCTTCCAATATATTCAGGGTGCCAAGATCGTGTCCGAACCTGCGGGTTGCCAAAGCAACTACTGGCTCCAAGCCTTGCTGCTGGATGTCGCCAAGACTGAGCAGCGAGATGTAATCCTGCAAGCCACCAATGATGCCGGCTTGATGACCCGACCTGTCTGGTCATTATTGAACCATCTGCAACCCTACCGGGACTGCCCGCGTATGGAGTTGGAATGTTCGGAATTGCTTGAGCAACGTCTCATCAACCTGCCTAGCGGAGCCGTACTGGGAGAAAACACATGATTTCCCGGCGAAAAATCTGCGTCGTCACAGGCAGCCGAGCGGAATACGGCGTGTTGCGCTGGTTGATGCGTGAAATCGACGCAGCCCCGACTCTCAAGCTGCAATTGATAGTCACCGGGATGCACTTGGCTCCAGAATTCGGCAATACCATTGATGAAATCATCGCGGACGGATTCAACATTGATGAACAGGTGGAATCCCAACTTTCCAGCGACAGTCCAGTCGGCATGGTGAAGTCTCTGGGCATCGGCATGATCGGCTGCGCCGATGCTTTGCGCAGATTGCAGCCGGACATCGTGGTAGTCATCGGTGACCGTTATGAAATGCTGGCTGCCACTCAGGCAGCTTCGCTCATGGGCATTCCGGTAGCCCATATTTCTGGTGGAGAAGTGACCGAGGGTGCAGTAGATGACTGGATCCGCCATGCCATCAGCAAGGCCTCGTGGTGGCATTTCGTGGCGGCGGAGGTCTATCGCCAGCGAGTGATCCAACTGGGAGAAGCCCCGGAGCGGGTATTCAATGTCGGCGACCCTGGCCTTGATTCGGTGCGCAAACTGCCACTGCTGGATCGTGCGGCGCTGGAAACCGAACTCGGCATCCCCCTTGCGCATCCGCTGTTCATGGTTACCTACCACCCTGCTACCCTCGGCGTACTGCCGCCTGAACAAGCTTTTGCGGAGCTGTTGTCGGCACTGGACCAGTTCCCACAGGCCAGCGTGATTCTGACCCGCCCCAACGCCGACGCTGGCGGACGCCGGCTCGCCGAGATGGCAGAAACCTGGGCTAACCAGCGGGTGGCGCCGACACGCTATGTTGTTTCCCTGGGTCAATTACGCTATCTCAGCTTGGCGCGTCAGGCTGATGCTGTAATCGGCAACTCCTCCAGTGGCATCATAGAAATTCCCGCACTGAAAGTGGCAACGGTGAATATCGGTACTCGCCAGGATGGCCGTCTGCGCGCCAGTTCCATCCTGGATTGCGGTGAAAACCGGGACGCCATCGTACATGCGATCCAGCGTGTTCTTTCGCCGGAATTCCGAACTGTTCTTGCCGACACCGTGTCGTTGTATGGCGATTGCGATGCCTCTCGGCAGATCGCACAAATCCTAGCATCCCACAGCATCCCAATTCAGTTGGGAAAGCGCTTCTACGACCTCTGAATGGAATCTTGTCCTCGCTCTGCGATACTTCACTGGAAATACCCCATGAACAAAGTATTCGTCATCGCCGAAGCCGGCGTAAACCACAATGGTTCGCTAGACTTGGCGCTGCAATTGATTGATGCGGCCAAGGAGGCTGGTGCAGATGCAGTAAAATTCCAGACCTTCAAATCCGAAGCGGTGATCAGCCTGGCAGCACCCAAGGCCGAATACCAGAAATCCAGCACAGGAGAAGAAGAAAGCCAGCTCGACATGGTTCGCAAGCTGGAATTGTCCGGCGACGACCACCGCCGCCTGCTGGAGCACTGCCGCGCACGCGGCATACTGTTTCTCTCGACCCCTTTCGATCCTGGCAGCGCGGATTTCCTGGTACGGGAACTCGACGTCCCCCTGCTGAAAATCCCGTCGGGCGAGATCACCAATGCCCCGTTCCTGCTCCACATCGCCCGTCTAGGTCGACCGGTGATTCTTTCCACCGGGATGAGTACGCTGGGCGAGGTCGAAATGGCGCTCGGCATCCTCGCTTACGCCTATCTCGGGATTCCCGCCACCCCTTCGTCGCGGGCCTTCCTCGATGCCTACTCCAGCGATGCGGGTCAAAGGGTGCTGAAGGGGAAGGTCTCGCTGCTGCATTGCACCACCGAATATCCCGCACCCTACGATCAGGTCAACCTGCGTGTCATGGACACACTGTCTGCGGCCTTTGGCCTGCCCGTGGGCCTGTCCGACCACACGCCGGGCATCGCCATTCCCATCGCTGCAGTTGCACGTGGCGCCAGCATCATCGAAAAACATTTCACCCTGGACCGCAGCCTGCCCGGCCCCGATCACCTGGCTTCGCTGGAGCCGGGAGAACTGGCCGCTATGCTCGCCGGCATCCGCCAAGTGGAAGCCGCCCTGGGCGACGGCCACAAGCGCCCCACGGCAGCGGAACAAGGCAACCAGACCATCGCCCGACGCAGCCTTGTGGCGGCGTGCGCAGTCGCAACCGGGGAGATGTGGAATAGCGAGAACCTGACCTGCAAGCGCCCCGGCAGCGGTATTTCCCCGCTGCGTTACTGGGAATACCTGGGCAAGCCAGCCAGCCGCGACCACCGCGCCGACGAAATGCTCCAACCGGACGCTGTGTAAGGGAGCAGACATGGAAACGACCTGGAAAACGGCACTGGTTCTGCCCGAAATGTCGGTCAAGGGCACACTGCGCTACCTCAATGATGGCGACATTTTCCGCGCCTTGTTGCACCGGGGCAACCTCTCCGGGCCGGTGCCGGCTAGCGCAGTGGTGAAACCCAAACCCTGCAGCGCCTCTGCGGGAACCCGTTGGAAGACCCTGCGTGCACTCGTGGAGCAGCACTCGCTGGTTGATCGGAGTAACCGCTCGGTTGGCTGCTCCGACGATTGCAAATGCGCCCAGGTGGAAATGCGAAGGTGATTACTGAACTCTCCCTGACAGAAGCGGAATCTTGGTTTGCTGAATTGCCGCCGCAACGGCAGATCACCACGCTCTCGCCAGCCTATGTCCACGCCGATGCAGCACGCGACGAAACGCTCGCCACTCTGTTTCTCGGCTATCGCGAAGGCGATGCTTTCTGGTTGCATGGTGTACATCGCGGCACAGTCGTCATGGCTCCGGAGTTCGACGATTTCCAGTCGCCATATGGCTATGGCGGCCCGCTATGCAATTACGATGCTCCGGCGTTTCTGGAACGCGCATGGGCAAACTACCAAGTCTGGTGCCATGACCATCGCATCTTGGTCGAATTCGTCCGTCTGCATCCGCTGGCCGCCTCTTGGCAACCCTATTTCGGAGAGATTCGTCTGGACCGTAGCACCATCGTTGTCCCGTTGCAGGTCGCGGATTTGCGTGCCAACTATGAGGTACGTTGCCGCACGGCGGTGCGCAAGGCAGAGCAGGCCAGTCTAAGCGTGGAAATACGGCCGAATGAAGAAATCACCGGATGCTTCGCATCCTTTTACAGGGACGGCATGGTCGCAATCGGAGCGGAACCGTATTATCTGTTTGACGATGCCTATTTTTCCGCGCTGGCGCAATTGCCCGGCGTCAGCCTACTGGTTTGTGCCCGCGACGGCGAATGGCTGGCAGCCGGTCTGTTCTTCGCGGCTGGGGAAACCCTGGAATACCACCTGTCGGCCACGTCCGCCCTAGGCAGGAAACTGGCCGCCACCAACCTGCTCCTCGATGCTGCGGCGGCTATGGGGCGTGACCGTGGTTTGCAACAGTTTTATCTGGGTGGAGGTACGGATAGGCGATCCGACAATCCTCTGCTGTTTTTTAAGGCGGGGTTCTCTTCGCAGCGTGCGACATTCCGGTTCGGCTTCAACATCCATCAAGCACAGGCCTATGCCGCACTGAAAGACTCTTATCACCAATATGTCGGCAACACTTCCAGCCGTATATTGTTTTATCGCAAGTAAGAACCATGCTACCTAATTACCGTAGAGGAGTCTGAAATGTGGGATCCAGTATGGGAATCCGTTTTTCGCAGCCAAACTTGGGGCCAGTATCCGGGCGAGGAGCAAATTCGCTTTGTCGCGAGGAACTTCTATCGTGTGCCGGATCGTTCCGCCATACGCATCCTTGAAGTCGGCTGTGGGCCAGGTGCAAATATCTGGTACCTCGCAAGGGAAGGCTTTTCCTTTACTGGAATCGATGGTTCAGAAACGGCGATTGCCCAGGCAAGGGAACGTCTGGACCGCGAATTTCCTGGTTGGCAGATGCGTGGTGAATTACATGTGGGGGATATTGAATCCTTGCCCTATCCGGATGCGAGCTTCGATGCGGTCATGGATATAGAAGCGCTGTCCTGCAACGATTTCGCCACCTCAATCCGCATCTACGACGAAATGGCCAGAATCGTAAAACCTGGCGGCAAACTGTATTCACGCACGTTTACTCCAAACACCTGGGGCGCGGACACCGGTGAACAAGCCGGCGTGAATTGCAGGTACCCAGCAGTAGGCCCTCTGATGGGCAAGGGATTTATCAGATTCACTGCGCTGGAAGACATTCCAGATCTGATTCGTGGCTTTACCATACAGTCGGTAGAGCGCATCAGCTGGACAGCCGAGGCACGCCAACGAGAAGTCAGCGAGTGGATCATTTTGGGGGAAAAGCCAGGAATGCCACACTCCCCATCCTGATCCCTCCGATCTCTATTCTGCCCATGCCTAGCGAAACTGCCACCTGCCACCCTTGGTTAAGCTACGACCTGAGATGGTCCAGCATTAAACTTTTCACAGAGGGGCGACCGGTCTCTGATCGCATGGGCGCAGTACACCGCCAGCAGCAGTGGTGTGATGTGCGATGTATAGGTAGCACCGTGCACTCAAACAGTGCCGAGGTTGCTTATTAGTGGGGCGAGTTGCGGAACGGAGCTCCCAGTATCTCGAATCCACCTGCGGTGGATATCCTCGACGATCTGGTGAAGAAACATGTCCACGATCTATACATTTTCTGAAGAGGCGAACTCGCCGTGAACACTGACGCACAAATCTGGCGCCGCGCACTGTTGTCGACCAGCGCCACCATCCAGGAAGCCATTCGCAATCTGGATCAGGTGGCGATCAAGATCGTTCTGGTCACCAACGAATCAGGCGAACTGGAAGGTACCATTTCCGACGGTGATATTCGCCGGGGCCTGCTGCGCGGGCTGGATCTGATCAGCCCGATCACCACGGTCATTCATCGCAATGCCTTTGTCGTTCCCCCGGATATGGGGCGAGACACCGTTATTCAGCTGATGGTGGCCAACAGAATTCAGCAAATCCCTGTGGTGGATGATCGACATCAAGTTGTCGGTCTACATCTGTGGGATGAAATCAATGCGCCACAGGAGCGCCCAAATCTCATGGTGATCATGGCCGGCGGCAAGGGCACCCGGCTGCGTCCGCATACGGAAAACTGCCCAAAACCTATGCTGCCCGTGGGCGGGAAGCCCATGTTGGAACACATCATACAGCGCGCCATGGCCGATGGTTTCAGCCACTTTCTCTTGGCGGTGCATTACTTGGGCCACATGATCGAAGGCCATTTCGGCAACGGGGAACGACTGAAGGCAGAGATTGAATACCTGCGTGAAAAGACCCCACTAGGTACCGCTGGGGCCCTCAGCCTGTTTCCAGAGAAACCAGAAGCCCCTTTCGTGGTCACCAATGGAGACGTGCTCACTGACATTCACTATGGAGAATTACTCGATTTCCACGTCCGACATGAAGCGGCCGCCACCATGGCGGTCAGGGTGCACGAGTGGCAACACCCGTTCGGAGTTGTACAGACCCAGGGTGTGGACATTATCGGCTTCGAGGAAAAACCCGTCGCTAGGAGCCACATCAACGCCGGCGTCTACGTTCTTGCGCCGGAAGCCCTCGATGTCCTCGCCGCCAACGAGCCCTGCGATATGCCCACTTTATTCGAACGTCTGCAAGCCAAGGGCTTGCGCACCGTGGCTTACCCCATGCATGAGCCCTGGCTGGATGTGGGGCGGCCCAGCGACTACGAGACCGCGCAGCGTGTCGGGGGGGCAGCATGAAATTATTGGCGTTGATCCCCGCCCGCGGCGGCTCCAAACGCGTGCCCAACAAGAACATTCGGGAACTGGGTGGCAAGCCGCTGATTAACTGGACCATTGAAGCCGCGCAAGGTATTCCCGAAATAACCGACATCCTGGTATCCACCGACAGTCCGGCCGTTGCCGAGGTGGCCCGCGCGGCAGGTGCTCTAGTGCCCTGGCTTAGGCCAGATGAGCTGGCAACAGACACAGCCACGTCAATTGCGGTGTGTTTGCACGCGCTGGATTGGTACGAGAAAGCAATAGGGCGGGTGGATGGTCTGTTGCTGTTGCAACCCACTTCGCCATTTCGCACGGCCCATACGATTCAGACTGGTATCAGTCTATTTGATCAATATGGAAACAGGCCTGTAGTTGCATTTTCACCTGCAGAGTCACATCCCATGTGGTGCTATCGCGTTGTTGGCGATGCAATTTGCCCCTTTGTAAATGAGGTTGATCAACCAAGTCGATCACAGGATCTTCCGCCGGCGTACGTGATAAATGGGGAGCTTTTCCTCGCAAGCCCCGCCTACTTAAGATCGCATTTCAGTTTTCTGGGGAAAGACACGGTGCCGCAGGTGATCGAAGACAAGCGCGAGGCATTGGATATCGACACGGAATGGGATTGGAAATTGGCTGAAAATATGCTCTGCTGTTTTTGAACTGTTTATTTATTCATGCAACGCAATTATTTGGACAACGCGGCCACGCTGCCCAATGGAATATGGACATCAACAAATATGCGGACATCGATAGGGTGATAGCCCTTCTTTCTATAAGAAAAAAGCATGAAGACCATTATTTTGTTTCACCGTTGCGAACTCACCGATTTATTTGCCCCTTTAGGGAAAGCGCTAGAGGGCAACGTACGTATCGTGCATCTCGCCTACAGTGCGGTTGAGGCAGACCGCCTGCGTGAATTGGGAATAACTCAGCCAATCACAATTTTCAAAGATGAGGTGCGACGTCTGCATTCATCTACTGTGGCCGACGCTGCCTCTCTGGCGGCCATCGACGAAATGTTTATCCAGCAGTCTGGAGGCGCTTTCAACCTGAATGGGGCAATCCAGAGCGACCGTGGTTTCTCCCTGTTGTCGCTGGAAGAAGCACAGCTTTTGACTGTGACCTACCATCGGTTCTGGAGCAAGTTCCTCGATCTTCACAACGCCAACGTTGTGCTACACGAAACCTGTTCGCTGATGTTCAATTTCGTAGCCGCGATGCATTGTGCGCAGCGTAGCGGGCATTATCTTTATTTCATCATGGCCCAGGGCCCAGGAAATGGCTTCAAGCATCTTCTAATGTCGGGCTTCGATTTCACTTGTCCCGACCTTGATCGCGCACTGACAGCGGTGGAGATGGGAAATCTGGCAGTAGACGAACTTCGCTGCGCCACTTTTCTTGACGAATTTCGCAAGAGTTTCTCTGTCTTTCTTGGTGGTGCATTCAAAAGACCGTCTCTTGCGCGATTAGCTGCTATGGCACTTTATAAAAGGCTACGCCGATTATTGCGTGGCAATCCATATGACAGGGTGTTGGACAACATCGACTTTTGGTCGGCTGAACGCCACGATACCGAAAAGAAATTCCTCAATCTGCTGCGCTACCGCAGTGAAGTGCGCTTCGATTCCTTTGATCCGTCGCCGCGTTACTACTTCTACCCGCTACACCTAGAACCAGAAGCTGTCGTCCTCTACCATGCACACGGGCTCTACACCAATCAGGTGAAACTGATTCAGAACATAGCTGCCCAGTTACCCCCGGGCGTCCTGTTGTATGTCAAGGACCACCCCCATGATCACGGCTACCGATCCGCCGACGATTATCTCACTTTGAAATCCGTGCCCAATATTCGGCTACTGGATAATTCTGTTTCTGGTAAGGAGGTTACGGCCCATTCGCTCGGGGTGATTACCCAGACCGGCACAGCAGGGTTCGAGGCCCTGCTTCTAGGGAAGCAGGTTTTCACCTTTGGCAAGACATTCTATTCGTCTGCCCCAGGCGTGATCTACTTGTACAACATTCGCGATCTACGCGAAGCGCTCTACGCCGCCTCTATTCGCACCCCAATTGGTGATATAGAGCTCAATAGCTACCTGACTGCATACTTCGTCGCATTACACCTGGGTTTCACGGACTACTTTGCCGGACGCGCACAACGCTATGGCATTGATCTGGAGCAAAACGCAAAAGAGGTGGCAGAGGGCCTTCTCACGACCTTGCAGGCCGTGTAATGAATATGCACTCACTTTTTCATAAATTGATCAATCCAAGGTACCGCTATGTGGTTGTGACGATTCTCGTCAGCCTGCTTGCCTTTGCGCGCAACCTCTTCTTCATGAAATCGCTTGATCTCGCCTCCCTGGGGCAGATCACGCTGATGAGCACACTGATCATGCTGGTGGGTTTTGTGCAGTTCGGCATGATCAACGGCGCCTACAATCAATATGCAGCCCGTAACCGCGACGTAAACCGACGGATCGTGGAACTGATGGCGACGGGCATCCTCGCATTGATACCCGTTGCGATCATTTTGACATTCGTGTTTCAGACGACAGGTGTACTCGCTGACGTGGTGTGGCCCGGGACGCTGGCATTCGGGTTCGCCGCGGGCATCGCCACCCTTGCTTCGACGTGGATGAATAACGCATTGATTGCCGACGGTCATCTTGGGCGCTCTAACCTGATCAACGCCGCGGCGGTTCTGATCTCGCTCTTGGCGGCCTTCATTTCGCTCGACTACGGGTTAAGCGCGGCGCTAGCGTCGTTGTTGCTGCAACCGTTGATCGTCGCTTTTGCGGCGATAGTGCTTGATCCGAATCTGCGACCTCGGTCACTGGGGGTGCACCGAGAGACACTGCGTCTCCTCTTTCGCCTCGGTTTGATGCCCTTCCTCAGCGGCTTAGCCGTATTGCTCATGCATCAAGTTGAGCGGTGGTCTATTGCGGCTATCCTTGGCTCCGAAGCGCTCGGAGAGCTTTACATCGTGCTGATGTACACGACTTTCTTTGGCTTGATCCCGGCCGCCCTGCTGAACGCCAATTTTCCACAGGCCAAACGGGCCTACGTTGCACATGATCATCAGCTGCTGATGACCCTCATTCGTCGCCACCAGCGCGACCTGCTAGCCTATTTATTGCTGGCTGTGCTGGTCACCGTGTTCTTGATGCCGACAATCATAGAGCGGTTCCTACCTGCTTTCACAGACAGCGCTGCGTTGGTTTACTATGCGTTACCGGGGCTGGTGCTATTCACGTTACAAAATATAGCGTCGATGGTGCTTTACTCCTCGGGAGAAATGCGCCCGCTGTTAGTGTCTGGCCTTATGACACTGAGCCTCTTCTGCGTCGGTCTCACGCTGTTCTGGGTGGCAGGTCATTTCAATCTTGTTTCCGTGCTGATTGCGCGCGGCCTCGCCACTCTGCCGGGAACGATACTGCTCTTGCAGGTACAGCGTCGTCAGAGCAACAACATAGGATCTGCGTAATGCGCGAGTTATTACGGCGACTCGTTGGTCCGCTGCGCTCTTGGATCTAGGTGGCAAGTAATGAACCAGCTGCGAAATACTCCTGTGGAGGGCATGGGCGTATCACCTCGCGCCCGAACCGGGCATCGGGCCATCGTCCGGCGGGGGGCGGAGGTTGGTGCAGATGTGGTCCATGGAGATTTCTCCTACATCAGCGGACCGCGCTCCTATGTCGAAGCGGCTTGGATCGGCAAGTACTGCTCGATCGCTCGGCAGGTAGTAATTGGACCGGGTGATCACGACCTGTCAGCGGTGACGACCCATCCGTTCCCAGTATCTCCTGCCTATGGTGGTCTTGCGGTCGTGACCAAACAGGAGGCGCAGAAGGTCCCCCCTGTAATTGGCAACGACGTGTGGATCGGCATGAATTCGATTGTTATGCGCGGCGTAACCATCGGGGACGGTGCGGTAGTGGCAGCGAATTCCGTCGTAACGCGTGACGTTGAGCCCTACACCATCGTCGGCGGCGTCCCGGCTCGCCCGCTGAAACGCCGCTTCTCGCCGGAGATCGCCGAGGCGCTACAGCGTAGCCGCTGGTGGGATTGGCCTGACCGTACACTGTCGGAACGTCTGGAAGAGTTCCGTATGACGGAGGACTTTGCACGTAAATATGGAACGAGCATTGATGAAAAATAAAACTGAAATAAGCAAGCAGCGCGCTTCTTATTCGCTTAATGATTTACTTCATGGTGGCGTGAAGCAACTTGCGCTCAAAGTATGGCAGCAGATTCGTTTTCGGGCTTTGGCCTTGGCGCGCCCCCTCACGACTTTACGGCGACATCGTGCCATTTCCGATAAGACCATAATTGTGTACACGATGGGAAAGGTGGGTTCGTCTTCTATTTATTATTCACTCATTAAGTCTTTTCCATTTCGCAGAATATTCCACAATCATTTTCTTTCAAACGAGTGGCTCTCCAAGCGTTTACCGGGCTCCAACTTCGCACGGAACATTCGACTGGCCAAGCCCGCACTGCAGCACATTGAGGAGCATGATCGGCAGGTTTACTACATTTGCATGATGCGAGACCCAATTGCACGAGATCTTTCAAACGTAATCCAAAACTACCTAGCAAACCAGATTGATATCCACAACACGCCCATGGCTGCTGTGATACAGCAAATTGAGCAGAGTGGCCATATGTTTTACGAGGATTGGTTCGCTACAGATTTTTTTGGGCATATAGGTCGTCACATTACCACTTTTCCATTTGATCCTGTGCGAGGGTACTCAATTCATAGGATCGATAATCGCAGGCATCTGCTTATTTTGAAAGTCGAAGCAATGGATAGGGTGTTTGAAAAGGCCCTTTCCGAATTTATTGGTGTCGACGTGGACCCCCAGTTTCGCTTCAATGAAAGTAGTGAGAAATCTGAAGCTATATTCTACGAGACTCTTAAGAAATCGTACCGTCTTTCGCAAGAAAAACTTGTTCAGATATACGGTACGGAAATTGTTCGGCATTTCTACAGTGAGGCGGAAATAAAGGCGCTAATGGCGAAATGGGCGAGCGTATGAAACCAAATAATGGACGCTATCTACTGGCGCCCTTCCGGTTGCGCAATATTATATACAGTAGATTGTTCAGATTGCTTGTTGGTTGGAGGTTCGCCTCATTCGGCCCTCGCTGCAACATTCTGTTCCCGGAAGGGATTGAGGGCGCAAAAAATATCCACCTCGGTTCTGATGTCTTGGTGGGGGCACATTCCTATCTCGCTGTACGTACTATCCTGAATGGCCAGCGATCAGAATTGATAATTTCAGATGGGGTCCGCCTTGGGCGCTTCAATCATATTTATGCCACTGGTCGCATAGTGATCGGGAAGCGAGTTATGACGGCAAACAACGTCTACATTGCGGACAATAGTCATCGATTCGATGACCCTACTATCCCTATTTTCGAACAACCTGTTGAACAACTTTCTTCTGTCGAAATTGGTGAAGGTTCGTGGATAGGCCATGGTGCCTGCGTTATCGGTGCAAAAATTGGCCGAAACTGCGTAATTGGAGCAATGTCAGTTGTCAGGACGGACATCCCTGATTTCTGCGTTGCAGTTGGGGCGCCTGCTCGAATCGTGAAGCGATACGACTCGTCGGTGAAGTGTTGGCGCCGGACACGGACGGATGGCGCATTCTTAATCGACCATGTTTAAAATACCAAACACCCCGGAATGTGCGGGTGCAACTTATAAAATTGGCAAAGCGACTGGTAATGTCGATTGGGTTTTATTTTTCGCCTTTGTTGTCATAATTCTTCTTAGTGGGGTTGTCCAGTATTTTAATATATTTGCGCTTGCAAGTCTTAATGTTGTCTTGCAGTATATTTTGTTGCGCCGCATAGCCTTTCGCTTCTCTAGGAAAATTGCAAAGGCATTTGTTTTTGTTTTTGTTTATCTGATATATAGCTTTACAGTTTTGCAAGATATTGGCGATATTGTTTTCATTGTGTATCGTTTTCATGACATTCTTACCGCGCTCCTGCTTCTGAATTACATAGTCATTCGCCAGTCAAATTTCGAAAGGACGTTCGTGGCAGTCCTGATGTTTTTTATGTTACATGGATATTTGAACTGGTTGGTCGTGACTTTTGCCTTTAATCTTTTCGCCGGAGATCCATCCATTATTAAGTCTTTTCGATTTCTTGTTTTCTTTGGTATGGAAGAACAATATCTGGGAATTTACAGAAGCCAAGGGCTATTTTGGGAGCCGGGCGTTTACCAGATCTACCTCAATATCGCTCTGCATTATTTTTTATTTTACGCCAGGCGTTATCTGTGGGCGGCATTGGCTTTGTTAGGCGTGATTCTGACGCTTTCTACAACGGGGGTGGTTATTGCCGGTTTGCAGATAGCTTATTTTGCATTCATTAACAGGGGCCAAGGAGCGCTCGGTAAGATTATACTTATCACCATGGTTCTTCCGGCGATGTTATTTTATGTCAATTTTGCTTCCATTGTGGTCGAGGATAAGGTCGTTGGCGAGAAGTCTGGGTCATTCCTTTCCAGAAGTTTTGATACACAGAATGGAATAGCAGTTGCATTGGCGCATCCATTTGGTATCGGTTTTAATCCGGAAACTTATCTTTCGATAGCGAGCGCAAACCCATATGGCATAGATACGCCGTTGATTACTGACCGTGGTCAAACTAATGGTGTTCTGATACTTGCCTATTCGACTGGCTTATTATGGGCAGCGGCGGTGCTATTTCTAACCTACAAGCAGCGGATTTTTCCGAAACACCGAATACTTTTTTTCATTGTTCTTGTGGGTAGCATGTCAACTGAACCGTTATTTTATTCACCTTTTGTTTTCTTGTTTGTGCTTTCGGGTTTGATTAGATTCTTCCCACTCGAACGTGTTGGTGCGGGCTCATACAAGATGAAAAATCACGTGCGGAATGTAAACGTGGTTGACGTTACCTGAAGTGTGTGGGGATATGAACATCCTATTTTTCGGCCTCGACTACCACACCTATACTCGTAGCATTATTGCCGAGATGGAGGCACTCGGGGCTTCAGTTACTTATGTTGACATCCAGCCTCGGAATCTCTTTTTCAAGGTAGTGCGCACCGCCGCGCGCTCAGGCTACGAGAAATACGCGGAGGCACATCATGCGGAAGCGATCTGTCGCTCGAAGGGGGTGAGCTATGACAAGGTGGTCTTCCTGCAAGCTCACCAGATTAGCCTGAATAACCTCGCCCAACTGCGTGAGGTGCAGAAGGAAGCGGAGTTCACACTTTACAACTGGGACGCGCTGACAATCCACGACTACACCCCACAGGCACCGTTATTTGACCGGGTATTGACTTTCGACCGGAAAGACGCAGAAGAACACGGCTTCGGCTACCTGCCGCTCTTCTGCCAGCGTTCTATGCAGGGACTCCGCCGTGACCGAGCGCAACTGGGTTCTCTCTTTATGGTGGGCAATATTGTCAAACAACAACGCTATGAGGCGGTTCAGGCCTTTCGAGCCTATTGTGACGCCAAGGGGCTAACCTTTCGCCAGCATCTGAAGATCAGCCCCGTAGTTTGGTCACAGTTCATGACTTCGGGGATACGACCCACTGGAGTCTGTTTGCGCTCGATTGCGCCTGGTGACTTTCGCGAGATGATTGAGACTTCTCACGCCGTCTTTGACTTCGCTAATCATGCGCAATCGGGCCAGACGATGCGCATGATGGAAAACCTTTGTACCGGAAAAAAGATCGTGACCAACAATGCTTGGGTGAAACGCGAGCCTTTTTACAGCCCTGACCGCATTCATGTCTTTGAGGCATTGGATTTCAGTGGTGTTGAGGACTTTCTGTGTACCCCACTGGCCGATCCGGTCACCAATTTCTCTGAATACCATATCCAAAACTTCACGCGGCAGCTGCTAGGGCTAGAACCTATTCCCGAACAAGAGCCAATATGAGTGGGGGTAGGCCCAGGCAGAAACGGTGTCTACTTATCGTACCAGCTACCTTCCTTGAAATTCATTTGGCTGACACCGCCATCCCGGCGGCACCGGCTGCAACCATTGCATGAGATTCCGCATGACCCGCATCCTCATCACCGGTGGAGCCGGTTTTATAGGCTCTAACCTAGTCGCCGCACTACACGCAAAGGGCTACGAGATTACCGTGCTCGACAATCTTTCGGAACAGATACATGGCAGCGACCCCGAGCTATCACCACTGTTCCAAGCAATTCGTGACAAGGTGCATTTCATCCACAGTTCGGTTTGTTCCCGCGAGTCGATGGAAGAAGCGCTCGCCGGGCAGGACGTGGTGGTCCACTTTGCTGCAGAAACTGGCACTGGCCAATCGATGTATATGGTTGACCACTACACCAGCGTTAACATTCAGGCTACGGCGATGATGCTCGACATTTTGAGCGCTCGTCGAGATCACGGGATCAAGCGTATGGTTGTCGCTTCGTCGCGCTCGATCTATGGCGAGGGTAAATATCTGAATGCTGCGGGCCGCCCGGTTTTTCCGCGTCACCGCAATGAGGCCGATCTACAGGCCGGGCGATTCGAACTTTACGATGAGACGTCCAAGATGCCACTGACCCTTGTGGCTACAGATGAAGAATCACTGATCCACCCGTCCTCGGTCTACGGCATTACCAAGCAGGTACAGGAACAACTGGTGATGACAGTGTGCCCGCTGATCGGAATCGAGCCGGTAGCGCTGCGTTATCAGAATGTTTACGGCCCAGGTCAATCGCTAAGCAATCCCTACACCGGCATCCTGTCGATCTTTTCTAATTTGATCATGCAAGGTCGCACCATCAATATCTTTGAGGATGGATTGGAAAGCCGTGATTTTGTCTTCATCGACGACGCTGTGGACGCAACTGTGCGTGCCATCGAAGACGTTAACGCACCTGGTCACGTCTTCAATGTAGGTTCAGGCATTCAGACAACAGTGCTAACTGTGGTGGAGTATCTGCTCAAGGCCTTTGGAACCGATACTCCAAGCAGAATCAGTGGTGACTTCCGTCTTGGCGATATCCGACACAACTTTGCCGATTTGACCAAGATTTCAAGGCTTCTCGGCTATCACCCAAAAATCGATTTTGCCGAGGGTATCCAGCGCTTTTCCGCATGGGCGGCTACGCAGGGGCCTACGAGTAGCGCCTACGAGCGCTCCCTTTCCGAGATGAAGGAACGGGGCTTGATGCGCGGCGTAACGCGTGAAATCAAATGAGACCACGTATGTGAGGAGACGTCCTCACTGTAGATTGAAGATTTTCTTGGCGTGCCGAGATGTAAGCCAGCTTGTCGCTGAGTCAATTGCCAAGCGCTTGATCAACATTTGGGGAGATGGCTTTACGTTATTTCCGCAATAGGATTGAAACCGTGTCAGAACTGATGGACGGAGAAGTAATTCAGGGCATCAACCAGTTCCTTTGTTTGTGTAAGCGAATCAACGACTGGGCGAGTAGGGTATATGTAAGTTTCAGATCCTAGGCGTAATTCTGGAAGTTATTGGTGCCGCGTTTCATCGTCTGTGATGTGTCAGTTATGCCCCGGATATTTGTATGAAAGACAGTTTTTCAGGATATTTTTGCCTATTGCTATTTAGCTGAAAGGTAACGTGGGGATGGATGGAGATAAATGATGAAGGAGAAAATACTTGGCTATGCGGTCGATGTGTTTTCGATTGATGAGTGCGCGGAAAGCATTTTTGCCCATCTCTGCGCCTCTCCCATTCCTGCTGAGCGCTGCGCTTGGTTAGCCTGCCTAAATCCTCATTCTTATGCAGGGGCCTTGAACGATGGGCTTTTTAACCGGGCACTCCAGGACGCAAACTGGCTGGTGCCGGATGGGGCTGGCGTCGTGATGGCTTCTCGCATCTTGGGCGGAAGGATACGCAAGCGTGTAACCGGTTCTGATGTTTTCACCGAGTTGCACCTGCGGATGAACGCAGTCGGTGGAATGAGCGTGTTTTTTCTTGGGGCGACTGAAGCGACGTTGGCCAAGATTCGTAAACGTATGGCAATGGATTGCCCGCGTGTTCGGGTTGTCGGGACGTATTCGCCGCCGTTCAAGCCAAGTTATTCCCCCGCCGAGCTTGATGAGATGATCAATGCGATTAACGCTGTCGAGCCTGATGTGCTCTGGGTGGGCATGACGGCGCCAAAGCAGGAGAAATGGATTTTCGAGAATCGTGCGCGGCTTAACGTGAAGTTTGCGGCGGCGATCGGCGCGGTATTCGATTTCTATGCTGGACAGGTAAAACGCTCGCATCCAGTGTTTCAACGCTTGGGATTGGAGTGGTTGCCTCGTCTCATACAGCAGCCTCGACGCTTGTGGCGTCGGATGTTTGTATCTGCACCAATTTTTTTGTGGCATGTAATCAAAACATGGCTTCGCAAATTATGAAAAAGGTCAAACACCGCCTGGGTTGGAAGGCACTGAGCTGTCTCATTAAAATGAAGCAGGCCTTGGTATTGGCAAGCTCAGACCCTTGAGTGCTGCACAATCTGGTCAAAATGTTCGACAAACTCGCAATTGCATTAATTTCAGCCTTGCGCACTGCGCTGGTTTGGGGGGGCTGCAGCGTTTTGGCTGGGGGTGTGTCAGAGCCATCGCAAGCGACATCGGACGGCTCTATGCGGCCACCACACGTTCTAGAAAATGTGAGAGTTATCGCCGTGGCGGATAGTCCCGTCAATCTCCGCAGTATGTACGGCGACTTGCGACTGCGGAGAATGCAGCCCATAATCTCCGCATGAAGAGCGGAGATTACACCTATGTTTGGCAAGCTGAGGACTGGCCAACTTGGCGCTACGACTTGGCAATATTGGCCCGGTCGCTGGCCGATGTCAGCCACGCTCAGGGTCTGCTGATTGGTCGTCTGGCGGATGTCGGCATGGCATTACGCGATCAGGCCAGTCTATCGACCCTCACCGAGGATGTGATTAAAACCAGCGAGATCGAGGGAGAACAGATCAACGTCGAGTCTGTCCGTTCCTCCATTGCGCGCCGCCTCGGGGTCGATATCGGCGCGCTGGCCTCGGTGGATCGCCACGTCGAGGGCGTGGTCGAAATGGTGCTCGATGCCACGATCAACCGTAATGCGCCGCTCACCCGTGATCGATTGTTCGGCTGGCATGCCGCTCTCTTCCCCACCGGCTATTCAGGCCTCGCGCGCATCAACATTGGCGGCTGGCGGGACGATGCAAGCGGTCCGATGCAGGTGGTATCTGGCCCTCTCGGTCGCCAGCGAGTGCACTTTGAAGCGCCCCCTGCTGATGGACTGGAATCCGAGACCGATCGCTTTCTCGACTGGGCAAACGGCGCGTCCAACGAACCATTTCTGATCAAAGCTGGGCTCGCCCATTTGTGGTTCGTCACCCTGCACCCCTTTGACGACGGCAATGGCCGCATCGCCCGCGCCGTGGGCGACCTGTTCCTGGCTCGTGCTGACGGGAGTTCCCAGCGCTTCTATAGCCTGTCGGCCCAGATCCAGCGCGAGCGCAAGGCCTACTACGACATCCTGGAGCGCACCCAAAAAGCGTCCATGGACGTCACCGAGTGGCTTGCCTGGTTCCTCGACACCCTGCATCGCGCCGTCGATCAGGCGCAGCACACACTAGACGCCGTGCTGGTCAAGACGCGGTTCTGGCAGCACTGGGCCACGACGCCAATGAATGAGCGACAAGTGAAGCTGGTCAATCGGCTGCTGGATGGCTTCGAAGGCAAGCTCACCAGCAGCAAGTGGGCAGCGATCGCCAAGTGCTCGCCTGACACGTCGCTGCGCGACATCAACGAACTGCTGACACGTGGGGTGCTACGGAAATCGGCTTCGGGCGGGCGCAGCACCAGCTATGAGTTGAACGCCCTATCTGAGTAAGCACGTTTTCTTTATCGAGTTGAAAAACGTAAAACCCTGACACAGCGGGTATCCATACTCTCCGCGCGCCAAGACAGCGTTCGACTGGTAGCCAGTTGCCAAGGTAATCGCGTTTGCGTGGGTCAACGACGAGGACACCGCGCGCCTACGAATGCAGCGGGTATTCCGCAAGATGCTGAAAAGCGGTCATCCCCCAGACGACAGGAGGAGATGCGTCACTCCATGTTCGGCATTCAGCCGCGCAAGCAGTATTGCCGGCGAGCTGATTCCAGCAGAAGAAGTTAAGTGGGAAGCTGCCTGTGTCCGATTTCCGGGGCCCCCTCTATAATGCAATGATGATCTGGCACAGTCACGAAGTCGGTGACGACGAATGAATAAGTGATGTTTTGGGAAATACCAAATTGATGCAGCTGTTTTTTTGCTTGATCCTGACTTTTCTGGCTACAACTGCCTTGATCCAGTTGGCGCACGGTTTGGGCTTGGTGGACCATCCTGATCAGCGCAAGCATCACCAAGGCGCGGTTCCGTTGGTAGGCGGCTTGGGCATGTCATTTGCAATCGCGGTATGCGCGATATGGCAATTTGCAGACGATGACGTTTTCTGGGCGCTATTCATTGCCACATCTATTGTGGTCGTAATCGGCTTTCTGGATGACTGGAAAAGGTTGCCGGTGAATATCCGCTTTGTCGGTCAGGGTATTGCGGCATTGATTGTGGTTTTATTTACCGGTGTAGACCTTACTCGGCTAGGGGATTTGTTTGGTTTTGGCCCGGTCGTCCTCGGAGTTTTTTCCATTCCTCTCACGATATTTGCAGCCGTGGGCATGGCCAATGCGCTCAATCTTTCCGATGGCATGGATGGATTGGCTGGGGGGTTGGCCTTGATCGCAACCACATTCATTGCGGCAGCTGCCTATTTGTCGGACATGGAAATGGAGTTTGATGCGCTGCTCATTCTGGGCGGGGCACTGATCGGTTTCCTGCATTTCAATATGCGTTTTCCTTGGCAGCGACGTGCCAAGGTGTTCATGGGCGATTCCGGCAGTCTGATGCTGGGCTTTCTGCTGGCCTTGTCCGCCATCTCGGTGACCCAAGGCGAAAAAAGTCTGCTGACACCAGCCGCTGCACTATGGTTCTTTGCCATTCCGCTTTGGGATACGGTGAGTCTGATGTTGCGTCGTGTGCTCAAGGGCAAGAGCCCTTTTCACCCCGGTCGTGATCATCTCCATCACATCTTGCTGCATGCAGGTTATTCCGAAGGCCAGGTCGTGAGTTTTATTCTGCTGTCGGCGGTGGCGTTTGGATTGGTCGGCTTTTTAGGCTGGCACTGGGGTGTAGCCGATAGCATTCTGTGCTATGGGTTTCTCGGTATGTTTGCTCTTTATTTTGCCAGTGTGCAGTACGCCTGGAAATTGATGCGACTGGTTATGCCGGTGCGCTTACATACAAAAAATGCATCTCTTTGAACGGTTAACTGCAGTCTGAAGGATAAAAAGGTAATCATATGAAAGCGACCGTTTGAAAAATATTCCAAAAATTGGGTTCACATCGTTAGGTTGCCCGAAAAATACATTCGATTCCGAACGCATCCTGACGCAGCTTCGGGCCGAGGGGTATTTGATCGTTCCCACTTACCAGGACGCCGATCTGGTGGTGGTCAATACCTGCGGCTTCATCGACGCGGCGGTGGAGGAAAGCCTGGATGCCATCGGCGAAGCGTTGCGTGAGAACGGCAAGGTGCTGGTAACCGGTTGTCTGGGCGCGCGGGAAAACGTGGTGATGGATGCGCATCCGCAAGTCCTCGCGGTTACCGGCCCGCATGCGGCGGAAGCAGTCATGGAGCATGTGCATGCCCATCTGCCGAAGCCGCATGATCCGTTCGCGGACCTGGTGCCACCCGGTGGGCTGAAATTGACGCCGCGCCACTACGCTTACCTGAAGATTTCCGAAGGCTGCAATCACCGCTGCACCTTCTGCATCATTCCCAGCCTGCGCGGCGACCTGGTTTCGCGGCCCATCGGCGATGTGCTCACCGAGGCGGAAGCCCTGGCCAAAGCCGGGGTACGTGAGTTGCTGATTATTTCTCAAGATACAAGTGCTTACGGCGTCGACTTAAAGTATCGCCTTGGATTTCACAATGGCCGTCCAGTGAAGACACGCATGCTGGAACTGGTGCAGGAGCTGGCAAAACTCGGCATCTGGGTACGCCTGCATTACGTCTACCCGTACCCTAGCGTCGACGACGTGCTGCCGTTGATGGCCGAAGGCAAGGTGTTGCCGTATCTCGACATTCCGTTCCAGCATGCCAGCCACCGCATCCTGAAAGCCATGAAGCGGCCGGCACATGCCGAGAACACGCTGCGCCGCATCGAAAAATGGCGCGAGATCTGTCCCGATATCGTCATTCGCAGCACCTTCATCACCGGTTTTCCAGGCGAAACAGAAGACGATTTCGGCGAACTGATCCACTTCCTGCAAGACGCCAAACTGGATCGCGTCGGGGCATTTCCCTATTCCGCCGTCGATGGTGCTGTCGCCAATGACTTGCCCGATCCGGTCGATGAAGACCTCAAACACGACCGTCTTGCCCGTTTCATGGATGTGCAGGCCGATATCAGCGCAGAAAAACTGAGAGCCCGACGCGGCACGGAAATGACCGTGCTGATCGACGCAGCCGACGGCCGCCGCGCGGTTGGCCGCACCTATGCCGACGCGCCGGAAATCGATGGCGTCGTGCATATAGCGCAAGGCGCCGGCATTCAGGTGGGCGACTTCGTGCAGGTAAAGATCACGCGCAGCGACGACTATGATTTGTGGGGTAAGCCGGTTTAAGTCGTATTTCCTAGGTTGGGCAATAACGCAGCGTGCCCAACTAACCGCCACAATATTGGGCATGCTGCGCTTTGCCCAACCTACATGGGCCGATTCAATCCTATGAACCAACAAATCTGGAAACCCCACGTTGTCGTCGCTGCCGTCATCGAGCAGGACGGCAAGTTCTTGCTGGTGGAAGAACACACGGACGACGGCATACGCTTCAACCAGCCGGCCGGGCATCTGGAAGAAGGGGAATCCCTGCTCGATGCGATTCGGCGCGAGGCGTTCGAGGAAACCGCGCATCATTTCGAACCCGAAGCACTGCTGGGCATCTACCGTTGGCGGCATCCCAGCAAGCCGCATCGGACCTATCTGCGCTTCGCTTTCACCGGGAAGGTCACCGGTTTCGACCCGACTTCCGCCCTGGACGAGGGCATCTTGCGGGCGGTCTGGATGTCGGTCGACGAAATCGCCGAAACCAGCCAGCGCCATCGCAGCCCGCTGTTGCAGCAATGTGTATCCGATTACCTGAGCGGACGCCGTTTCCCGCTGGATTTGCTGACGGATTTCGCGGATTCGGTGTGAGCAAGATAGTTGTGGGACTTTCCGGCGGCGTCGATTCCGCCGTCACCGCCTGGTTGTTGAAGCAGGGCGGGCACGAAGTCATCGGTGTGTTCATGAAGAACTGGGAAGCCGACGATCTGGAAGACGATTGCCCGATCGCGCAGGATTACCGCGATGTGTTGGCCATCGCCGAGGTGCTCGGCATCGAGGTGGAGCTGGTCAACTTCAGCCGCGAATACCAGGACCGCGTGTTCGCCTACTTTCTCGCTGAATACCAGGCCGGGCGCACGCCCAATCCGGATGTGCTGTGCAATGCCGAGATCAAGTTCAAGGCCTTTCTCGATCATGCGATGACCTTGGGCGCCGACTTCATCGCCACTGGCCATTACGCCCGGCTGGAAGGCGCTGCGCCAGCCCGAAGACTGCTGAAAGCGGCCGATGCCAACAAGGATCAGAGCTACTTTCTGTATCGACTGCAACAACATCAGATCGCCCGCGCGCTGTTTCCGCTGGGCGAACTGCCCAAGCCGAAAGTTCGCGAACTTGCGCGCCTGGCCAACATCCCCGTCGCGGAAAAGAAGGACAGCACCGGCATCTGCTTCATCGGCGAGCGGCCTTTCCGCGAGTTTTTGCAGCGTTATATGCCGATCCAACCCGGCGACATGGTGACGCCGGAAGGCAAGATCATGGGACAGCACCAGGGCTTGATGTTCCATACCTTAGGCCAGCGCAAGGGTTTGGGCATTGGCGGTGTGAAAGGTTTGGAAGAGGGCGTGCCCTGGTTCGCCGCTGGCAAGAATCTGGCGCGCAATGAACTCATCGTGGTGCAAGGCCACGAGCACCCGATGCTGCTCTCCCACGCCGTGCAGGCCGCCGATCTGAGCTGGATCGGTGCGCCGCCGGAAGCGGGCAGGTGTTACAGCGCAAAGACGCGCTACCGGCAGCAGGATGCCGCTTGCGAAGTGGAAACGCTGACGGACGGGGTCATGACGCTGCATTTCGATCAGCCGCAATGGGCGGTAACACCCGGGCAATCGGTAGTGCTGTATGACGGCGATATCTGTCTGGGCGGCGGCGTCATCCAGTGACCCCCACTTAGGAGCGCGGGCGTCTCGCCCGCAAGTTTACGGACCACTTTCGACAGGCGGGCGGGACGTCCGCGCTCCCAGCCGGCACGACGGCGAAGTTCTGGACGGCGGCGTCATCCGGTAACCCCCACTCAGGGAGCGCGGGCGTCTCGCCCGCAAATTTGCGGTCCACTTTCGACTGGCGGGCGGGACGCCCGCGCTCCCAGGGGCGATAGAAAATTCAAACCTCGCTCCAGTGCGCCAGATTGAGCTGAATGTTGCGGCTCCCGTTCCACTCGTTCACCTCCAGCCGATACACCGCCAGTATCCGTTCCGGTAACGGGGTGTCCTGATTGAACAGAATGGCATCGGCCTGAATGCCGCCTTTCGCGGTCAAGGGTTGGCTCAGGCGCAGTTTCAGGTGTTTTTCTCCGACTAGGCGCTGGCTTTGCACGTTGAATTCAGCTTGGAACAACGGCGTTGGAAAGCCTTGCCCCCAGACCGTGCCGGCCAGGCTCTGGGCATTTTCCAGCGTGAATTCGGCGGCGCTGAGTTCGCCGTCGGTTTCGATCACGCGGGTGAGATCGGCCACAGTCAGGCTGTCTTGCGCCACCGCCTCGAACAATGCCTTGAATTGATCGAAGTGCTCGCGTCGGATGCTCAAGCCGGCCGCCGCCGCATGGCCGCCGAATTTCAGGATCAGGCCGGGCGCACGCCGGTCTACCGCATCCAGCGCATCGCGCAGATGCAGGCCGGGAATGGCGCGGCCGGAGCCCTTCAGCAAGCCGTCGCAGCCATCGGCAAAAATGATCGTTGGACGGTGATGCCGCTCTTTCAGGCGCGACGCCAGCAGTCCCACCACGCCTTGATGCCAGGCCGGATCGAACAGCGTCAGACTGGCGCCGTCGGCGACCCGGATGCCGTCGAGCAGGGCGAGTGCCTGATCCTGCATGTCGGTTTCGATCTCTCGCCGGGCGCGGTTGAGTTGATCGAGTTCGCGCGCCAGCGGCAAGGCATGCGCCATGTCGTCGGCGAGCAGGCATTCGATGCCGACAGTCATGTCGGCCAGCCGACCAGCGGCGTTCAGACGTGGTCCGACGACGAAACCGAGATCCTCGGCACCGGCTTTTTCCGCTTTCCGCCCTGCCGCCGCGAACAGCGCCTGGATGCCGGGCCGCGCGCGGCCGTCCTGCATGCGCTTCAAGCCTTGCGCGACCAGCAAGCGATTGTTCGCATCGAGTTTCACCACGTCGGCCACCGTGCCGAGCGCGACCAGATCGAGCAATTCGCCCAGATTCGGTTCCGCACCCAGCCCGAATGCGCCGCGTTTGCGCATTTCGGCCCGCAACGCCAGCAGCACGTAAAACATCACGCCGACGCCGGCCAGATGCTTGCTGGGAAAGGCGCAGCCGGGCTGGTTGGGATTGACGATCAGCGCATCCGGCAGCGTGTCGCCGGGCAAATGGTGGTCGGTGACCAGCACGTCGATACCCAACTGGCGCGCCGCGTCGATGCCGGCATGGGCGGCGATGCCGTTGTCGACGGTGATCAGCAGGTCGGGCTGACGTTCCGCTGCCAGCGCCACGATTTCCGGCGAAAGGCCGTAGCCGAACTCGAAGCGATTCGGCACCAGGTAATCGACCTTGCCGCCCAGCGCCGCCAGGCCGGTCATCGCGACCGCGCTGGCGGTGGCGCCGTCGGCATCGTAGTCGCCGACGATCAACATCCGCTCGCCGCGAGCAATCGCGTCGGCCAGACGCTGCGCCGCCGCTTCGATGTTCTTCATGCCGAGGTAAGGCAGCAACTCGGCCAACCGGCTTTTCAACTGCTCGGGGCCGGTCACGCCGCGGGCGGCATAGAGACGGGCGAGGAGGGGAGAAATTCCGGCGGATTGCAGGTCGCGCTGGGCGCCGGCAGGGTAGGGGCGTATTTGGAGATTCAGCATGTCCGAATATTACAGGGCGCTGTTTGGAGCCGAGGAATTCGGCGACTAACATTCGGCCCATGTCGCACTATCTGCCCCTTTCCCGCGTTGCCCGTCTGGTTGGTCAGCCACGCAGCGAAATCCAACGCTTGATCCTCAAAGGCGAACTGGCGACCTACGAAGGCATGGTCGACATGAACGAATTGCTGCGCGTTTTCCCCGATGTGCGCTGGGAGGATGACGGCGAATTCCGCCGCGTTCAGGAAATCAAGGAAAAAGCCTTCGGCAAGCGGATTTATGACCGTGCATTACCGGACAAAGAGGTATTGGCGGAACGCCTGTTCGAATTGGGCAAGGAGTACGCCGCAACGAAGACGCTGCTGCGGCATTACAGCGAGGTCATGCAGTTTCTCGGCGACAAGCTCGACGACGTGTCGGATACAGGTGGCGCGGCGACGCTGAATGCCGTGGCCGGACTCAAACTATGGCTCAAGCACGAGCTTGGCGCGGCCCCCAGCGAAGCCGCCCGAGCCCAGGCGTTGCTGGCCCAAGAAAGCGTGATGCGCATCATGTCCGTCCAGGTCACCGTACAACCTTCCGGCCACGAGTTTTTCGTGGAGGGCAACGACACGCTGCTGGAAGCCGCGCTGCGCGCCGGTATTCCGCTCAATTACGGCTGCAGCAACGGCAATTGCGGCGAATGCAAGGCGCGCCTGGTTTCCGGCCAGGTCAAGAAAGTGCATCCGCACGACTTCACGCTCAAGGATGCGGAAAAAGCCAATGGCGCCTTCCTGTTGTGTTCTTACACGGCCATTACCGATGTCGTCATCGAAGCCACTGTCGCCGGTGCGCACGACATTCCCGAGCAGGAGATTTCTACCAAGGTGAAGGCGGTCGAGCACCTCAACGAACAGATGGCTGCTCTGCATCTGACCGCGCCGCGCAGCCAGCGTCTGCGTTTCCTGGCCGGCCAGCGCGTGACACTTTCCGTCGATGGTGCCGAGGGCGATTACTACGTCGCCAGTTGTCCGTGCGAAGACCGTCACATCGAAATCCATGTCCGGCGCGACAACCGTGGTTTCTCGCGCAAGGTGTTCGACAGCCTGCGCAAGGAAGACTCGGTGCGCATCAACGGCCCGCACGGCAATTTCGTGATGAAACTGGATTCGCGCCGCCCGGTGTTGTTCATCGCTTGGGAAGACGGTTTCGCCCCGATCAAGAGCTTGGTGCAACATGCGATGTCGCTGGAAATCGCCGAAGCCATGTATCTCTACTGGGCCGCCGACGGCGTCGGCCATTACCAGGACAATCTCTGCCGCGCCTGGACCGATGCGCTCGACGACTTCATCTACCAGCCGATACAACTCGAGTCCGGCCCGGCCGCAGTGGCCCAATTCATCCTGGCGCACCACCCCGATCTGGTGCGCGCCGACATCTACGCCGCAGGCCCGGCGGAGTTCCTGCACGCCCTGCGCACCGGTGCGCTGGCGCATGGTTTATCGCCGCTGGGGTGGCACAGCGAAGTCATCTGAGGACGGCTCGAATAACGCTGACTGTCTGCGTTTGTACGCGCTGCGCGTATCGCGGCTTGGAAGCCGCTCTTGCCCCGCTGAGGGCTCGCCAGAGTGGGGATGATGAAAAAAATACGCATGCCATCAGAATTGTTGATTGTGCAGCGCAATAAGCGTTAAATGCGGCGACCAAAACGATGCTCCTTGCTGGGCACGAGAGGATGGAGACATGAATCGGCAACGCCCATTTTTCCTTGATCTTCAGGCCATCCGCTTGCCGATAGGTGGAGTGGTTTCCATCATGCACCGGGCCAGCGGTGCCTTTCTTTCCCTGGCGATTCCCTGTCTGCTTTACACGCTGATGCTGTCGTTGCGCTCACCGGAGGATTTCGCCCGCGTGCAAGTGTTTTTCGGCGGCGGTCTCGGCTGGTTGATCGGTTTGGCTACGTTGTGGGCGCTGCTTCATCATTTCTTCGCCGGTTTGCGCCATCTTGGTTTCGATATCGGCTGGGGCGAGGAGAAGATGCGGGCACGCTTGACTGCGAAACTGGCGATGGCGGCTGCAATCGTGCTGGTCGGCCTCGTTGCGCTGACCAGCCTGTTCAAATCCGGAGGTCTGGCATGAGACAAGTCGGCGGTTCGCGTGGCGGACTGAACATGTGGTTGCTGCAAAGGGCCAGCGCGGTTTACATGGCGTTATTCCTGCCGGTTTTTCTGGTTTGCGTGCTGACTTCTTCGCTCGACTATGCCACCTGGCATGGCCTGTTCGTACCACTGGCGAGCAAGGTTGCGACCTTGCTGTTCGTGGCGGCCTTGCTCGCCCATGCCTGGATCGGGCTGCGCGAAATCTTCATCGACTATCTGCATTGCGCACGCTGTCTGACGGTGCGCCTGTCCCTGTATTTCGCCTTTGCCGTGCTTTACCTGGCTTGCCTGGTATGGGCGGTCGACATCTTGTGGAGCGTCAAGTGAGCCCAACCCAGACCCGGATACCCAAGCGCACCTTCGATGCGGTGATTGTCGGCGGCGGCGGCGCCGGCCTGCGGGCGGCGCTGCAGCTGTCCCAGGCCAACCTCAAGGTGGCGCTGATTTCCAAGGTGTTCCCGACGCGCTCGCATACCGTGTCGGCGCAGGGCGGCATCACGGCGGCGCTGGCCAATGTGTCGGACGACAACTGGCATTGGCACATGTATGACACCGTGAAGGGCTCGGATTATCTGGGCGATCAGGACGCCATCGAATTCATGTGCCGCAACGCGCCCAGCGCGGTGTACGAGCTGGAACACATGGGCCTGCCGTTCTCGCGCCTGGAGAACGGCAAGATTTATCAACGTCCGTTCGGCGGCCAGTCGCAGAACTACGGCGGTGAGCAGGCGATCCGCACCTGCGCAGCGGCCGACCGCACCGGCCATGCGCTGCTGCACACGCTGTATCAGCGCAATATCGCGGCACGCACGCAGTTCTTCGACGAATTCTTCGCCCTCGACCTGATCCGCGATGAAGAGGGCAGCATCCTCGGCGTCACCGCGCTGGAAATCGAGACCGGCCAGCCCTGGCTGTTCGAGGCGCGCGCCACGCTGCTGGCGACCGGCGGCGCCTGCCGCATCTTCCGCCATTCGACCAATGCCCACATCAACACCGGCGACGGCCTCGGCATGGTGCTGCGCGCCGGCCTGCCACTGGAAGACATGGAGTTCTGGCAATTCCACCCGACCGGCATTCCGGAAGTGGGCAGCCTGATTTCGGAGGGTGTGCGCGGGGAGGGCGGTTTTCTGGAGAACAAGGACGGCGAGAAGTTCATGGCGCGTTATGCGCCCAACGCCAAGGATCTCGCCTCGCGCGACGTGGTGGCGCGCGCCATCGCGCAGGAGTTGCGGGCCGGACGCGGTTGCGGGCCGCATGGCGATTACGTGCATCTGAAGATCGAACATCTCGGCGCGGAAAAGATCATGGCGCGCCTGCCGGGTATTCGCGAACTGTCGATGCAGTTCGCCGGCGCCGACCCGATCACCGGCCCGATTCCGGTGACGCCGACCGCGCATTACATGATGGGCGGCATTCCCAGCAACATGCATGGCCAGGTCGTCACGCCGGTGCGCTACGGCCCGGAAGAGCCGGTGCCGGGACTTTATGCCGTCGGCGAATGTGCCTGTGTTTCGGTGCATGGCGCCAACCGACTGGGCGGCAATTCGCTGCTCGACCTGGTGGTATTCGGCCGCGCCGCCGGTGTGCATATGCTCGACTTCCTGCGCGAGAACCCGATTCCGCGGCCGCTGCCACAGGCCGAGGTGGAGAAGTCGCTGGCGCGTCTGGCGCGCTGGGACAAGAAATCCGGTACGGAAACCGTCGCCGGTCTGCGCACCGACATGCAGAAGGTGATGCAGGACCATTGCGGCGTCTATCGCACCGAGGCACTGCTCAAGGAAGGCATCGAGAAGTTGGACAAGGTGGATGCGCGTCTGCCCGATGCGGCGCTGTCCGATCACAGCAAGATGTTCAACACGGCCCGCCTGGAAGCGCTGGAACTGGAAAACCTGATGCCCATCGCACGGGCGACGCTGGTTTCTGCGCTGGCGCGCACAGAAAGCCGCGGCGCGCACAGCCGGGAAGATTACCCACAACGCAATGACGATCAGTGGCTACGCCACACACTGTATTTCTCCGAAAACGATCAGCTCGATTACAAACCGGTGAAGCTGAAACCGTTGACGGTCGATACCTTCCAGCCGAAGGAAAGGACGTACTGATATGCGCTTCCGTATCTATCGCTACGACCCGGAATCCGGCGCCAAGCCAACGCTGCAGGACTATGAAATCGCGTTCGACCCGCAAGGCAAGAAGGTGCTGGATGCGCTCATCGCGATCAAGGACACGCTCGACGAAAGCCTGTCGTTCCGCCGCTCCTGCCGCGAGGGCGTATGCGGTTCCGATGGCGTCAACGTCAACGGCAGCAATGTGCTGGCCTGCATCACGCCGCTGGAAGGCTTGAAGGAACCGATCGAAATTCGACCGCTGCCGCGCCTGGGCGTGATCCGCGACCTGATCGTCGACATGGAGCAGTTCTATCGGCACTACCGCGCGGTGAAACCCTATCTGATCAATCTCGATCCGGAACCGGAAAACGAGCGTCTGCAAAGCCCGCAAGACCGCGCCGAGCTGGATGGTCTGTGGGAATGCATCCTGTGCGGTTGCTGCACGACGTCATGTCCATCGTTCTGGTGGAACCCGGACAAGTTCCTCGGTCCTGCCGCGTTGCTGCAGGGTTACCGTTTCATCGCCGATACGCGTGACCAGTCGACCAACGAGCGCCTGGATTTTCTGGAAGATCCGTACCGGCTGTTCCGCTGTCACGGCATCATGAACTGCGTCGAGGTCTGCCCGAAAGGGTTGAACCCCACTGCCGCCATCGGCAAAATCAAGTCGCTCCTCGTGAAACGGGCGTTGTAAGCGCTTGACCGCCGAACCCTCCATGAACCGATTGCGCTGGCTATGCCGGCGCGGCATGCTGGAACTGGACGCGTGGCTCACGCGGTTTCTCGACGTTCGATATGCCGATTTGCCCGCCGATCAGCGGGCCGTTTTCGCCAAGCTGCTGGATCAGGACGATATGGCCCTGTTCGACTGGATCACGGCGGAGCGTGCTCCGCCAGCCGAATTCCAGCGCCTGGTGGAAGAGATCAAAACAACCCGATATCCAAGGTGATAACAACATGACCAAGCCAACCGCCACCCTCCAGATCAATACGCAAAGCATCGAACTGCCGACCATGCAGGGCACCCTGGGGCCGGATGTCATCGACACCCGCTCCCTCGGTAGTCAGGGCCATTTCACTTACGACCCGGGCTTTCTTTCGACCGCCAGTTGTTCTTCCAGCATTACCTACATCGACGGCGACCTGGGCCTGCTCTATTACCGCGGCTATCCGATCGAGCAACTGGCCGAACGTTCCGATTTTCTGGAAGTGTCCTACCTGCTCTGGCACGGCGAATTGCCCAATGCGGACCAGAAGAAGGAATTCGATTGCCTGATCAGCCGCCACAGCATGCTGCACGACCAGATGCTGTCGCTGTACAAGGGTTTCCGGCGCGACGCGCACCCGATGGCGGTGATGGTGTCGATCATCGGCGCGATGGCGGCGTTCTATCCGGAAGGCAGCGATGTCGCCGACCCGAAGCAGCGCGAAATCTCGATGTTCCGTCTGTTGGCGAAAGTGCCGACAGTGGCGGCCTGGTCGTACAAGTACAACAAGGGCGAACCGTTCATCTATCCGCAGAACCACATGGGTTATGCGGAAAACTTCCTGCACATGCTGCACGCCAATCCGTGCGAGAAATACGAACCCAGCCCGATCCTGGCGCGCGCGTTGGACCGTATCTTCATTCTGCATGCCGACCACGAGCAGAATGCCTCCACCTCCACGGTACGCATGGCCGGTTCCAGTTTCGCCAATCCGTTCGCCTGCATCGCCGCCGGCACGGCGTGTTTGTGGGGCCCGCTGCATGGCGGCGCGAATGAGGCGGTGCTGACCATGCTGGCCGAAATCGGCGATGTTTCCCGCATCGGCGAATTCGTCAAACGCGCCAAGGACAAGACCTCCGGCTTCCGCCTCATGGGCTTCGGCCATCGCGTCTACAAGAACATGGACCCGCGCGCGGCGATCATGCGGCAGACCTGCCATGAAGTGCTCGACGAACTGGGCCTGCATGACGACCCGATGTTCAAGATCGCGTTGAAACTGGAGCAGATCGCGTTGGAAGACGAATATTTCATCGAGAAGAAGCTGTATCCCAACGTCGATTTCTATTCCGGCATCGTCTTGCGCGCGCTCGGCATTCCGACTTCGATGTTCACCGCGATTTTCGCCCTGGCGCGCACCGCCGGCTGGATCGCGCAGTGGAACGAAATGGTCGCCGCGCCGGGCCACAAGATCGCGCGTCCGCGCCAGCTCTATACCGGGCCGTTGCGACGCGAGTTCGTGCCGGTCGCCTTGCGCGGCGAGTGACGGCGGCCTGTTGCTCGGGGGCGATATTTCGCCCCTTTTTTGTTCGGATCGATGTGAAAACGGGGCAAACATGAAGCGTGATTCCATCCCTGCAACAGCGCTGTTTTCCGGTAGCGCCGAGTATCTGGCCGCATTCGAGGTCGCACACCCGGAGCAGACGCCGGTGCCGCCGCCGACGCGGTTTGCCAAGAAGGAAGCGGTGGAAATCTCCGATCTGCCCTTGCTGAAATGCGAGGCAACCCAGGTTGGCGTGCTGCAACTGATCAATGCCTACCGTTTTCATGGCTTCCGCGCCGCCGATCTCGATCCGCTCAAGCGATTGCCGCCGCCGCACATTCCCGAAATGGATCCGGCCAATCACGGCCTGACCCCGTCAGACCTGGACCAGCAATACGAGACGGGCTCGTTGGCGGGACCGCCGCGCGACACCCTGCGCAACATCATCTCGCGCGTGAAGAAGGCCTACTGCGGCACGCTCTCCCTGGAATACATGCATCTGAGCGACACCCAGCAAAAACGCTGGCTGCAGAAGCGACTGGAAGGCGAATTCGGTGCGCCGGAGTTCGATGCCGATCTGCGTTGCTGGCTGTTGCGCCAGTTGACGGCGGCGGAGACGCTGGAAAAAACGCTACACACGCGCTTCGTCGGCCAGAAACGCTTTTCGCTGGAAGGCGCGGAATCGCTGATTCCGCTGTTGAACGATCTGATCGAGCAATCCGCCCGCGTCGGCATCCAGGAAATCGGTTTGGGCATGGCGCACCGGGGACGCCTCAATGTGTTGCATAACGTGCTGGACAGGTCGGTGATCGAACTGTTCGAACATGCGCAGCATGAAGAAGTGGATGTCCGCCGCAGCGGCGACGTGAAGTATCACCAGGGCTTTGCGGCCGATCTGATTACCGCCGGCGGTCCGATCCGGGTCGCGCTGGCGTTCAATCCGTCGCATCTGGAAATCGTCAATCCGGTCGTCGAAGGCTGGGTGCGTGCGCAGCAACAGCGTCGCGGCGACCGCGACGGCAGCCAGGTGATGCCCATCCTTATCCACGGCGATGCCGCGCTCGCCGGCCAGGGCGTGGTCATGGAAACGCTGAACATGGCGGCGACGCGCGGCTTCAGGACCGGCGGCACGATCCATATCGTGATCAACAACCAGATCGGCTTTACCACTTCCGATCCGCGCGACACCCGCTCCAGCCTGTATTGCACCGATGTCATGAAAATGGTCGAGGCACCGGTGTTGCACGTCAACGGCGACGACCCGGAAGCGGTGATTCGCGCCGCCCGCATCGCCATCGAATACCGCATGTTCTGGAAACGCGACATCGCCATCGACCTGATCTGCTATCGCCGCCTGGGCCACAACGAGCAGGACGAACCGATGGCCACGCAGCCGTTGATGTACCGCCGCATCAATGCCTTGCCCAGCACGCGTGCTCTCTATGCCGCCCGCCTGGCGACGCAGGATGTGGTCAGTGCGGAAGAGTCGACCTCGATGATCCAGGCCTACAAGGCGAGTCTGGATGCGCCTGCCAGTCATCAGGCCGGCGCCAAAAACCCTTACGCAGCGGACTGGGGGCCCTATCGCGATACACATTGGCGCGTAGAAGCACGCACAGCGATTCCGTTGAACCGATTGCAGGCGCTGACCAAGCGCTTGCTCGATGTACCGACCAATTTCACGCTGCATCCGCGCGTGCAGAAGATCATGGATGATCGGAAGGCGATGGGGGAGGGCACTCAATCGCTGGATTGGGGTATGGCGGAAAATCTGGCCTATGCCAGCCTGCTCAGCGATGGCGTGCCGGTCCGTTTGACCGGGCAGGACTCCGGGCGCGGCACCTTTTTTCATCGCCACGCCGTTTTGCACGACCAGAATCGTGAACGCTGGGATGCCGGGGTATTTATTCCGCTGCAACATCTGATTCCGGGACAGGCCAATTTCCTGGTAATCGACTCGCTGCTTTCGGAAGAAGCCGTGCTTGGATTCGAATACGGCTATGCCGGCGCCGCCCCGGATCAATTGGTCATCTGGGAAGCCCAGTTTGGCGATTTCGTGAATGGCGCCCAAGTCGTCATCGATCAATTCATCGCATCGGGTGAAACGAAATGGGATCGTTTGAACGGACTCGCGCTATTTTTGCCGCATGGCTATGAAGGCCAAGGGCCGGAACATTCATCCGGCCGTATCGAGCGATTTTTGCAACTGACTGCGCACGACAATATCCAGATTATCCAGCCCAGCACACCGGCCCAAATGTTCCATGTATTACGTCGGCAAGTGATGCGGCCTTATCGCAAGCCGTTGATTCTGTTTACCCCAAAAAGCCTGTTACGCCACCCCGACGCGGTTTCTCCGTTAAGCGAATTGACTGCAGGTGGTTTTCAGCCATTGCTGGATGACGTTGCAAATCCGACGCCGGAAAATGTGAGCCGCTTGGTCTTTTGCAGTGGTCGGGTTTATTACGATCTGGCGCGAGCGCGTAAAGAAAAGGGACTGGAAAATATCGCGTTGATCAGAGTCGAGCAGCTATATCCGGTACCGGATAACGAGTTGAAGGCATTGCTCGACCGTTATTCCAATGCGCAGGAAATGGTCTGGGCTCAGGATGAACCTCGCAACCAAGGACCATGGCGTTTCATGGCGCATCACCTGCGGCAAGTCTCAGCGCTGCCCATGCGCTATGCCGGACGTCCGGAATCTTCCGCGCCGGCCACAGGTATAGCGAGTCAACACAAAACCCAACTGGAAGCCATCATCAAAGCGGCATTGCTCTAGGAACTGCTGATTATTTCGTCACCCCGGCGAAAGTTGGAGTAAATCAGCGCTTCCCTTTCTGCCGGAAATAAAAAACCCCGCTCTGCGGGGTTTTTTATTTCAAAACAAGACGCTTGATTTCAAGCAATACGGCAATCGTCAAGCGTTTTGCCTTGATTTTCCAAGTCAACCACCCAGCCAGGACGGCGGCCGCGACCTGTCCAGGTTTTACCGCTGACGGGGTCGCGATATTTTGCAGCAACAATGCCACGGCTTTTGCCTTTGCCCGCAGCTGTGCGGCCGGAAGATCCAAGATCTTCGGCAGAAATGCCGAATTGCGCCATCAAACGCCTGATTTCCGCAAGTGCGCCTGACATTTCTTGCCGACGTGCATCTTCAGCTTTGCGCTTGAGATCTTCAATTTGGGAAAGAATTTCCTGATAGGAAGACATGTACGTTCTCCAAGAATGTGTATGCCCGAAATATTTGAGCGCCGCGATGATAATGAATCATCACTCAACAATGCAATAACTTGTTGCATTATTTTATTCAATTGCTGCATCTTCAAGAGATGTCGTTTTGTTTTTCTGCCCGGAAAGCTCCGTCTGTCGATTGATTAAAACTGAATCCGGAGCTTCGTCATGATCCAATGCGGGAATTAATCCTGCTGCGACAGATTCAGTTGCGCCCGCTCGATTTCAGCAGCACCATCACCGCGCCACCCCCGCCATCGACCGGCCTCGCCTGCACAAAAGCTAATACTTCATCGCGCTGCATGAGCCAGTGCCTGACATGTAGTTTCAGCACGGGTTCCCGGTTTTTCGATCGCAAACCTTTACCGTGGATGATTCGAAGACAGCGGATGCCACGCCGTTTGCATTCAAATAGGAAATTGGCCAACTCGATTTTGGCTTCCTGTCTGAACAGGCCATGCAAATCCAGTTCTGCCTGGGAAACCCATTCGCCACGTCGTAAACGCCGAAGAATCTGGCGAGAAATACCCGGCCGCACAAAAGAGAGCTCTTCCCCGGTTTCTGCGTTCTCATCCCAACGGATGGGGTCATGCAGCGACTCGAAAATCACCTCGCGTTCATCGCGAAACAAACTCAGCGGAATAGGTGCCGGACGCGGCAAAGAGGGAACGATGCGCCCATGCGGCGTGATGGGCGTGACATCGGAAAGCACGGCGCGGAACAGGTCCAGGTCCGTCTGACTGGGAGCGTGAGATTCCGGCAATACTATTTCGCCAGAATTCCCACGTTTTTTCATCGCTTTACGGGTAAAAGTTAACCCAGAGTATCAAGATATCGCTCGGCATCCAGCGCAGCCATGCAGCCAGTTCCAGCACTGGTGATGGCTTGACGATAAATGTGATCCTGTACGTCGCCGGCGGCATAAACCCCGGTCACGCTGGTTTGCGTGGCATTGCCGACCTGACCACCCTGGGTGACCAGATAGCCATGGGCATTCATTTCCAATTGGCCCTTGAATATGTCGGTGTTGGGTTTATGGCCGATCGCGATAAATACGCCCATTAATGCAATGTCTTTACTCAAACCGGTTTGAATATCCTTAAGGCGCATCCCGGTAACCCCGGATTTGTCGCCGAGAACTTCATCAAGCGTGCTATTCAATTCAAGAGTTATCTTGCCTTCCTTAACCTTTTCCTTGAGCTTGTCGACCATGATCTTCTCGGCCTTGAAGGTATCGCGACGATGCACCAGGGTAACGTGTTTGGCGATATTGGCGAGATAAAGGGCTTCTTCCACGGCAGTATTGCCACCGCCGATGACGGCTACATCCTGATTCTTGTAAAAGAAACCATCGCAGGTGGCGCAACCGGAAACGCCTTTGCCCATGAATGCTTGTTCCGAAGGCAACCCCAGATACATGGCGGAAGCACCGGTGGCGATGATCAGTGCATCGCAGCTATAGACGCCGCTGTCGCCGGTGAGGGTAAAGGGACGTTTGGTCAGATCGACGGCATTGATGGTGTCGAACACGATTTCAGTATTGAACCGCTCGGCATGCGCCTGGAAACGTTGCATCAAATCCGGCCCCATCACGCCATTGACGTCGGCAGGCCAGTTATCGACTTCCGTCGTGGTCATCAGTTGACCGCCTTGCTGCAAACCGGTGATCAGCACGGGTTTCAGATTTGCGCGCGCAGCGTAAACAGCTGCGGTGTAACCGGCCGGGCCGGAGCCGAGAATCAGCAGCGGGGAATGTTTGGCAGACATCAAATCTCCTTGGATTGGTTTGAGAGGGGCGAATAGCGGGTTATTCAGTATGCAGATTTTATCAGTCGAAGATGACGTGACAGCTTGCTTCTTATATTTAACATAATATACATTCAGAACCTTTAGCCATGTATAAGAACTCAGGCTATGTGCAGCCACATGGAGAGAAAACAAGTGATCCTTTATAGTGCGCGCCATGCTTGGTAAGTCCTCACGACGCTGCGCCGTCTCTAAACCTGTTCGCAAACCGCTTGCTCCCCGCGTAACTGCTTTGTTGCGCGAAGTCTGGTGGCTGGCTGCCGTGGGCCTGGCGTTGTATCTCGGCATGATATTGCTGACTTATCAGGCGGCAGACCCGGGCTGGTCCCGCATCGGCGGCGATCAACCCGTGCTCAATGCCGGCGGTCCTTTCGGCGCCTGGTTCTCCGATCTGCTTCTCTATCTGTTCGGTGCATCCGCATGGCTTTGGGTAGTGCTGTCGTTATTTTTTGTCTGGTGGGGCTATCGCCGTATCGGCAGCTACGAGACTGAATCCGAGCACCGCCACGGGATCGGCGTCACTTTGACGGGGTTCTTCCTGGTTCTCCTGTGCAGCAGCACGCTGGAGTCGATGCGATTCCATAGTTTGCCGATGCAATTGCCCCTCACCACGGGCGGCGCGTTGGGCGACAGCCTGGCGCATCTGGTGCAGGGCGTTTTCGGCTTCGATGGCGGCACGGTGCTGCTGCTTCTCGCCTGGGGTGCCGGCATCAGTCTGTTTACCGGCATGTCCTGGCTCGAACTTGCCGAAAAGGTCGGCACCGGGCTGGAAACGGTGTTCAAGCTTTCGCTGGATAAATGGCAGGCTCGGCGTGACCGCAAAGTCGGCTTGGAAGCGACCACGGAGCGCGATGAAAGCGTGCGGCAGGAACGCAAACGCATACGCAAGGAGCCACCGGTGCGCATTGAAGCGCCGGTGGTGATCATCGAAAAATCCGAGCGAGTGCAGGAGGAACGCCAGGATTCGCTGTTCCGCGACCTGCCCAACGACCAGCGCCCGCCCCTGCGTTTGCTGGACGAGGCGACTCAAGCCGCGACGCAGGTCGATCAAGCCAGTCTGGAGGCGACATCGCGCTTGATCGAACGCAAATTGCGCGAGTTCGGCGTCGAAGTGACTGTATTGGCCGCCTATCCGGGTCCGGTGATTACCCGCTATGAAGTCGAGCCGGCTTCCGGCGTCAAAGGCAGTCAGATCACCAATCTGGCGAAAGACTTGGCGCGGGCCTTGTCGCTGGTCAGCATTCGTGTCGTCGAAACCATACCCGGCAAGAATTGCATGGGCCTGGAACTGCCCAATAGCCAGCGCCAGATCGTGCGTTTGTCCGAAATCCTGTCGACCAAGGTTTACAACGACAACGCCTCGCCGCTGACCATCGCCATGGGCAAGGACATCAGCGGCAACCCCGTCGTGGCCGACCTGGGCAAGATGCCGCATGTGCTGGTCGCGGGCTCGACCGGTTCCGGCAAGTCGGTCGCCATCAACGCGATGATTCTGTCGCTGATCTACAAATCGACCGCGCAGGATGTCCGCCTGATCATGATCGACCCGAAGATGCTGGAGCTGTCCACCTACGAAGGCATTCCGCATTTGCTCGCGCCGGTGGTGACCGACATGAAACTGGCGGCTTCGGCGCTGAACTGGTGCGTCGGCGAAATGGACAAGCGCTATCGCCTGATGTCGGCGCTCGGCGTGCGCAACATCGCCGGCTTCAACCAGAAAGTGCGCGATGCGGAAAAAGCCGGCCAGCCGTTGACGCATCCGTTCTCGATCACGCCGGAAAGTCCGGAACGCCTGACCACCCTGCCCTTCATCGTCGTGCTGATCGATGAGCTGGCCGATCTGATGATGGTTGCCGGCAAGAAGGTGGAAGAACTGATTGCCCGCCTGGCCCAGAAAGCGCGTGCCTCCGGCATCCATCTGGTGCTGGCGACACAGCGCCCGTCAGTCGATGTCATCACCGGCCTGATCAAGGCCAACATTCCGACGCGGGTGTCGTTCCAGGTCACCAGCCGCATCGATTCGCGCACCATCCTCGACCAGCAAGGCGCGGAATCGCTGCTCGGCCAGGGCGACATGCTTTACCTGCCGCCTGGTCATGGCGTGCCGACCCGCTTGCACGGCGCATTTGTTTCCGACGATGAAGTGCATCGCGTCACGGCATGGCTGAAGGAACTTGGGCCGCCGCAATATGACGAAAGCATTCTGGAAAGCCCGGAAGAAGATGCTGATGAAAGCAGTGGCGACAAGAGCGCGGAGGCTGATCCGCTGTATGACGATGCCGTTGCTTATGTACTCAAGAGCCGTCGCGCCTCGATCTCATCGGTGCAGCGGCAATTGCGCATCGGCTATAACCGGGCAGCCAGACTCATCGAGGCCATGGAACATGCCGGCCTCGTTTCATCCATGCAAACCAATGGCAACCGTGAAGTGATCGCCCCTCGACATGATTCGTAACACTCTGATTTCACTGATCCTTATTGCAGCATCCACACCCGTTCTGGCCGATTCCAGAGCACGACTGGAAGCCTTCATCGACAGCACCAAGGGTCTCAAGGCCAACTTCACGCAAACCGTGACCGACCGCGCCGGTCGCAAGACGCAGGAAGCCAGCGGCAACCTGTATTTTTCCCGTCCGGGCAAATTCCGCTGGGTCTACCAGAAACCGTATGCGCAACTCATCGTCGGCGACGGCAAGAAACTCTGGATCCACGATGAAGACCTCGACCAGGTCACAGTGCGCAAGCTGGATCAGGCACTGGGCGACAGTCCCGCCGCACTGTTGGCGGGCGACAACGACATCGAAAAACTGTTCAGCCTGAAGGACACCGGCAGCAAGGACAGTCTTGAATGGCTGGAAGCGACGCCGAAGAGCAAGGAAGGCAGCTTCGAGAAGGTTCGCATGGGTTTCAAGGGCGACGACTTACAGGTCATGGAACTGAAGGACAACTTCGGTCAGACCACGCTGCTGCGTTTCTCCAGCCTGCAACGCAACCCATCCATGGGCGCCAGCCTGTTCCGATTTTCTCCGCCCAAGGGCGCTGACGTCATTGGCGACCGTTAATTCGGGCGATCTGTTCGCCGCGCCACGGGATACTTCCGAACAAAGTCGTAGCGAGGCCGCCATCCCACTGGCCGAGCGCCTGCGCCCGAACAGCATCGACCAGGTCATCGGCCAAAACCATCTGCTCGGCCCCGGCCGGCCGTTACGGCTGACCTTCGAGTCCGGCAAACCGCATTCGATGATTCTGTGGGGACCGCCCGGCGTCGGAAAAACCACGCTGGCGCGGCTGATGGCCAGCCATTTCGAGGCTGATTTCATCCAGATTTCCGCCGTGCTGTCCGGCGTCAAGGAAATCCGCGAAGCGATCGAGCGCGCCCGCGTCAATCGCGCCGCCGGTCGCCAGACCATCTTGTTCGTCGATGAAGTGCATCGTTTCAACAAGGCGCAGCAGGATGCCTTCCTACCGCACGTCGAATCCGGCCTGCTCACTTTCATCGGCGCCACCACCGAGAACCCTTCTTTTGAAGTCGTCGGCGCCCTCCTCTCGCGCGCCCAGGTTTACGTGCTCAAGTCGCTCGATGAAGCCGGCCTGGCCGCGCTGCTGGAACGGGCGTTGAGCGAAGGCAATCTGGCTATCGCCCTGCCCGACGATGCCCGCCAGATGCTGCTTGGCTATGCCGACGGCGACGGCCGCCGTTTGTTGAATCTGCTTGATCAACTGGTCACCGCCGCGCACGCAGCCGGCCGGAACGATGCCGATGCCGCGTTCATCGGCGAAGCGCTGGCACCCTCACGACGCCGGTTCGACAAAGGCGGCGATGCGTTCTACGACCAGATCTCGGCGCTGCACAAATCCGTGCGCGGTTCCAGCCCGGATGCCGCGCTGTACTGGCTCAGCCGCATGCTCGACGGCGGCGCCGACCCGCTCTATCTCGGCCGCCGCCTGATCCGCATGGCAGTGGAAGACATCGGCCTGGCCGACCCGCGCGCCTTGAGTACAGCGCTGGACGCGGTTGCAACTTTTGAACGCCTGGGCAGCCCGGAAGGCGAACTGGCGTTGGCCCAGGCCGTGCTCTACCTGGCAGCTGCGCCCAAGAGCAACGCGGTCTACACCGCCTGGAAGGCGGCACAGACGTTCATCGCGCAAGACGGTTCGCGCCCGGTGCCGGTGCATCTGCGTAACGCGCCGACCCGGCTGATGAAGGAACTCGGCTACGGCCATGCCTATCGTTATTCCCATGACGAACCGGAAGCCTACGCCGCCGGCGAACATTACTTCCCCGACGAGCTGCCCCGCCCGCCCCGCTTCTACCAACCGACGCCGCGCGGCCTGGAAGGCAAGATCGGGGAGCGACTGGCCTATCTCAAGACGCTCGATTCAGCGGCAGGCAAACGCGGCAAATAGGAATCTGGCGGTTACTTTTCAGGGCTACGCAATCCACGCAGCATCTGCCATGTCATCCAGCCGCGGCGCAGCCACGTCACGACGCGGAAGGGTCGCAGTGCCGCGAGCAAGACGAAACCGCCGACGATCCAGACGGGATTGCGCCGGATCGCCCGCAGCGCAGCCAAACCCTGATCGACCCGCGCCAACGGAATGCGCCACGGCTCGATGTTTTGCGCCAGGGTTGTGCGTTGTGAGGCCGCCAGTTTGATCAGGCGTTCACGTTGCGCAAGCAGGCGGGCTGATTTTTCGTTCATTTTTCACTCATAAACGGGAAACGAGCTGCTGCCGGTCTTTCAACAATTCCGCCATGCTCGCCGCGAAAAATCTTGGTTTGGATCTCACTTTATGCAGCGCGATTCTCCATGCCGCGATGCCGGCCGCCAGAAATAGCCCGGTCAGCACACCCAGCAGCGGAAGACGGTACGTATCCCAGAATGCGACCACCAGCAGCAGTGTCGCCAGCAACACGCCGACCCCAAGGAAAAACAGGGCGGCAAGCGCCAGCACCAGTAACGAAATGAAATGCTCTCGCTCTTCCTCCAGGTCCGTGGACAACAGAGCAAGACGCGTATGGGCAATGGCAATCAGCGTCGCAGCGAGCGTGGTCAGCGACTCCAGCAGCCCCTTGCCCCCGGCGGCGGTCGTATCGGGCATGGCAGCGCGCCTAGCGGCGTCCCATCAGGTAGCCGATCAGCAAACCGACACCGGCGGCAATGCCGATGGCGTTCCATGGCTTTTCATGAACATATTCGTCGGTGGCCCGGGCGGCCTCCTTTGTCTTGGCAATCAGGGCATCCTGCGCCTCCAGCATCCTGGCTTTCGCAATTCTGAGCGATTCTTCCGCCTTGGCGCGTACCTCTCCCAGCTTTTCCCCGCCCTGATTGGCGGTGGCTTTCAACAAGGCTTCCGCATCCGCCACCACCACATTGAAATCGGCGATCAATTGGTCTTTTGTAACTTCGTTTAACTGGCTCATGACTTTCTCCGTTGTTGGTTAAATCGCATGCATGGTTAATCTTTGTGCAGGCTCGTTACAGTCGTCTGCCTTGAATCAGGCGCACCAATACCACCACGACCGCGATAACGATGAGCACGTGAATAAACCCGCCCATCGTGTATGAGGTGACCAGGCCGAGCGCCCAGAGGACTATCAACAGAATCGCAATGGTTTCGAGCATTTCTTCCTCCTGAAAACGCTGAATGAAGAAAGATTGATCATTCAGAAATACGGAATCGCGCCGGATCCATGTTCCGCCGTATCTACGCATTGATCTGTGCGCTGGCGAACTTATCGAACGGAATTTTTCAAGCGCATCTGGCGCTCGCCTGGACAGGACAAGAAAAATTAAACAGGTGTCTGTACGCCAGCGTACAAACGGTCGCAGGCAAGTCTGTCACCCTCTGAATCCGCCTCAGGGCCGTCCAACCCATACACAGAAATCTCCCATGCGCGAATCAGACAGCACGCCCGTCCTTGCCGAAAGCAGCAGCGAACTCCGGCGCCAGGAAGCGTTGTTCAAGACTGGCGCCTTGCAGAACGCAATTCTCACCAGCGCCAATTTCTCAATCATCGCCACCGACGAGAAAGGCATCATCCAGCTCTTCAATGTCGGCGCGGAACGCATGCTGGGTTATCAGGCAGCCGAAGTTGTCAACAAGATCAACCCCAGCGACATCCATGATCCGCGCGAAGTGACGGCGCGTGCCCAGGCACTCAGTCTCGAACTTGCCACCACCATCACGCCGGGCTTCCAGGCATTGGCGTTCAAGGCTTCGCGCGGCATCGAAGACATCTACGAGCTCACCTATATCTGCAAGGATGGCAGCCGCTTTCCTGCCATCGTGTCGATCACGGCGTTGCGCGACGATTACGGCGAGATCATCGGCTATCTGCTGATCGGCACCGACAATACGGTGCGCAAGCAGGTCGAATCGGAACTGCACGAAGCCCTCGCCGCGGCGGAGAAGGCCAACCGCGCAAAGACGGATTTCCTGTCCAGCATGAGCCATGAACTGCGCACACCGCTGAATGCGATCCTCGGTTTCGCCCAGCTCATGGAATCCGGTTTGCCGCATCCGACGCCTTCGCAGCAGCGCAGCCTCGATCAGATCCTGAAAGCGGGTTGGTATCTGCTCGAACTGATCAACGAAATCCTCGATCTCGCACTGATCGAATCGGGCAAGGTCACGCTGTCGCGGGAGCCGGTTTCGTTGGCCGAGGTCATGCTCGAATGCCGCGCCATGATTGAGCCACAAGCGCAGAAACGCGGCATTGGTCTGACTTTTCCGCGTTTCGAAACGCCCTACTTCGTCAAAGCCGACCGCACCCGGGTCAAACAAGTGCTCATCAACCTGCTGTTCAATGCCATCAAGTACAACAAACCTGGTGGCGCGGTCGCCGTGGAGTGCAGCCTGAGTCAGCAGAATTCGTTGCGTATCAGCGTCCGCGACACCGGCGCGGGCATCCCGCCGGAACTGGTTGCACAGCTTTTTCAGCCATTCAACCGGCTTGGCAAAGAGGCCGGCACGGAAGAAGGCACCGGCATCGGCCTGGTGGTGACCAAGCGGCTGGTCGAACTGATGGGCGGCAATATCGGTGTCGATAGCGCAGTCGGAGTCGGCAGCGTGTTCTGGTTCGAATTGAGCCTGACGACTGCGCCGCAGCTTGCGCCGCACGAAGTCGAGCATGCGGCGCTGGCGCAAGTTCGCTTGCCGGATGGCACGCCGCAACGCACCCTGCTTTATGTCGAAGACAACCCGGCCAACCTGGAGCTGGTCGAGCAAATCATCGCCCGCCGCCCCGAGTTGCGCCTGCTCTCGGCGGCAGATGCCGATATCGGCATCGCATTCGCGCGTGCCTATTTGCCGGAAGTGATCCTGATGGACATCAACTTGCCCGGCATCAGCGGCATCGAAGCCATGAAAATTCTGCGCGCGGAACCGGCCACGGCGCATATCCCGATCATCGCGCTGAGCGCCAATGCCTTGTCGCATGACATCGAGAAAGCCCTCGCGGCCGGTTTTTTCAACTATCTGACCAAGCCGATCAAAGTCAACGCGTTCATGGATGCGCTGGACGTGGCGCTGAAGTACGCGCAAACGCAAGCCCATCGCGCAGCCATCAAGGCGCCGACATGAAACTGACTGAGTCGGAAATCCTCAATGCCGGCATCCTGATCGTCGACGATCAGGAATCCAACGTCATGCTGCTCGAACAACTGCTGCATGAAGCCGGCTACACCAGTGTGGCCTCGACGATGAATCCGCGCGAAGTGTTCGCGCTGCATCGCAAGCACCATTACGACCTGATCCTGCTCGACTTGCAGATGCCTGGCATGGACGGCTTCCAGGTCATGGAAGGACTCAAGACCAACGCTGCGGACGGTTATCTGCCGGTGCTGGTGATTACCGCCCAACCCGGCCACAAATTGCGCGCCCTGCAGGCCGGCGCCAGGGATTTCATCAGCAAACCGTTCGATCTGGTCGAAGCCAGGACGCGCATCCACAACATGCTGGAAGTGCGCCTGTTGTACAAAAAACTCGAACAGTACAACCAGGAACTGGAACAGACCGTGCAGGACCGCACCGCCGAGCTGCGCGAAAGCGAAGCGCGCTACCGCAGCCTTACCGAACTGGCCTCCGACTGGTACTGGGAACAGGACGAGAACATGAACTTCACCAAGGTCTCCGGCCCGGTGCTGGAAATGCTCGGCATCCGCGTCGATGCCCTGGCGGAGGAATCCGGCGGCGTTTTGGTGGAGGGCTGGAACGAGGCGGAACGTGAAGTGCTGCAGGCCACCATCGCCGCCCGCCAGCCATTCCTGGATTTCCTGTTCAGCCGCGTCAATGCCGATGGCACGCGGCAACAATTTCGGGTCAGCGGCGAACCGATGTTCACCCAATCCTGCCGCTTCATTGGCTATCGCGGCATCGGCGTCGAAATTACCGGCAAGCAATAGTCACAATGACGGCCGCTCCCAGCCCGAGCCAGAACCATCTTCTTGCCGCGCTGCCCGCTGCGGAATACGAATTCCTGGCCACCCATCTGGAACCGGTCAATTTACCGCTCGGTGAAATGCTCTACGAGCCGGGTGGCCAGTTGCAGTACGCCTACTTCCCCACCACTGCCATCGTTTCGCTGCACTACGTCATGGCATCGGGCGCCTCGGCCGAATCCGCCGGCGTCGGCAACGAGGGGATCGTCGGCATTTCGCTGTTCATGGGCGGCAACTCCACGCCCAGCAGCGCCGTGGTGCAGACCGCAGGCCACGCCTATCGGCTGGAGGGCGGCAAGCTGTTGCAGGAATTCAATCGCGCCGGCCTGATGCAGCGGCTGTTGCTGCGCTACACACAGGCGCTGATGACGCAGATGTCACAGACCGCCGCCTGTAATCGGCATCATTCGGTGGAGCAACAACTGTGCCGCTGGCTGTTGCTGAGCCTCGATCGCCTGCCCAGCAACCAGTTGGTGATGACCCAGGAACTGATCGCCAGCATGCTGGGCGTGCGCCGCGAAGGCATCACCGAAGCCGCCGGCAATCTGCAGCGCGCCGGCGTGATCAGCTACCGCCGCGGCCACATCGCGGTGCTCGACCGGGCCGGACTGGAACAGCGCGTGTGCGAGTGCTACGGCGTGGTCAAGACGGAATTGAAACGACTGCTGTGCGACGTGCGATACCGCTAGAACGATTCGATCTAACACGATCCGACACTCCGGGGGCGATTCAAACTGGTATCGGCACCACCCCGTAGGATGGGCGAAGCGCAGCGCGCCCATCGTTTCGTGCGTAGATGATGGGCGCGCTGCGCTTCGCCCATCCTACGACTTGGGCGTTCGCGTGAATGTCATTCGGCAGACGGTATGGCGCCTAATCGTGTACGCCTGTCTCCGGCTTGCGCGCTTCCCGAATTTGCTGCATTTGCTTCTCGGCTTGCTTGAACTTGCCGGCATCGAATAACGCGAAACGCAACACGGGCGGTACCGTCATGGGTTCCCGGGTGCGGCAGTCGAGATAGGCATCGAATGGGGTGCCATCGGCGCGGAGCATCTCGAACATGAAGACTGTCCGTTCGCTTCCGGCATGTTCCAGCATGCTTGGAAGCAGGCTATGCCAGCGATCTTTGTCCGGCGGAGCAATGAATTTCGCCATGCGGCGATTGAGCAGTTCGGCGCGATCCACACCCAGCATCGCCGCTCCGGTCAGGTTGATTTCGCTGATCACGCCATCCCGGTTGATGGCGAAATATCCGACCGGGGCAAACTCGTAATACTCAACGTAGTGGTCTCGCGCCGCTTCCATGGCCATGTGCGTGCGTTGCAGCTCTTCGACCTGCATCTCCAGTTCAACCTTGTGCACGAGGAGTTCATGCAACATGACATCCATTGGCTGGGCCGCGGCATCCGCCTGGGAAATGCTGGACAGCATCGAGTCCGCCTCCCGGCGCAGGGAGAGTCGTTTTTCGATCCAATCAATTTTCTGCTTCATGCTTTTTCCCCTTTGCGCAACGGTAATGGCGCGGAATGAACGGCTGAAAGCGAGGCCGCAGCGCCTGTCTCATCGGTCGTTCTGCCTGGCGCAGGCCGATATGGCAGCAAGCGGTCGAATTCCTTCTTGACCACCGCGTAACACTCGCAGGCCCGCGCTTCCAGGCCGGCCCGGTCGAGCACGTTGATGTGGCCGCGGTGGTAGCTGATCAAACCAGCTTTCTGCACGCTGCCGGCGGCTTCGGTGACGCCCTCGCGGCGCACACCCAGCATGTTGGCGATCAGTTCCTGGGTCATCACCAGTTCATTACCGGGCAAGCGGTCCAGGCTCAACAGCAGCCAGCGGCAGAACTGCTGGTCCAGCGTGTGATGGCGGTTGCACACCGCCGTCTGCGCCATCTGGGTCAGCAGCGCCTGGGTGTAGCGCAGCAATAGATGCTGCATCGGGCCGGCGCGACAAAACTCGTCCTTCACCCATTGCCCGCGCAATCGATAGGCATGGCCGGCGCTTTGCACGACGGCCCGACTGGGCGTGGTATCGCCGCCCATGAACAGCGAAACGCCGACCATGCCTTCGTTGCCGACGATGGCGATTTCAGCCGATGCGCCATCCTCCATGACATAGAGCAGCGACACGATGGACGTGGTGGGGAAATAGGCATGGCGCATCTGAACGCCGGACTCGTACAGCACATGCCCGAGCGGCATCGGCACCAGTTCCAGATGCGGAAAAACATGTTCCGCCTCCGCCTCCGGCAGCGCGGCAAGCAGGTGATTCTGACGGGGATCATGGGAGTCGAGCATGATTTTCTCTTTTCACAAGGCATACGCTGAACACTTCGCCATCCCGCGAAGGCGGGGATCCCGGTTATTGATTCAACTGGGTTCCCGCCAGCGCGGGAACGACGATCCCAGTTAAATCAGCAATTCCCCTAGTTGAACCGATTTTTCGAGCAGTCTGAGTATAGGGTTTTCAGCCATTTTCTTATGTGCGGCAACGTACATGCACACGGCAACTCCTTGCCCGTTATGTACGTCAGCAGACAGACAGCGCCTGACGGGCTCCATAAGCTCGAACTATCGGAGCCAATGCAGCGTGGCAATGCGCGATGGTTGCAAGCAACCCGTTCCTGGCAAAGAAGAGCGAGTACCGGCAAGCCTGCCGATGCATCGCTCACAAGCCCACCCCATGGAGAAACACAAATGAACCACTTCAACATCAGTGCGCTGGCACTCGCCCTCGGCCTTGCAATCAGCACCGGTCCGATGGCCGCGGGTATCTCAAAAGACGAATACAAGGCAGGCAACGACAAGATCACCGCCGAGTACAAGGTCGACAAGGCGGGCTGCGCAACGTCGTCCGGCAATCCAAACGATATCTGCGTGGCCGAAGCCAAGGGCAAAGAAAAAGTGGCCAAAGCCGACCTGGAAGACAGCTACAAGCTCACCCGCAAGAGCCTCTACCAGGCGCGGATCGCCAAAGCTGAGGCAACCTATTCGGTCGCGAATGAAAAATGCGACGACCTGGCTGGCAATGCGAAAGACGTTTGCGTGAAGGAAGCCAAGGCCGCGGAAGCCATCGCCAAAGCCGATGCCAAGGTGCAGATGAAGACTTCCGCTGCACGCGCCACCGCCAACGAAAAGTCCACCGAAGCGCGGGTCGAAGCGATCGGCAAGACTGTCGACGCGGAAAAGGACGCCGCCGCCAGCAAGGCCGACGCCGAGTACAAGGTCGCCAAGGAAAAGTGCGACGACATGGCCGGTAGTGCGAAGGATGTTTGCGTGAAAGATGCCAAGGCGCGCTTCGGCAAATCGTAAGCCGCGCTTGTTTCGCCTGAAGTCCCGAAACACAACGCTACAACAGAGGTCTCATCATGAAATCAATCAATAAATTTGCATACAGCGCAGTGACGGCAGCCATGCTGCTTGGCCTGATCGGTTGTGCCGGCATGTCGGCGCAAGACAAGAACACTGCCATCGGCGCAGGTGTTGGCGCTGTCGGCGGTGCCATCCTGACCGGTGGCAGCGGCATCGGCACGGCAGGCGGTGCCGCCGTTGGCGGCATCATCGGCCACGAAGTAGGCAAGTAAGGACGGCAAACGATGAAAGACGTGCGCTGCACCACACCTGGCGCCGCTCACGTCGTCATGTACAGGAGGCTCATCATGCGTTCCACCCCTATGCTTTTCTGCCACCTTGCGGTGGCCTTGATTGCGGCCGGCGCGGTAGCCGCGCAAGCAGCAGATGGCCGTTATTACGATCCTTCCAATGCCGCCAGTCCGACCGGAATGACGACCGGCTACACGTTGTACAGGACCATCGGCTGCCCCGGCCGCGCACTTCTGGACACCCCTTGTCCGGTGACAGAAGCGGTCGCCGCCGCGCCAGTCACGCCGGTATCAAGCGTGATGACACCCGTGCGAAGTGAGCAGTACTGCGGCATCCTCGACTTCCGTTTCGAGATCGATCAGGACGACATTCAACAGGAAGAGAAGGAAAAACTCGCCGCGGTAGGCGACTTCCTGACGCGACACTCCGACAGCATCGCCTTGATCGAAGGCCACACCGATAACGTCGGAACGCCTGAATACAACCTGGCGTTATCCCAGCGCCGCGCGGAAAGCGTGGTGCGCTACCTGGTGGAAAACATCCACATCGCGCCGGCCCGCCTGACGGCGGTGGGCTACGGCGACACCCGTCCGCTGGTCGCCAATGACAGTGAGCTAGGCAAACGGATGAACCGGCGGATCGATGCCGTCATTGCCTGCGCAACGGATGTTGCCGGGCTGACGGTGATTCCCGCCCGGCTCAGCATGGCCTTGCGAATCGAGTTCGACCAGAACAAGGCCGACTTGAAACCGCAGTACGCGGAAGACCTGAGCAAAGTGGCATTTTTGTTGAAAGCGAACCCCACGGTCTCCGCCGCGGTGGAAGGGCATGCCAGCAACCTGCAGACAACCCCCGAACTGGCCATGGATATCTCCCGCCAGCGCGCACAGAACGTGGTGAATTATCTGATCGACAACTTCGGCATCGCGCCGGCGCGGCTAACCGCCGAAGGCTTCGGCCAGACCCGGCGAGTCGCCTACGACACCAGCCTGGCGGCCGCGCAGGAAAACAGCCGGGTCAACATCATCTTCAACTACCCGAAATAACCCGAGCATCGACTTCATCCAGGCGCCGGCGCTTTTGCCAAAGCCTACCAACCAGAAGAAAGGGAACCAGAATGAACTCCTTGGACAATTTAAAGTATTTCGCCATTTCGCTATTGCTCGTGGCCGGCATCACCGCTTGCGACCAGCCGGGGCCGGCCGAAACCGCGGGTAAAAAGCTGGATGACGCGGCGAATAAAACTGGCATGAAGATCGAGGAAGCCGTTGATAAAGTCGGCGAAAAACTGGACGAGAAAAGCGAGAAAGCCGGCGTTGCCCTGGACGATGCCGAGATAACGGCCAAGGTCAAAAGCGCCATTTATTCGGAACCCGGACTCAAAACGCTGCGCATCAGTGTCGATACCGTGAATGGCGTGGTGACCTTGACCGGATCGGTCGATTCGCAATCCGGCTTTGACCGGTCACGCGCACTGGCCGAGTCGGTGTCTGGTGTGAAAGAAGTTGCGAACCATCTGCAGGTCAAGCCGACCAACTAACCGGTGAACCAGGAGGAGGAAATCATGAAACAGATGAAGTTCGGCCAGAGCATTAGTGCATTTCTGATCATGAGTGCAGTGTTTTTCGCGCTGCCCGGCTGCCAGAAGGAAGGCCCGCTGGAAAAAGCCGGCAAGGAAGTCGACCAGGCGGTCGAGAACTTCGGCCAGCCGAAGGCCGGCCCGGCGGAACAAGCCGGTCAGGCGGTCGACGACGCGGCAGAGAAGACCGGAGAGAAGATCGAACAGGCCGGCGACAAGATTCAGGATAAGGCCAAGGGCGATAAACCATAGAACTCGTAGGGCGGAATCCCCGCAAAGGGGATGCCGAATCCGTAGGCGCTAAAGCGCCAACGGATTCGCTAAAGCGCAGCGCCTTCCGCCGTATGCAAGGTATCCGTGCAATCTCCTGTTCAACCTGCCTGGGAATGGACTGGACGGTGCCCGCTGGATGTGAGATCAACGGTTCATTCGGCGGAAGGCGCCGGCAAGAAACCGCCGGCTTTTCCGCCCTACGCGGGCTTTGAAACAGCAAGCCTTCCCGCCTCTCCCCTTGAGTAGGTTCCAGGATGCATGATCGCCCTCAATCAATTGCGGAAGAGCGCGCCAACAGCCTGAGTCATGGCATCGGCTTTCTGTTGGCGCTGCTCGCCGCACCGGTGCTCATCATCGCCGCAGCGCGGCAGGGAAATGCGCTGAACATCGTCGGCGCCTGTGTCTTTGCCATCACCATGGTGATGTTGTACTTCAGCTCTGCGCTCTATCACGCGCTGCCGCCAGGGCGCGCCAAACACCGGTGCGGCAAGATCGACCACGGCGCAATCTACCTGTTTATCGCCGGCACCTATACGCCCTTCTCGCTGGGCGTCCTGAATGGCGCCTGGGGCTGGACGCTGTTCGGATTGATCTGGGGGCTTGCCGCCGTTGGGCTGGTGCTGAAAGCATTCGAAAAACTGTCGCACCCCCTGCTTTCGACCGGCCTCTATCTGGCCATGGGCTGGCTGGTGGTTATCGCTGCGGTTCCCTTGCTGGAGCGCGTTGCCCCCGCCGGCATTGGTTGGCTGGTTGCGGGCGGACTCGCATACACGGTTGGCGTCTTTTTCTACCAGACCGACGCACGCTTCAAATTTGGCCATTTTGTCTGGCATCTCTTCGTCATGGCGGGCACCTCCTGCCATTTCTTCGCCGTGCTGTGGTATTCGGCTTAGCCTGAGGAGCCCGGGTAGGGAGGCGTCCCTGCAAGGGGCATGCCGGCCAAGACCAGGTTGCGGATGACCGATTCCTCGTCGGCGGCGATCAGTAGAATGGGTTTGGATGCCGCCGATTGCAGCATCTTGGCGTTCAGCTCGTTGGCAGTAGGGGCCAACTGAAAACCCAGAAAACCGAGCGGATCGCACACCGCGGCACGTATCCGCGGCGCGTGTTCGCCAATGCCGCCGCTGAACACCAGGGCGTCGATGCCGCCCGCCTTGGCGGCGTATGCGCCGATGGCGGCACGCACCTGGCGGCAAAAATAGTCCACCGCAAAAGCCGCCGCCGCGCTGGAACTGGCCAGCAAACTCTGCATCTCGCTGCTCTCGCCGTCCGACAACGCCAGCAGGCCCATCTGGTGATAGACCAGATCGCTCAAGGCCGGGCCGTCGAACCGACGCGCCAGTTCCAGCATCACACCGGGATCGAGATCGCCGCTGCGCGTGCCCATGGGAATGCCGCCGCTGGGCGTGTAAGCCATGCTGGTCTCCACTGAATGCAAGTTTTCCAGCAGACACAAGCTGGCGCCCGCGCCCAGATGCGCGGCAACGATACGGCCATGTGCCCGTTCGCCCAGCAGCGCCGGCAAACGGGATGCAATGTAGGCGTAGTTGAGGCCGTGAAATCCATAACGGCGCATCCCCAGCGCTTGCGGAATCGGCAACCGCCGCGCCAGTTCCGGCAGGGTGTGGTGAAAAGCGGTGTCGAAACAGGCAAATTGCGGACAGTCGAAGCGAGCGCGGCACAGTTCCACGCCGAGCAGGTTGCCCGGCATGTGCAATGGCGCCAGCGCGCTGATGCTACTTAGCCGGGCGATCTCTTCCGCATCCAGCAAGCGCGCCGCATCGGTCACGTCGCCGCCATGCACAAAGCGGTGGCCGATGGCATCGGGGGTGGTGTCGCCCAGGTCTTTCATGAGCGCGTCGAAGGCTTCCGCATGGTCATGCGGAAACCCCTGCCCAATGTGTGCGTAGCGCCAATCGCGCCGCCTGCCTTCGGCGCTGTACAGCCTGGCTTTCAGGCTGGATGAGCCGCTGTTGAGGGTGAGGATGCTCGGCATGTCATGGCTCGTCCGGCAAGCGGAGCACAGGCGACGGATTCGTGTTCATGCCGTGCCCTCCGTGACGGGCCATTTCCAGTTTCGTATCTCCGGCAGGTCTTCGCCGCGCTGGTGGATGTAGCGCGTGTGTTCGCTCAAGCGGTCGCGCATCTGCTGTTTGATGTGCGCGGCGCGGGCGTGCATTTTGGGCACCCGGTCCATCACATCCATGACCAGATGGAAGCGGTCGAGATTGTTCAGCACGGTCATGTCGAACGGTGTGGTGGTGGTGCCCTCCTCCTTGTAGCCGCGCACATGCAGGTTGGTGTGGTTATGGCGGCGGTAGGTCAGGCGGTGAATCAGCCAGGGGTAGCCGTGGTAAGCAAACAGGATGGGTTTGTCGGCGGTGAACAGGCTGTCGTAATCATGATCCGACAGGCCGTGCGGATGCTCTTCGCGCGGTTGCAAAGTCATCAGATCCACCACGTTGATGAAGCGCATCTTCAACTCGGGCGCGAGCTGGCGCAGCAGAGAAACCGCCGCCAGCATTTCCAGCGTCGGCACGTCGCCGGCCGCCACCAGCACGATATCCGGCTCGCCGCCCTGATCGTTGCAGGCCCATTCCCACAGGCCGATGCCGCCGCGGGTGTGGTTGATCGCCGCGTCCATGTTGAGCCACTGCTGTTCCGGCTGTTTGCCGGCGACGATGACATTGACCAGGTTGCGACTGCGCAGACACTGGTCGCTGACGCACAACAGCGTGTTGGCATCCGGCGGCAGGTAGACGCGGATGATGTCGGCCTTCTTGTTGACGACATGGTCGATGAAGCCGGGGTCTTGATGCGAGAAGCCGTTGTTGTCCTGCCGCCAGACGTGCGAGGTGAGCAGGATGTTGAGCGACGCGATGGGCCGCCGCCAGGCAATGCCGTTGCACACCTTGAGCCATTTGGCGTGCTGGTTGAACATCGAATCGACGATGTGGATGAACGCTTCGTAGCAGGTGAACAGCCCGTGTCGCCCGGTCAGCAGATAGCCTTCCAGCCAGCCCTGGCAGACGTGTTCGGACAGAATTTCCATGACCCGGCCATCGGCGGCGAGGTGGTCGTCGTAGTCGAAGCGTTCGGCCATCCAGGCTCGGTCGGTGACTTCGAACAGCGCGCCCAGCCGGTTGGAATTGATTTCGTCCGGGCCGAAGACGCGGAAGTTGTCGGCGTTGTCGCGCATCACATCGCGCAGGAATGTGCCCATCACCCGGGTCGATTCCGCCACCACCGCACCCGGCTGCGGCACGTCCACGGCGTAGGCGGTGAAGTCCGGCAGACGCAAATCGTGCCGCATCAAGCCGCCGTTGGCATGCGGATTGGCGCCCATGCGGCGCGTGCCCTGCGGCGCCAGCTCGGCCAGTTCGGCGATCAGCCGGCCGCCGGCGTCGAACAATTCCTCCGGCCGGTATGACCGCATCCAGTCTTCCAGCAGGCGCACATGTTCGGGTTTGTCCATGTCGCTGAACGGCACCTGATGCGAGCGCCAGTAGTCCTCGGTTTTCAGGCCGTCGACCTGTTTCGGGCCAGTCCAGCCTTTCGGGCTGACCAGCACGATCATCGGCCACATCGGCCGCGTCGTAACGCCCTCCTCCCGCGCCCGCCGCTGGATCGTGTGGATCTCGTCGAGCGCCTGATCGAGCGCGGCCGCCATCGTCTGATGCATCGTCTCGGGCTGATCGCCTTCGACAAAAATCGGCGCGTAGCCATAGCCGATCAACAGGCTTTCCAGCTCGCTCCGCGGAATTCGCGCCAGCACGGTCGGGTTGGCGATCTTGTAGCCGTTCAGATGCAGGATCGGCAGCACTGCACCGTCGCGCACCGGATCGAGAAACTTGTTGGAATGCCAGGAGGTGGCCAGCGGCCCGGTTTCCGCCTCGCCGTCACCCACCACGCAGCAGGCGATCAGGTCCGGGGTATCGAACACCGCGCCAAAAGCGTGCAGCAGTGCATAGCCCAGTTCGCCGCCTTCGTGGATCGAACCCGGCGTTTCCGGCGCGACGTGGCTGGGAATGCCGCCGGGAAAGGAGAACTGCCGGAACAGACGGCGCATGCCCTCTGCGTCCTGCGAAATGTCACGATAGACCTCGCTGTAACTGCCTTCCAGATAGGTGTTGGCCACCACCGCCGGGCCGCCATGGCCGGGACCGGCGATGAAGATCAGGTTCAGGTCGTGCTGTTTGATGACGCGGTTGAGATGCACGTAGATGAAGTTCAAGCCCGGTGTGGTGCCCCAGTGGCCGAGCAGACGCGGCTTGATGTGCTGACGCAGCAACGGTTCGCGCAGCAGCGGGTTTTCAAATAGATATATCTGGCCGACCGAGAGGTAGTTGGCGGCGCGCCAATAGGCGTCGATACGCCGATATGCGTCGGCATCCAGCACTGCAGGATTCAAGGGCATGTTTTTTCTCCAGGTGTTTTTTTTGAAAAATGCGCTGACCAGCGCTATGGCAAGCGTGCCAGCAACTCGGCAGCGGACTGTTCGACGGCGGTCTTGAAGGAAATGGCGTCTTCCTGCAGCGTTTCGTGCGATGACGAAAGCTCCTGCGCGCCTTCCCAGGCTACCGCGCCGTTTTCACCGTCCCAGATTTGCAGATACAAACGCAGCGACGTGGTCTTGGTTTCCAGCATGCGAATGCCCAGCGTGCCCCAGCGGTTTTTCGATTCCTGCCTGAAACCGCCCAGTTTGAGTTGCGCCAGATAGCGCACACCGGCCACACGCGACACCTTCAGCAACGTGTCGCGACTGAAGATTCCGGTCAGGCGGTAGTCCTCGAACATCTGCCGATATTCACCGGCGAGATTGGCGCGATTGATCGCACTCAAGGTCGCTGGCAATGGCACGACGCGCAACTCCGGACGCGCCTTCTTCAATGCTTCGGTAAAAGCCAGCGCCAATGCCTGCTTGTCTTCTTCCTGTCCGGTCACCGAAGACGGCGTGATGAATGCGATACCGGAGGTATGCAGCACCTGCGGCTCAAGGCTGATCGACAAGGTCTGCGTAGTCGAATGCAACTGCTTGGTGGTTGAGCAAGCGGACAAGCTCAGGCCGAAACCCAGCACAGCCGTTGCCAGCATTAGAGATCGAAGCCACGATTGAAGCGAATGCGTCATCGCGATGACCCCCGCGTTATCCAGCGGCAGGCTGTGCAGGAACGGACTTCGCCGATTAACGGCGGCCCAGCAAAAACCCTAGAAGCAAGCCGAAACCGGCGGCGACACCCACGGCATTCCAAGGGTTTTCATGCACATAGGTATCGGTCAGCCTGACCGCCTCCCGGGTGCTTTCCTGCATGGCCGTCTGCATTTCCACCATCCGCCTTCTTGCCATGCGCAGCGAGGTTTCCGTCCTGGCGCGCACCAGGGCGATCTGTTCGCCGCCTTGTTCGGCTGTGGCACTCAGCAAAGACTCTGCATCGGCCAGAACCGTATTGATGTCGGTAAGCCATTGATCGTTGGGGAATACATCCATGGCATGTTTCATGCTGTTCTCCATTGAGGGTCACGCCGAAATGCCGGCGTGGAGACCAGCTTCAGAATCCGCTGTTTTTGTCGTTTATTCTGTTCGTTGCCGCACCAAGCAGCCACGCTGCAAGGACTTCAAGGACATTTCTTCATATTCAGATGGAAGACCAGTGCCCCCAGCGGAGCGGCATCCGCGGTATCTAAAGATGCCATGGCTTGGCCGGTTTGCCGTTTGGCATCCAGGCTGAGTGAGATACCGACATCAAGCATAGCGGCAGCACCACAACCTGCCCGTTTCATTTGTCCGGCGCCGATGGTTTCAGAAAACAGATAATCCCCTTCTTTGGGGCCTTTGACCTTTCGTTTGAAAACGCGACCGTGTTCGTTGTCACGTGGTCCTAAAAAATACTGGACTTCGAGTTCGGCTTGCTGTTTCGCGCCAAGTTTCGCAAAGCCGCGGTAATCGACCTTGTAAACGCCGATGGAATGATTCGCGGGCAAATTCAGCGGCGACAAAATACGGCAAACTTTTCTCTGTATTCCGCTGCCAGAAATGTCGCTGCTTTCGATGGTGAACTGGTCAAACAAAATACTTAAAGCCGCACCATCCGGGGATAGAACGATCGAATAGCTTCCCTCGGGGCAAGCGTTGATTTCCTGGGCCAATGCCGGCAGGCTGGCTAGCAATGCGCATGCGAAAACACTTTTCGCCATCCTGTTCATTTAATTTTTCTCCAGAAAAAGGGCGGTGTTGGAACCCAAGCACCGCCCGATATTTGCCTATGGAAGCGCTGATTAAATCTAATTTCGTCATTCCGGCGAAGGCCGGAATCCTGTGAAATCAATAACCTGGATCCCCGCCTTCGCGGGGATGACGAATAAATCAGTGTTTCCCTAGTTACATTTCTTCCATTGCAGTTGGTAAATAATGGCTGCATTGACGTCTTCGGAGTCAATCGAGGCCATGGCTTCCTGGTTATAAAGCGAGCTCAGGCGCATGCTGGAATTGGTTCGCAGGTTGACGTCTGCGCCACAACCCGACCAAACGATTGCTTCGGCGATGATCTCGTTATTGATCAGATAATCTGCATCAATCGGGCCGCGAAATTTTCTTTGGAATGACGGACCCTTGGTGCCGGCGAAGAAGTATTCGACATTGAACTGGGAGCTTGCCGAGCGCGGCAGATGATTAAAGCCACGAAAGTCGATTTTCAGGACCGAAACGCTTAATCCTTGCGGCACATGTACAGGGATGGCGATGTTGCAGCTCTTGCGGTCAAAACTTTTTCCACTTTCACCCCCCACCGCCACCTGATATTGGTCGAATAGCAAGCTCAATGATTTGGCATCCGGACTCAATGTGACAGATACCGTGCCAGCCGGACAGCCCGTTCCACCGTATCCGGGTTCACCCAGGGAAATGTCATCGGCGAAAACCGGTGCGCTGAGCATGATTGCGGAAAAAAACAGAATGCTTTTTTTCATTTCGAATCTCCTGAAATTGATCGCCCTGCATGACGCAGGAATGATTTGACACAGAAAAATGCGGTGCTGAACTTATTCAGTTCATCCGAATTGCCGTGTCTGTAGGAAATCGCGGATTCATTCGATTTCGTCGTTCCCGCATTCGCGGGGATGACGAATAAATCAGCGTTTCCTTAGCCGTGTTCACCATTTCCACATTGAGATGTGTACAGACTCGGCGCACTGCGTCTTGGCTCGGCAAGGTGGAGCGTATGGAGGTGCGCCTTTGCTATCTGTCTGCTGACGTACATAGTCTGAAATAGAGCGGAGTGCATGGCGCGCGCTCATCTGGCCGATTCGAATGAAAACGCCGTTATGTGCGGTTGCGTACGGAATTCGGCGATGGATACGTGTATTTAGGGAATCAGAGACGCATCACCGCGTCACCCCTATTCAGGAGTTCCGTCATGCGCATAACGGCCTCGCATTTCAGCATTCTTGTAGCGACTTTGTTTTCCGCCTGTGTTGTCCACGCACAAGCGGCGGTCGGCTTGTTTTACAACCCTTCCAATGCCGCCAGCCTGACCGGGAAAACGATCGGTTACGAGTTGTATCGGACCATCGGCTGCCCTGCCCGCGAGTTGCTCGGCATCCCTTGCCCGGTGCCGATGGCGCTTGAAATCTTGCCCGCTGCCAGCAAAGCAGCGATGCCAGAACCGGTCGCAGCCATCCCTGTCTCGCCAGTGGCGCCTCCGCTCGCGACTATCGTCGCGCCTGTCCCGCTGCGGACCGAGGAGTATTGCGCCGTGCTCGACATCCAGTTCGAGATCGACCGTCACGAGATGCAGCGCGAAGTGAAGGAGAAGCTTGCCGTGCTGGCCAACTTCATGAAGAAATTCCCCGACAACTCGGCGGTGATCGAGGGGCACACCGACAATGTGGGCACCGATGAGCACAACATGAAACTGTCCCAGCGCCGGGCGGACAGCGTGGTGGACTATCTGGTGCGCGAACACGGCATCGCCCCTTCGCGGCTGACTGCCGTGGGTTACGGTGAGACGAATCCCCTGGCTGGCAATGCCAGCGAGGCAGGAAAACGCCAGAACCGGCGCATCGACGCTGTCATTGGCTGCGTGACGGATATCGCGGGGCTGAGGGTCGTTCCGGCCCGGATCACCATGGCCCTGCTGATCGAGTTCGACCGCAACCAGGCCGACGTCAAGCCGGAGTACAACGAGGGCCTGCGCAAAGTGGCTGAATTCATGCAAGAGAATCCCTCCATGACCGCCACGGTGGAAGGGCACGCCAGCAATCTGCAGGGGACGCCCGAGTTGGCGATGGATATCTCCCAGCGCCGCGCCCAGAACGTGGTGAACATCCTGGCTGACAAATTCGGCGTCGCGCGTTCACGGCTTGCCGCTGAGGGCTTCGGCCAGACCCGGCGTGTCGCCTACAACAGCAGCCAGGCAGGGCGGCAGGAAAACCGTAGGGTCAATGTCATCTTCGATTTCGCCGAATAGCGGAGTGAGGCTCTAATCGCGCGGCCTGAAGCGTATAAATAGCCATCGCCCAGAATTGCCGTCATTCACACGCCTGCGCGGGAATGACGGCCGCTTTGAGTGCTTGCCTGCTCTGCCTCACTTTGAAATAGCGGGGAGACGCACAAGCTGGTGCGGTTGACGCCGGCACCGCGTGGGGCGGTGCCCCATATCGCTGACCCGTTCGGGAGATCGCATGGAAGTGTTGCACTGGGCCGATTACGTCAAGTTCTTCGTGGCCCTCGTGGTCATCGTCAATCCGATCAGCGCGCTGCCGCTGTTCATCAGCATGACGGCGAACAACAGCAAAACCGAAAAGATGCAGATCGCGCGGGTGGCGAGCATTTCGGTCGCCGTGGTGTTGTCCCTGGCGGCGGTGTTCGGCCAGCCCATTCTGGCCTTGTTCGGCATCACCATCGCTTCATTCAAGGTGGGCGGCGCGATCCTGATCCTGCTGATGGCGGTTTCCATGATGCATGCCACGCCCACCCGGCAAAGGCAGACACCGGAGGAGGCGATGGAGGCGCAGAACAAGGACAACATTGCCGTTGTGCCGCTCGCCATTCCCCTGCTGGCCGGGCCTGGGGCAATCTCCACCACCATCGTTTACGCGACGGAACGGGTCTCGCTGCTGCATCTGGGGCTGATCGTGTTCTGCTGCCTGCTGGTGGCCGGCGGCGCCTGGCTGATGTTGCGGCTGGCAACGCCGGTCAGCCTCTGGCTGGGCGAGACCGGGGTGAACATCGCCACCCGCTTGATGGGTTTATTGCTGGCCGCCGTCGCGGTCGAGATTTTCACCAGCGGGCTGCTGGTGTTGCTGCCTGGACTCGGGTAATTCGTATTCGTTGCTGCCCGTCGCGGAATCGCGAAACCCGCATGTCATCCTGGCACTGTGCGACAACGTACAGAGTGAAATCCCTGGGCCGGGTAGCCTGAAATTCGGCTATGGATGAATTGTTCTGCATAGCCCGATTCGGACGTTCAATCCACGCGGAGGAGCATTTCATGAACAACATTATTTACATCGTCGGCTTCGTCGTCATTGTCCTGTTTGTCTTGTCATTTTTCGGATTTCGGTAAGCGGCTATTGCTGAATTCTGTGTAAGCGCAACCAAGGCGCTGTCGTCGATGGCGCCGGCGTTGCCGGACATGACAATCCGGCAACGGTCTGTGCTCAGCCTTTTCTTACTTGAGGCGCATATCGTTGGTGTACCCCACGTGTTGCACGGGAAATCAAGTCTGCAGATTGCGGCATTCTCGTATGGCGGATGCCGTGATTACGGGCTCAGTCATTGCCGCCTGCCGTCACTGGCGGCCCGATGCGGAGCGTATGTGTGGCGGTATGAACTTCGCGCAGGAGGAACACGATGCCGACGCTCAGCGCCATCATGGCCAGCACGAATAGCGCGCCGACCACCCAGCGCAGGTTGCTGCCGAGCAGTGCGTCCAGAAACAGCGCGGCGATCAGCGCGCAGACCAGCAAGGCGGAGAGCGCGCCGAAATTGATTGCCCAACTGGTGTAGCCGGCGCGGCGGGAAAGGTTGGCGAATTCCGGTCCGGCTTCGGCTCGCTCGTGCTCATTCATTGAATTCCATTTGCTTTCAACAACGCGCGAACGGTCGATGATGCGCGCCAGCCGAGTGGCCATTACCGACAGCAGCGAGCCGATGCCGGTCAGCAGAAACACTGGCGCGATGGCTAGTTGAATGACATGCGCAATGGTGGTCACGTCCTGGTTCGTTAGCATCGTGCTTTCCTTCGGGTTGACGTGCTTCACATTGTCGCCTGCAGCAAAGCGCTGCGCCTCACTCGTGCCGCAGTGCTTCAATCAGGGTAGCTGGGTAGGATAGGTTGAGCGGTAGCGAAACCCATCATGGCGTGGCCCGGTAGGTGCGATGGATGCTGGATGGTGGGTGATTGATGGGTTTCGCTTCGCTCTACCCATCCTACTCGTGCCGCAACGCTTCGATCGGGTCCATCCGCGCCGCGCGTCGGGCCGGAAAATAGCCGAACAGCACGCCGATGCCGGCCGAGAACGCCAGCGACAGCAGGTTGATGAACGGGTCGAATTCATACGGCACGCCCATCAGGCTGGACAAGCCCCAGGACGCGACGGTGGCGATCAGGATGCCGACCACGCCGCCGAGCGCCGACAGCACCACGGCCTCGATCAGGAACTGCAGCAAGACTTCATGTTCCAGCGCGCCGATGGCCAGGCGCAGGCCGATCTCGCGGGTGCGTTCGGTGACGCTGACCAGCATGATGTTCATGATGCCGATGCCGCCCACCAGCAGGCTGACCGCCGCCACCGCGCCGAGCAGTGTGGTCAGCACCTGGGTGGTGCTCGATAGCGTCTCGGCCAGTTGCTGGGTGTCGAAGATATTGAAGTTGTCGTCGTCGCTTTCAGCGAGCTGGCGGCGTTCGCGCAGCAGTTGGCGCAGGCTGGCTTTCAGCGGCGCGCTGTCGCTGCCGTCCTGCATCGACACCAGCAACGTCGCCACCTTGAGGCTGCCGGTGACACGGCGTTGCAGCGTGCGCAACGGCACCACCACGGTGTCGTCCTGGTCGCCCATGCCGCTCTGGCCTTTGGCGGACAGAATGCCGATCACCGTGCAGGAGAACTTGCGCACGCGCAGTTGTTCGCCCAGCCCGGTTTGCCCGGCCTTGCCGTCGAAGATTTCGCGCCGCACGGTTTCGCCGATGATGCAGACAGCTGCCCCCGCGAGTTGTTCGTCGGCTTCGAAGATGCGGCCGCTGGCGAGCTTCCAGTTTCCGGCGTCGAACCAGGCGTTGCTGCTGCCGATAACGCTGGTGGCCCAGTTGCGTCCGTTGGCCACCACGGTGACGCTGGCACGGCCTTCCGGCGCCACAGCGGCGATGCCGCCGATCTCCGCGGCAATGGCTTCGGCATCGCCTTCCTTGAATTGCGGCACGCCCCCTCCCCCACCGCCGCTGCTGCCACCCGGCCCCGAGCGCTGGCCCGGCCGCACCATCAGCAGGTTGGTGCCCAGACCGGAGATTTGCGCCTTGATCGATGCGGTGGCGCCATTACCCAGGGTGACCATGGTGATGACTGCGCTGACGCCGATGACGATGCCCAGGATGGTGAGGAACGAGCGCAACAGATTGCGACGGATCGAGCGCAGCGCCAGCATGAACACGCTGTACAGCATCAGGCGGCCTCTTTTGCCGGGGTCTGCGCAAGCGACTGCGCGAGTCGGATGGCGGGCGCCGCGGTGGTCGGGTGCGGATTCACCGCGTCGGCGGCAATGTTGCCGTCGAGGAAATGCACCATGCGGTGGGCATAGGCCGCCATGTCCGCCTCGTGCGTCACCATCAGCACGGTAATGCCGTGGTCTTTGTTCAATCCCATCAGCAGACTCATGATCTCGTGGCTGCGTTGCGTGTCGAGGTTGCCGGTGGGCTCGTCGGCCAGCACCACGGCCGGTTCGGTGACGATGGCGCGGGCGATGGCGACGCGCTGCTGCTGGCCGCCGGACAGTTCCGCCGGCGTGTGTTGTTCCCAGCCGCCCAGCCCCACCGCCTGCAGCGCCTTGGCGGCGGCGGCACGGCGCACGCCGGCGCTGTCGCCGCGATAGAGCAGCGGCAGTTCCACGTTTTCCTGCGCCGAAGTGCGCGCCAGCAGGTTGAAGCCCTGGAACACAAAGCCGAGATAGCGCCGCCGTAAACGGGCGCGCTGGTCGCGCGACAGCACTTCGACGTGCGCGCCCTTGAACAGATACTCGCCGCCGGTAGGCGTATCCAGGCAACCGAGGATGTTCATCGCGGTGGATTTGCCCGAGCCGCTCGGCCCCATGATGGCGACGAACTCGCCGGCGTGGATATCGAGATCGATGCCCTGCAACGCCATCAACTCGGCCACGCCGCTGCCATAGCGTTTGGTGACGCCGCGCAGTTGAATGAGGAGATCGCTCATTCTTTAATCACCACTTTTTGACCGGTAATCACCTGCATGCCGACTTGCAGGTCGCCGCCGGTGATCTCGGTCATGCGGCCATCGCTGATGCCCGGCGTCACCTTCACGGCAACCGCCTTGCCCTCGCGCAGCACCCAGACCTGCCGCGCCGCCGCCGTGCTGGCGCCGTCTGCGGCCGACTTGCGCGTCCTGCTGCTGGGCATGCGCGGCATCAGGTTGATGCCCGCGCCTGCCTTGGCCGATGCGGCAGACGCAGCTGCCGTGGGCGAGAAGCGCAGCGCGGTGTTGGGCACCAGCAATACGTCGTGGCGCTGTGTCGCGGTAATGGTGGCGGTAGCGGTCATGCCTGGGCGCAGGCTGAGGTCGGCGTTGTCCACGTCGAGATAGGTCAGGTAGGTGACGACGTTATCGGTGATGGTCGAACCGAAGGCGACGCGGGTGGTCTGCGCCGGGTACTTGCGGCGCGGGTAGGCGCTCACGGTGAACAGCGCGTGCTGGCCGATTTTCACCGCGCCGACATCGGCTTCATCGACATAGACCTGCAAGCGCAGTTGCGCCAGATCGTCGGCCACGGTGAACAGCGTCACCGCCTGCAACGAGGCCGCCACGGCGTTGCCGGGATCGACGCTGCGGGTCAGCACGACGCCGTCGGACGGCGCGCGGATCGACGCTTTCGATTGATTGATCATGTCGGTGGACATCGCCGCTTGCGCATCGCTGACGCTGGCCTGGGCGCTGGCGGCGTCGGCCAGGGCGCGGGCCAACGTGGCGCGGCTGACATCCAGTTCGGCCTTCGACGGCACCTTGCCGCCGGATAGGCGCGCCACTTCTTCGAACCGCGCCAGCCCGGCGCGCGCTTCTTTCACCGTGGCCGCGGTCTGCGCCACCTTGGCGTTAGCGGCGGTGATGGCGGCGCGCGAACGCAGAATCTGGTCGCGCAGCTTGGCGGTATCGAGTTCGACCAGCACCTGGCCCTTTTTCACCGGGTCGTTGACGTCCACATTGACCTTCAACACCGTGCCGGACAGTTCGCTGCCGATGCTGGTTGTCCGCACCGGTTGCAGCGTGCCGTTGGCGGTTACGGTCAACGACAGGTTGCCGCGTGCTACCGGCTGCGTCTGGTAAGCAGGGGCGGCGTTGGCGGATTTTTTCGCTTGCCAGATCCAGACGCCGGCGACGAGCAGCACCACCATCAGCGCAGCGGCCCACACCCTCCGGCTGCGATACCAGGCACGCGACGCGGGTTCACCGAGCAGCTTGCTGAGATCGTCAGGCGTTGCGCTGCTTGCGGCGGTAGTCGGCTCAGAGACCGTGGCGGGCGTGGGTGCGGCGGCGGGGTTCATTTCGGTTCAGTCCGGTTGGGTGCGATGGCGGCGAGGTCTGAATTCAACCGCTCTGGGTTCCAGCCGCCGCCCAACGCCTTGTACAAGCGCACATGGTCGGCGGCGAGATCGGCCTGGGTGCTGGCGACGTTGTCTTGTGTGCCGAGCTGGCTGCGCTGGGTTTCCAGCACCACCTGAAAATCCACCAGGCCGCTGTCATAGCGCTGGCGCGCCATTTGCGCGGCGTTGCGGGCGGATTCGGCGGCCAGGTTCAGGCGCAGCAAGCGTTCGCGGTCGCCGCGTAGCGCGGCCAGCGCGTCTTCCACTTCCTTCAATGCGGTCAACACGGTGGCCCGGTATGACGCCTGCTCTTGTTCAAGCGCGGCCTGTTCGGCCCGCAGCGTGGCGCGCGCCGCGCCGCCATCGAAGATCGGCAGCGAGACGCCGGCCAGCAGCGAACTGACCACCGCTGCGCCATGGGTCAGCGCGCCCAGGGTCAAGGCGTTCAAGCCCAGCGAGCCGCCGATTCTGAAACTGGGTTTACGCGCCGCATCGGCCTGGGAAACTCGCGCCAACGCGGCTGTGATTTGCTGCTCGGCGGCGCGCACATCAGGCCGCTGGCGCAAGGTGTCGGCGGGAAAACTCAACACCAGATCGTCGGCCGCCTGCGGGATCGGCGAGGTTGTGGCAAACCCGGCAGCCAATTCAGCGGTCAAATCCGCCGGTGGCTGGCCGGTCAACACCGCCAGGGCATGCCGGGTTTGCGCAATGCTGGTCTGCAGGACCGGCAACTGGGCGCGCGTTTGTTCAGTGGCGCTGAGCGATTGTTCGGCTTCCAGCGAAGACACCAGCCCGGCCTGCAAGCGCCAACCGGTGATTTCATGGGTATCGAGCTGACTGGCCAGATTGGCTTCGGCAATAGCCAGTCGCGTTTGCGCGCTGCGCAGCGTGAGGTAACTGAGCGCCACTTCGGCCGCGATCGATACCTGGACATCGCCCAGACTGGCGGCGCTGGCGCGCAACGTAGCATTGCCCGCGTCCAGCGCACTCTGTTTGCTGCCAAAGATATCAGGCTCCCAAGCGGCATCCAGACCGGCCTTGAACAGGTTGCCGGTGCTGTTGCCGCCGGCCGTGCCATGCGAGGCCGACGCGGAACTGCCCAACGTCGGCCGCAACCCGGCGGCGGCGGCATCGCGCAGCGCACGCGCCTGGCGCAACGCGGCTTGCGCACGGTTCACCTCGGTGTTGGTCTGCATCGCCCGCGCCACCAGTTGGCCCAGTTGCGGGTCATCGAAGCGCGTCCACCATTGCGCCAGCGAGGATGCCTGGCTGGACGCGGCATCGCTTGTATTCGACCAGCCTGCCGGTATCGCCAGCAGTATCGGTTTGTCCTGCTGCGGCGCAACTGACGCGCAGCTGCTCAGGATCAGCGTCAGGCAAAGCATGAGGACCGGAATCAGCAATCTGCGCGCAAGTGTCTCGCTGCAATCGGTGCGTAATGTAATCAGGCAGGTATTGAGCATGTTGAATCCAGGTGGCCTGCCGCAACTCCGAATGCCGAAACGACGCGGGGCTTGCGGTTTACAACCTGTGCACCTTGCGCCTTCGCGCTAGGCGCTTCCGTTCGCCAGCGCACGCAATAAATGAGTCGTGACCAACACGGCTATGTTCGTTGGCGCACCGATTTGACGTACTTATTTACCTAGGCTGGTGTTGCAGGTTCACCTGTACAACTTATCGGAAGGAACCACCATGAAACGTTTGCTATTTGCCGCCGCACTCGCGGCCATCGCCGCACCGTCGCTTGCCGCCGATGTCGGGGTCTCGCTCAGCATTGGCCAACCGGGCTTCTATGGTCACATCGACATCGGCGACTTCCCGCCACCGCGACTGATCTACCAGCAGCCACGCGTCATCTATCGGGCAGCGCTGCACCGCCCGCCCATCTACCTGCACGTACCGCCCGGCCACGCGAAGAACTGGCGTAGACACTGCGGTGAATACAACGCTTGCAACGAACGGGTCTACTTTGTGCAGGACAACTGGTATAGCCAAGAGTACGTCCCGCGTTACCGGGAACGTCATCAAGATCGACGCGATGAACGCGGAGACTGGCGCAGGGACGAACGGCGAGATGGCCGCGGCAATGACCGCCACGACAACGGTCGCGGGCATGGGCCCAATCGCTGAGCAAGCTCAGCGCGCAATCGCCTGCTGGGCGGTTTCTGAAATTTCGATAAAGGATGTGTCATGAAAAAGTTGTTGCTGATGTTGAGTTTGCTGATGGTGGGTTTGAGCGGTTGTTATGTGGTGCCGCACCGAGGCCATGACGATGGGTATCGAGGTGACCGGGATCAGCATCACGATAATCGCCGGGACAAAGACCGCGACCGCGATCACGATCGGAGTCGTGATGGATATCGTTGAGCAATGCCGCGCCTGAATCCTCCCAGTTCTCGGTGGAATAAGCAGGGTGTCGAAAAACACACCGTCACCCCGGCCTACGCCGGGGTCCAGTGCGACGGGCTCTGCAAAATCAACGCCTTCCGGGTTCCCGCCTGCGCGGGAATGACGGATTAATTGAGGTCATTCACGATTCTCGACATTCTGTTAAGCATGTGGAAATACCTGGTTGCCTGGTTTGGGCTGTTGCTGGTCTCCGTGGCGAATGGCGGCATACGCGATTCCACCTACGGCAAGTACGTCGACGCGTTGTCGGCGCATCAGATCTCGTGCGTCACCGGCATCCTGCTGTTGGGCATCGCGATTGGCTGGTTTATCCGGCGTCACCCACCTGCTTCCAGCCGCCAGGCGATGTTGATTGGCGCATTCTGGCTGGCGCTGACCGTTGCCTTCGAATTCCTGTTTTTCCACTATGTCGCTGGCCATCCATGGTCTGAGTTATGGCGTAGCTACGATGTACTCCATGGCCAAATGTGGCTTTTCGTGCTGCTTTGGGTTGCACTCGCTCCGTATGCATTCTTCCGCTTCAATCGCTCCGTTTGAGTTGCCAACGCCTTTGCCAACCCAGCCGCTGACCTGGCTCACACGCCTGTTGCTGGTCTGGCTCGCGCTAGCCGGTCTCGGGGTCGTGTTTGCTGCCGCACCGGAGTCCTCCACCGGCGCATTGTTGCTCGCCAAATACACTTCGCTGGCAGACCGCTTGCAGCAAAACCAGTTTCAGCGCCCGCTCTATCTCGACTCGACCGAATCCGAGAACAACATCAAGGGCGATATTTATGCCGTGGTCGATTACCCGTTCGCCACGGTCTACGCGGGACTCAACGACCCGGACAACTGGTGCGATGTATTAAGCCTGCATCTCAACACCAAGTACTGCCGTGCCGCGCCTGACAAGGCCAACACAGTGCTGCGCGTCAGCATCGGCAAAAAATACAGTCAGCCGCTTGAAGACGCGTACCAACTTGAGTTCACCTATCGCGTCGCCGCGGCCAGCGCGAAGTACCTGGAAATTCAGCTCAGCGCGGATGAAGGTCCGATGGACACCCGCAATTACCGCATCCAGATACAAGCGATACCGTTGGCCAATGGCCGCACCTTTCTGCACATGACCTACTTTTATGAGTACGGATGGGCCGGTCGAATCGCCATGAAAACCTACCTTGCCACCCTCGGCAGCGGCAAGGTCGGCTTCACCATCGCCGGTCGGCAATACAACGGCCAACCCGAATACATTCGGGGCATGCGTGGCCTGATCGAGCGCAATGCCATGCGCTATTACCTCGCCATCGACGCCTACCTCGGCGCATTCACTGCTGTGCCCGCTGTGCAACTGCAAAAGCGCCTGCATAGCTGGTTCACCGCCACCGAGCAATACCCACGCCAACTGCATGAAATTGACCGCACGACCTATATCGACATGAAACTGAGCGAATATTTGCGCCAGCGCTAGCAGTCGCATAAGAGCCATCCACACATGCAACAGCCCGGCCGAAGCCGGGCTGTTGCATTGCGGAAAACACAGATGTCGTTAAGCGTTGCGGGCCGTTCGTTTGTGACGAGAGATGCCAAGACCCAGCAGACCGAGACCGAGCAAACCCAGCGTGGCAGGCTCAGGCACGTTGCCGTTAAGGGCGTCGCGGGTTTCGATCAAGTCAATGTTCGCGTCCAGGCCGGGGGTTGTCGAACTCAGCGTCATGCGGATTGCGTCCGCCGACGAGAGCGCCGCGACGTTGCTGAAATCGCTGAACGCAAAGAAGAAATCATTACCCTGCGAGCCAATCGGGAAGGTAATGCTGCGTGAGGCGGTCATACCGGAGGCAAAGTCATCGATGTCGAAACTCAGCTGAAGGGCATGGTCCATTGCCGTCGGGAAGGCCAGGTAAATACCGGTAGCGCCACCTGTATACATGTCGATATTTCCCAGACCCGCACCGCCGGCATCCCAGGTCAACACCACCTCGGTCGCAGCGCTGACGGAATCATTGATATCGAGCACGCCCGCAACGACCCTGACGTTGACATCCGCAGCGGCGTCACCTGCGTACAGCGTGACGTCGGTCTTGCGGATTCCGCCAAGGATGTTGCCGACGGCGCCGGATTGAAGGTTGTTGAACGAGGCTACCGGCGCCGGGCCGGTAATGTAGATCTGCGCTTGCGCGACCGAGAAATTATCAATGATCAATGCGTTTGCGGAACCGGCCGAGAACAGGCCGGACAGGGCGGAGACAATCAGTAATTGTTTATGCATTTTATTGATCCTTGTTGGAAGCGGAAAAAGCGGGAGACCTCTGCATCCGGGCATTCAAAATCGATGCAATAACCCGGTAGCGAACGTAGCGTGGCAGCGCATGTGGCGCGGGTCTGTACGCTGGAACACCGAGCCCGCTCGGCAGTTGTCGCGGCGGACTTTATCGCTGCCGAAAACCAATGACCTCATCGCTCAGATTGATGGAACTGGATGCGGATCACCGGACAAGGTTCACTCCGGGCGCGACAGCGCCTCGTCGAGAAAGCGCAGCAGCGCGGCGACGACGGTCAGCAGCACCGGACCGACAATTACGCCGATCATGCCGAAGGCGGAAATGCCGCCGATAACGCCGACGAAAACGGCGAGGATCGATACCGGCGCATGCCTGGAAATCAGCAACGGCCGCAGCAGGTTATCGATGACCGATACGCCGGAGCCCCAGATCGTCAGGAAGATCGCAAAACCCCATTGCGAAGTCGCGGCCAGATAGAGCGCCGCCGGCGCCCACACGAGCGCGGCGCCGCCGACCGGCAGCAGCGCCAGCAGCGCGGTCAGAACAGCAAAGACGACGGCGGCGGGCAAGCCGACGATGGCGAAGCCGATACCGACCAGCGCGCCCTGGGCCAGCGCAGTCAAGCCGGTGCCGTAGACCACGGCGCGGGTCGTATCGCCGATCAGTTTGAGCAACTCGATCCGGCGTAGCGGATCCATCGGCACCAGACGCACTGCGCGGCCGAGCAGTTGGCGGCCGTCGCGCAGAAAGAAGAACAGCAGGAACAGCATCATGAAGAATTGGATGAACGAGCCCAGGGCCGCGAGCAGGAAGTTGCCGCCACTGGCCGCCAGCGATTTCAGCAACATCTGCACCGCGCCGACCAGCCAGCCTTGCAACTGTTCGGTGCTGGCGGTGAGGTTCTGGCGGAGCCACTCGGCCAGGTTGCCGATAAAGGGGTTCTGTTCCAGTTGCGCCAGCAGGTTGGCATCGAACCGCAACGGCTGTTGCTGCAGACGGCTGAGCAGATCGGTAGCCTGATTCGCAAACGCCGCGCCCAGGCTGAGCAAGGGCCCGGCCAGCATTAGCGGCACCAGCAGCGTGATGATTGCCGCCGCCAGACTGGCGCGCCCATGCAGCTTGCGGGTCAGCCAGCGCTGCACCGGCGCCAGCAGAAAGGCGAGGCAGACGCCCCAGGCCAACGCGTTCCAGAACGGCAACAACATCCAGTACAGGGCCAGCCCGAACAGCGCCGCGACGACGATGACGAACTCCTTGCGATAGAGGTCCGGACTCATGGTCAGCACGCCCGCTCAAGCATCGAAAAAGCGAATCGCATTGCCACCGGCCTCTTTCGCTCGATACATGGCCAGATCCGCCCACTTGACGACCTCCTCCGGTTCAACCTCATGATCCAGGAACAGCGCGACGCCAATACTGGAAGTGCAACGATGCTCGACGGTGATTGCCGTTTTAGCCTCCGGCTTGACCTGCAACACATAGGGTTTGTCCAGGCTGGCGCGGAGTTTTTCGGCGACGCCGGCGGACTGCGCGATTGCTGCGGGTTTTTCCAGGCCCAGCTCACTCAGGATCACGACAAACTCATCGCCGCCGAAACGCGCGACGACATCCACCGCGCGGACACAAGCGCTGATGCGATGCGCCACTTCGATCAGCAGCAGATCGCCGACGTGATGCCCATGCGTATCGTTGAGCGGTTTGAAGTTGTCCAGGTCCAGGAAGATCAGCGCGCCATAGTTCTTGTAGCGTTTGCTGCTGCTCATCGCCTGGTCCAGGCGATCGTCCAGCAGGCGGCGATTGGGCAACCCGGTCAGCGTGTCATGCAACGCCAGTTTGAGGATCTGCGCCTCCGCCTGCTTGCGTTCCGTGATGTCGCGCGCCGCGGCGAATACGCCCTGCAGGCGCCGGTCGCGATCGTAAAAAGTGGTCGCATTGTAGGAAACCACGGTTTCCCTGCCCTCCCGGTCGCGCGCGGTGAGCTCGTAGTTGGTGACCTTGTTTTTACTGAGTACCAGCTTGATCCCCGCCTCGGCCCGCTCCGGATCGGTGAAGTAGTTCTTGAACGGCGCGCCGATCAACTCATCGCGTGTGCAGCCGGTGAGCGCCTCCATCTGTTTGTTGACGTCGGTGATGATGCCGCCCGGATCGGTGGTCATCAGCGCATCGATGTTCGCTTCGAACAGCGAGCGTGTGTAGAACTGCTGGTCGCGCAGGCGCTGACCGAGTTGCCCCCGCTCCGCCTCGATCTGTTTGCGCGCGGTGTTGTCTGTGCCGATCAGCAGGTAGCCGATGATGCCGTCCTGATCGTCGCGCAAGGCGGTGACCGAGACCACGGCCGGGAAGCGGCTGCCATCCTTGCGGATGTAGGTCAGCTCGTAGATGTCCTCGATGCCGCGCGAGGCCTTGAACACCAGCGCCTCGAAGCCCGGCG
>JASJPK010000077.1:0-17708 GCA_031426735.1 Hydrogenophilaceae bacterium | reverse complement strand
GCGGCCGGCGTTGAGGCTGCTGTCGCCGCCGGTGTTGCTCAGGTCGGCGCCCAGCACGATATCGGCGGCGGCGCCGCCGGCTTGCAGCAATACGTTGCCGTTGGCGTTGATGGCGCCGCCGACGCTCAGGCTTTCGACGCTGCCGGCCGTGGTGACCAGCACCAGGTGCGCAGCGGAGTTGATTTCGCTTTGCGCGCTGTCGGCGGTGGCGGTCAGCGTGGCTCCGTCGCTGCCGACCTGGTTGACGTTGATGGCGTTCAGGGTGCCGATCTGGATGCCGTCGGCTTCGCTCAGGAACAAGCCGCCCGTGCCGGTGCCGGCAATGTCGGCGGCCAGTTTGGCGACGCTGATTTCGAGGTGGTTGGCGCTGCTGCCGGCGCCGTTGCCCGCCGCCGTGCCGGTGCTGACGATGTTCAGTTCGTCGGCGCTGATGTCGGTGTCCGTAGTGCCGGAATCGGTGATGCTGGATGCGGACAGGCTGACGTCAGCGGTCGTGCTGAGCGCGCCCAGCGTCAGCGTCGTGGCGGCGACGATGCGGATGTTGGCTGCCGCTGTGATCGTGGTGCCGTCGTCCATGCCGATGCTGCTGCCGGCTTGCAGGTCGATCGTGCCGCTGCCAGTGGTGGCGATGCCGGCTTTCTGCGTGTAGCTGGTGCCGCTCAGCAGACTGATGTGGCCGCTGCCGCCGTCGATGGCGTTGTTCTGGGTGATCGCACCTGCCGCTTGCAGCAGGAGGTTGCCGGCGCCGCTGGCGGTGACTGCGTCGCTCAGCGTGAGGTCGCCGGCGGTGCTGATCAGGACCAGGTGGCCGCTGCTTTCGAGGTTGTTCTGTTCGAGGTTGCTGGTCGCGGTGGCGCTGGCCGTGCTGTCGACCCGGTTGATCTGGATGGTCAGACTGTCGACCGTGAGGCCGTTGCTTTCCGTCAGATAGAGGCCGTCGGCGCCGGCGTGGGCGGTCAATGTGGCGACGGCGATTTCCAGGTGATTCGTTCCTGTGCCGATGCCGCTGCCGGCGTTGAGCAGCAGGCCGGCAGCGGCGATGTCGGGGCTGGCGGCGCCGTTGGCGTCGCTGTCCTGGTCGAGGATGTCGTTGCTCGCGCTGACGCTGATGTTGCCGGCGCCGGCGTTCAGGCTTTCCAGCGTGATGTCGCCGCCGGCTTGCAGCAGGAGGTTGCCGTCGTTGCTGCTCGTGCCGGTGGCGTCAGCCATGACGAGGTGGCGGCCGGCGACCAGGTCGAGCGTTCTGGCGCTGGCCGTGGCCAGGATGTCGGCGTTCTGCAGGAGGTCGCGGCCGGCGTTGAGGCTGCTGTCGCCGCCGGTGTTGCTCAGGTCGGCGCCCAGCGTGATATCGGCGGCGGCGCCGCCGGCCTGGATCAGCACGTTGCCGTTGGCGTTGATCGCACCGCCCGTGCTCAGGCTTTCGATGCTGCCGGCCGTGGTGACCAGCACCAGCTGCGCATCGGTGTTGATTTCGCTTTGCGCGCTGTCGATGGTTGCGGTCAGCGTGCTGCCGTCGCTGCCGACCTGCTGGACGTTGATGGCGTTGAGCGTGCCGATCTGGATGCCGTCGGCTTCGCTCAGGAACAAGCCGCCAGCGCCGGTGCCGGCAATGTCGGCGGCGAGTTTGGCGACGCTGATTTCGAGGTGGTTGGCGCTGCTGCCGGCACCGTTGCCCGCCGCCGTGCCGGTGGTGACGATGCGCACTTCGTCGGCGCTGACATCGGTGTCGTTGGTGCCGGAATCCGTGATGCTGCTGGCACTCAGGCTGACGTCGGCCAGGGTGGACACGCTGCCGAGTTGCAGCGTATTGGTCGCCACATAGCGGACGTTGCCGTTGACGGCGGTAGCGGTCGCGCCGTCGGCCATCGCGATGCTGTCCGCCTGTACGTCGATGTTGCCGCTGCCGGCCGTGGCGAGATCGCCTGCCGCCGAATAGCTCTGAGCACCGCTGGACAACACGCTGAGATGGCCGCTGCCGGCATCAAGCGCGGCTTCGAACGTCAGCGTGCCGGTTACATCGACGCGCACATGGCCGCTACCCGCCGCGCTCATCGCGTTGCTGACCAGGGTGTCTCCACCTGCGCTGAGCACCAGTGCGCCGTTGAGACCGCTGGCGATGCCGGCAATCGTGCCGTCGCTGCCGCCTGTCGCGCTGGTCGAACCGGTGTTGCCGACCCGGTTGACGCTGAGCGCGGCGATGCTGCCCACGGTCAGTCCATCGGTCTCGCTCAGGAACACGCCGCCCGAGGTCTGGCTGATGGCGGCCAGCATGGCGACGCTGGTTTCGATGGCGTTGGCGCCGGTGCCGATGCCGGTCATCGCATCGAAGCGAACGCTGCTCGCGGTGACGTTGAGCGATTGCGGATCCACCGTGTCGGCATCCGTGATGGCGGTGCCGGCCTTGAGGCTGACGCTGCCGTTGCCGCTGCCGGTATTGTCGAACGCGTTGATCTGGCCCAGCACGATGCCGCCGGCCGTCGCCAGCAGACGCTGGTTGCCGCTGTTGCCGATCAGCATTGCGCCGGCTTCCATGACGATGGCGTTGTCGGCTTCCAGGTCGATGCTCTGGCTGCTGGCCAGGGTGCGCAGAGTCGGAGCGCCGGCGTTCTGGTTGTCGAGCAGGATATCGTCGTCGGCCAGGATGCTGATGCTGCCGCTGGTGCTGCTGATGTCGGCGCGAATGTCGATATTCGCCGCGGTTCCCTCCGCCGTTTCGGCGGCGTTCAGCAACAGGTTGCCGATCACGCCGGGTGCGCCGCTGGCGCCGGTACTGACGATCGCGCCTTCGACGTCGATGCCGCCATTCAAGGTGGCGATGCGCAGATTGGCGTTGGCGCCGGAAAGATCGATGGAGTTGCCGGCACCGGCATCGCCGGTGATGCGCAAGACGGTCTGCTCGACCAGATAAATGCCGCCGCTGACCGTGTTTCTGGCCGCGACGCCGGCAATCAGCGTCTGAATCGGCGCGGCGCCGGTGCCGATGCCGGTGGTGGCATTCAGCGTCACCAGGGCGCTATCCAGATCCAGGTTGGCGCCGTCGCCGCTGAGGCCGTCGCTGATCGCGCCATTCTGTGCGGTCAGGCTGATCGTGCCGTCGGCCTCGATATGGCTCAGGCTGATCGAGGTGCCGGCGGTATAGGTCACCGCGCCGGTGTCGAGGGATGCGTGTACCGAACTTGTCGTCTTGCCGTCCGCCATGACGATGGCGCCGCCGGCGGTAAATTGAATCGCTCCACCCTGGCTGCCGATGTCCTGGTTCTGGTTGATGTTGCCGGCGCCGCCGGCGTTCAGGCCGATGCCGCCGCTACCGGCCACGACCACGCCGGAGCCGGAACTGGCCAGGGTGATGTCGCCGTTGCCGGTGGTCAGGCTGACATTGCCGTTGCCGGCCGCATTGGACTGTTCGATTGAGGTCACCTGAATGGCGCCGCCGGCGGTGGTTTCGCTGATTGCGATGTCGCCGGTCGCGCCGGCATTCAGGGCGGTCAACGTAGTCAGTTCGGTAAACGGCAGCGAGATTCCAGCCAGCGCGCGCACATTCAGATCGGCGGCACGGATCGGTTCGCCGCTCGCGCCATCGCCGCTTGCGTCGGCCTGGGTGATCGCACCGCTGGCCGAGTAGAGGACGATGTTCTGCAGCGTGCCGCCGTTCTTGGCTTCGATCTGGTTGAAGATATCGATATCGTCAACCGCATCGAGCTTGAGGTTGTCATAGACCAGCAGGGTGTACAGCGGCGTGTTGTAGTCGGTCACCGTGATACTGCCACCGTAGATCTCGACGCTATCGCGAAAGGTGGGCTGATCCTCGACGTTCATCGCGCCCAGCCTGACCGTGCCTGAACCGTTTACCGCATGCCCGCCCGACTCATAACCGATCACGATCCGGCTGAATCCATCGGCCAGCTTCTGGATCTCAGCGATATCGATATTCAGCGTATTGATGGTCTGGCTCTGCGGCGGCGACGCCACTTCGATTGCCAATCCCGGCGTGCTGGGGCGCAGCGTGATGACACCGCTGCCCACGATGGACTCATTGTTGCCGACAAAACCGATTTCGTTCGCTTCGATGTAGAGGTCGCCACCGCCGAGCAACGACACGCCGGCCATGAAAATCACCGAGCCGGCGCCGTTGATGGTCAGATTGCCGCCGTTGTTCAGGATCACCGCCTGCTCGAAAGTCACGCTGCCGCTGGCATCGATGGTCAGGTCGCCATTGAGCGTGACTTCACCCTTGAATGTGACGTTTTCCGGCGCATCGCCCAGCGCGGCGCCTATGGTCAGGCTTTCGAGCGGGTCGATGCTGCCGATCGGACCGAAGATGCTGATGCTGCTCTGCGCATAGAGCGCAAGGGTGTCGTCGGTCAGGTCGCCATTGCCATCCAGCGTGTGGCTGGAATTGCTGCCGAGTTGCAAGGTGCCGGGCCCATCGACGCCGGCGATAGAAGTAAATGAAATCTCGCCATTGACCAAGCTGTTGATCTTGATCGAATCATTGATGCTGAAGAGGCCATTGAGGGCGGTGGAATCCGCCGAAACGGTGGTGGTATGGCCGGAACCGACGATGTTCAGCGTGCCCACTGTCAGTTCGCTGTCGATGAAGATCTCGCCGCCCGGCAGCGGATTCATCAGAACGAGATCATGGTTGAACAGCAGCGGCGCCGACTCGCCCGAAGCGAGCGGATTCGCCACATGAATGACGGCATTGCTATCGATCCCGCCGACGACCAGCGGATCGCCGCTTGATTGCGCAGCCTGTAGCGCGGCCAAGGTGGCGCTGTCCAGATAGATGGTCTCGCCCGCTACGATTGCGCTGTCGCCGGTCAGTTCGACCGCCACCACGTCGCCACCGGTGGCAGTGTCGGCGGCCAGCACGGCAGCCATGAAACCTTCCGCCAGTTGCTGGCGGCTCGGATCGAAGGCCAGGCTATCGATGCCGATGCTGTACTGGTCCGGCAGATTCGGCGCCGCCAGGATCGCATGCATGGGTTCCAGTTCATCGCTGGCATCGCGCTCCGCTTGCCCGGATGTCATGGAAAACTCGGCATAGCCGGGGTCGTTGAAAATATCGTAACTGCCCGGCGGCAGCGTCTCATCGTCCAGGTCCTGCGGCAAGATGGCTTGCACCGCGCCCATGACCGGATCGGCCGACAACAATAGCCGGGCCTCCAGCGGCTCCACGCGAAAAGTATTGCGAATCAGGGCCAGCAAGGGTTTTTTGGCCAAGGAATTCTTTTTGCGCATGAACATTTTGGGTAGCCCCGTAAAGATCAATTTTCAACAAAGCAGGTTGCCGATTCAGATCGGCAACCGTGCAGGCAAGCCTGAGCGTGTGGTCGCACCATCGCCCTCAATCCATCCAGATGTGTCAGCCGCGAACCAACAAGATGGATTTCGTCTGCGTCAACACCGCAATTCCGACGTCGCCGCTGATGAAATCGACAAACCAGGCCTTCGCCGAAATGCCGTCCGCGGCGTACGGCGTAGACGTCCAGCAAGACAACGCATTGCCGCCCACACTCGGGAATCCGGGAAATGCGACGGGATCGATCGCCGGGTTGCTGCGCGCGTGATCGACCAGGGAAAGCAGTTCGTTGCGATTCGGCAAGCGCCAGTCGCTATGTCCGGCGAACCCGGCCGCATTGAGGGCGGTAACGCGCGCCAGCGCCTGCTGCCAGGTGAACGCGGTCGCGCTGCCGGTCGCGCAAGCGGCGCCGCTCAGGCCATCCACGCAGGTGCGCCAGGTCAACCCGGTGCTCGCATCGGCGACCGTTTCGGCAACCGCTGCCTGGTAGCTCGGCGTGCTCGCCGTACCGCGCACCAGACGAACGCCGGCATCCTGTAGCGCTTTGGCATGCGGGACCACCAGACCGGTACGGAAATCCACCACCCAGGCACCAGTGGCATCGCTGACATCGCCGGTCGCCGTCCAGTACACCGCTTTTTGCTGCTCGGCAAAGAAAGTCTGATCGGTGGCTGCAGTCGAGGTACCGCTCCAACTGACGCTGCTATCGACCAGCGACGCCAGTTCCTGCGGCGTCGGCAGACGCCAGTCGGTATAGCCGCACGGCGCGGTGCCGTTCAGCGTTGCGACGTAGGCTTGGGCTTGCGCGTGGGTGAAGACATCCGTCTTGTTGAGGGCGGTCTTCGCCTCCCAGACCAAATCGGTCACGTTGTCCTGCACACAATTCCAGACAGCCGTGTTGCTCGACACGACTTCCGCCGTACCGGCATTGGTCGCCGCCTTGGCAAAGGAAAATCCCTTGCGGCCATCCGCGTCGGCATTGCGCAGCGCATTTGCGTCAAGACCCAGGTCGCCATCCTGATTGGCAAAGCCGTCTTTCGGACAAGCCCCTTGCGTGCTTGCATCGCTGCACGATGTCATGCCCGTATCGTTCAATTTGCCCGAAGCCGGATTGTTGACCAGACCATAGGCCACCTTGTTCACCGCGGCGAGTTGGCCATTCGCGGAGGACGACAGCAAGGTCACCTTCATCGCGGCCGCGCCGGCAAAAGCGGCGGGATTGCATACCGTGATCTCGACCGTGCCGCCGCTTGCTCCGGATGGAATGGTCAGCACGGCATTGGACTTGCTGACGTAGTCGGTGCCCGCTCCGCAGGCGGCGCCGCCGTTCGCGCTTTCATCCGAAGTCGAATAATTGACGGTAAGCGTTCCGTTGGCGGGACCTGAAAGGACAACCGGGAACGCCAGTCGGTTGATGGGACTGTTGCCCAAGCCGACCGGAGCCCCGATCGAAATCGTCACCGGCGGCGGCACCGGGGTGCCGCCGCCACCGCCGCATCCCGCCAGAAGCAAGCCGAGCGCGCTGACGGCCAGAAAACTGCGGGCGGGTGAAGCGAAGAACTTTCCTGGCTTGATCATGTGTGAGTCCTTTCAAGGTTTGCCAAATTGCTGAGCGCCGACGTCCATATCCCGGTCGCCGGCGAATGCCAATTGTTGGTTAAGGAGCGCCTCGCGGCGCGGCTGCATCCGGCGCTGTCGACGCGCCTGTTTTTCCGCTCGGTACTGAGCATAGCGAAGCAACCCATGGCTGACGCGATGCAGCCAGCCAGGCGCGGTGCGCGCCACCTGGACAAGTAGATTGCGGCACCAGCCCGGCAGGTGATAACGGAACAAATCGTCGTCGAGGGCAAGATACTGGCGGGCGACACCGGCATGACCGCGACGCCCGGTCAGTTGCAGTATGCGTCGATCCTGCCGGGCCAGTTCCTGCGTCTCGAATTGCAGGACGCGCAAACCCGGGTGAGGCGCCAATTCAAGCGGTTCGCTCATTGCCGGGGCGGGGTTTGCCAAGCCTGGGGCAAGGTTGTCCTCGCCAGCCAGGGCCAACGGCAAATCCGCGCCGCAGGCTTCCAGGTTCAAGGTCAACGTGATCTGGCCGGGTTGCGCGATGCCGTGCAGGGTCTCCGCCACACCGGAAGCTTGTCGGGTGTTGAAAAACTGGCACTTCACCTGTCGCTCGGCGAGCAGTGCGGCGATGGCTTCCGCATCGGATATCCGGCGCAGGCTGACCAGCGCCGGCAGACCGCGCGCATGCAACTGCGCCAGCGCTTCGACCAAAGCGGCGCGTTTGCGCGCCTGGTCGGGCCAGAGCGCGAACGGACAGCGCTGCAGGGCCGCAGGCGATAACGCCGCCGTGCGCGTGGCGATGCTCAAGCTCAGCCGTCCCAGGCTTTGCCAGGCTTCCGCGCGCAGTTCATGCACCTCGACACCGATGCCACCCAGCCGGCGATATCGCCGGAAAAACTGGCCGATGCCCATACGCATCAAGACGCGCGACGGCGGCGTCGGCTCCAGCCCTTCCTTGATTTCGATCGCCTGATGCAGGCCATGCGTCCAGGCCGGCCTGGCCAGCAAACGGCCGATGTAATCGTCGATGATGCTGAGGCGGCCTTGCTGGACGACGTAATGCCGCTGCGCCTGTAATTGATCGCGCACCACGATGGCCTGGCGGACCAGATCGTCGCGCCGTTCCTGCGCGCGCCAGAGCGGTGGCAGCAGATGTTCATGCTGCTCCAGGCTAGCCTCGCCGTGAGCGGTGAACTCGATGTCGCGCAGCCGATCGTTCATCCGGTAATCATGCCCGGCCTGCAGATGTCCGACCAGTTCGTGCGCACCGCGCACGGCTTCGACCAACATCGGATTGTCGGACGGTGCCGAAATCACCACCGGCGTGGTTGCTTCATCGAACAACACCGTTTCGGCATCGTCGACGATGACCGCGTGCAGGCCACGCATGGCCGGTTGTCGAGCGCCGGCATCAAGCGCCAGGCCGCGCAAGCGCAGGCGCAACGGGTCGTCGACACCGCCCAGAATGATCTGATCGCGCAGAAAATCGGCCAGAAACTGCTTGCCGGCGGCATAGACCACATCGGCCCGATACGCCTCGGCCACTTGCTCCGGCTGCATGCTCTGCGCCACCGCCGCCACCGTCAGGCCGCACCGGGCATACAGCGGGCGCATCAATTCGGCATCGCGCTGGGCCAGATATTCGTTGGCTGTCGCGACATGGCAAGGCCGCCCCCGCCAGGCATGCAGAATGGCGGCGAAAGCCACCGCCAGCGTCTTGCCTTCTCCTGCCGGCAGGCTCACCAGCATATCGGCGTGCATGGCCATCGCTGCCTGCAGTTGCTGCGGATAGGGCCGCCAGCTCAAGCTGCGCGCGGCCGCCTCGGCCAGCAGTGCAAACGCGCGCAAGCGATGCGACCGGGCCGTCGTCGCCGTCACCTTGGCAACGCTCATCCGGCCAAGACGAATCTCGCCGCGTATCGCCGTCAGCGCCTCGGACAAGGCCGCCTCGTCGAGATTGCACAGCGCATCGCGTTGCGACAAGACTTCCGCCGTGTCCGCGTCGAGGCGGCGCCGCGTCGTGCCCAGGGCATGCCCGAGTCGGCGCAACCAGGCTGCCAGCCCAGGTCGTTCCTGAGCCGAGCTGCTGCGCGACGCGTGCCAGGGTCGATTCATCGCAGCGGCCTTGGTCATAGCTTGTAGCGCTTTTGCACGAGTTGCAGCAGGGATTCGCGCGTCCGCGCGTACAGCGAACGATCCGGCAGCGGAATGCGCACGCGGCCGGTGAGTCCGTGCAAGGCGGCGACCCCGACCAGCGCTTCGGGCGAGATGGCGGCACGCAATTCGAAGAAGGATTCGGTGGTTTTCTGACCGCTCTGATCCTCGTGCTGCGTGGCCAGTTCGCCGCCGCCCAGCCAGCCCAGGGCGGGTGAGGCGAGCACTTGCCGCTGGTAGGGAATCAGGCTGATTTCACGCACGGCGATGACATGCTCGGCCTGACCGGTCAGGCGCAACTCGACACCTTCGCGATGCGCATCGAACAAGGCGCGGGCATCCTCCTGGGTCACCACGGCGGTCAGACGGTAGCCCTGCTCGGCGACGATCTCGCCCAGCTTTTCGCCGCGCCGGATCCAGGTTTCGCGCAATTCATGCAGGGTGGGTGCGACCCAGCGTCCGCTCAGCGGGGCAACCACGACCAATTCCCGGCGCAAGACTTCCAGTTCGCGCAGTCGGGCTTGCAGCGCTTGCTTGCGCTGGCGCAACGGTTCCAGTTCGGAAAGCGCGCTGCGCAGTGCCTGGCGGGAAAGCATGTCCATTTCGGCCAGTTGCTGGCGGGTCACTTCCAGATCGTGTTCGAGATCCGGGTTGTGCAGGCGGGCAATGACATCGCCCTGGCGCAGGCTGACGCCGTTTTCCACCGCAAGTTCGGCCAGCCTGCCATCGGCGCCGCTGAACAGCGGCGTGGTTTGCTCGGCCTCCAGCACCCCGTTCGCCTTGATCGAGCTGGGCAGCGGCACCCAGCCGAGCAGACCGAGCAGACCGGTCGCCAGCAATCCACTGACCAGCACCGCGCGGGCGCGGTTGCGTTGCACGCGCGGTCCGGACAGGTAGTTGTAGAACTTGTACAACGGCATGCCGACCAGGGTATAGAACGCGACCGCGAGCATGAACAGGCCGATGACGAACCACTGGTCGAGCACGAACAGGACGACGCCGAAAGTGATCAGCAGCCGATACAGATAACTCAGCAGGCCAAAGCCGGTCATCCATGCCCACTCCCAGCGATCCTGCGACGGCGACTGCGCGGCGGGATTTCCCATCAGGTAGCGGTCCGCGAAGTAAAGCCATTGCTGCGCGCTTTTCTGATACAGATTCGGGATATCGAGGATGTCGATCAGGATGTAATACGCGTCGAAGCGAAGCAGCGGGTTGCCGTTGAACAGCAGGCTGGACACCGAGCCGACCACCATGACGTTGAACGCCAGGCTATGCACCAGACCATCGCCGGTATTGGCCCAGACCAGGGCGGCAATGGCGGCCAGAAACAGCTCGACAATCATGCCGGCCGCGCCGACCAGGGCGCGTTGCCAACGCGAACGGAACGCCCAGCTGGCCGACGCGTCCATGTACGGCAAAGGCGTGAAGATCAGCAGCATCACGCCGAGCGTGTGCACCTCGCCGCCAAAGCGCTTGCAGGCGAATGAATGGGCCAGTTCGTGAAACAGCTTGAGACCGGCCAGGCTGAGATACAACCAGGGCAGATTGCCCAGCGACAGGATGCCTTCGGCGCCATCGACCAGCGCCTCGCGCTGCCCCAGCGCGGCCATGCCGCCCATGCCCACCACGACCAGCCAGAGCAGGGCCATCAGCGGGTGCAGCAGGAAATTGATCAGCGGTTGAATGCGGTTCAACCAGGCATCCGGGTTGAGCAGCGGAAAACGGACATACAGGAACGCCATCAATTTGCCCTGCAACTCCCGCTTGCGGCGCGTCTCGGCGCGTTGGAACAGGCCGCCGCTATCCGGCTGATGGCGGAAATACAGCAGGTTGGAGGCATTCAATTGCGACAGCAGTTGCACCACTTCATCCTGCCCCGGCGCGGTCTCGGCATGGTCGCGGACATAATCTCGCCAGGCCTCGTCCACTGTCCGACCGGGCGCAAGGCGAGCAAGGAAATCCCACGCCGTCGGTGTCACCCGGAAGAACTTCTGCGTGAAGGTGTCCTGCAGAACGAACCAGTCCTGATTCCGGTAGCGCTGCTTGCGCACCTGCACGCTGGGCAGCAGGCCCACCCGCGCGGCGGCGATGCGGTGCCAGGAATCACTGAAGGTCGCGCCGGCCATGTGGGTCGCCTAGAGCCAGAGCGTCATGCGCAAGGCGTCGATCGCCTTGTGGGTGTAGATCCAGGCGACGTTATGCTCGCCCGCCTCGATCCTCGCCACGCCGCTCATGCCCGGCCGCCACCACGCCTCCGGCTGCTTCAGCAATTTGGCTTTGATGACGAAATGGTTGCCATCCTGGCCCTTCACCTGCGCCACCGGCATCAACGTTTCCACTTCGAACGGAATCCGTTTATCCGGTCTGGCCAGCAGGGTCAGTTCCCCTCTCGCGCCGGGTTCGACATAACGAATCTCGCTTTCCGGAACGTGCAGCACGACATAGAGCCCCTCTATCCGCGCCAGACGAAACAGACGGTCGCCCTTCTTCACCGGCGCGCCGAGCAAATCCTTGCGTTCGCCCTCGACGATGACGCTGTCGAACGGCGCGTAGACCAGCGACTGCGCCAACGAATAGCGAATCCGCTGCAAACGCGCCTCCACCTGGGCCAGACGGCGGCCGGCAATCTCGGCATCGGCCATATTGAGACCAGCGCGCGCCTTCATCGCCTCCGCCCGGAAGCGTTGCATGTCGGCCAGGGTCTCGGCCTCTTGCTGCACCAGTTCGCGCGTATCCAGCGCCGCCAGGAGCGCGCCCTGCTTCACGCTATCGCCGCTGGTCGCGTTGACCTGATTCAGAAAACCGTCGTAAGTCGCGCTGATCAGGCGCGTACTGTCGGTGCCCAACTGGCTGGTCGCTTCGATCCGGTAGGTCTGCACGCCGAACAGGCCGTAGAGCGCCAGAATGCCGATGGCCAGGCTGAACAGCTTGGTTAGCGGCCGCTCCGGGCCGAGCAACGCGCCCAGACGCTTGTGCGACCAGCCGCCGAGGCGGGCGCCCCACCAGCGGTCACTGTCGCGCAGCAGCCGCAGCCAGGGCAGGATCAGGCCGAGGCTGAGGTGCACATTGGCGAGCGAACGCGGCGTCAACTCGCCCTGCTCCATCGCCAGCAGCAATACCACCTCGCTAGCATCGCCGCTGCCTTGCAGCGGCAATGTGCAGATCTGGCTATATCCCAGCGCGCGCTGCAAGCGGGCATGCGCCTGGATGACCAGGCCCGCATCGGGTTCGCCGCCGGCATGCACGATGTCGCATTCCTGGTCGACCGCCTCCTCGCACGCGCTTTCCAGCAGATTGACGTATTCGGTCTTGCGTTCGAAACGGTCAAGGTGGCTGATCGCTTCGATCCTGACATAACCATCCTGCCGCCAGCCCAGCGCCACCAGGGCACAGCCGAGGCGAGCCATGACGCCGTTGACCAGCGCGATGCCGGCGGCGCCATATTTCGATTCATGCATGACCAGCGTGCTCAGATCGAGCAATTCGGTCAGCACCGGATCTTCCGCCGAGGCGGGCATGGCAGCGCCGGCGGGGTGGGGCGATGCGGTCTGTGCCGGTGATTCCGCGAGCGCGAGATCGGTGCTGGTCGCCGCCTCCGGCTCGGCGGGAGACGGCACGACAGACGGCGTTACAGGGGCTTCCACACGGTTATCCGGCAGCGGGTCGGCCACCAGTTGCACCCGCAGCAGCAACTCATTCAGCCGCGCCCGCTCTTGCTCTGGAATGACCAGCAACAACAGGGTGTCGTCCCGCCGCTCGCCGATGCGCACCGCGGCAAACAGACGGCCAACGCCCTGTTCGTCGCGCATCGGTGCATAAGCGAAGCCGTTTTCAAGCGCACGCTCGGCCAGCGATGCCAGCACCTCCTGCCAGAGCTGCAGCATGCCGCCCGCTTCGGGTGCCGACGCGGCCAGCATGCGCCAGTCGTCGCCGACCTGCCGGCGCATCACGACCAGCGCCAGGCGCGCCCGCGCCAACGGCGCCACCAAGGCGCAGTAACGCGGCCAGAAATCGGCGCCCAGCGGGCCGCGCCGGAGCGCATGCAACGCCTCGATCAGTTGCCGCGCATCCAGCTCGCGCCCCGGCCGGCCGGCTGAGGCCGGAGCCGAAGTCGAATCGCGAGCCCCGGCATTGCCCGGTTGAAAATCACCCTGCATAAAGCCTGTTTCCCAGTTTTATCTCGCGCTATTCAGCCCATCTCTGGGCTTGAAAATGCCGGCAACCCGGCACGTCTCACACTCCGTTTACCGACCCACGATGCGCACCCGTCCAGAGGCGCCCGGACGCACCAGACCGCGCGGGTTGTCGAACATGACCCGCAACTCGACCAGACCGCTGGCGGCATCGGCCACCGGCGCGACATAACTCAGGCGGCCGTTGATGGCGTTCGGCGCGCCGTCGATCTGAATCGGCAACTTCATGCCCGGGGTCAGATTCCGTGCCGCCGCATTGCTGACGCTGACGCGCAGATAGCACTTCGAGGTATCCACCATCTGCACCACGACTTCGCCCGGTTTGGCCCACTCGCCGACATCCAGATCGACCCGGGTGACCACCCCGGCGACCGGAGAGAGCAGACGCAATGACTGGCGTTCCTGCTCGGCGGCGCGGTATTCCAGAGCCTCGCGCTGCTTGCGCGATTTGGTCTGCTCGATGCGGCCACGGGTGTCGCTGAGTTCGAGTTTGAGTTTCTGCACCTCTTCCTGGCTGATGCCCCCGGTCAGCGCGAACAGCTTGGCGGCGTCGCCATAAAGTTCGTTCAGGATGACCTGGCGATCTTCCAGCGCCTGCAACTCGGAACGGTCTTCCGACACCACCCGGCGACGCTCCACTTCGATGTTCGCCATGCGCTCATCCAGGCCGAGCAACACCTGACCCGGCTCGACCTTCTTGCCCACATCGACATTCACCGTCGCCACCAGGCCGCCGACTCCGAGGCTCAAGGCCAGGTCGCGCGACGGATAGACGATGCCGAGAAAATCCTCGGCAAGCGCCGGAGCGACCGGACACAGCGCCAGCAACAGGCCCAGTCCGCCGAGCGGAAGCGCTCGCTTACGCAACCATCTGAAACCGCTATTCACCATGTATCCACCGTAAAGATTGCCGGATTGGCCTGCATCAATCGCCCTGCCATTCCACCGCGTACTCACCGAACAGGCTGCCCTCCGCCACTTGCAGGGCAACGCGGGCAAGCTCCAGACGCACCTGACTGTCGAGCAGGCTTTCCCGACTCGCATTGAGCTCGTTTTCCCGTGCGATGACCTGACTCAGGCGCGACAGGCCGAACTGAAACTGCTTCTGTTCCATGTCCAGCAACTGCACGCGCAAATCGACATCCTTGCGGTACTCGGCCACTTCCATGATGGTCCGATCCAGTTGCCGGGTGCGCAATTCAAGGTCGTTGGCCAGTGTCGTGCGCACCGCTTCGAGTTCGATATCCGATTGATCCAGGCGCATGCGTTGCGCTTCATGCTGCGACTTGGCGCGCAGATTGCCTTCCAGTGGAATTTCCATGTTCATGCCGATGTAGCAATCCGGGTAATTCCTTGAAAACACTTTTTCCGACGAATCCTGCAGCGCATACGACAGGTATGTCGAACTGCAACTGGCCGTCAGGTCCAGCATCGGACGTTTCTGATTGCCGGCGTAATCGAGCCGGATCATGCCTTGCTGTCGCTTCAGGTCGGCGATGCGGTAACTCGGCCAGTTCTGCAGCGCCTGTTCCAGGCGATTCACGTTGCCCACCGCGAGAAGCGGCAACTGCGCCTGTTCCGGCGACTGCCCAGGCAGCAAGCGCACGCCGCCATATCCCGCGGTAGGCAGATTGAGCAACGTCTTGATCTTGGCTTCCGCCTCGTTGACCGACTGTTCGGCGCGCAACTTCTCGGCCAAGCGCGCTGAAACCGCACTGCGTGCCTCATAAGCCGTTTTCGGCGGCAAACGCCCGCCTGCGATGCGCGCTTCGATGTCGTCCTGGCCGGCCACGGCCTTGCGCACGGCATCCTGGCGAATACGCAACGTTTCGCTGGCGCGATAAAGCTGCCAATAGGCGGCCAGCGCTTCGCTGCCGCTGCGCAACATCTGCTGTTTGTATTGCTGCTTGCCGATCGCCCAATCCAGTTCGGCGATCTTGCGGTCTGCATCCACCGCTGCACTGCCAAAGCCGCGCAGCAGTGGTTGCTTGAATACCAGCGCCAGGGCGCCGTCGTATTCGGTGTCTTTTCCACCGCTGACGGTAGAAGCTTGAATCAAATTGTTATCCCTTCCAGTCAGGCGATAGGAAAGGCTGAGTTCACCGCCTGTCTTTAGACGCCGACGCACCCCTATTTCGGCCGTATCGACTTGCTCGTCCAGAACCAGTTGATTCTTGAACAAGCTATTCAGATCAAGGTCTTGCGCCGTCCGCTTCCGTTTGCGGTCTTCATGCCGCAAGCCGCCATACGCCACCACCTCGAACAGTCCCAGTTCCGCCTGCGCCAGATGGCCGGCGACTTCCGACGCCAGCCGGGAATACAGCGCATCGGCATTGCGCGCCAGGGTCAACTGCACCAGCAAGCGCGGCGTCAACTGAAACTCGCCCTGAGACGGGATTTCCGGCAGGCTGGCGACAGCCTGCCGGACGACCGCGCCAGCGCCGCTCGGCGATGCCGGCAAGCCCCCGGCGGGGGCTGCCAGCGCCGCGAACGCATTGGCGCCAGCGCTGAACCATGCCAGCAAAGCCCCGGCCCGCAAGGCTTTGCCGCATCCCATGGCAAAAACCATGCTCAGCTCGACGCCTTGGCCTTCTTGCCTTCCTTCTTGCCGACCGGGCCGGTATCGCTGGAACGTTCATCCTTGAGCATGACCAGACGATCGATCTGAGCCAGGGAAATCAACTGGGCATAGATCGCCGGCAGGTAACGCTTGTCGCGCATTTCCTTGAACAGTTCGTCGGACAGATTGTTCAAGCGCTCTTCGTTGATGACATAACAACCGGTAATGTTCTTGATCCGGTCGTTATCGCGCACCCGCATGTTGAGCGGCGTGAACATGTTGTGCTCGCTCAGGAATTTGCAGAAAGCCTGGCTGATCACTTCCATCTGTTGCAGTTCGCCCAGGTAACGCTTGACGTTTTCGATCACTTGGGTCGGTTCGTTCTTGTCGTCGAACATCGCGTTGCCTTCATCGTCGCTGACCAACGAACTGCCCTCGTCGATACACACGGTGAACTGGCCTTCCTTGTCGGAGCGGGCCAGGGCGAACGGATAGCGACGGATGATGGCCGGCACATAAGAAGCCTGCCACTTGCCGTCTTGACCGACAAACAGGTTTTCGTTGGCATCCAGCCCCAGCAATACCACAGGACGGAATTCGTCCTGCTGCTTGTCTTCGATAAACACGATGGGATAGATCGCGGCGGCGCGGGCGAACTCATGCATCATCACGGACGCGAGATGAAAACCTGCGGCAAAGCCGAAGCCCTCTACCTGTTTGATCTTCTTCTTGGCATGACGCTCGATATTGACAGGCACCAGTTTCTGAAACATCCACATTCTCCAATTACCGTTTATGAAAGCCCCGAAAAGAGGGCAACCCTGCGAGAAAAACAACGGTTCGCCCGCGAGGCGAACCGTTTAACACACAACCCAAAACTGCAAAAGCGTTAGCGCCAGATTGTGCTGGCCGGAGACTGCTGCCAGCGAAGTCGTGCCGGCCGCCTCCCCTGATCACAAGCTCAAACTTTCCACCCAATACTCGAAGTACCCTTCCTCGCCGCTGCGGTGGCCGCTGCTGAATATCTTCGAGGACAGGATATCTTCGCCGAGCGACTCCGTCGCGATGCCGTATTCGTCCGCCAACAGGTCCCGCTCGCCTATCCACAGCGACAAGCTGTTCTTGCTCGAACCGCCCAGGCCGTCGCCGCTGACGCTGGCCCGGCCCGCCAGGTAATTCGCCGTCGCCGGACTGGCCGACGCCTGCACCTGGAAGCTGGATGAAACGTCGGCGCCGAACAGGGCAAGCGTGGCGGAGGGGATCGGCACCGAGACGCCGTTCACCTGCGTGCTGAAATCGTCGCCGGCCGCGTCATCCACGCCGCTCTGGCGCACCGCGGTGCCATGGTTGACCAGTTGCGTGTGCAACACGCCATCCTTCATCACCATGAAGCGCACGCTGCCGTCCGCTGCAACATCCTGGAACACGATGCCGCCGGGCACGTCGATGACGATCCGGTCGGCATCCACTGCCAGTACGGCGCCGCTCTGCCCTTCCGCCACGCCGAGGCCGCGCATGACGATTTCCGTGGCCCGGATGTCCAGCGCACCGCTGCCGTTGGCGTCGACGATGCGGCCGTTGACGCTTTGCAGGATGACCTGGTCGAAACTGCCCGAGGCGTGGTTCAGGCTGCCCAGGCTGACGTCGCCACCGGCCCGGATTTCGATCGAGCCGTTGTTCAAGGTCAGCGCTTCGCCCGCTTGCATGCCGATGTCGCCGGCAATGCTGATCAGTTGCAGGGCGTCGAAGCTACTCAGATTGGCGAGGTCGGCCGCGCTGAGGTTGAGCGCGCCGGCTTGCGTGCCGCTACCCAGATGGATGTCGTGGCTGTCCGTGACGGGTTTCAGCGTCAGCGTGCCGGCACCCTGGATGGCACCGTTCAACGTCAGGCTGTCCGCTTCGATGACGAAGGGAGCAGTCGGGTCGGGGT
>JASJPK010000076.1:0-77889 GCA_031426735.1 Hydrogenophilaceae bacterium | reverse complement strand
CCCAGTAATAACGATAGGTCGCGCGGTCATGCAGTTCGCCGGCATGCTGGATCGGGCCCCAGTCGGCTTGCTGCGCGGCGAGCAGAATCGCCGTGCCGGTCGTCACCTCGCTGTAATCCGGTCTCATCGCGTCGACGATAGGCTGGATCTGGCTCGGATAGATGCTCCACTGACGCAGGAAGCCGAATTCCATGCGCGCCCGCCGCGCGTCCTGATAGGTCGTGTACGGATTCTTCAGGTCGAGCGTGACGTTGTGCGCGGGAATGACGCCATTGGCCAGCGCGGCGGACACCATTTCGGTCTTGGCGCGCGCGATCAGCTTGTGCTCGAACTGGCCCGGGCTGCGCATGGCGCTGGCAGGAATCGCGCCGTGATGGCCGGAAACGAAATCCATCAGGCCGAAATCGAGCACCTGCAACCATGGCAGCGTGGCGATGCGATGCACGTCGCGCAAGGCGCCGTGCGTTTCGATCAGGATGTGGATCGGGATTTCCCGCTCGATGCCGTGCATCTCGGCAATGTGCTGGATGAAGTCGATCATCTCCGCGGCATGTGCGTATTCGGTGCATTTCGGGATGGTCAGGTAGGCGAGCAGTTCGCCGACGCCGCCGACCAGGATATCCACATCCTGCCGCCAGGCCGGGTGCGAATAATCGTGGATGCGCGCGCCGGCCATGTGCAGATGATTGGCCGCCGTGTTCAGCACCCGCGCGATCATCTCGGCATGTTCGCGTTCGCGCCCGGCCGGCGCGCCGTCCTCGCAATCGCAGGTCACGTTGAACACCGGGCCGAGCTTTTCCATCTGCTCCAGCGCCTTCAGGATCAGTTTCTCGCTGCCGGCGAAATGTTCGCAGGCGGGAATGACCGGGAAGGGCTTTTCGCCGGCGAACAGGGCGGCATCGGGGTGTACGGGGTGGGTCATTTTGTCTCCAGTTATAGTCGTCACGTCCGATGGGCCCGCTGCGCTTGGCCCATCCTACGGTGGCCTGCTTGCTTTCGTAGGATGGGCCAAGCGCAGCGGGCCCATCACGACCGGTCAGTTTCGGCGCGGCATCAACACGGTGTAATCCAGGTCGAGCACGACGTTGGGGTGATATTTGCCGTCGACTTTCGCTTCCGACAATTCCGCCGGTGTCAGGTTCTTCAGGCCGAGCATGCGCAGCCGCAACGCGGCCAGGTCATCGCGCCGCGGCAATTCCCACTTTTCCAGCACTTCCGAGCAGGCATACAGCGTGTCGCCGGCGTAGGTCGGGTTGCAGTGGCTGCCGGCGTTGATCGCGGCGATCAGCAAGGCGTTTTCCAGGCCCTCATAACTGAGCGCGCGGCAGATCGAAATGACGTGGCCGCCATAGACCAGACGCCGACCGAACGTGGAATCTCGCATCAGATGCGCATCGAAATGCAGCCGCGCCGGGTTCTGGTACAGCCGCGTCGCGAAGGTATGGTCCGACTCGTCCAGCGTCATGCCGGCAGGATGGTCGATGCGTTCGCCGATGGCGTAGTCGTCCCACAGCCAGGCGCCGCCGGTCAGCCGGGTTTCGAACTCGCGGCAATCGAGAAACTCAGGCACGACCAGACGGCCCGGGCTGACGCTGGCCGGCGTCTCCGGCAACACCGGCGTCGGCGCCGGGCGTGATTTATCGCGTTTCTTCAGCATCACCCAGCGGATCCAGGTCAGCACTTCCTCGTCGTTCTGGTTCACCGCGGTCGATCGCACCCAGACCACGCCGCTGTCGCCTGAGCTGTTTTCCTTCAGGCCGATCACCGTCGATTCGGCGGCCAGACTGTCGCCGACATAGACCGGCGCCAGGAAGCGCACATCGGCATAGCCCAGATTGGCGACGGCGTTGAGCGAGATATCCGCCACCGTCTTGCCGAAGGCGAGATGAAAGGCGAGCAGATCGTCGAGCGGCCGCTTCGGATAACCCAGCGCATGCGCGACCGGCGCGGCGCAGCCGATGACATGGCGAGAACCGGTCAGCGCCAGATAGAGCGCGATATCGCCCTCGCCGACCGTGCGCGGCGTCGCGTGCACGAAGGTGCGGCCGAGATGGAAATCTTCGAAAAAATTACCGGCGGATGTCTTGCTCATGCGGGTCTCCTGGCTTGACGCGGCCTTGGTGGGAGCGGCCAACCGGCCGCGATTTTCAACGCGTTCCACTGAACGAATCGCGGCCGGTAGGTCGCTCCCACAGCAATGCCATATCGTTTCATCTTATGCGGCCACATCGGTTTCCATCCGCTCGATCATGGCGTGAATCATCAGCGTGCGGCGCGCCGCCTCGACATGCAGATTCTCCACCAGACGGCCGTCGACAACGGTGACGCCGCGCCCTTCCGCATTGGCTTCGGCGAACGCGGCGATGATCTTGCCGGCGCGCTCGACGCTAGGCGCCTGCGGCGTGAAGGCATCGTTGGCGTATTGAATCTGCTGCGGATGAATCACCGTCTTGCCGTCGAAGCCCAGGTCGCGCGCCATGCGGCAGGCATATTCGAAGGCGGTCATGTCCTTCATGTCGAGATAGACGCCATCGACGATGGGCAGGCCATGCGCGCGCGCCGCCAGCAGGCAGTGCGACAGGCTGTACAGCAACGGCAGGCGATCCGGCGTGATGCGGGCGTGCAGTTCGTTGGTCAGGTCCGACGTGCCCATGACCAGACAACTGATACGTTCGGAAGCCCCCGCGATCTCTTCGGCGCGCAACACCGCCAGCGGCGTTTCCAGCATCAGCATGATCGGCAGATGTTCGCCGCCGGCGGCATCCAGCGCCGCCAGCGCGGCAAGTACATCGGCGCGGTTTTCGATGCGCGGAAACAGGATGGCGTCCGGCCGCAGCGGCGCAATCGCGGTGAGGTCGTCGAGGCCCCAGGCGGTATCGTGCCGGTTCACGCGCACCACGACTTCACGCGGACCATAACCGCCTTGTTGCAGCGCCTCGGCCGCATTGCGCCGCGCCTCGGTCTTGCGCGCCACCAGCACCGATTCCTCCAGGTCGAAGATCAACGTATCGACACGCAACTCGCGTCCCTTGGCGAGGAAACGCGGCACGCAGGCCGGGATGTAGAGCATGGAACGGCGCGGGCGGTAGTGTGGGAGCGCCGGCTTCCAGCCGGCAAGCCGGCCAGAGGCCGGCGCTCCGATAGCGGTGGGGACGGGCGCGTTCATGCCGACCTCCCCTGGGCGATGGCGGGCGAGAGTTGCTTGCGAATGATCTTGCCGTTCTTGGTGCGCGGGAAATCGGCGGCCAGATAGACGATCTTCGGCGCCTTGTAGCCGGCCAGGTGTTCGCGGCCGAAGGCGAGCAACTCATCCGCCGTGACGGAAGCGTCCGGATGCAACATCACGTAGGCCGTCACCAGCACCTTGTCGGCGGCCAGTTCCTCGCCGGTTGCCGCGCAATCGGCCACCGCCGGATGCGTCTTCATGACGCGTTCGATCTCGTGCGGCGACACGCGGTAGCCGAACGAATTGATGATGTCGTCGCGACGGCCGAGAAACCAGATATAGCCGTCGGCATCGAAGCGCGCGTAATCGCCGGTCAGGAACCAGCGCTCCTTGAACACCTTGCCGGTCTCTTGCGGCAGGTTCCAGTAGCGCATGAACAGGCCGGGATCGTCGGCCGGCAGGCAGATCATGCCTTCCTCGCCGATGGCGACTTCGCGCAGCGTGTCCGGGTCGAGCAGGCGCACATCGTGACCGGGTTGTGGAAAGCCGGCGGAACCGGGGCGAATCGGCCGGAACTTGTTTTCCGACAGGTAATACGACACTTCCGACATGCCCACCGCTTCAAAGATATCGATTCCGAAACGCGCCTTCCACAAGCCCAGCATCTCGTCGGACAGGTGTTCACCGGCGCTCATGCAATGGCGCAGGGTCGGCACGTCGGCACCGGTGAAATCGGTTTTCTGGATGATCTGGCGGTAGATGGTCGGCACGCCGATGAAGATCGTCGCCGCATGCTTGGCGATCAGGCGAATCCAGCCCGCAGCGTCGTTTTTTCCCTCATGCACGATCACCGTCTTGCCGCGATAGAGCGGGTCCATCAGGCCGGAACCGAGCACATAGGTCCAGTTGAACTTGCCGGAATGGACGATGCGGTCATGTCCGTCTTCCGCGAAATCGAACCAGTATTGCGCTGCCGGCTCGCGCCCGATCATCGCCCGGTGCCCATGCAGCACGCCCTTGGGATAGCCGGTGGTGCCGGAGGTGTAGACCAGATAGGCCGCATCGTGCGATCTGGTTTTTTCCGGCGGCGCGCAAGTGACGATCTGCGCCAGTTCGCTGGCGAGATCGCGCACCTCGACGCCGCTAGCCGGCAACAGTCCGCCCGGCCCGGTGAGCAAGACGAAGCGCAGATGTTCCAGACCATCGAGTTTTTCGCGCAGGTCTTGCCACATCGCTTTGTCGGTCACCAGCACTTTCGCTTCCGAATCGCGCGCCAAATAAACCACTTCCTCCGCGGTCAGCAGCGTCGAGGTCGGCACGGCAATCGCGCCGCGCTTCATCGCGCCGAGGAACGCGGTCGGATAGGCCAGGGAATTGGGCAACCGGATCAACACCCGCTCGCCCGCCGCCACATCCAGATTGCGCAACAACTGGGCAAAGCGCGAGGTGGCCTCGACGAGTTGCCGGTAGGTCGCGGTTGAGACGCCGAGCGTATCGTCCTCGACGATCATGGCCAGCTTGTTTTCGTTGGCCGTGCCCATATGCGCATCGGTGCAGGCGACGCCGATGTTGAAATATTCGGGTAGTTGCCAGGACCAGGTCGGGAAGGGTTCAAACGGCATGGCAATCTCCGGCAAGGATATGAGGTCAGGCGCGTTCACAGGATGCCTCCAGAATTCGGTGACTGAAGTGACTGTAGGATGGGCCAAGCGCAGCGGGCCCATCTGTCGACGTACGTTGATGGGCCCGCTGCGCTTGGCCCATCCTACAAACCTGCCGTTTCATAAAATCACCCCGTACGGCCAGTTTTCTCTGACGACCTGCACCGGCAGCATCGCCAGCACCTTCAGCGCGAAATCGGTATCGGCCTCCGATAACGCCCGTAGCGCGTGGGCGCGTAGCAACACTTGCAGGGCTTTGCCGAACATCGGCGGGTCGAGCATTTCGCCCTCGAACTTGATCGCGCCGCCAAGCAGTGCATCGGCTTCGACGGCGGCCCTCAGCACGCGGATGTTGCGCGCCACTTCGGTCGGCGACGGCGTGTAGGCAACCTTGCACAAGTGGATGTGGCTGGGATGGATCACCTGTTTTCCGGTCAATCCCATCGCCGCTTCCTCGCAGGCGTGGCGGTAGACCACGCGCGATTCGTCGTCGCCGTGCAGGTCGAGCCAGCGCCGGATGTCGTGCGGTTCCAGGAAGGTTTCCGGCATGCCGGCCTGGCCGATCAGCACTTCGACGCCGCCGATGACGCCGACGCCATTGATGCGCGCCTCGAAGATGATCTGATGCAGAAAGTAGGACAGCTCCTGCGTCCATCCACGCGGCGTGATCTGAATGCCCATCGCCTTGGAAAAGTCGTGGATGCCAAACACGACATGCTTCACGGTCGGGTAGGCCATGATGTCCGGCGCGATCTTGAGCGACTTGGGATGCTCGATGATCGGCTGGATCGTGATGCGCGGATTCACCCCGGCCAGACAGGCGGACAGATCGCGAATCTCCGCCGCGCCATAGGCTTCGCCGGCTTTGGCCAGCATCACCACGTCGATGTGGTCGGCCAGGTCGCGCACCATTTGCAGGTCGAGTTCGTATTCCGGCGTGCGGAATGGGTTGATGCGCACCGCCACGGCCAGATCGTCGCGGTTCAAACCTGGCAACTCCTGGCGCAGCAGATCGCGCGACAAAGCTTTCTGGCGGCAGCCGTCTTCCAGATCGAACAACAGGGTTTGCGCATGGCAATGCCGGGCATGCTTCTGAAAACGCAGCGCAGCGGCCTCCAGGTCTTCGTACAGCCCCAGCGCCGGCGCGTACTTCACCGGCGGGTAATAGAGCTGGATGCCGGGCCAGTAATCCCCCAACACACGACTCGCGATGGCCATGTCGAACTCCTCGTCTCTCGATCGAACTGGTAGCAGATCATTTGCCCGCTACCTTGTATGGCCCGAACGCTAGTCCCTTAGTTGCTGATGCACTGCACAATAATTTCAAGCATCGGTATTGAGAAACCCAATAATTTAGTCAAGTTTTCCTGACTTATTCATAGATCGAAACGGGCGGGTAGGTTGGGCAAAGCTACGGGCCTGGACCATACTTGTTCAAACCAAGAAGGAGACCGCCATGACCACGATTCGCCAGGAAGATTTCATCCAGTCCATCGCCGATGCCTTCCAGTTCATTTCGATCTATCACCCGCTCGATTTCATTCGCGCTCTGAAGGCGGCGTACGAGCAGGAAGCGTCACCCGCCGCGCGCGATGCGATGGCGCAAATTCTGATCAACTCGCGCCTGTGCGCCGAAGGCCATCGCCCGATCTGCCAGGACACCGGCATCGCCGTGGTGTTCCTGAAAATTGGCATGGACGTGCGCTGGGAAGGCAACCCCGACATATCGGATCTGGTCAACGAAGGCGTGCGCCGCGCCTACACCAACCCGGACAACCCGCTGCGCGCCTCGGTCCTGAGCGACCCGGCCGGCGCACGCACGAACACGCGCGACAACACGCCGGCGGTGATCTACATGGAGCTGGTGCCGGGCGACACGGTCGACGTCAAAGTCGCGGCCAAGGGTGGCGGCTCGGAAAACAAAGCGCATTTCACCGTGCTGAATCCGTCCGATTCCATCGTCGACTGGGTGCTCTCGGTGCTGCCGGAAATGGGCGCCGGCTGGTGCCCGCCCGGCATCCTCGGCATCGGCATCGGCGGTACGCCGGAAAAAGCCTTGCTGATGGCCAAGGAAGCGCTGCTCGACCCGATCGACATCCACGAACTGCGCGCGCGCGGCGCCAAGAGTCGCAGCGAAGAATTGCGCCTGGAACTGCTCGACAAGGTCAACGCGCTGGGCATCGGCGCACAGGGTCTGGGTGGCCTGACCACGGTGCTCGACGTCAAGATCAAGGATTACCCGACGCACGCCGCCAGCCTGCCGGTCGGCCTGATCCCCAACTGCGCCGCGACCCGCCACATCCACTTCACGCTGGACGGCTCCGGCCCGGCCGAGTTCACGCCGCCGGCGCTGTCGGAATGGCCTGACGTGGCCTGGGATGGCCCGGCCACCGCGCGCCGCGTCGACCTGGACACGCTGACCGCCGCCGACACGGCAAGCTGGCAAGCCGGCGAGCAACTGTTGCTGTCCGGCAAACTGCTCACCGGGCGCGACGCCGCGCACAAGAAACTGGCCGATCTGATCAAGGACGGCCAGCCACTGCCGGTCGATTTCCGCAACAAGTTCATTTACTACGTCGGCCCGGTTGATCCGGTGCGCGACGAAGCCGTCGGCCCGGCCGGCCCGACCACGGCGACGCGGATGGACAAGTTCACCGACCTGATGCTGGGCGAACAGGTCGGCCTGCTCGGCATGGTCGGCAAATCGGAACGCGGCCCGGAAGCGATCGCCTCGATCAAGGCGCACGCCGGGGTGTACTGCATCGCCGTCGGCGGCGCCGCCTATCTGGTCGCCAAGGCGATCAAGCACGCGCGCGTGCTGGCCTTCCCGGAGCTGGGCATGGAAGCGATTTACGAATTCGACGTGGAGAACATGCCGGTGACGGTCGCCGTCGACAGCACCGGCAATTCGGTGCATGACAGCGGCCCGCGCGAATGGCGCATGAAAATCGGCAAGATTCCGGTCAGGAAAACCTGAAGAATCGGGCGGAAGGCGTTGCGGCAGCCGGGTTACGGCTCCGCTGTTCACGCCTCACGCTGAATCTCCAGCCGCTTCATTTTTTCCCAAAGCGTTTTGCGGCTGATGCATAGCAAGCGGGCGGTGTCCTGCACGCGCCAGTCGTTGGCTGCCAGGGCGCGCTGGATGTAGTCGCGTTCCTGCTGGGCGAGCCAGTCGCCCAGTGCAAGATCGGGGACCTCGTTCGGGATCGTTGAGATTTCCTCGAACAGCAGTTCTGGAGGAATCACCGCTTGCCGCGTCAGGATGCGGGCGCGTTCCATGACATGGTGCAGTTGCCGGACATTGCCCGGCCAGGGGTGCGTCAACAGCAGGCGTTCGCTGGCGGGAGACAGCATGCGCGGCGGCTCGCCCGGGACCGCTGCCTGCGCCAGGAAGCGACGCGCCAGCCAGAGGATGTCTTCGTGCCGCTCGCGCAACGGCGGTACGCGGACCTGAATGACATGGATGCGGTAATACAGGTCTTCCCGGAACAGACCCTGCTCGACTTTCGCGCGCAGATCCTGATGGGTGGCGGCCATCAGCCGGAAGCCGACCGGGATGTCGCTGGTGCCGCCCAGCCGGCGGATCAGCCGCGTCTGCAGAGCGCGCAGCAGTTTGGCCTGCATGCTGGCGGGCATGTCGCCGATTTCGTCGAGGAACAGGATGCCGCCGTCGGCCTGTTCCAGCAGACCGGGTTTGGCGTTGGCGGCGCCGGTATAGGCGCCCTTTTCATAGCCGAACAGTTCGGCTTCCATCAAGGCTTCCGGCAGCGCGCTGCAATTGACCGCGACGAACGGGTGTCCGGCAACGCGATGGCTGAGATGATGCAGCCTGAGTGCGACCACTTCCTTGCCGACGCCCGATTCGCCAGTAATGAGCACGGAGGTGTCGCTGGCGGCCAGGCGATGCAGCAGTTCCTCGATGCCGCGCATGGCCGGCGAAATACCCAGGCAGTCGTGGTCGTCCTCGGTTTCGCGATGCGCTGCCAGGGCGCGTAGTTTCGCCAGTAGAAGTTCGGGCTCGAATGGTTTGGTCAGGTAATCCACTGCGCCGAGTTTGAGCAGGCGCACGGCCTGGTCCACGGTGCCGTGTCCGGTCATGAAAATGAACGGCGGCAGAGTCACCCCCTCGTCGAGCAAGGTGGCGTAGAGCGCTTCTCCGCCAAGCTGCGGCAGCAGGATGTCGCTCACCACCATGTCGTAGGGGGTCTTGCGCAGGGCGGCCAGGGCGCTACGGCCGGATTTGAACCAGTCGCACGCGTAACCTTCCAGTTCCAGGCGCAGGGCCAGAGGCCCGCCCATGATTTCGTCGTCCTCGATCAGACAGAGGCGCTTGGCGGCCATGCACTATCTCCTTTCGGCAATTCGACGACGAAGCGGGTGCTTCCGTCGCGGCTGTCCACGCCGATGTGGCCGTTCAGCTGGGCAACGATCTGATGCGTCACCCACAGCCCCAGACCATGCCCTTCTTCGTTCAGGCCGGTGAAGGGCTCGAACAGGTGTTTCATCAACTCGGCCGGAATGGCAGCGCCGTCGTTCTCGATTTCCAGTTCCAGTCCGCTTGCCGTGCCAACGCAGCGCACCGCGACATGGCCGCCAGCGCCCGCCGCCTGGATCGCATTGAGGACCAGATTGATCAACACCTGGCGCACCAGGGTTGCGGGCAGACCGCTGGCATCGCCGGCCCGGTTGTCCCAGGTCCAGGCCACATCGCGTTTTTTCGCTTCCTGGGCGAGCAGCGTTTGCACATCCTCGATGTCGTGCGCGGCCAGCGGACGGCTCTTGCCCTTGGTTTCCACCAGCAGCGCGGCGACGATGTCGCGAATCTGGACCAGACCACGCTCCAGGTAGGGCAAGAAACGGTCCAGCACGGGGTCGGGGGCGGCGTGGAGTTTGACCGTGTCCAGCGAGGTCATCAGCCCGCCGAGCGGGTTGTTGATCTCATGCGCGATGCCGGCGGAAAGGCGGCCCAGCGCGGCCAGACGGTCGGCCTTGACCATGCGTTGTTCCAGAGCGGCCTTTTCCGCCAGTTCAGCGTACATGCGGTCGTAGGCCTGGAACAGGCGACCCAGTTCGTCGCGGTAGGGATAGTCGTGGCTGAGTATTGCTGCAGATTGGGGCTTGCCCAATTCATCCATGCGTTCCGCCAGGCGATGCACCGGCACGGCCATGCGCCGCCCCCAGTACCAGTTGAACGGGATCAGCACGGACAGCACCAGACCGGTGATGAGCAAGGCGCGCCAGGCCTGTTCCCGGAAGCGGGGCCAGTAGAAACCGGCCGGATGCACCAGCACCAGATGGCCGATACCGACATCGTCGGCCATGATCGGCAGGGCGAGCAGGATGACGTCGTCGGCTTCCAGCGCAACGGCCACGTCCTCGGGCGCCGCTTTCAACTTTTCGTCCAGGCGCTGGAAGGTTGGACCGAGTCGCGCCATCGGCGAGCGCATCGGCCAGGTATCCGGCTGGCTGGAAACGAATACCTCATGCGCGGCATCGAGCAGGACCAGGCCCTCGGCGCGAAACGAGGTGGGCGTGGCGTCCTCCGCAAACGGCGCCTTGACGATTTCGTAGGCACGCCAGACATCGTCATGCAACATCGGCGAATACAGCGTCTTGACCAGAACGCGGCCAAGATTGTCCGAATGGGCGAGCATGTCGCGCTTCAGGTTGTCATAGGCCTGCAGCATGAAGGACAGGGTCAGCGTCAGCGCGACGACCGCGATGAGCATGCTTCCCCAGAGCGGAATCTTGTAACGGAAGCTGAGGTCAAATACCCGCATCGTCTTCGCGTATGCCCGCCTGGCGCGCCATGGTTTCCACCTCTGCATACAAGCTCGGGTTGGCGGAAACGAAACCGTCCAGATGCAGTTTGGCCAATATCTCCCGCCCCGCCGCATCCCGATCCATCTCCGTCAGTACCCGGCGCAGTTTCTGGAACGTCTTTTCCGGCAAGCCGTTCAGGGCGACCAGCGGTGGAAAGCCGAACTCGCTGGAATGGTTGACGATGCGGGTGGCGCCGGTGAGGCGCGGTTCGTCCTGCGCCAGGGCATCCCAGACATAGCTTTCCACCGCCGCACCATCGGCCAGATGCTGCGCCACCGCTTCGATCGCTTTGCGGTGCGACCAGGTAAAGAAGGTGCGGCCGAAGAACGTCTTCGGCGCTTTACCCAAGGCCACCAGTTCATGGCGTGGAAACAGGTAGCCGGTATGCGAATACGGGTCGGCATAAGCGAATACCTTGCCGGCCAGATCGGCGATGGAACGGCTCTGCGTATCGTGCGCGGGCACGATCAGATAGGAGCGGTAATACGGCCGGCCATCCTTCAACGGTGTGGCCAGTAAACGGACCCAGGGCTTCATCAGCACGTAGGGGTAATCGGACAGCCAGGCCACGTCCAGACGCTGCTGCTTGATCAGGTCCATGGTGTCGCTGTAGCTGTCGCGCAGGACGAATTTCACCGGCACGCCCAGCCTGGGCTCCAGGTAGGTTTTCCACTGCGCCAGCAAGGCATGGCGTTCATGCAGCAGGGTCGGCGTCAGGCCGATGCGCAGGGACGCGGCAGGATCGCCGGCGCGAGAAAATGGGGAGAACAGTAATGCAGCCAGGGCAATGAAGTGGCGTCTCCGCATTCGGTCTCCTCGGCAATAGTGGCTTGAACGTTACAAGAGTGTAACGTCGGAATCGCATTCGGCAGCAAGGGGTTACCCGGATGTAACGCGTTTTCCCGGGGGTCGACCAGACTGCGATCCCGGTTACACAAAGGTGACAGGATTGCCGAGTAACCGCTGAATCCAACTAAATACCCCTTTAGTTACATAGGGATACATTGATGGCACAGTGATTGCTCCGGTATGGCAACAGAAGCGAGGCACTGTCATGAACACCACCCAGCTTTCTCTCACCCGCATCGGCGAGATCATCAACCGTCTGAAGTATTTTCATGACCTGGCGGTGGACACCCGGCGGCGGCTGGCGGCGAGTGCCCGGCATATCCAGGTGCGCCGCGACGAGCCGGTATTCCACCGCGGCATGCCAGCCGACATGCTGCATATCGTGGTCAGCGGCCAGATCAAGGTCTATCTGCCGCAGGCCAATGCCGGCGAAAAAGTGGTGGCGCTGGTCGAACATGGCGAGAGCTTCGGTGTGGCGCCGCTCTGGCTGGGCGAAACGCACATGGCCGAGGCGGTGGCCAACAAGGATAGCCATTTGCTGACGCTCGATCGCCAGACCCTGCTGCGCGAGGCGCGTCAGGATTGCGCGCTGGCGGGGCGCTTGATGGATGCGGTTTCGCATCGGGTCATGGATCTGATGCGCAGCCTGGAAAGTTGTTCGCCGAAATCGGCGCAACAACGCGTTGCCTGTTACCTGGCGCAACGTCGGCCGGCCACCACGGGCACCGACTACGAAGTGCTTCTCCCCGCCACCAAACGCGAGGTCGCCACCAAGCTCAATCTGACCCAGGAGACCTTCTCCCGCGTGCTGCGCCAGTTGACCGATGAAGGCGTCATTCAGGTACAGGGACGCCTGATCCGCGTGTTGGCCGCCCCGCGTCTGGAAGCTTTGAACAGCCCGCTGCATGCGCACCATGCCGCGCAATACCAGACTGTTTCACTCAACAATATTAACTAAGAATAACTTTTGTGTTTGCGACCGTAGGGAGAAGCCTGTCGGACATTTACCCTGATCCAGTGCTTAGCTGCCCGTTCACGGGGCTCAAGAAAAAACATAAGTAGTGTTTCCCTGCCTGGCTGTATCGGGTGATAACGAACGAGGAGAGTCGAAATGAGAAAAAGCTGGATAGGCGGCCTGTTGACCGTGGGGGTTCTGGCCTGGATGGTGGGCTGTACCCAGCCCTCGGCCAAGATGGCGGATGCGACGGTCAAGGGCGTGGTCGAAGACCGGGATGGCCGCAAGGTCGCCAATGCTACGGTCTGGCTGATCCCCGCTGCGGATGTCGCGGCAATGGGCAAGACGCCGATCGAGGTCAAGAAAGACGCCAAGAACGACGAGCCGCTGGAAGACAATCTGGCAGCCAACCGCGAGCGCTATGCCAAGGGCAAGAGCGGCGCCAACGGCGAATTCAGCGTTGCCGACGTACCCGGTGGCAAGTACTTCCTCTATGTCGAGCCCGCCGACGCCGGCTACCTGCCCGGCGGCGACAAGTCGCGCAAATCCCTGTCCACCTCTGAACTGGCCGCCGCGCCTGTGAAGATCCAGGTCTCCGGCAACGCCCCGGCCACCGCCACCTATATCGGCACCAGCAAGTGTCTGGACTGCCACGAGGAGCATGAGGGCTTCAAATCGACGCTGCACCGACTCGGCATCCAGGTTGTCGGCAAGCCGAGCAAGCTGCAGGACTTCTCCCGCTTCCCGGATTACAACAAGGGTCTGAACAAGCTCCTGGCCGGCACCAAGTTCTGGTTCCACAGCTACGACAAGACACGCAGCTTCGACAAATATCAGATCAGCGACAAGGAACCGGCCGATCCTTCGAGCGTGAGTTTCACCGCCACTTTCTTCAAGGATGCCGACGGCAGCCTCAAATTCCGCACCGAAAACGCCAAGGATGCCGCCGACCCGGCGCGCGTCTACCCGGTGGATCTGGCCTACGGCGGCGGCCTCTACAAACAGCGCTACCTCTATCGCGTCGGCCCCAATCTGTTCCCCTTCGTGCAGTTCAACCAGAACGGCGATAACAGCTATGGCGACCGCGGCCGCAAGCAATGGCGCGATTACCATGCCGATTGGCTGTACAACGAAGGGACCGGCAAGCTGGCCAACCCATCGCAGGCCAAGTCCTTCGACAGCCAATGCGCCTCCTGCCATTACAACGGCTACACCCTGACCAAAACCGCTGCGGGCGACTTGATCGCCGGCTCGGCCAACGACGCCGACGGCGAGCTGGACATCGACGGCGACGGCAAGAAGAACGAAATCAACATGGGCTGCGAAACCTGCCACGGCCCCGGTTCGGCCCACGCCAAGGCGCCGAAAGGCACCAAGTCGGCCAGCATCGTCAGCCCCAACAAGCTGGCGGCGGAACGCGCCTCGATGATCTGCGGCCAGTGCCACAGCCGCCCGCAAGGCCATCTGAACAACGACCAGCCGGTCAACGCCGTGCAGACGTTCCAGTATGAAGTTCGCGGCAATCAGATGATGCTGCCCGGCACCAGCCGCAACACCTTCCTTGCCCAATACACCACGCGGGAAGACGCAGCGCCGAAGGACTTCTGGGCGGACGGGCTGCATTCCAAGTCGCACCACCAGCAGTACACCGACTTCATCAAGTCGTCCAAACACCGCAACGGCAACCATCTGCTGGCCTGCACCGACTGCCACGATCCGCACGGCAAAGCCAAGTTCGCCCACCAGATGAAGATCGACTCCCACTCGCCCGCGGCCTGCACCGGCTGCCACAAGGACCGCACCGACATGGGCAAGCACGTGATGGAGAAAACCAAGTGCAACGTGGCGCCGGACAAGATCACCTGTTCCAACTGCCACGACACCAAGACCATGCAGACCGGCGCCGGCCTGGGCAAGGGCATGATCGGGAAAGACGGCAAGAACTACTGGCTGAACGACATCACGTCGCACCGGTATGACGTGCCGCTCAAGACCAACGTCGGCGTCAAGGGCGTGGAACCGGGCAAGGCCATGCCGATCCCGTACACCAACCCCTGCGGCACTGCCTGCCACAACACCAGCGCGCTTTAATCGAAAGCCGTTTCCCGAAAACGCCGGCTTGGGCCGGCGTTTTTTTATCCTGGGATTGTTAGCGCTTGTTGCCTGGACTGTGGACAGGCCGAAAACTCAGCCTGTAGGGTGCGCCATGCGCACCCAGCCTGGATCAAGACTCAGCCGGTTTCGGCGGTTTCTTGTGGAAACGGCGGAACGGCCTCTTGGCGGGTGCGCCGCCAGGGGGAACGTCCCCGCCACCTTCGACCGCCACCCCTTCGACCGGAGCAGCTTCAATCCGAGGCGCATCGACTGGCTTGCGCGGCACATTCGCGGGACGCTGCCCCTGGCCGCCACGGCCGCCGCCTCGGTTTTCGCCGCGCGGCGCACCTTTGGGTCCGCCACGCGGGCTGCCCATCGGTCCTCTGCCACCGCCGCCTTTGCCTTGTCCGGCGGGCGGCATGTTCAGTCTGTCCTGTTGGCCGATGCGATTGCCGGGGGCCAGGGTGATTTCGAGCTCGTGCAGCTCGTCCCATTGCTCCTCGGTACGCTGATTGTCGGGAATCGCCAGCAAAGCTTGCATGCGGCTACGCGGGGAGATGTTTTGCGGTTCGGTCATGGCGGCATTATCCCATTAGCGGGGTCGGGCGGAAATCAGGCATCGGTGCGAACTTCAACTCGTGATGCGGCGGTAAATATCGGACACCTTGAACGGCAGTTGCCGCACATCGTCCAGAATGATGTAGCGGGCCGCACCGTACATGTGCGGCAGGTAATCGCGCGCTTCGCGGTCGATGGTAATGCAGAACGGGTGCACCCCGGAACGGCGCGCTTCCAGCAGCGCCATCCGTGTATCTTCGATTCCGTACTGCCCGCGATAAACGTCGAAATAATCGTCCGGCCGACCATCCGATAGCGTCACCAGCACCTTGGTACGGGCTTCCATCTTTTTTAGCAGATCGGTCAGGTGGCGGATCGCGAAACCCATGCGAGTGTATTCCTGCGCGCGAATGCCGGAAATACGTGCTTTCACCTCGGCGTTGTAGGGCTCGTCGAACTCCTTGATGCGATACAGCTCGCAGCGTTTGCGCGTGGTACCGGAAAAACCGTAGATCGCGTAGCGGTCGCCCAGGCGTTCCAGCGCTTCGCACAGCAGCACCAGCGCTTCCCGCTCGGCCTCGTTGATCCAGCCCTTGGTGGAACCGCTCATGTCGACCATGAAGGCGACGGCGATGTTGCGTTCGGCACGATGCTGGCGCACGAACACGCGGTCGGACATTTCGCTGCCGTCGCGGGCGTCGGCCAGCGCTTCCACGAGGGCGTCGATGTCGATGTCGTCACCATAGGCCTGGCGTTTCAGCAGCCGGTTTTCGTCGCGCATCGCCTCGAAGGCGTGACGCAGGTGTTTGATCAGGCCGGCATGTTTATCCAGCGTTTCGCGATAAAAATTATCGTAGATCGGCGGCACGTCCTTCTCGCGCATGACGCACCAGTTCTTGCGGTAATGCTGCCGGCCCATGTCCCACTCGGGATAAAACAGCGCGCCTTCCTCGTGATAGGTGCCTTGCCAGACCGCGTCCGGATCGGCCTGCGCATCGTGCAGCAGGCTGGCGTCGTATTCGCCGTCGCCGGCCGGCACCAGGTATTCCGGCGGAATCTCGCCGAAGTCGAGGAACACCGAGGCCATCAACTGCTTCACGTCCTCTGGCGGCGCAATCGGCGCGCCGTCGAGGGTCAGCTCCATGTCCATGCGGCCTTCGTCGTCGTTGATCTCGGCCTCGAACTGCCCCGGATTCCGCTCTGCTGCATCCGGGCTACGCGGTTTGTGGCGTTGCTGTTCTTCCAGCAACTCGGCCAGCTTCACGCGCAGGCGCGCCTTCTCTTTTACCTGGCGCGCGGCGAACGCGGCGGCGACGGCATCCGGCCGCAGCTCGCCCTGGAAACACCAGGGCGCGAAATCGGGCAATTGATAAGCGTCACCCAGCAGACGCACGCTGTCCTCGATGCCCGCCTCGCGCTCGCCCAGACGTTGCGCGAAGCCCGCCCAGCCCGCCGGCAGGCCTTCGCCCAACTCGGCTTTCAGGCGTTCCATGTCGCGATGCAAACCGGGCAGTTCGCGCGCGATGCGGGCGGTCAGACGCAGGGTTTCCAACGCATGCAACTGGCCCAACGCCCGCGCCGGATCGGGAAAACCGACGCAACAGGCGAGCAGATCGACCCGAAACGTGCCGAAGCGGGTCTGCGCCCACAGCATCGCCACCATCGCCTTGGCCAGCTTGAAGTTGTCCGCCATGCTGGGCAGCCGCGCGATCACCGCCGGCAGGTGCAATTTCTCGGTATTGGTATGGACCGATTCGGCCTGCGCCAGCGTCAATTTGCGGCCGGATAGCCCGCGCACGAAGTTGCCCAGCACGCCGGACACCTCGTCGAACATCACGCCCGCGGTCATTTCCAACTGCTTTTCCGCAAAATGCTCGACCTGCTCGATGGCTTGCAATGCCGGCCGCAACCCGAGCCGGTCATAGGCATCGCAGGCAAACACCGCCCAGGCTTCCAACTGGCGCGGCCCCATGCTGGCGAGCAGCTTCGGCGCGCGTTTGCCGAACTGCCAGCCCAGTTCGAGGTGGGTGCTGGCGATGCGTTTGATCCACGTCAGGATGAACTCGCAATCGGGCTCCGGCAACGCCGCCAGTTCAGCCGCCAGTGCCTCGACCTTGTGGAAGGTGAGATCGGCTTCCAGCCATTCCTCCAGCAGGTCATGGAGTTCGGCAGCAGTGCGGGAATGGGCGCTCATGTGCGGCGCATCACCAGCGTGTCAACACCGGGTATTGAGTAATCAGCGGGTCCGGCGTCAGGATGACCATCTGGTTGGCAATGGCCTGGCAGATCAGCATGCGGTCGAACGGGTCGTGATGCAGCAGGGGAAGTTTGCCCAGCACCAAGGTGTCGGCCTCCGCCAGGTGAAGGCTTGCGATGCCGTGTTTGTCGCGCTCGGCGGGGACATAACGCACCGGCAGATCGCCCAAGGGCAGCTTGCCCAGCCGGTGCTTTACGGCAATTTCCCATGCCGAAACCGAGGACAGGAAAACCTCGTTATTGGCATCCGAGAAGAGTGCGCGGGCCGTTCGGCTGGCCTCGGATTTGTCACGGATGATCCAGAGAAAAGCACAGGTATCCAGCAAGAGCTTCATTTTTTGTAGGGGGCGCGAGTTTCTGCCGCATGAAGTTCAGCCGAGTTATCGATGTTGTCGAGTAAGGGGTCGGGCAACTCGCCGTTGAATGCCTTGAGCAATTCATCGGGCAAAGGCTCAAAGAAACTAGCGGGGATTTCGTAGTCACGATCACAGGCCAGTCCAATGGGACGCGGCGTTTTACGCGGCTGACGCAAGGGAACGATTTCCGCCACCGGCACGTTGCGGCGGCAAATCTGCACGGTCTCTCCGGCTTCGACGGCGGCGAGATATTCTGAAAGCTTGGCTTTCGCTTCGTGGATGTTGATGCTCAACATGACGCGCTCCTACCTATGTACTTGACCAAGTATAGGGTCATGATCGGGGTTGGAACAACCGGTAGGATGGGGCCAAGAACAGCATGTTGATGGGCCCGCTGCGCTTGGCCCATCCTACAGTTGAGCAGGTCGGTGGCGACGATCAAAACCCGTAGGATGGGCCAAGCGTAGCGGGCCCATCAACCCCCCGACCCGGTCAGAACAGCGACGAAGACAACTCCTGAATCGCCGCCAGCATGTCGCCGTCGTCGGTCACCGCTTGCGCCACCGCGCTGCGGCACGCCGTCACCGGGTCGATGCCGCCGTTGATCAGCTTGCCGGCGTGCACCAGCAATCGCGTCGAGGCGCCCTCCTCCAGGCCGCTGCCTTTCAAGTTGCGGGTCATGCCGGCGAACTTCACCAGTTTCTCGGCCAGTGCGGCATCGACGCCGGATTCGGTGGCGACGATCTTGCGTTCCAGTTCGGCTGCGGGGTAATCGAATTCCAGCGCGACGAAGCGTTGCCGGGTCGATTGCTTGAGGTCTTTCAGCACGCTCTGGTAGCCGGGGTTGTAGGAAATGGCCAGGCAGAAATCGTCGGAGGCTGCCAGCAACTGGCCGAGTTTTTCCATCGGCAACGTGCGGCGGTCGTCGGCCAGCGGGTGGATGACGACCATGGTGTCCTTGCGCGCTTCGACGATTTCATCCAGATAACAGATGCCGCCGACGCGCACCGCGCGGGTGAGCGGGCCGTCGACCCAGACGGTTTCGCCGCCCTTGACCAGATAGCGGCCGACCAGATCGGACGCGGTCAGGTCGTCATGGCAGGACACAGTGATCAGCGGCCGTTTCAAGCGCCAGGCCATGTATTCCATGAACCGCGTCTTGCCGCAGCCGGTGGGGCCTTTCAGCAGGATCGGCAGTTTGTGTCGGTAGGCCGCCTCGAAAATGGCGATTTCGTTGCCGACCGCTTCGTAATACGGCTCTTTCTGGATGAAGTGTTCTTCGGGGACGAGCGTTTGGGCGTTCAAGTTGGAACTCCGGGAAAGTTGTAGGAGGCCCGCTTGCGGGCCGAATTTTTCCGCCGTGGGATGGTTCGGCCCGCAAGCGGGCCTCCTACGGTCAATCGACGCGGGTTTAGTCCACCATCTGGCGCGCGAGTTTCGTCGGCAGATAGTCGCGCGTGGTGTTGTAGCCGGAATCGAACAGGCTGTTCTTCTGGCCCGGCGTCATGTTGAACTCCAGCGGCGACATGCCTTCCGTCTCGATCAGCACAGTGTTCAACCAGAGCGCTTCGTTCATGTATTCGCGCGACAGCGTGCTCATGAAAGTGCGCATCAGCATGAACATGTAGTCCGCTACCGGCAGGATCTTGCGCGCCGGATGCTCCGCCGCGACCCGGCTATCGCGCAGCCGGAAGCAGAAAACCGGCGTGCGGTCTCCGGCCCAGTCGCGGATCAGGCCATCTTCGGCCAGGATGCTGCCATCCGTCAGTACATGACGACCGTAGTGATGAAACGGAAACAACAGTGGAATCGAAATGGAAAACAGCACGGCACGCGCCACGGATAAATCGGGGCTGTTTTTACGATTGAAGATCACCGGCTGGCCGGAGCGGACATCGGTCGCCACCACGTTCAATTCGACCGGACAATCCTTGAAACAGGCGCCGTTGATTTCACCTTCGAGCCAGCGTTCGAAGCGTTTGCCATTCGACAAGCCGCCGCGCAGCAGCAGGTTGAGCAAGGAATAACCGCGAAACTGGCTGAAATCGACCTTCTGGAACAGCTGTCGCATGTATTCCGGCGACTTGCCGAATGCGGCAAGCGTGGCCACCACACTGCCGCCGGAGACGCCGACGATGTGCTTGTACCGGTAGTCCATGTCGCGCAATGCGGTCAGCACACCGACATGCGCCGGCAAGCGCGTGCCGCCCCCAGCCAGGATGGGTACGATGTATTGCGACGCGGTGGGATTCAATTCAGCGACTCCAGGCGATTTCACGGCAGCCGCATTATCGACGGGAAAATGTCTTGTTGCGCCACACTGGCGCGAACAGGCGGGCCGCCTACGTCAATTTCGCCCGTTCGGATCGGCGGGCGACGGCGTGAAACTGCTTGCCGCCTTTAATTTGAAGAGACGCCCATCCTGGGCGCGGCAGACGCCATCGATCTCCGGCAAATGACTGACCCATTCACAGTCGAGACGCGAACCGCTTTTCGCACTGAGAACAGCCTGTCCATGGTGAATGTGACGCCGATGAATCTTCAGGACATTGCGGAAAATGCCGCGACAGGCATCTGTAGTGCAGACGCTACTGCTCCAGTCGCCCCGATATTGCATGCCATCAAGCTGAATTTCGATGGCATGCGGTGCGATCCATTCCAGCGACAGCGTTCCCGAAACTGAAGAAACATCGGGGCTGGCAAGTTCGAGCGTGGAACAGCCATTCAGGCACAACAACACAACGGGGAAAACCCAACGATTCATTTCAGACTCCTGTGCAAAAAGCAGGTCGTGATAGAGCAATCGAACATTTCAGCGGCTCGCATGCTGGGTTTCATGGTCGCGTTCGAACGGCCAGAGCCGGTGACTGTCCAGCAACAAGCGTGCGGCGGCTTCATGCGCATCCAGGCGAGACGACATGGCCTCGCGACGGGCGTCGCGCGAACTCTTGCGGGCGTTCAGCGCCTGCCACAAGTCGGCTTCACCCAACCGATAGGCGCGCCAGGCCAGTTCAGCGTAGTCATCGAGATGCCGCGACATTTCCTCCTGCGCTTCAAGCCGGCTCAAAGCGCCTTGCAGGCGAGCGTGCGTGATGCGGATTTCCCCTTCGATACGCGCTTTCGCGGCTGCTTCGTGTTGCGCCAGGGCGCGCGCCTCATCGTTGGCCAGCGCAACGCGCGCACTGCGGCTCTCGCCCGGCAGGGGCAAGGCAAGACTGATACCGAACAAATTGTCCTGGCCGCTGCGTTCACGGGAAAAGTGCATACCCAGAGTGGGGTCCGGCGCAAGGTCGGCCTGCTGGCGGCGCACCTGTATGCGCATCCGCTCGGTTTCCTTCTGCAGAATGGCAAGCTCGTGGTTGTGCTCCAGCGCCGCATTGATCCACTCGCTTGCGCTACCCAGCGGCGCGGGCAATTGCCCTGGTTGCGGCGCAGGCACGGGCAAACCGGGAAAACGGGCAGAAAGGCTGGCAATCGCCTCGGCAGCGGACGATTCGGCGCGTTTGGCTTCCACCTCCGCCTGCAGCAGCGCAGCCTCGGCCTGTGACCGTTCCATTCTGGCGGCATCCCCTGCCTTGATACGCTTGGCCACGCTTTCTCGCTGTTGTTGCAACAACGCGGCCTGCTCACGCCAGGCCTGAGCCTCGCTCTGGCTGCGTAAAGCCGCGTACCAGGCGGCGAGCAGATCGCGTGCGGCTTCGTGGTGCGCGTCGCCTACCCGTTCCTCGGCCTGTGCGAGCAACGCTGCCGCCGTTTCCGCATCAAGTTTCGCCTTGCCGGGCAAACGCAAGCCGCGCTCGATGCCGATTTCCCAATCGTTCATGCTGCCGGCCCCGCGCTCATCGCGTCGGGTGTAACCGGCGCGCGCCTGATATTCGTATTCCCCGGCGTTGAGTCGGCGGCCTTCAGACCGCGCCGCCGCTACCCTTGCCTGTGCGGCGAGCACGCTCGGATGCGCGGCCAGAACGGCATCGACGCTGGCCGCAGAGGGCAGATCCGCCGGCGGCGAAAGCTGCACTTCTGCGCAGACTGGTGCGCTGATCGACAGACAAATACTCAAACTCGCCAGCACACGATGCCGCATCCAAATCGTTTTCATCCCAATCTCCCGAAATCCAGTACAGGCATCAGCCACCAAGCCACATCCCGCCTCGGGAATGCACGTTTCAACTCGTCCAGCAGACGGCCTGCCGGATCGGCTGCCAGCACGATCTGGAACTGCGTGCGTACGACACGCCCACGCACTTGTTCCTGCGGCGTCAACGCGTGTTCGCGGCTGCCGCGCCCTTCTGCGTGCAACAACGTAAAACTGCCGCCCCACTCCGGATGCGCGAGCAGATACTCGGAAAGTGTTTCTTCAAGACTGGCCGGGGCAACCAGCGTGAGTTGAACCAGACTCATGTGTTTTCTCCAGAGGAAGCGCCGAGAATGAAACGGCGATACAGCACCGGCAGCACGAGCAGGGTCAGCACGGTGGAAGTGAACAGGCCGCCCATGACCACGATGGCCAGCGGCTTCTGGATTTCCGAACCCGGCCCGCTGGCGGTGAGCAGCGGCAACAGGCCGAAGGCGGTGATGCTGGCGGTCATCATGACCGGGCGCAGACGGCGCAGGGAACCTTCGCGCACCACTTCGGCCGCCGCCATGCCCTGGTCGCGCAATTGGTTGAAATAGGACACCAGCACGACGCCATTCAGCACCGCAATGCCGAGCAGGGCGATGAAACCGACCGATGCCGGCACCGACAGATACTCACCGGTGATACCCAGCGCCAGGACGCCGCCGACCAGGGCGAAAGGCGCGTTGGCCATGATCAGCGCAGCCTGGCGCAGGGAGCGGAAGGTTGCGAACAGAAGCAGAAAGATCAGCCCCAGCGACACCGGCACGACCACAGCAAGACGCAAGGCTGCACGCTGCTGGTTCTCGAACTGGCCGCCATAGATCACGCTGTAGCCTTGCGGCAATTTGATCCTGGCAGCCACCGCGCGCTTCACATCCTCGACGAAGCCGACCAGATCCCGCTCGGCGACGTTGCTCTGGATCACCACGTAGCGCGCACCGTTTTCCCGGTTCACCGCCACCGGGCCATCGCTGCGCATCAAACGCGCCACTTCATTCAGCGGAATGGCGAGACCGTCTCCGGTGGGAATCCGCAGACGCTCGAACATGGCCGGCGAGGCGCGCACGTTCTCACCGGCACGCAACAGCAACGGCGTGCGGCGCGCGCCCTCCTGCACCACGCCAAGCTTGACGCCTTCCAGATGCGCTTTCAGGAAATCGGAAACTTCGTCCGCCGTGAGGCCATAACGACCCAGCGCCAGACGGTCGATCTCGACGCGGAAATACTGCACGCCGTCGTTTTTCACGGAAAACACGTCCTGCGCGCCGGGAATCCCGACCAACAGCGCCTCTATTTCACCAGCCAGCCGGTTCAGCGTGTACAGATCCGTGCCGAACACCTTCACCGCCAGATCGCCGCGGCTGCCAGTGAGCATTTCCGAGACACGCATGTCGATCGGCTGGGTGAAACCGTAGGCGACGCCGGGAAAATCCGCCATCACCGCACGGATTTCCTGCATCAGCCAATCCTTGTCCGGCTTGCGCCAGGCTTCCTTCGGTTTCAGCACGAGAAAACTATCGGTCTGATTGAGGCCCATCGGATCGAGACCCAGTTCATCGGAGCCGGCACGCGCTACCACGCCCTTCACTTCCGGCACCCGCGCCAGCAGCGCCTGTTGCACCCGGGTATCGATGTCCAGACTGGCTTCCAGGCCGATCGAAGGCAGTTTCTCCAGTTGAATCAACAGATCGCCCTCGTCCAGCGTCGGCATGAACGACTTGCCGATGAACGGATAGACCGCCACCGCGGTCAGCAGCAGGCCGACGGCCCCGATCATGACCAGGCGGAAATGCCCCAGCGCCCAATCCAGCAACGGCCGGTAGGCGCGTTCCAGTTGTCGCATCAGCCAGGGCTCCGCGTGCGCGCCTTCCTTGATCAGCCAGGCCCCCAGGACCGGCACCACGGTCAGCGACAGCAACAGCGCCGCGCCGAGGGCGAACACGATGGTCAACGCCACCGGAATGAACAGCTTGCCTTCCAGCCCTTCCAGGCTGAGCAGAGGCAAAAACACAATCAGGATGATCAGTACTCCGGCGGCGGTCGGCGCGGAAACCTCGCGTACGGCGCGGTAGACCGCGTGCAACTTGGGCGCGCCGCCGGCGTTCGCCAGCCCTGGATGTGAAAGTCTGGTGACGATGTTTTCCACCACCACTACCGCCGCGTCCACCAACAGGCCGATGGCGATGGCGAGGCCGCCCAGACTCATCAGATTGGCGGAAAGACCGAAGCGGCGCATCAGCCAGAACGCTGCCAGCGCCGATAGCGGCAATACCACCGCGACAGTAAGCGCAGCGCGCACATTGCCGAGAAACAGGAACAGCAGCAGCAGCACCAGCACCACGGCCTCCATCAGCGCCTGCGAGACGGTGCCGACGGCGCGCTCGACCAGACTGGAACGGTCGTAAAAGACATTCACCGTGACATCCCTGGGCAGCATCGGCGCGATGTCCTTCAACCGCTTTTTCACCAGCGCCACCACCTGCTGGGCATTGGCGCCCTTGAGGCCCAGCACCAGGCCTTCCACCGTCTCGCCCTTGCCGTTCTGGGTGACGCCGCCGTAGCGGGTCAGGCTGGACATACGCACCTGGGCGATGTCCGCCACCCGCACCGGTACGCCGGCGACCCGTTTCACCACGATGGCGGCGAGATCGTCGAGCGACTTCACCGCGCCCTCGATGCGCACCACCCAGACTTCGTCGCCCTCGGCCAGACGGCCGGCGCCGTCGTTCTTCAGATTCGATTCCAGCGCCTTCATCAATTCAGCCAGCGTGACGCCGCGGGCGCTCATCGCGGCGTTGTCCGGCGCGACTTCGAACGTGCGCACCAAACCGCCCAGCGCGTTGACGTCGGCCACCCCGGTCAGGGTGCGCAGCTGCGGACGGATCACCCAGTCGAGCAGGGCGCGCCGTTCGTCAAGCGGCAACGGGCCATCCACGGTGAACATGAACATTTCCGACAACGGCGTAGTGATCGGCGCCAGCCCACCGGAAACCCCGGCCGGCAGATCGCCCATCGCCGCGCTCAAGCGTTCCGCCACCTGCTGCCGCGCCCAGTAAATATCGGTGCCGTCCTCGAAGTCGATGGTGATGTCGGACAGCGCGTATTTCGCCACCGAGCGCAGCAAACGCTGCTTCGGGATGCCCAGCATCTCCGTTTCGATCGGCGCCACAATGCGCGCCTCCACTTCCTCCGGCGTCATGCCGGGCGCCTTCAGGATCAGCTTGACCTGCGAAGTGGAGACATCGGGAAAGGCGTCGACGGGAATCTGAATCCACGCCTGCACCCCCGCCACCACCAATATGAGCGTGAACAGCAGCGTGAGCAGTCGCTGCGTGAGCGCGAACTCGGCGAGCTTATTGAGCATCGGCCGCTCCCAGCCAGGCCGACTTCAACGCAGCAATGCCGGCCACCGCGACCAATTCGCCATCCTTGAAATCCCCGGCCAGCGACACCGTGCCGGCGGACTGCGACAGCAGCGTGACTAGACGTGCCTCGAAACCGTCGGCACGGCGCACGAAGACATAACTCTTGCCCGCTTCGCGCGCCACCGCCTGCACCGGCACGCGCCACGACTGACTGCCACCGAGACCTTCGATGCGCGCCGACACGCTCTGGCCGACGCGCAAGGCGACCTCCGTTCCGACCTTAGCGCCGGCGTTCGCCTGATCCAGACGCGCACGGATGCGCACGGTCTGCGCCGCGCCGGCGCCCGGCAACACGCGCAGCACCGAACCCTGAACCTGGCGGCCGGGAAGCACCACCTTCATGCCGACCTTGACCCGCTCGGCCACGTCGGCGGGAGCGTCGATCTCCAGCCAGAGTGGATTCAAACTGGCGATGGTATACAGCGCCGTTGCTGCTTCGACGCGACTGCCCAGCGTCGCCTGGCGGGAAATCACGACACCGGCGATCGGCGCGGTCAGCGTGATTTCGCTGGCGAATCCTTCGCCATGCTCGGCACGGGCGATGGCGACATTGCTCACCCCCCATGCCCGCAACGTGGCGCGTTGCGCGTTCAAAGCCGCCCTGGCCTGCATCAGTGCCGCCGTACTGGCGCGCGCACGCGACTCGGCGATGATGCCCTCGCGCAGCAAACCCTCATCGCGCCGCGCACTGTCCTGCGCCAGACTCAGCGCGGAGGCGGCCTGCGCCAGACCGCCCTGCAGCCCGATCAAGTCCGGGCTGGACAGCCGCGCCAGCGCTTGCCCGCGCTTGACCGGCTCGCCTTCCGCCGCCAACGTCGCCAGCACAACTCCAGCCAGCGGCGCAGCCAGCACACGGGTCTGGCCATCGGGTATCGCCACCGTCGCCGGCATGTCGGGCGACTGGCTGCCGCCATGCCGGGTCAGCGGAGCGGATGCGACACCGAGCGATTTGATCTGAATCGGTGTGAGTTTGATGGGAGCAGCGTGAACGCCGATGGAAAACAACAACAGCAAGACACTCAAGCGCATGGGATTTATCGAGAAATGGATGGAAAGAACAGAAAAAGCGGGTTGGGTCAGGGTGAAGGCATCCAGACAGCGTTCAGGCCACGGATTTCTCACGCTCGAGGCAAAGCCTGGAACTGCGTATCGCCCCCTGGCTTCATCACTGTTTGCGACAACCCCATTCGAGCAGACAGCTGTAACTGTCGCGTTACGCGAAAGCGTTGTTTTGTAAGCTGCTTCGACAGACCGGCCGTTTGTTACATGGATTTACAAATTGCTTCGGGACCGGTGTTTGAACGCGAAAATAATCACCTCATTCAAGAGTCGAACCGAACCATGAAACAAGAACATCTCCTGCTGGTGGACGACGACCCCGAGTTGCGCGACCTGCTGCGCGACTATCTCGGTCAAGCCGGGTATCGCATCACCGCTGTGGCAGAGGGGCGGGAAATGCAGAAGGCGATGGCTGCGGCCCCGTTCGATCTGGTTATTCTGGACATCATGTTGCCCGGCGAAGACGGTCTTTCCCTGTGCCGCCGACTCCGTGCGCAGAGCCGGATTCCTATCCTCATGTTGACCGCGCGCGGCGACGAGATCGACCGTATCGTCGGTCTGGAAATGGGCGCCGACGACTATCTGCCCAAGCCGTTCAACCCGCGTGAATTGCTCGCCCGCATCAAGAGCATCCTGCGCCGCGCCGGCAGCCTGCCGGAAAACCTTGCGGCCGAAGATGTGCACAGCGTCCGCTTCGCGGGTTGGACACTCGACATGCAAAGCCGGCAACTGCGCTCGCCGGCTGGCGTAGTCGTGGATTTATCAGGCGTGGAATTCAAAATTCTGCGCGTGCTGGTCGAACGCCCGAACCGGGTGCTGTCGCGCGACCAGTTGCTGGAGTTCACCCAAGGCCGCGAAGCGTCGCCATTTGACCGCGCCATCGACGTGCAGATCGGCCGCCTGCGCCGCAAGCTCGACGACGACGCGCGCGAGCCGCGCTTGATCAAGACGGTGCGCAACGAAGGCTACGTACTGGCCGTCGAGGTGAAAAAAGCATGACCGGCATGAAACGTTTCGATTCCATCTATCTGCGGGTGGTCGCTGTGTTGCTGATCGCGCTGCTCGCCGCGCAGGGGGTGTCGGAACGGCTCTACCAGGAAGAGAGGGAGCGCGTGGTATCCCACTTGATCGCAGGCCCGTTGGGGCAGCGCCTGAGCTTTGTAGCGCACAAACTGGAACACACGCCGCCGGGCGAACGGATGGCCTTGTTGCACGTGCTGAATTCGACGCACATCACTTTCACGCTGGCATCTGCGCCAGGTCAGGAAACAGAACCTGGCCCGCTGCACCATTTGCAGGATCGCCTGCGCGAAGTGCTGGGATCGGAGCGACGGGTTCTGGTGACTGGAGACGCGGAAATCATCCGCGACGGATTGCCGGCCGCCATTCAGATTTCGATGAGCCTGAGCGATGGTCAGCGGCTGATTGCGTCGCACCATTACCCGGAAGAAAGCGCGCTCGCCCCCAGCCGGCATCTGCCCCTGCTGACCGGTTATTTCCTGGTCATCGCCGTGATCACCTTGCTGGCCATGCGCTGGGCGGTGCTGCCTCTGCAACGCCTCGCGCGCGCCGCCGATGTACTGGGCCGCGACCTTTCCGGCGCGCCGCTGGCTGAAACCGGCCCGCGCGAAGTGCGTCAGGCCGCGCATGCGTTCAACACCATGCAAAGCCGTCTGGCCAGTTATCTACATGATCGCCTGCGCATCCTTGCGGCGATCTCGCATGACCTGAAATCCCCGATCACCCGCCTCAAATTGCGCGCGGAGATGCTGGCGGATGCCGGCCAACGCGAGAAATTCCTGCGCGACCTGGAAGAAATGGAAAACATGATCGCCGCCACGCTTGATTTCCTGCGCGGCGAGTCGCGCCAGGAAAATGGTGTGTTGCTGGATATCAACGCGCTGGTTTCAACACTGCGCGACGATATGAAAACCGTTAATGCCTTCGTTGAAGTCTATGGAGCAGCCAGCCGGCCACTGCTTGCACGGCCGCAAGCACTGCGACGCTGCCTCGCCAACCTGCTCGACAACGCCGTGCGTTACGGAAAAGGCGCAAACGGCAGGGTTCTGATCACGCTGGAAGACAGCGCGGAAACGCTGAAACTGCATATCGACGATAACGGCCCCGGCATCCCCGAAAGCGAACTGGAACAGATGTTCGAACCCTTTCGCCGTGGCGAATCCTCGCGCAACCGGGCCACTGGCGGAACCGGCCTGGGTTTGGCGGTCGCCCGCAACCTGGCCCGCGCCCACGGCGGCAACGTTAGCCTGAGCAACCGTCCTGAAGGCGGATTACGCGCCACACTGACCTTGCCGCGCGGGGCAAATCCCGACGATTGATGAGTCTCGCAAGGCGGCATGCGAACGGATAAGCTTGCCGGTCTCGACTTCAGCCGCGCCCGACCTGTCGGGCCGTAATCAGGCATCCGCGCAGTTGCAACACATTACCGAACTCTCCTCCCCGCCAACCGGCCTGCACGCGCTTTTCATCCGGCTGCAACAGCAGTTGCCGATCTGGGCGCTGGCCGCGCTGGGCTATTTCGCCGCCGCCCTGGTGGGATACGAATGGGCGACGATACAAGGCATCGGTTCCGCCGTCTGGCCGGCGACCGGCATCAGTCTGGCGCTGGCGATCCGCTATGGCACGCGGGTCTGGCCGGGCCTGTTCCTGGGTGCGCTTGCCGCCGGACTGGCCACGACCGGAGGCGACCTGGCCACCTTAGCCGCGCTCACGCTGATCGCCGCGGGCGCAGCGCTGGAAGCGGTGCTCGGGGTCGGCTTGTACCGTCGCTTCGGCTACCGCCGCGCCGGCTATGCCGAACCGCTCGGCAGCTTGCGCGGCACAGTGGCCTTCATCGTGCTGGCCGCGTTGGTCGGCCCGCTGTTTTCCGCCGGCCTCGGCACGCTGAGCCTGGCCGCATTTACCGGCCTGCCCCCGCATCAGGCCGGCTCGACGCTGATCACCTGGTGGCTGGCCAACGTCGCCGGCGCGCTGGTGGTCGCACCGGTATTGATGGCCTTCGATCCGCGTAGCGGCGACTGGCGCACGCCGTTGCGGATCGGCTCGCGCGGCCTTGAGCTGGGCCTGATTCTGGCGGCCACGCTGACGCTGGGCGGCGTGGTGTTCCTGGGCTGGCAACTGGACGCGAACCGGCACGATCCGATCAGCTATCTGGCCTTCCCGTTGATGATCTGGGCAGCGATCCGTTTCGGCCATTGCGGCGGCACCCTGGCCATGCTGCTGATCGCCGTACTGGCGGTGCTCGGCACCACGCAGGGCAGCGGCCCGTTCGCGCTGGGCGAGCCGCAGCAACGCTTCTGGCTGCTGCTGACTTACCTGATCGTCGCCGCTTCCACCTTGCTGGTGATGACCGCCATCGCGCTGGAACGGCAACAGCAACGCCAGGCCCTGAGCGCCGCCAAGGCCGAACTGGACGAACGCGTCGCGGCGCGCACGCGCGATCTGGAATTCGCCAACCGCAACCTGCGCGACAGCCAGGCCAGCCTGCGCCATCTGGCCAGCCACGATGCGCTGACCGGCCTGGCCAACCGTCTGCAACTCGGCGAACGGCTCACCCAGGCCATCGCCCACGCGCGCCGCGACAACTCTCGGCTCGCCCTGTTTTTCCTCGACCTGGATTACTTCAAGAACGTCAACGACAGCCACGGCCATGCCGTCGGCGATCTGCTGCTGCAACAGGCTTCGGCGCGCCTGAAAGCCGCGGTGCGCGGCGAAGACACCGTCGCGCGCCTGGGCGGCGACGAATTTGTCGTCCTCGCCGCCGAACTCGACAGCACCGAGCACGCCGCCGTCGTCGCCGAGAAACTGCTCGATGCCTGCCGCACGGCATTTGTCATCGACGGCAACGAATTCTTCGTCGGCGCCAGCCTGGGCGTCAGCCTGTTTCCCGATGACGGCAAGGATGCCGAGGATCTGCTCAGCCACGCCGATGCCGCCCTTTATCGCGCCAAGGATCTCGGCCGCGGCAACTTCCAGTTCTACACGCCGGCGCTGACCGAGGCCGCGATGAACCGGGTGCGTCTGGAAAGCAGCCTGCGCCGCGCCCTGCAGCTCGGCGAATTCGAACTGTTCTATCAACCGCAAATCTGCCTGTGCAGCGGCGAGGTGATCGGCGTCGAAGCCCTGCTGCGCTGGCATCACCCCGAACTGGGCCTGCTCGCGCCGGACGAGTTTCTCGCCACCGCCGAGGAATGCGGCCTGATCGTCCCGCTCGGCGCCTGGGTGCTGAGCCGCGCCTGCAAGCAAATGGCGGACTGGCTTGCCGCCGGGCTCGGGTTGGAACATATCGCGGTCAACATCGCCGGACGCCAACTTGCCGGCGCCATCGTCGAACAGGTCGACGCGGCCCTGGCGGCCAGTGGCCTGGACGCCTCGTTCCTGCATCTGGAAATCAGCGAGAACACCTTGATGCACGAACTGGACAGCGGCGACCAGGCCATGGAAGCCCTGCGCGAATATGGCATCGGCCTTGCCATCGACGATTTCGGCACCGGCTTCTTTTCGCTCGCCGCGCTGCGCCGCCTGCCGATCAACACCCTCAAACTCGACCGCAGCTTCGTCCAGGGCCTGCCCGACGAAGCCAACGCCCAGGCCATCGCCAGCGCCGTCGTCGGCCTGGCCCGCAACCTGAACCTGACCACCGTCGGCGAAGGCATGGAAACCGAAGCGCAACGGCAAGCGCTGCTGCAAATGGGCTGCGACGTCGGCCAGGGCTGGTTGATCGGCAAGGCCATGCCGGCCGGTGAAGTCGTCCGCATGTTCCGCCACGATGCATAGCCGAAGACTGCAACCGCATCCCGCAACCCGCCCGAATTGCGTCGACTCGATCCAGGTGGATATCGCCGTCCTCGCAAGCGGCGCGCTTCGCTTGAGTTACACGCTGAGCGGCGATCTGAATGGCCTCCGCATCCCTGCGCATGAAGTCGCCGCACGCGCCGACGGCCTCTGGCGGCACACCTGCTTCGAAGCCTTCATCCGCGCGGAGGAATCGCCGGCCTATCGCGAATTCAACTTCTCGCCGGCAGGTCTTTGGCAGGCCTACGCCTTCACCGACTATCGCGCCGGCGGCTTGCTGGAGCCGGCCATCGCGCCGGACATCGCATGTTGGAGCGAACCCGGCTGCCTGACGCTGCAGGCGACGATCCCGCCGCAAGACCTGCCGCCCGGCGCGCGTTTACAACTCGGCCTGACCGCCGTGGTGGAAGGCGTCGACGACAGCATCGGCTATTGGGCCTTGCAGCATGCCGCCGGCAAAGCCGACTTCCATCATCCCGACACCTTTACCCTGGAACTTGCCCTGCCATGAAATTCGGACTCGACCGCCTGCTGACCGAACCCGAGCTGCGCCGCCCACTGGCCGGTCGCCGCGTCGCGCTGCTGGCGCATCCCGCCTCGGTCACCGCCGACCTGACGCATGCGCTCGACGCGCTCGCCGCGCTGCCGGAGATCAAGCTCAGCGCCGCTTTCGGCCCGCAACACGGCCTGCGCGGCGACAAGCAGGACAACATGATGGAGTCGCCCGACTTCCGCGACCCGCAACTGGGCATCCCGGTGTTCAGCCTGTACGGCGCAGTGCGCCGCCCGACGCCGGCGATGATGGACTGCTTCGACGTGTTGCTGGTCGATCTGCAAGACCTCGGCTGCCGCATTTACACCTTCATCACCACCTTGCGCTATGTGCTGGAAGAAGCTGCGCGTTTTGGCAAGACCGTCATCGTGCTCGACCGTCCGAATCCGGCCGGTCGGCCGGTCGAAGGCCTGACCCTGCGGCCCGGCTGGGAGAGCTTCGTCGGCGCCGGCGCGATGCCGATGCGGCACGGCCTGACGCTGGGCGAAATGGGCCACTGGTTCGTGCGCGCGCTACAGCTGGATGTCGATTACCAGGTCATCGCGATGCAAGGCTGGCAGCCGGATGCCGCGCCCGGCTTCGGCTGGCCGCTGGGTGAACGGAGCTGGATCAACCCCAGCCCGAACGCGCCCAACCTGTCCATGGCGCGCTGCTACGCCGGCACCGTGATGCTGGAAGGCACGACGCTGTCGGAAGGACGCGGCACGACGCGGCCGCTGGAACTGTTCGGCGCACCCGACATCGAGCCGCGCCAGATCATCGCCCAGATGCGGCAACTCGCCCCCGATTGGCTGCACGGCTGCATCCTGCGCGAATGCTGGTTCGAACCGACCTTCCACAAACACGCCGGCAAACTCTGCGCCGGCATCCAGATTCACGTCGAAGACGGCAGCTACGATCACGCCGCGTTCAAACCCTGGCGCGTGCAGGCGCTGGCGTTCAAGGCCATCCGCTTATTGCAAACGGACTACCCGCTCTGGCGCGACTTTGCCTACGAATACGAACACGACCGCCTCGCCATCGACCTGATCAACGGCGGCGAAGGCCTGCGGAGGTGGGTCGATGACGCTGAATCGACCGCGGCCGACCTGGATACGCTGGCGGGCCCGGACGAAATCGCCTGGCGCGAACAACGCGAGAACATCTTGTTGTACCGCTAGGTAGGAGCGCCTTCCAAGGCGCGATGCCTTCGACGCTGCGAACAATCGCGCCTTGGAAGGCGCTCCTACACCCTTCGGGTCGGCCAGCCTATTTGGCCTGACGTTGTTTGAACAAGCGGCGCAGCAGCCGCCAGGCGCCCCAACCGGCCGGCAGCACGATGACCAGCCAGGGCAACGCCTGGACGATGAACATCAGGGAGGCGGCCAGGCTACGCGCAAAAGCGTTGCCAGCCTCACCCCAGGCTTCCACCAACGGTTGCATGGCTCCCGTTTCGCCCAGGCTGGGAGTGGCGCGGTAGTTGGCCTCCAGCAGGATCTTTTCGGTTTCGTTGGCGAGCACCCGGCGCTGGGCGGTCATCGCGTCCAGATCGCCTTGCACGCGAGCAAGTTCTCTTTCTGTTTCCAACACATCCTTCAGCGCGCCGGTGCGGGTGGCGAGCAGACCGCGCAGGCGGTCGCGCAGTTCGGCCAGGTTTTTCAGCCGGGCCTCGGCGTCGATCACCTGCATGGTCTTGTCTTCCCGCTCGACCCGGCGCTCGCTGACACCGGCGTCGCCCATGGCGGTCATCAGCTTCGCCGCGTTAGGCCGGCCTATGCGCAGCAGCAGATGCGCCCGCACCGGTGCGTGGGCGGATTTGCTCAGGCTGGCTTCCAGAACTTCGCAGTCGACCCGGCAGAGTTTCATGTGGGCCTGCCAACGACCTTCGATATCCGCTTCGGGAAGTTCGTAGTCCCAATATTGGCGCTCGGCCAGGTATTTGGCGGTGGCTTCGGGCGCGGCAGCCATGGCATCTTCCTGGGCGCCTTCCGGCCCCACAGCGCGCGCCGCCGCATCCATGGCCTCTGCGGGCGCTGCCGCCGGCATGGCCGCCTCTTCCTTATGGCCGCAGCCGGCCAGCAAGGCCAGGAGCAGGGCGAAGCCGGTCAGGCGTGGGGCAAGGGTGGCAAGGCTAGGCATCACGATGTTCCAGCGGTGGTAAATGGAAACGCAGTGTCTCTCAGGGCTTGGCTGCTTGCTCAGCCTGTTTCAAGCGCTGTTGCTCCAACTGAGCGGCAGCATCGATCTGGTCCAGTACCTGCGCCTTGAGGGCATTGGCCTGTTCGGCTTGCTGCACGACAGACTGTCCGCCTACTGCGGCTGTGCCAGCGGTTTCCGCGCCACAGGCGCCAAGCAGCAGGAGCAAGGGAAAGAGCGGCAGGGATCGCATGGGGTGTCTCCAATGGCCAAGGCTTGGTTTCGGGAACCGATGTTCGCATGGCGATAGTTTCCATGCATTCCGGTTTGGGACGAACTCGGCCCGGCGGCTCTACTCGGCGGGTTCCGTTGCTTCCAGCAGCGCAGATTTTTCTTCCGCCCCGATATCCGGCAGCACAGCGATGACCTGCGCCAGCGTCGCGCCGGTCAGTTTCGCCGCTTCGCGCATGTCGTCGGGCAGGGCCGGATCGCTGGCGCCATTGCTGAGGTGGCGGGCGGCGTTCACCGCCAGGCGGGCGAGGCGCGCGCGCAGGCCTTCGTCGCCGCGGATCAGATGTTTGATCAATTGCGGCAGGTTCCAGGCGTCGATCAGCAGCAGCGTGATATCGAGAAAGGCAAAGCCGCAGGCTTGCCGTTGCGCGGCTTCGCTGCGAGTGGCGCGGCCGCTGTGCAGTTCATCCAGCGCCGACTGCGGCAATTCAGGCTTGAACACCCACATTTCCACTTCGCCGGCATTGGCCAGCAAGGCGGCCATCGCCAGTTCGCCGGAGTCGAGATCGTAATGCAGCGCCCCCCAGGCAAAGGCGATACGTGCGGCCAGCGAGGCGCGCGCTTCGCAGGCCATGAAACCGGTATTTTCTGCAGCGACTTCCGGTGCGGATTCGATCTGCTCACGGAAGGCGACGGTGCCCAAAGCCATGACGACGCCGAGCGGGGTGGTGATGTCGCGCGCCATGCGCCGGGGCAGACGCTTGTTTGCCTCCTTGATCAGACGCAGCGCCAGCATCGGATCGTCCAGCATCAGCGCGGCGTAGGCCTGGCCGGTCAGGCTGTCGCCGGAGGCCGCTTCCAGTTCGCGCAGCGCCACTTTGCTGGCCGCCTTGATCGGCTGTTCCTGGTGTTCCAGATAAGCCGCCCACTGCGTTGCACCCCACCAGCTTTGTCCGGCCATCGCAGCGCCTCCTAAGGAAAAAACCGTGTTACGGAATTAGCAGCTTTATACCTCGACTCGCAGCCAGGATTCACACCCGCGTCATGCGTGCAGCCAGCCAGGTCAAACCGATTGCGGTCAGCATCAAAGCCAGCGTCGCGGCCAGGTTGTCGAGCCACTCCGGCACGGCCAGCAGCAGGATGCCGAGTCCCAGCATCATGAGGCCGGAGAGGAGCTTCAACAGGCGGCCCTCGCGTTCGCTCAGCTTGCGCGCGCCCAGCGTACGGACGAAGGCGAACACGATCACCAACAGCGGCAGCACATAGATGACGTTGTACAGGGCGAGATAGGCCAGATGTTGCGCGCTGTTCTCCGCCTGCAGGGTGAGCAGGCGGGTGTAGACCATCGGGAAACCGGCAGTGCACAACAATTCGTAGAAATTGGCCGCGATGGCGAGCAGGACGGTGGCTAGCAGCATGGCCGGCAGGCTGCCGGCGGCGAGAATGGCACGGCCGCGCCGGAAAATGTCGGCCTTGCGCGATTCCGGGATGGAAAGCGAGACGCCTGCTTTGAAGGCGAAGAAGTCCTTGGTGTTGACCAGGCCGATGCCGAACGCCAGCGCACCGGCGGCGGCGGTGACCCAGGGCAGACTGCCCATGATGCGGAACAGGCTGAGCCAGGCCGCCATGAAGGCGAAATACATCAGCCCTGAAAACAGCACGAAGATGCCGCCGATCAAGGCCATGCGGCGGCGATCCTGCTGATGCACCAGCAGCGAGAGCAGAAACAACAGGACGAAGAACGCGCATGGATTGAACGCGTCCATGCCGGCGATCAGCACGGTCAGCACCGGCAGCGATAACGTGCGCGCATCCAGCGTACCGATCCAGGGCAGATGCAGCGTGGTATCCGGCGGCGCTAGCGTCCGGCCCTTGTCGCCGCCCAGCCTGCCGCCCGCCGCCACGCGGGCGCGGCAATCTTCCAGACGATGCAGCAAAGTCGTTCCACCGCTGCCGCGCTCCCAGCCAACCTGCATCTGGCCGCAAAACAGGAATGCCGGCACCGATTGCGCCTGCTCGCCAAGTTCGGCGGCCATCGCGACGTAGCGGTCGACGTTTTCCCGATGCTGGGTCAATTCCAGCGAATGCAGCACGATCCACGGCTGCGCCTGCGCCAGCGCCTCGACCTCGGGCCGCGCTTCCAGGCAATGCGGACAACGTAGCGACCAGAAGAAATAGAGATGGACCCGGGGTTGTCCGTCCGCGCCCGGCTCGCTCCAGGCATCAGGCGACTGCGCTTGTACGAGCAGAGGGGAGATGAGCAAAACCAGCAATACAACGACCCGCAGCAATCCGTTCAAGGATTTACCGATCATAAGCAGGCTCCAACTCGGTTCACGTCTAAACATGGACCGTCAACTTCGGGACATCAGAACGGCGGCGGACTGCGGAACGACATGACTTCGCCGCTTGCCGGATGCGGCAGATTCAGTTCGCAGGCATGCAGCAGCAATCGGCTGGCACGGGCGATGGCGTCGGCGCCGGCATACAGATCGTCGCCCAGGATCGGGTGGCCGATGGCTTGCAGGTGCACCCGCAACTGATGCGAACGGCCGGTCACCGGCTCCAGTTCCAGGCGCGTGCCATGCAGTTCTGGCTCCGGCGACAACACGCGCCAGCGCGTCACGCTGGGCCTGCCATTGACGTAGTCGACAATGTGTTTCGGCCGGTTCGGCCAATCCAGTTCGAGCGGCAGGTCGATCACGCCCCACTCATCCGGACCTTCGGCGCGGGCGATTCCATCGACCACAGCCTGGTAACGCTTGTGCACCTGGCGCTGTTCGAAAGACCGGTTGATGGCACGCTGCGCTTCGATGCCGCGCGCCATCGCCAGCAGGCCGGAAGTCTGCAAATCCAGCCGGTGCACGATCAGCGCATCCGGATAGTGCCGCTGCACGCGCGCGCTTAGGCAATCCTGTTTGTCCGGGCCGCGGCCGGGCACGGACAGCAAACCGCTGGGCTTGTTCAGCACCAGCATGTGGTCATCGGCGTAAATCAATTCAAACGGCGTGTCGCCCTCAGGCGCCGGCGGGGCGTAGATCATGGTCAAAACTCAAGGCTGTTGATTTGCACAGCCTTGAGCTTACAGGCAAGGAAATCGGGCGGCGAACCCCTGCCGCGAGAAGATCAGTCGGCAAAGGATTGCCGACCTACAAATACTGCGTAGGAGCGCCTTCCAAGGCGCGATGCCGGCCTATCGCGCCTTGGAAGGCGCTCCTACGGGGACAGCGAACGACTACGCCGCTTTCATGAAATGCCGCGCATAGCTCGGGTTGAGCCGGTTCAGCGGCAGCAGGATGGGCAGGTCGGCGGTATTGAAATCCGGGTCCCAGGCCGGCTCGCCGCAGACGTAGGCGCCCAGGCGCAAATAGCCTTTGACCAGCGGCGGCAGCAACGGGGCGGCGGCGCTTTCCAGCGCGTCCAGCGGCAACGGGCAGCGCGGGAAGACGTGCAGTTCGATCGGCGCCAGGTGTTTTTCGCGCACGGCATGCCAGATGCCGGCGGCGTTATGGCCTCCGTCGGCCATGCCGATGCTGGCGCAGCCGATCAGGTATTCGTGCTTGCTTTGCAGCATGTATTCGGCCAGACCGGCCCAGAGCAGCGTGATGACGCTGCCGCTGCGGTAGTCGGCATGTACGCAGGAGCGGCCCAGTTCGACCAGGCGGCCGCGCAGATGCTGCAAACGGGTCAGGTCGAATTCGGATTCGGAATAGTAGTTGCCGACGCGCTTGGCGGCGCTCGGGCTGAGGATGCGATAGGTGCCCACGACTTCGCCGCTGTCCGGATCGCGCACCAGCAGATGTTCGCAATAGGCGTCGTACAAGTCGATGTCGAGGCCGGGTTCAGGTGTATTCAGGCGCGCGCCCATTTCCTCGGCGAAGACTTTCCAGCGCAGCCGCTGCGCTTCCCTGACTTCGTCCTGATGGCGGGCGAAGCTGACGCGAAAACTTTTTTTGACCCGGCTGTTCTGGCCGGCATGTTCATGCAACATGTCATTTCCTTTCCTTTGCGTTGATTTGGCAAAGGTAAGGAAATGGCGTTGCGGGTTAGTGACCGGCGTGTGAAGAAATGATGACCGGGGCCTGCTGGCGTGTTTCTCAGCGGCTGACCCGCGCCTGGTTGCCGGATTCCAGGATGCGCACGCGCTCGCCGACGACGAACTTCTCATCGTGATCTTCCTGCACCACGGCGATGGTGCGGCCGGAGTCGAGGCGGACGGTGATTTCCACGCCTTTCTTGCGCGTCGTCGCTTCCTCCCCCGCCGCGCCGGCCAGACCGCCGACCACGGCGCCGAGTACGGCGCCGACGGCTGAGCCTTTGCCGCGACCGGCCGTACTGCCGGCGATGCCGCCAACGACGCCGCCCGCCGCCGCGCCGATGCCGGACTCGGTGCCTTCCAGCTTGACCTCCCGCACATGCTCGATCACGCCCATCTTGACCTCATACACGCGGCGCGCTTCTGCCCGTTCGTAGTCGTCACCGCCACGGCCGCTGGCGCAACCGGCCAGCACGGCGGGGATCAGCAAAATCCAGAATGCCTTCATGGTTCGACTCCTCAAATTGAATAGCCGTATTCCGCCTTGAAACGGTCGGCGATCTCGCCCCAGGTAAAGCGATGGTTCTGGCCGCCGCGATGGGCAATCTTGATCGCGCCGAGCAAGCCGGCCAAGCGGCCGCAGGTCGGCCAATCCATGCCCTTGTGCATGCCAGTCATCAGGCCGGCGCGATACGCGTCGCCGCAACCGGTCGGGTCGACCACTGCGCTCGCCTTGGCGGTCGGAATGTCATGCACCTGACCATCGGCATAAATCCGGGAACCGTCGCCGCCCAGCGTCACCACCAGCGCACGCACCTGTTTCGCCAACTGCTCCAACGTCTGACCGGTGCGTTCCTGTAGGAGTTTCGCTTCGTAATCGTTGCAGGTCAGGTAGTCGGCCTGTTGAATGAAGCCGAGCAACTCCTCACCGTCGAACATCGGCAAGCCCTGGCCGGGATCGAAGATGAACGGGATGCCGGCTTCGGCGAACTGGCGCGCGTGCTCGATCATGCCCTGGCGTCCATCCGGCGAAATGATGCCGAGCTTGATGTCCTTGGCGTGCGCGACTTCGTTCCGATGCGCGAAATTCATCGCCCCGGGGTGGAACGCGGTGATCTGATTGTCGGCCAGGTCAGTGGTGATAAACGCCTGCGCCGTGAAGCTGTCGGCAACGTGCTGGATGTGGCTGGCGTCGAGTTCGAGCCGTTTCAGGCGTTCAGCATAGGGCGCGAAGTCGTCGCCGATGGTCGCCATGATCACCGGCTCGCCGCCGAGCAGCTTCAGGTTGTAGGCGATGTTGCCGGCGCAACCGCCGTATTCGCGGCGCATGTCCGGCACCAGAAAGGCGACGTTCAGGATATGAATCTGCTCGGGCAGGATATGGTTCTTGAAGTGGTCGTGGAACACCATGATGGTGTCGAAAGCCATGGAGCCGCAGATCAGGGTGCGCATGCTGGAATCTTCTCGTGGTTAAGGATGGCGCGGATTGTCGCGCCGGGGGGATGGAAAAAACAGACTTGCATATCACGCTTGTTCTTCCTGACCGGCGCGGATCGACGCGCCGCCCCGCGTAGGAGCGCCTTCCAAGGCGCGATTGGGCCGGCATCGCGCCTTGGAAGGCGCTCCTACAGGCGCATCGGCTGGAGAGTGCGCAGCGTTGGCTGTCCAGCTGAGCGCACATGAAAAAGGCCCGCACGCGGCGGGCCTTCGATTCAGCGCAAATGGGCAAGGTTCAGGGGCGAACCTTGTCGATACTCAGCTTGACGTTCTTGGCACCTACTTTGACGTTGGTCAACGTGCCTTCCAGGTCGCCCGGGCCGCCCTTCGGATCGCCGGACTTGGTAATGCGCACGACCAGATTCACTTCCTTGAAGTTGGACAGCCTGTTGTCCGGGTTCATGGCCATGGCATCGGACAGCTCGAATTCCAGCGGGAATTTGTTCGCGGTGGCGCGGATGGCGGCCACCGGGGCGCCGCCGCCGGCGGAACGGGCGAACAGGAAGACCACGTCCTGGTCGCTGAACTTGCCCTTCAGCGCGGGGGCGATGTCCACCACGCCGTGGATGCTGGCGCCGGGACCGGCAGCGGGTTCCTTGCCGGCTGCCGCGTTGGGGTCGGCCAGATTGTCCAGTCCGGTGACGGCGCCACGCGCCAGACGGTTGGCTTCCTTCTGGGCTTCCGCGATGTCCTGCGCATAGGGCGATTCAGGCGGCAGCAGTTTGAGCAGGTGCTTGAAGTAGTAGGCGGCCTGGGCAAAGTTCTTGTCCTGGAAGTTGCTGATGGCGGCCAGTTCCAGGCCCTTCATGTCGTCCGGATCTTTTTCCAGCGCCTTCAGTACGAGCTGGGTAGGCTCGCCTTTCAATACGCGATTGCGGCTGATCGCCAGCGCTTCGGCATAGCCGGTCATGATCGCGGGGACATCGGGTTTCAGCTTCATCGCCTTTTCATAGGCATGCAGCGCCTCCGGCCAATGTCCGACAGCGGCGTAGGTCTTGCCGAGAATGGTCCAGGCTTCGGCATCGTTCGGATCGGTCTTGGTCTTTTCCTCGACCTTCTGAATCATTTTCATGATGTCGTGCTCGCCTTGTGGCGCGGCGACCTGGGGATTGGCTTGTGCCTCGGCGATGGCAATCAGCGACATCGGGTTGCCCAGCCAGAAATACATGCCGAATGCAGCCACCGGCAGCACGCCGGCAAGCGTGAAACCGAGGCGGCGGCTGGCGACCGGCGCCATCGTCGCATCGGCCTTGGCCAGTGCATCTTCGGCGAGACGTGCTTCCAGTTCCAGCTTGCCGGCCTGGAATTGCTCTTCCGACAACAGGTTATTGGCGCGATCGGCTTCCATTTCCTTCATCTGATCGCGGTACACAGCGATGTTGATGTCGCGCCGCGCCGCTTTGGCGACGATTTCTTTCTTGCGCAACAGCGGCGGCAGGATGAAGACCAGGGCGATGGCGACGCTGACTACAGCGGCAATCCAGAACAGGGTGACGGACCAGAACGGGTTCATTTGTTGTCTTCCAGAAGGTGAGCGGCGGCAGCGAGTTGGGTGGCGTCCACCGGGGTGTCTTTCATGGCACGGCGTTTCTTCAGCGTGACGTACCAGACGCCACCGCCGATGGCGAGGAACAGCAGCGGTCCCAGCCAGAGGATGTAGGTGACCGGCTTGAACGGTGGACGGTACAGCACGAAGTCACCGTAACGCGTGGTGAGGTATTCGATGACTTCCTTGTCGTTCTTGCCGGCCTTCATCTGGACGCGAATTTCCTTGCGTAAGTCTTCCGCCAGTTCGGCATGCGATCCGGCCAGCGATTCGTTCTGGCAGACCAGGCAACGCAGTTCCTCGGCCAGATTGACCATGCGTTGTTCGATCACCGGGTCTTCGCCGACCGGGATCGCTTCGCCGGCATAGGCAGGCACGGCAAGTGCGAGCAAGAGGGAGAACAACACGTTTTTCATGCGCCCAACTCCTTCAGTTTCGGCTCGAATTTTTCTTTCCAGACCTCTTCGCCGATCGGGCCGACGTGCTTCATGCGGATGATGCCGGCCTGGTCGATGACGTAGGTTTCCGGCGTGCCGGTGACGCCATAGTCGATGCCGACCTTGCCGGTCAGATCGTCCGGCACCGCGAAGAACGGGTTGCCGGTCTGCGCCAGCAATTGGTCCGCTTCGCGATCCTTGTCTTTCCAGTTGAGGCCGACGAAAGGCACCGACTGGCTTTGCGCCAGCACCATCAGGACACCGTGCTCCTGTCGGCACGACACGCACCAGGGCGCCCAGACGTTGAGCAGCCAGACCTTGCCCTTCATGTCGGCGGGACTGAAGGTTTTGTCCGGGTTGCCGACCACTGGCAGCGTGAACGCCGGCGCCGCCTTGCCGATGAACGGCGACGGCACTTCGCGCGGATTGAGGAACAGGCCCTTGGCGAAGAAACCGACCAGGACGAGGAAGACGACGAGAGGAAGCCAGCGTTTCATGCTCAAGCCCCCTGCGCTGCTGCACCAGCGGGCGCAGTCGCCTTCATCGCGATGCGATAGCGCCGGTCCGATGCCGCCAGGAAACCGCCGATGGTCAGCAGGAGGGCGCCGATCCACAGCCAGTTGATGAACGGCTTGTGGAACACGCGTACTGCCCAGGCATTGCCCTGGTCATCCAGCGGCTCGCCAAGAGCGACATAGACGTCGCGGAAGAAGTTGGGGTCGATGGCGGCTTCCGTCATCGGCATGCCGGAGGCGTTGTAGGTGCGTTTTTCCGGGTGCAGCACGAACAGTTTCTTGCCGTCCTGGCTGACTTCCACGGTACCGCGCGCGGCACGGTAATTGGGACCCTCGCGTTCGGTGGTGCCCCGGAAGGTGAAGGTGTAACCGGCCAGTTCGGTGTGGTCGCCGACGTTCATCCGCACATCCCGTTCTTCCTGGTAGTTGGCCACCAGCGTGATGCCGGCGACGCCCCAGGCCAGACCCAGGTGCGCCAGTTGCATGCCCCAGAAGGAACGCGTCAGCGTGCCGAGACGGGCGCCGTTTTTCAGACGCTCGCGGAACCCGATCAGCACCGTCAGCGCGATCCAGACCGCGAGGGAGAAGCCCAGCGTGGCCCAGGGATTGAAGCCTTTCAGCGTCAGCGGCAACAGAAGGCCGGTGGCGACCGAGATCGCCAGCGCCCATTTCAGCCGCGCCATCATGTCGGGCAGGCTGTCGCCCTTCCAGCGCGTCAACGGGCCGACGCCCATCAGGAACAGCGCGGGCGCCATCAGCGGCACGAACACCGCGTTGAAGTAGGGCGGGCCGACGGAAATCTTGCCCATGCCGAGGGCATCCATCAGCAACGGATACAGCGTGCCGAGCAACACCGAGCCCATCGCCGCCAGCAGGATGACGTTGTTGGCGAGCAACATGGCCTCGCGCGAGAACCAGGTGAAGGCGCCGCCGGTGAGCATCTTCGGCGCGCGCCAGGCGAACAGCGCCAGCGAACCGCCGATCACCACGACCAGGAAGCCGAGAATGAAGGCGCCGCGCGCCGGGTCGGTGGCGAAGGCATGTACCGAGGACAGCACGCCGGAGCGAACCAGGAAGGTGCCGAGCAGGGACAGCGAGAACGCGGTGATCGCGAGCAGTACGGTCCAGGCCTTGAAGGCGCCGCGTTTCTCGGTGACCGCGAGGGAATGGATCAGCGCGGTGCCGGCGATCCAGGGCATGAAGGAAGCGTTTTCGGTCGGATCCCAGAACCACCAGCCGCCCCAGCCGAGTTCGTTGTAGGCCCACCAGCTGCCCAGCGCGATGCCGAGCGACAGGAACGCCCAGGCCACCGTCGTCCACGGCCGCGACCAGCGCGCCCAGGCAGCGTCGAGGCGGCCGGACAGCAACGCGGCGATGGCGAAGGCGAAGGCGACGGAGAAGCCGACATAGCCCATGTACAGCATGGGCGGATGGATCACCATGCCGGGGTCCTGCAGCAGCGGGTTCATGTCGCGCCCGTCGGCGGCGGCCGGCAACAGGCGGATGAAGGGGTTGGAGGTGGTCAACAGGAAGGCCAGGAAGCCGGTGGAAACCAGGCCCATGATGCCGATCACACGCGCCACCATGTCGTCCGGCAAATGCCGCGAGAAAACCGAGACCGAAGTCGTCCAGAAGCCGAGGATCAGCGCCCACAGCAGCATGGAACCTTCATGCGAACCCCAGGTGGCGGTGAAGCGGTAAATCTCCGGCAACTGCGAGAACGAGTTGCGCGCCACGTTCTCCACCGAGAAATCGTTGGTCAGAAACGCGTAGGCGAGACAGGCGAAGGCGATCGCGACAAACACGAACTGACCTTGCGCAGCGGGCCGTGCCACTGCCATCAGCGTGAGATTGCCGCGCTGGGCGCCGATCAGCGGCAGGATGGCCTGGGTCAACGCCAGCAGCAGCGCCACGATAAGGGCGAAATGGCCGAGTTCTGGGATCATGCGGTCTCCTTGGGGATGTCGATCTATTCGACAGTCGGGGCCAGCCTGGGCAGGCCACCGGGTGTTTATTTCACGAGTGTCTGTTGCGCCTTCGCCGCCTGTTCCAAAGCCTGGGCGGCTTCCGGCGGCATGTAGTTCTCGTCGTGCTTGGCGAGCACCTGGGTGGAAGTAAACAGGCCGTCCGCGCCGAGTTTGCCTTCCGCCACGACGCCTTTACCTTCCTTGAACAGGTCGGGCAGGATGCCTTTGTAGAGCACCGGCATCGATTTGGCGGTATCGGTCACCACGAAACGGACCGTGAGTCCGTCCGGATCGCGCTTCACGCTACCCGTTTCGACCAGGCCGCCGATGCGGAAAGCACGGTCGCTCGGTGCCTTGCCCGCGGCGACTTCGGTCGGCGAGAAGAAGAACACCAGATTGCTCTGGAAAGCATTGAGGATCAGGGTGGCGGCAATGCCGAGTCCGGCGACGCCAAGGAAGATGACCAGGAGTTTTTTGTGACGAGACTTCATTGACCTTCCCCTTCCAGGGACGATGCCCATTGCTGCATGCGCTTCAGGCGGCGGCGAGTATCCATGCCGGCGCGTTTTAAAAGTATGACTTCGATCAAGATACACAGCGCAGTCACGCCGAACGAACCCCAGACATAGAGTCCATATCCGGCCATATTCCAGAAATCTTGCCAGCTAGCCCATTCCATCAATCGTTCTCCAGAATTGCTTTGGCCCACTCCGTCTGCCGTTCTCTTTCCAGAATGATCCGGCGCACCCGCACCAGGGCCACTGCGATGGTGTAGAACCAGGCGGCAATCGCCATGACCAGCATGCCCTGCAGCATGATCGCCGCCATGCTGGGCGCCTTCATCAGGTTGATGGAAGAACCCTGATGCAAGGTGTTCCACCACTTCACCGAGAAATAGATGATCGGTACATTGATTGCGCCGATCAGCGTCAGCAGCGAGCCGGCACGGTCGCCGCGGCGGACGTCGTCGATTGCCGCCCACAACGCGATGATGCCGACATACAGGAACAACAGGATCAGTTCGGAAGTCAGGCGCGCGTCCCACACCCACCAGGCGCCCCACATCGGCTTGCCCCAGAGCGCGCCGGTCCACAACGCGATGAAGGTGAACAACGCCCCGGTCGGCGCCAGCGCGCGCGCCATCATGAACGACAGCCGCGTGTTGAAGGCCAGCCCGATGGCGCCCCAGAACGCCATGACCAGATAGATGAACATCGACATCCAGGCTGCCGGCACATGGATGAAGATGATCCGGTAAGCCTCGCTCTGCTGAAAATCGGTCGGCGCGAGGAAGAAGCTGATGTACAGCCCCCACACGGTGAGCAGACCGGCGCCCCAGGCGAACCAGGGGATCATCTTGCCGGCGAGAACGTAGAAATTGGCGGGGGAGGCGTAGGTATAGAGATTCATTCGACGATCGTTCGACGCTTATTCAAGTGATACACGTAAGGCCGCAGCTGCAATCCAGGGCGAGATCATAAGTGAGAGCACCATGAAAGCGCCCAGCAATGACAGGTGTGCCTCGGCTCCAGTTCCCGCCATGACCCCATCGACCGCGCCGGCACCAAAAATAAGTGCGGGGATATAGAGCGGCAGGATGAGCAGAGTCAACAACACACCGCCGCCGCGCAACCCCAGCGTCAGCGCCGCGCCGACGCTGCCGAGCAAGGACAGGATGGGTGTGCCGAGCAACAGGGAAAGTTCGAGCACCATTATCGCTTCCCAGCTTAAATTGAACTGAATGCCCAGCACCGGCGCAATCAACAGCAAGGGCACGCCATAGATCAGCCAGTGCGCCAACGATTTGCCCAGCACCAGCAATACGGTCGGCTCCGGCGACAGCACCATATGTTCGAGACTGCCGTCGTGATGATCGTCAGCGAACAGGCGCGAAAGCGAAAGCAGCGAAGCCAGCGTCGCCGCCACCCACAGCACGCCGGGTCCGATGCGCGCCAGCATCTCCGGCTCGGGCCCGACGCCGAGCGGAAACAGACTGGCGACCATGACGAAAAAGAATTGCGCGATCAGCCAGTCGCCGCGACGACGGGCCGCCAGGGTAAGGTCGCGACGGAGGACGGCGAGCAGGAAGCGATGCATATACCGGGCTAAGCCAACTCGGGAATCGCTACATTGCCGACCAGCAGGCGTTGTACGGAGACGCCTTCCAGATTCAGCGCCTGATGCGTCGTGGCGACGACCATGCCGCCCGCGGTCAAGTGGTCGCGAATCAGGCCTTCCATCAGCGCGACGGCATGCACATCGAGGCCGGTCAGGGGCTCGTCCAGAATCCACAACGTCGCACCGGCCAGCAACAACGCGGCCAGTGCGACGCGGCGACGCTGGCCGAAGGACAACACGCGGCAGGGTAAATCCAGGCAGCGATTCAAACCAAGGCGTTCCAGCGTGGCAATTGCGCGCAATTGATCGAAGGCACGACCGTGCAGGCCATCGGCAAAACGCAGGTTTTCCACTGGATTGAGATCGTCCTTGACGCCATTGGCGTGGCCCAGATAGCACATCTCGGCATGATAGGCCTCGCTGGTTCGCCGAATCGACACGCCACGCCAGTGCACTTCACCTTCTTCGGGCCTGGCCAGTCCGGTCAGCAAGCGCAGCAAACTGGTTTTGCCCTGGCCATTGCCGCCTTGCACCAGCAGCAACTGTCCCTGGTTCAGGCTGAAATTCATGCCTTTGAACAATAGCCGTTCGCCACGTGCGCAGGCTAGATCATGAACGGAGAGAAGGGCGTCGGGCATGGCGGCTGATATCGAGGGGCGGGCGAGGATACCCGCAAACGACCGCCGGACAAAACACCTGCAGTCAAGAAATCGGCAACTTGCGCGGGGTGCTCCGGCAGCACCGGAGCCCCCGTGCCACGTCTTACTTCAAGACAAAAGCCACTTTGGCCGAGGCCAGGAAATTGCTCTTCTGATCGGCCATGAAAATACGCATGACGTCTTCATCGCTGACATTCAGATCGGCCATGGTTTTCAGGCCGGTCGCCTTGACGACCAGCGGCGCCTTGGCGCCGCGTGCTTCCAGTGCGGCACGCGCCTTTTCGATGGTGTTGGTGTATTCGCCGGCACCTTGTTCCACCAGGATTTTCTGACTCACCTTGGACGGATCGTAGAGCGCCTCGCCCTTGCTGGAAAAAATGCGATTGATCAATGCGGGTTGGAAACCGAGTTCGCGCGCATCGATGATCAGGCCATCGTGCAACTCGGCCGGCGCGGCCGGCGCGACCGGCTTGGCGGCAGGTGCGGCAGCCGGTGCGGCGACGGGCAGCGGAGCGGGCGGCGTGAACGACACCACCTGCAGCGAAGCGCGTCCAGGCGTGTTGATGTACGAGTTGTACAGGGTGGCGGCCACGCTATCGGGCCCGCGTACGCCGATCTGCATGAACACCTGGGCGGTACCGTCGACCGGATTCCATTCTTCATGCACCTTGCGAGCGCCCTTGATCAGGCCGCTAACCGCAGTCTTGACCACCTCGCTCTCCAGCGAGCAATCGCGCACGGTGGTCTGGCCGGAGACATAGACGCCATTGATGATTTCGGCGAGACGGCGATAAGCGATGATTTCCGCCGCGCGAATCGCGGTCAGGCGTTGCCGCGCCGGGGTACCGCCCGCCATCGGCAAACCCTCGCCGACCACCAGGATGTAGCCATCGGTCAATGCCTCCTGAGGGGAATCGGTCAGGTCCAAATTGCGTTTTTCCAGCCAGGATTTCCCCTGGTCGAAATCACCGCCCACAATCCGATCTGCCGAGGCTGGCGAGATAGCTGCAAATAGCGAAAGAAGCGCGCCGACAACGACAGATAACCTAACGGTATTCATGGTCCAGGACCCCCAATGCGATGACTGATATTGTTAAACTTGCTAAAGATTAAACAAATATCTCTCGCAGGCAAAATTTGCTTTCGATATTTTGTTTTCCAGTAGCGAATCTGAGCCCTCAAAGGTTATCCAATCACGTTGGATGTAGTTCATGAATTCTCGCAATCCGGTCGCCCCCCTTACCCCCCCCGTCACCGCTTGCTGCACACTGACCCGCACGACGACCAGATCGAAACATTCCGAACAGTTGCCGCTTAGCTTGAGGCTTGCCGGTGTCATGGGTTTTCTGGTTTGCGCGCAGGCCACACCTGTTTTCGCCAGTGGCGGCGGTTTCGACTTCATGTCAGCCCCCGCTACCGCACCCGCAGCAGAGTCGCGAATATCGGCAGAAGCAAATCTGCCACCGGTTTCTACAGCCACCCTGCCGCGCACCGTGGCCATCCTGCCATTCGACAACGCCACCGCCGAGCTTGGCATTGCCGAGGAGGTTCGGCGCGCCTTCTACAACCAGTTCAGTTCCAAGTCCTATGGCGACATCGAGCTTGCCGCCGTCGATGCCAAATTGCTCACGCTTGACCGCGACAGCAAGGCATCACCGGATACCAAGGACAAAACCTATTACCAGTCGCTTTGCCAATCGCTCGGCTGCGATGGCGTGATTACCGGCCGTGTCGTCGATTTCCGCAAGATTTTCATGGGCGTCTATTCCGAGTTGGCGGTCAGTGCGGAAATCAGCCTGCTCAATGCGCAAACCGGTGAAGTCATCCTGACCCGCAAGGAAGACGTCTCTTTTCGCGAAGGCGGCATCAGTCTGACGCCGATCGGCCTGGCCATGTCGGCCATGTCGGCGGCGTTGAATCTGCGCGATATCCAGCGCGTGCGCCTGGTCAGCGAGCTCGGCTACACCATCGCCAAGTCGATGCCCGAACCGCTCGGCGGCAGCGCCAGCAGCGGCCCGCGCATTCAAGGCATGCTCTCCAACGCCGTCCAATCGCCGTTCGGTCTCGGCAAGGTAATCAGCGTCGCCATGCAGGCGGACAGCAACGGCGCCGCCGTGTTCGACATCGGCAACTATCGGCGCGCCTTGCCGATGACCGAAAAAACGCCGGGGGTTTATGTCGGCGAATATCGCGTGCAGGACGGCGACGCCATCCGCCAGGCGCCGCTGATCGCGACACTGCGCGGTCGCAACGGCCTGGTTTCGAGCTGGTACGACACCAATCTGGTCAATATCGACAGCCAGCCGCCCGCCACGCCAGCCCGACTCACTGCGCGCTCGCAACCCGGGCGGGTTCTGTTGCGCTGGGAAGCACTGGCCAATGTGCCCGATCTGGCCGGTTACCAGGTGCTGCGTTCGACGCAACCCTTGTCCGGCTTCACTCCCGTCGGCGTGGTCGAAACACCGAGTTTTGTCGACAAGGATGCCGGTGGCGACCAATACCGCTACTACCGTATCGTCGCGCTGGACAGCGCCGGCAATGCGTCCGAACCGGGGCCGATTGCACGTGGCCGCGTGTTGGCGGAAAACCCGCCACCGTTGAGCGGCCGCATCGAGGCGGATCGCGAACTTGCCGGCAACGTCGTGGTGACCGGCGAGTTGCTGGTTCCCGCCGGCGTCACGCTGCAACTCGCGCCCGGCACCCGCATCGCATTCGACCCGGCCGCCCGCCTGATCGTGCAAGGCGGCCTCACGTCCGATAGCAGCGACGAACCCGTCGAATTCCTCGCGCGCGGCGGCGGCGCCTGGGGCGGGCTCAGCGTCGAAGGCGGCAATATCGGCCTGCGCGGTTTCAGCCTGGCGGGCGCGACCACCGGCATCCATCTGCAACGCGCCCAGGGCATCCTGGAAGGCGGCCAGATTCAGAAATGCGATACCGGCCTGTTGCTTAGCGGGGCTGGCGCGGCCAGCGTGCGCGACCTGCGCATCGGCGAAAACCGCATCGGCATACGGCTCGAACGCAGCGATGCGGAACTCACGCTGAATCGCATCGCCGGCAACGAAGTCGGCGTCGACATGAGCGGCTTTTCCGGCGTATTGCGCGACAACGCGATTTTCCAGAACACGCTGAACCTGCGCGCCGATGCCGGTACCTTGCTGGAGGCCAACTACTGGGGCAGCCTCGATCCGGCGGCGTTGCGCATCGAAGGCGGCCTGGTCAGCGAGGCACTGAACCGGCCGGCGCCGGACGGCAAGGTCGTCACGCTGCGCGTCAATCCCTGTGCCGGACTGTCCGCCGAAGCCTGCCTGAAGAAGTCGACCGAAGCGATGATCGAAGGCGGCCGCCTGATCCGGGCCAAGAACTATGGCCGCGCACTGCCCCAGTTCGAACTGGCCATTGCCGCACAACCGTCCGCCGATGCCTATTACTTCGCGGCGATTTGCCATCAGGAAATGCAGGAAGAAGAGCACGCCATCGAGCGCCTGCGCGACGGCGTCACCGCCTTCCCGACCGACCCGTCGCTGCGCCGTGCGCTTGGCATGCTCTATTACCAACGTGGCGAAGAACAACTGGCGCGCGAACATATCTCGGCGGCGCTACGACTTTCGCCCAACGACCGCCAGGCCGCATTCGTGCTGGAACGTCTCGGCGGCGCCAAGCCGAACGATAAAACCGGAACGCAACCATGAGCCCTTGCCAGATGAAGAACCCGATCCTCCGCAGCGCAATTGCCGCACTGCTGCTTGGCCTGTCGCTGCTGCTGCCGCTTGCGGTACGCGCCGACAACATCGTGCTGGGCATGACCAAAGGCGATGTGCGCGCCCTCCCCGCCGGCCGCGCCCAGCCGATCAGCGTTGGCAAGGGCTATGCCCTGCGCACGGGCGACCGCGTCTACACCGGCCACGACGGCTGGGCGACCTTGCTGGTACCGGATGGCAGCCGCGTGGTGTTGACGGCCGATTCCGAATTCATGGTGCGCTCCCATGACGCGAAACGGCGTACCGGCACCTTTGCGCTGATTAGCGGCATGTTGCGCGCGATGATCTCGCCCTCGCCCAAGGCGCCGCCGAATTACCGCTTCAACACGCTGACCGCCGTCGCCGGCGTGCGTGGCACCGATTTTTCGATGATCAATCGCGGCCAGGCCAATGTTTTCTTCGGCAACAACGGCAAGGTCGAGGTCCAGGGCCTCAACACCGAGACCAGACCGTTGACTGCCGCCACCGTCGTGCAAACCACTCGCGGCGAATTGCCGACCCAGCCGATCAGGGTCGAGCCCAACTCCCGTCTGGCTGAGGCGCAGGCGCTGCTCAACGCCGTCACCGAGCAGGCGCCGGCGTCCTGGGTGGAGGCCGGCAAACTGCCGGAAATTGTCGCCCGCTGGAATATCACCTACAGCCGTTATCTGGCCGATGCCGGCCGTCCGGACGAGGCACTGCATGTGCTGCAGGTCGCCCTGGACCTGACCGACGCGGTGGACATTCAGGCCGATGCGCGACTCGAACGCGGTGCCGTGTTCAGCCGCGACCCGACTCGCGCCGACGCGGCCCTGAAGGAATATGCCGCGCTGCTGGAGGCCCCGTTTGCCGGCACGCAACGTGAAATCGCCCTGTACATGACCGGTATGGGGCACTATCAACTCCAGCAGATCGCGGAGGCGCGTACCCGGTTGCAGCAGTATTTGCATGACTATCCGCAAGGACGCTACAGAGAACGTGTGGAAACATTGCTGCGCGCTCTCGACCAAACACCGCACTAACCCGACCAACGATGCAAACCCCATTTGCCCATTCAAATCCGGCTCCTCAACATAAGCCGCGCAGCCGTATTTCCCTGGAGAAACCATGCGTTATCTAATCCCTGCCAGTCTGCTCTGTCTTATTGCCTGGACTGGCGCAGGCCATTGCGCCGCAGACCTCAAGGAAAAGCCGTTTCTTACCGAAGCCGAGGGCAGTGCCTGCATGGGCGACGATAAATCGCGCAAGCAGACGGAAGAAGTCGCCCGCGACGAAGCCAAACGGCGTGCCGCCGAACAGGCTGCAACGCAAGTCAGGGCACAAAGCCGGGTCTCCATCGGCACGCTTGAGGAAGACGTCATCAAGATCATGTCGACCGGCAAGGTGCGCATCACCGAGGTACTGGAAAGCAAGTGGGACAAGGATGGCTGCTACAAATACCGGATACGCGCCGAAGTCACGCCATCCAAGCCCGGAGAGATGCCCGGCGTCGCGCTGACTGAAGAAGAAAAGCTCTGGGGCGAACTCGAAGAGGCGCCGGACTTGCGCGCGGTCGACACTTTCCTCGCCACGTTTCCATTCAGTGTCCACTCAGAAAAGGGAAAAGCGCTGCAAAGCGAACTCGAAGCCGGCTATCCCCGCATCGCCGGACCTTACCTGGTGTTTCGCGAAACCGCCTTGCAACTGCGCCCTTCGGCCCAGTCGATCAGCATCAGCGAATTTGCCAGCGGCGAGATTCTGCGCGTCCTCAAAGTGCAAGACGCGCAGTGGGCCGTTGTCAAACGCGACGTGGGCCAGGTCTACACGCCTTTCGCCAACTTGCGCGCAATCACGGACGATGAAGCTGCAGCCTGGTCGCGTTGCCTGAAAACCGGCAAGGATGTCCGCGCCTGGCAGAGCTTTCTGCAAACTTTCCCGAAGAGCCACCTTGCCCGTCTCGCCAAGGAGCGCCTGACCAGCACGGAAAACCGCCTGTCGCGCGAGGATGGCTTGAGTAAACTGGATAGCGAGGAAATCGCGCTGTGGAATCGCTGTCTGAAAACGCGCGACGCCCAATGTGCGCGTGAATATCGCAGACGCTATCCGAATGGCAAATTCGAAAAAGAATCGTGGCAGATTCGTTAGCTAGTAACGCCACACTAATCCCACTGCATTGAACATCACATCAGGACTTTCAGGAGGCCGAACATGAACGGACGTTTCACCGCATTGCCCTTGTATGTCGCGCTATTGGGCGCCGGGCTGCTGGCAGGCTGTACCGCGCCAGGTGTCATCAATGTCGCGTCGATCCAGCCCATCGCCGGCGGGCTCGATGCCAAACAGCGCATCGTGCCCGGCAAACAGGCCCCCTTGGAAGTGCGCATCCAGGACAAGGAAGGCAAAGTATTCAGCACCAGCGACAACAGTCTGCCCTGGGCTGATCTCGAGATTACCGCTTCGGGCGCGACGTTCGACCAGACCAGCCACAAGCTCACCTTTCAGCAGGACATCAGCCAGTCGCCGGATACCCGCTACAAGATCAACGTCACCTATAAACACGCACCCGAAATCAAGGGCGTACTGAGCGTCGTGCCCGATTGGGCGATGATCCTCGGGCCGGCGGCCAGCGATGTCGCCAGCATGGTGGTCGCGATCGAGGGATTCAAGGATGGCGACCGCATGGCGCCGGGTCAGATCCTGCCTTTGAAAGTCGAGGTCAAGGATAACGAAGGTCGTTATTTCGGCCTGGGCGATGCCAAGAACGCGCTACCCATCGAGCGGCTGGATATTGAAACCGTCAACATGGATTTCTCCCGCCAGAACTTCACCCTCAGCGGCGTCAACGACAGAAAGACAGTTGGGGACACGGGATATGGCGTCACCGTCAAATATCGCGGCAACCCGATCCAGACCTACACCGCGCGCTTCCTGCCCGACTTCCAGCTGGTCGAAGGGCCGGACGCCAAGGACGTGCAAGACATCTATTTCGGCGATGCGACGGTCAAGGTCGCTACGGCAATCCCCGGTTCCGTCGTGCCGCTGCAATTCCAGGTCAAGGATCGCGAAGGTCGCATCTATTCCTACCCGCGCCAGGGCAACAATCCCACGCTGCTCGCCAGCAAAATGCGCATCATCGGCGAGAACGTGGTGTACGAGGAAGCCAGCAACCAGCTGAAGTTGAAAGAGAACTATCAGGCGATGGTGGGCAAGTCGTACAAGGTTTTCGCAACCTACGAAGGCCGTGACGACATGGTCACCAGCCATGTCATCCAGCCCGACTTCCTGCACGGCTTGCCGTTGATGGAACAAAACAGCATCCAGCTGCAGGGCAACAAGGGCACCGATGGCCGCCCCGGCCAGAACGGCAGCAACGGACCGAATGGTTCCCCGAGCCCGGTCGGCCTGGGTGGCGCCGGCGCCTCCGGCACCGACGGCACACATGGTGGTCCGGGCCGCAATGCCCAACACGGCCCCGCCATTCAGGTGCTTTCGCAGGAAGTCCGCACCCTCGACGGACAAACTCGCCTTGCGCTGATCGAAGTGACCGGACCGGGTCAATCGCCCAAATATTTTCTGCGTCAATTGAACGAGCGTCCGCTGCAAGTCACTTCGCTGGGCGGTGCCGGCGGTGACGGCGGCAATGCCGGCAACGGCGGCAGCGGCGGCAAAGGCGGCGACGGCAAATACGGCGGCGGCAGCGGCGGTCGCGGCGGCAACGGCGGCAACGGCGGCAACGGCGCCAATGGCGGCAATGGCGGCAAAGTGCTGGTACTCGTCTCCACCCCCGACATGGAAACTGCATTCGTCCCGCTGTCGCAGGGCGGCGACGGCGGCAAGGGCGGCGATGGCGGCATCGGCGGCAAAGGCGGCAGTGCGGGCTCTATCCTGTATACCCAGCCGGATGCTTCGACCTCTAACAACCAGAGCAGCAATTCTTCGCAGCAGATTCCGCTGGCGGCAACCGGCAGCGAAGGCAGCAGCGGCGCCAATGGCGCTTATGGCGTACCCGGCAACAGCGGTGAAAACGGCGTCGTCGAGATTCGTGTCGATCAGAAAGCCGGCGACGTGATTCGACGCGCACCGAAATCGTTGGTGGAAAACGTGCTGTATTGAATATCGCCTTGGGTGGTATTTCCTGACTGCGCGAACCGGTTTAGCGCCACAAACAACAACGCCCGACATGTCGGGCGTTGTTGTTTGTGGCTGCCGTGCGCTGTAAATGAAGCGAGCAAGATACGACTGAGGCGGTGAAGCGAGGCCTCCCGGAATAAATCTAAAAAGCGTAGTTGGCACGCAGTGCAGGTGCGAATTTATTCGCACCTGCAACCAACGGACAGGGCATTTATCGCCAACTGCTGTTTCCCAAATAAAAAAGGGAGCGGATTTATCCGCTCCCTTTCAAACCTTAACTACGCTTACTTGGCAGCGACAGCCGGCGCTTTCATCTTGGCGATCTCTTCTTTCAGCATCTTGATGCCGGCCTGAGATGCATCGATGGAGCGGGTCAGCGACTCGCGTGCATGATCCGGGTTGTGGAAACCGTCGGAGTTCTCGGCAGTCCACCATTCCCAGTACAGGTTGGCGTCGTACTGGAAGTCGTAGGCCTTCTCCATGACGTCCTTGGAAACACCGGCGTCCTTGGCCTTCATGATCGCGTCGATCAGGTTGGCGATCCAGAACTCGGCCTTGGTCATCTTGCCGCGGACATAACCCTGGATGGCTTCCATGTGGTAGCGAGCATCATCCTCGGTCCAATCCTTGTGGCAGGTCAGACAGGCACCCTTCAGGTTGTAGCGCGGCGAAATCTGCTGGTGGCTGGTGGTCACCTTGCCGTTGGCGGCGCGCTTCTTGGTCATGTGGCAGTCCTTACACTCCACACCCGCCTTCTCGTGCTTGGAACCCCAGAAGGTTTCCGCTTCCGGATGCTGGATCTTGGGCAGCAAGGCGCCGGTGCTGGCGTGCTTGAAGTCCTTGAACTTGTACTGGCCAACCATCTTCTCCTTGTAGCCAAACACGTTGGTCCAGGTGAACAGGTTGGTACGCGGATCGTCCATCTTCACGTAGTACGGCTTTTCCTTGTCGGCGCAATCAAAGCCGGGGCCGCAGTTGTATTCCACGTGGCACTGGGCGCACATGACGTTGGAGTCGGCCTTGTTGAGCAGACCGATGGCACGGAAGTCCTTGCCGTCGCGCTGGAAGGTGACCTTGGTCATGGTGGTTTGCTGGCTCTTCACCGGATCCATCGGATAGGTGCCTTCCTTGCGGTCGACCACAGCCTGGATCAGCGCATCGCGTACGACACGGGGGCCGGCAGAGTGCGGGTCGTGACACATGAAGCAGTTCAGCGGGTGGTTGACGCCACGGGCAAATTCAACCGGCTTCGAGGTACGGTCCCACTTGGCGCGCGGGTCCTTGTCGCCCATGTACTTCCAATCCAGGATGTGATCCTGCGTCTTGCAGTTCATACACACCGGATTGACGGCGGTCGCGGTCTGGCGCATGAACGGCTTCTGGTCGGAGGTGGACGGTTCTTTGTCGACGATCACGTTCCAGGCGCCATTGGCAGCCAGTTCGGCCTTATTGATGTAGGTCCAGTCCTTGAACTGCATGCGGCCGCCGAAAGCGCGGTCCACGGCCCACTGGTCGACCAGCATGAAGGCATGCGAACGCGGTTCGTTGTGCTCCTTGGTGAAGCCGTAGCCTTCCATGAGCTTATCGAACAGCGGCGAGCGGCTCTTGAAGCTGGCCTTCTCGACACGCGCCTTCGATTCCATATTGGTCTGCACGAAGGAGTTGTACTGCTCAACGTGGCAGGTAGCGCAGGCGCGATGGTCCTTGTTGGTTTCCGGACGCACGCCCCAGTCTTTGCCCTTGGCCAGTTTCTGGTGCTCGGCGGCATTCGTGTGGCAATGCGCGCAGTTCACCGTGGCATGGCGACCCTTGGTATGGAAGTCCTCGATGTCCTCGTGGCAGGAATAACACTTCTTGGCTTCCACCGGAATAATCGGCGCCGCCTTGGCGGCCTCGGGCGGCGGCAGTTTCGGACCGGGAATATCCACGGCCGCCTGCACACCGAAGGCGAACAGGGCTGCGGCCAGCCCCATTGCCATACGGCTTGCTACTTTCTTTAAGTTCATGATCTCTCTCCTGAAAAGTCACTGCTTGAATGACCGCGACACCCAAAATGAATGCGCGGCCACCGATTGATTAAACGTAGACGATTATTCGCACATCTGTCATAGGCCCCCTTCGGTTCAAAGTCAGCTTCGTCGATGTGTACACAAACGATCAGGCGAACGAATCCGCCATGATGTTTTTCAGCCAGCCGACGGCGTACTCGGATTCGAGCTTGCGCTGGAGCTTCATCTGCGCCTCGCTGTCCATCTTCACCGGCGAAATGCCGCCGGCTTCCTTGACATACTTCAGCTTGCCGTCGATCACCTTGTAGACGTGCACTACCGAGAAGCCCCAGCCCGGGGCGGTGATGCTGTAGCAGGTGTTGACGAAGAACGGTTCCGGCGCGGCCATGCCGTTCAGCTTGGCGACGATGGCGCCGGCGGCGACCTTGGCCTGGGTGCTGGCGGAGTGTGCCGACTTCGGCGCGCCGAACTCGGGCAGGTCGCCGTGTACGCAGGAGTCACCCACCACGTAGATGTCCTTCTGCACGGTGGATTCCATGGTCAGCATATCGACGCTGCACCAGCCCTTCGGATTGGTCAGGCCGGTGGCCTTGGCGATGCCGCCGGCATGATGCGGCGGGATCACGTTGAGCACGTCGGCCTTGTGTTCGCCGAAGCCGGTGAACGCGGTCTTGCTCTTGGCGTCGATCTTGAGCACCTTGCCGTCCTGCGCGCCGGGCACCCATTCGATCATGCCGGGGTATTGCATGGCCCAGGCCTGCTCGAACAGGCCCTTCTTGGAGAAGGAGTCGTTGGCGTCGAGGATGAGCACCTTGGATTTGGTCTTGCCGTGATGGGTCAGGTAGTTGGCGACCTGGGCGGCGCGCTCGTAGGGGCCGGGCGGGCAGCGGAACGGGCCGGGCGGCACGCTGATGATGAACTTGCCGCCATCGGGCATGGCTTCCAGTTGTTTCTTCAGCACCAGGGTCTGCGGACCCGCTTTCCAGGCGTGCGGCAAGTCGCCGTTGGCCAGTTCGTCGGAATAGCCTTCGACCGCAGCGTAGTTGAAGTCGATGCCGGGGGAGACCACCAGCGCATCGTAGGACAGGGTCTTGCCGCTCTTGGTGGTGACAGACTTCTTGACCGGGTCGATCGCGGTGACTTCGTCTGTCATCACGTTGATGCCGCGCTTCTTGAGGCCGTCATAGCCGACTTGCAGGCTGGACAGATCGCGCTCGCCGGAGAGGACTTCGTTCGACAGCGGGCAGGAGGTGTAGACCGGATTGCGCTCAATCAGGGTGACGTCGATATTGCCGTCGAGCACCTTGACGTACTTGGCGGCGGTGGCGCCGCCGTAGCCGCCACCGATCACGATGACCTTGGCTTTGGTGCTGCCGGAGGAGCGCTTGCCCGGCGCTGCACAGGCGGAGAGGGGAATGAGGACCGAGGTGGTAGCTGCGGTCTTGATGAAGTCGCGACGATTAAAACTCATGGGGGGTCTCCTTATTTGGGCTGAGCGGCGTAGAACTGGGCAACGGCGGCTACGTCGGCCTCATCCAGCTTTTTGGAATTGCCGCGCATCTTCTTGTGCGGCATCTTCACCGAGTCATCCCGGTACTTCATCAGCTCCATTTCCATGTACTGCGCCCATTGACCGTTGAGCATCGGGGTGTCGGTATCGTCGGGCTTGCCGCCGGTATCGCCGTGACAGGTCTCGCAACGCTCGGTCGCGGCTTTGCCTTGCGCGACGATTTTGGCGTCGGCCTTCTGCACCACGGGGGTCCAGGGCAGTTTCGAGAAGTGGGTGGCCAAGGCGGCGATCTGCTCATCGCTGTAGCCCTTGATCAGGCGGCCCATAGTGGCGGAATAACGCTCGCCGCTTTTCCATTGCAACATCATGTTCTTCAGATAGGGCTCGGACAGGCCGCCGATGCTGGGCATCGAGGGGCCGACCGAGACGCCATTCATGCCGTGGCAGTTGTTGCAGGTGCGCGCCAGGTCTTCGGTGGGGCCGGCAGCCAACACCGGGTGGGCAGCCAACCCGAGGGCGGCAAGGGTGATCAGCAGGTTGTAACGCATAGACTCCTCCTACGGTTTCGACAATCGTGGACAACCCACAATTGAGACTTGGGACGCATAGTAGAAATTAGCCAGTCCCTACTTCCTTGATGGCTATCAATTATTTTGGATATCAGCACATCCGCATGCCGCATCAATGCTGGCTTGGCGCTGCGATAAGCAACAAAAAAGCGGCCTCAGCCGCTTTTTTGTTGGGATGTCATGAATTCGATCAGGTCGAGGTGCGCAAACTGTGCTGGCTGGCAACCCGGCTATCGTGCTCCAGCCACTTGCGAATACGCTGCGCGTCGCCGATCCGACCCCATTTTCCGATCGAGTCGAGCAGCACGATGATGACCTTCTGCTCGGCGATGTTGGTCTGCATCACCAGGCAATGGCCCGCCTCGTTGATGAAGCCGGTCTTGGAGACGCCAATGTCCCAATCATTGCTGCGCGTCAGACTGTTGGTATTGTTGAAGGCCATGTGGCGCTGCACCGCGCGAGCCACCTTGCGCATCTTGCCGTTCTCACGCACACGGACCATACGGGTTCCCGGCACGGAGACATCGTAACTGCCGGTACTGGATATCTCGCGGATGAGCGGATATCGATAGGCAGCGTCGACCATCTTTGCCAGATCGGCGGCTGTGGCACGATTACCGCTATTGAGGCCGGTGCCGTCGAGGAAGTGGGTATCGGCCATACCGATCTGGCGCGCCTTGCGATTCATCGCAGCGACAAAAGCCTCTCTGCCGCCGGGATAAGCCCGCGACAACGCCGCCGCGGCGCGGTTTTCCGATGCGATCAAGGCCAGATGCAACAACTCCTCGCGCGTAAGACGCGTTCCCAGCGCCAGACGCGAACCGGTACCTTTAAGTCGATCCACATCCTCGTTATTGACGACGATTTCTTCATTCAGCGGCAAACCGGCATCCAGCGTCACCATTGCCGTCATCAGCTTGGTGATGGAAGCAATCGCCGTGGGGACATCGATGTTCTTGGCATAGAGCGCCTCACCGCTTTTCTGGTCGATGACCAAGGCGGCGGAAGCGCGCAAATCAAGTTCGTCGCCCTGCAAGGTATCGGCGGATACGGCACGCATCGCGCGCAGCGCGGGCGGCGGTGCCTGGACATAATGCGTTGCCCTGACCCGCTTGGCTGCCTTGAAGCCTTTCTTGCCTGATTTAAGCGTTACTTTCTTGGCCTTGGCTTTGGCCTTGAGCTTGGCTTTCGAACTCGACTTGGCCTTGGCTTTCTTGACTTTGGCTTTTGCCTTTACCGTTTGAGATTTGGTCTGGCTGGCTGCCTGAACCTCCGGCACGCTCAATACCGGCCCCGCCAGGAAGGCAATCAGAGTCAGAAGCACCCATGATTTTTTCAATTCATTACCCCTAAAGCTTCGCCGACAATGTAGCAAATATCGGCAATTAAAATCGAATCTTTAGACTTCACATTAACTTCCTAATCTGTATACACCAATACTGGCACAGGGCAAGCAAGCATGCACAGGCGCGCATTCTAAGCACCGCTGACCCGGTGCAAAGTCTGATCTAGCGTCGGCCCCCCAGTAAACCCTCAACCGACTTCATGATATCGGCCGGCAGCAGCACAACTTTCGCACCATTTGAAGCAGCCAACTCCTTGACCGAGGCGATGTACTTCTCGCCGAGCAGATACAGCGCCGGCAACTCCTTGTCCGGAATGGCATCGGTCACCAGACGAATCGCTTCGGCACTGGCTGTGGCCAGACGAATCTGCACTTCCGCATCGCGCTTGGCCGACTCCAGACGCGCTTCCGCCTCGAGAATCGCGGCCTGTTTATCGCCCTCGGCACGAGTCACCGTCGCTTTCCGCTCCCGCTCGGCGGCTGCCTGCAACTCCATCGACTTCTGCATCGTGCCGGAAGGCGAGATGTCCTGAATCTCCACCGATTTCAGCGTCAACCCCCAATCCGCCACATCGTCGGCGATGGAAGTCTTCAAGCGGGCTTTGATCTGGTCGCGGCTGGACAGTGCCTGATCCAGATCCATATCGCCCAGGATCGAGCGCAACGACGTCTGGACCAGATTCATCACCGCCATCTGAAAGTTGGTCACGCCATACACCGCGCTTTGTGTGTCCGTCACTTTGACGAAAGCGATGGCATTGGTGATCAGCACCGCGTTGTCGCGCGTAATCACTTCCTGCTGCGGAATATCCAGAATCATGTCCTTGGTCACCACCTTGTAGGCCACGTTATCGATGTACGGCACCAGAATATGCAGACCCGGCAACAACGTCTTCAAGTATTTGCCCAGCCGCTCGACCACCCATTCCTCGCCCTGCGGCACGATGCGCACGCCCTTCCACAGCGTCAGGAACAGGAAAAGAATCAGAAAAATGGAAACAATTTCACCACCCATGTTGCTCTCCTAGATTTTGATGATTTTGAGGGTTTGCCCGAGCACATCCACCACGCGCGCACGTTCGCCCGCCGCGATGGGCGCGTCGGCCACCACCGGCCAGCGATCCGCGCCCAAAACCGGACGCTGGAACAGAATCTCGCCTTCGCCGGTTTCCGTCACCGGTCGCGTCACCAACCCGGTTACACCCAGCACGCCTTCCTTGGCCTGGCCGGAACCGGTACGGTCGGGCGTCTTGAAGTACTTCAGCCACGCCGCCACCATCCCGGCTGAGGCCAACGTCCAGACCAGGATCTGCGTAGTAAAGGAAAGCGGCAGCAGCACGGCCGCAAAGCCGGTAAGCAGCGCGCCCAGACCGAACCAGATCAGGAAAAAGGTCGACACGAACATCTCCAGCGCGATCAGACCCAGGCCCAAAGCCACCCAATGCCACCACATCAAATCCATCTCGCTTCCCCCGAAACCAACTGTCCTGCATTGTGCCCGACACGCTCAAGCACATTGCGCCCCTCTTCATAAATTGCCGTAGATCAAGAAACGCCCTGCCCAGCATATTCGCATCTCTATTGCCTGCAGGTATTCTTCTTGGATAAGTGCATTAAGGAGTTTCAATGAACCCGTTCAGAATAAAAATACTTGCCATAGCGTCCGGAATTGCCAGTGGCATCGGCCTGACGGGCGCCGCCCAAGCCGATGACGGCGCCGCCAAAGCAGCCACCATCGCAACCGAAGTGTGCGCCGCCTGCCACGGCACCGACGGCAACAGCATTGCCCCCAACTTTCCTAAACTTGCCGGCCAGCAAAAGGTGTATCTGCTGCGCGAACTGAAGGACTACAAAAGCGGCAAGCGCGTCAGCGAAATGATGGCGCCAATGGTCGCCACCTTGTCCGACGACGACCTGCCCCATCTGGCTGCCTATTACGCCAAGCAAACCTCGGCGCCTGGCGTGGCAGGCGATGCGAAACGGCTTTCCATCGGCAAGAACCTGTACCTCAAAGGCAACAGCAAAACCGACGTACCTGCTTGCGATAGCTGCCACGAAGAAGATGGCAGCGGCTCCGGAAAATTCCCGCGCGTGGCTGGGCAGCATGTCGACTACATCCTCGACCAGTTCCGCCTCTACGCCACTGGAAAACGCACCAACGGCGCGCGCGTCATGCAAGCCGTAGCCGAACGGATGAGCGAAGAAGAAAGCCGCGCCGTTGCCGAATACATGGCCAGCATGCCCTAAGCCCGAGGACTCCCAGACATGAAACACACCCTGACCACACTCGCCCTGGCCGCGCTGATCGCGCACCCCGCCAATGCTCAGTTCCACCAACAACCGCACGCCGCCGGCATCGAAGCCTATGGCTACAAGTGGAACGCACCCGATCAAGACATGAACCGCGCACTTGCCTATCCGGCGGATGCGAAAAAGGGCGAAGCCGCCTACAAAATCTGCAAGGGTTGCCACAAGGCCGACGGCGCCGGCCTGGCCGATGCCGACTACCCACAACTCGCCGGCCAGCACACCAGCGTGATCATCAAACAGATCATGGATATCCGTGCCGGCCGTCGCGACAACCCGCGCATGTACCCGTTCTCCGGCGAATGGATTGTCAGCGCCGAAGAAATCGCCGACATCGCCGCCTATCTCAACGCACTACCGACCCCTGCCACCAACGGCAAGGGCAACGGCTACAACCTCCCGCACGGCAAAGCCTTATACGAAAAAGACTGCGCCAGCTGCCACGGCAAATCCGGAGAAGGCAACGCCAAGAATTTCATCCCCATGGTCGCCGGACAGCATTTCACCTATCTCAAACGCGAAACCCGCGAAAGCCGCGACCAAGGCCGCCGCAATGCAAATACGGACATGGTCAGGGCGCTGAAGAGCTATAGCGATACGGATATCGAGGCGGTGAGTGACTATATGGCGAGGTTGAAGGTGGGTGGGAAGCGCTGAACCACAGCACCTTTCCAATGTTCTGGATTTAGACGCAACCGTGCTCAAGCTTGGTACAGCATCCGAGCACCAGCTTCAGGAAACCCTATTGCGATAAGCCCTGCCAGGATTCTGCTTGTTGGCAAGACGCAGACCAGCCCATTGAGCATGCTCTGCGATGGGCTTCCAGCGCCTCTTCATGCCGCCCCAGCTTGCTCAATGCCAAGGCACGACCTGCGTAAGGCATTAGATAAGTCGGGTTAAGCAGGGTCGCTGTTTCGAAGTCTCCTAGGGCAGCTTTGGCATCCCCCAAGTCAAGTCTGGCGGCACCGCGATCATTGAAGGCGTAGCTGTAATTTGGTTTGATGGCGAGGGCTTTGTCGTAATCCTTGATGGCATTGGGTACGAATCCTTCGCGATACAAAGCCAGGCCACGATTGTGATAAATGCGCTCAATACCGGTTACGCCAGGCTTGCCTATATTTTTCTCGGCAACTTGAGCCGCTTCATCCCAGAGCAGATAGCGATGAGAAAAACTGGTCAGGCGATCAAATGAGAAAGCAAATAAGGCAAGGCTCAGAATCGCTCCCACCCCGATAGCAATGCGGTTCGTTAAACGGCTCAACCCCATGGCCGCCAGTAGGAAAAGCGGGGGAGCCCATAAATAACTGCGATACAGCACGAAAATTTCCTGCAACCGCACGGTGGAAATTTCTGTGGAGAACATGAGCCACGGAGCCAGCAAGGCCAGGCCAACAAGCCCACGATGCCCGCCCTTCCACAACAACCAGCCGGCGGTCAGTGGATACAGGAAAAACAGGACAAGACCCACCCCGCTGAGCCAAGAGAAGGACAACGAGAAAGGTTCACGCATGTCCACGGACATCCACCCCACATTGGGCACCAACCAGAGCAGGAGGTATTTGAAAAACAAACTCGCCTGAGTCAGCACGCTGAGCGGGTAAGCCAATTCGGGGGGCACCAATACTCCGGGGCTTTGCAACATTTCGGGCGCAAACATCTCATAAGCCGTCCCGATCGCTCCCTTGGCCTGGAGGATCACCAACAGCATAGTCAGGCCGAAAACGCCAAACAGGGTGAGAAACTCTTTATTGCCAGTGCTGACGGTGAACCCGCTGCGCCGATGTAGAACCAGCAGTCCAATGCAGACCGCCGGCGCCATAACCGCATGTTCCTTGGAATAAACCGCCAGGAAATAGAAAACCGCTGACAGCCATAACCAGCGGCGTGATCCCTGCAAGCCCCACCAGAATGCCAGCCAGGTAAGCAGGCTGAACAAGGTAGACATAAGGATCGTGCGTTGAATCAGATAGCCGGCTGCATAAACGCCAGCGGGGTGGAGCAGGAAAAGCAGCGCGGCCAGAAAAGCGGCCCACTCAGGTTTTAGCCCATCATGCCGAGACGAATCCAAATCAACTAATAAACGGTTCAGCATCGTGTAGAGGACCAGTCCAGCGGCAATATGCAGAACCAGATTACCCAGACGCAACCAGATTATTTCTGGTCCAATGTGAACAAAGGTCAAACCGAGCGAGTAGTACGCCCACCAGCGCGGTTGAAATTGAAAGCCCAGTGCGACGTATTTTTCCGGATTGCCAGCGAGAAAGTAGTAGATATCATCGAAAACAAGGGGATTGGACAGAAATGCGCCATAGAGCAAAGCGGCAAGCAATGCCAGCAAGAAAAGGATTAGCAGCTTTGGGGGCATGGCGAGAAGACATTGTCCAGTAGTAAGAAACGGGCAATCAATAAGAAAAGCCCCTCCGCAGAGGGGCTGGGCAAGAGATAAGGGTTAAATCGTGTCTGACCCGTTTCTTTGGTTTTCCCCAATGTGAGTTATTAACAAATCGGGGTGGCCGCAGTTTTACATGTACTGGCAGCATCAATAACCCATGAGGTTCCTGCCGTGCCTAGAGTCGGATTCAGAATGTATGTATATGCTGTTCCTCCAATAGAATCCGATGTCATTGTAATTACGCCATCTTGCACGTTTACAGATGCAACATTACCAACGGCGGTAGTACCAGGAATTCCACTTGAACCGAGGTCACAATTAGTTAAAACACCTTCCGTCTGCCCGCATACCTCAACAGCTGTTTTATACGTACCTGCAAGTGAAATCACCTCACTAAACTTGGCTTTGGTCGTGTAACTCTGATATGCCGGTACCGCAATCGCCGCCAAAATGCCGATAATCGCCACGACGATCAGCAATTCGATCAAGGTAAAGCCGGACTGGCCGGAACGATTGCGAAGCTGGTTCAGATTGGTCATTTGAGACTCCTTGATTTCAGTTGAACAAAACGCCGGTACAGGCAAAATGGCGCGGCGCAAACGTAATAGCCAGAAGCGTGCCAGCCATTCCGGGACAACTCAAAACAAACTTAACCCATTGAAATAAATAAATATAACTCCATTGCTTCCAGCAAGCATGGCTGCCATACCCGGCTCAACCTGCCGTTTTACGTCACCCTCTATGCCGGTAAGCGACCATTTCGCCCCCGTCAAACAGGCAGAATGCTTGAGAGCAACCGCGAGCGTGGTATAGCTAACGGATTGACGACCGTTACCCCCCCTCCAGGTAAAGCCATTATGCCAATCTTCGCTCAGCAGCAAGCGGCAATGGCTTTCTGCGGCGATAGACAATATCAGCGCATCCCATATCTGCAAGCCATGATCGGCAGACAGATCCAGCGCAGATTGAAATGCGGTCCATGACGAATCGGCGACCTCAAAGCTATCCGCCCAGCCAAGAATGATTTCGCGCACCTCCGTTGCCTCACACCTGGCCTTGCCCGTGAGAACCCGGTAAAGCTCGCCCAGAGTTTGCGCAGGGAGCAATACAAGTTCCGCCGGCAGTTGATCAACCAGTGTTATTGCGGCGCTACAACGGGCTTCGTCTCCAACGCCTTCCGCGTAGGCCAGCACATTGGTGTCGAGTGCGACTCTCTCATTGGTCAGCTTTCGTAGAGTTCGTCACGCGTCCAGTTGCGCTCGCCACTGGCTTCTTGCTTGCGCAAGCGCTCAAGCAATGCCGCTTTTGCAACATCGCGCCTTGCATCTGCAGATTTCGCAGGAGCGATTGTTGCGACAACTTTTCCTCTCGATAGCACGGTGAAAGTTTCACCTTGGGCGATATCACGTAACGCGCGCGAAAATTAGCGGTTGGCTTCGGCTGCGGTAACTATCTTCATGGCCATGCCCTTGATGTAGTGCCTGGTACTTACTTTATGGGCGTGCCTGTCCTTGGCAAGAACAGGAAGCAAAGCGAATGGCAAAGGCTCACACCGCCTTCGCCTTCTCCCCGCCCAGCGCGTCCACGACATCGGTCAGCAACTTGGCCACTTCGCCCGTCATCAGCGTGAAATCAATGTCGAATTGCTCATCCGCGTTGTCGCCCTGATCGGCGTTTTCTTTGAGGATGTCGAGAAACGCCAGGCGCTTGAGCTGGAGTTGTTCGCTGAGCACGAAGGAAATCCGGTCGTTCCAGGTCAGGCCGAGTTTGGTGGCGGTTTTGCCGGCGGCGATGTGTTGCTGGATTTCCTCGCCTTCCAGGGCGTGGCGGACGTAGCGCACGGTGGCTTTGCTGTCGTCTGCAGAACACAGTTCCAGGTCGCGGTCGATGCTGAAGCCGGCAGGGGCTTCGCCGGCGAGCAGCCATTCGGTCATCGCAGTACTGGGGGAAAGTTCGGTGTGAAGAGTACGCGCAGGCAGTTCGTCCAGCGTCTTGTTCAGGCGTTCGAGGAGTTCTTCGGCCTTCAACGGCGTGGCGGCGTCGACCACTAGCCAGCCATTGACCGGGTCGATCCAGGCCCAGGTCATACGGCGGCGCACGAAGGCGCGCGGCAGCAGTTCGTCGGTGATTTGTTCCTTGAGTTCGCGCATCTGCTTGCGGCCGAGTTTGTAGCCTTGTTGTTCCTCCAGCTCCGCGGCGCGGTCTTTGGCGAACTGGGTGACGATGCTGCCGGGCAGGAGTTTCTGTTCGCTGCCGAGCGCGATCAGAATCTGTTGATTCAGCACATGCAGCAGGCGCTCATCGCCGCGCGGCGAGACCCAGCCCTGGCTTTCCATGTCCTGATTGCCGCACGGCTGCAAGCCTTGGCGCGCGAGTTGCTCTTCCAGTTTGGCGAGGTCCAGCGTCCAGTTGGCGGGAAGGCGGTAAACGGAGAGGTTCTTGAACCACATGGCAGTCTCGCAAAAAGCTGGCGATTATCTTCCAAGCGTGGATGCTCGGGGCCACTAGTTGCCGCCAAGAGCACGGAAGCTGAGCGGTAACCTCGGGCTGTTAGAATCGCGGCCGCATCCCATTCTCCAGAAAGCCCGCACCGTGGATTTCCTCATTCTGTTCAAGGCCCTGATACTCGGCATCATCGAAGGTCTTACCGAGTTCCTGCCCATTTCCAGCACCGGCCATCTCATCCTGGCGGGCGACTTGCTCGATTTCAACGACGATAAAGGCAAGGTGTTCGAGATCGCCATCCAGACCGGCGCCATCCTCGCTGTCGTGTGGGATTACCGGGTCAAACTGGGCGGTGTCGTGCGGGGATTGCCGGGCGATCCGGCGGCACGCCGCTTCGTCATGAATCTGTTCATTGCTTTCGTCCCGATTGCCGCGTTGGGTTTGCTGTTCGGCAAGATGATCAAGGAACATCTGTTTGCACCGGTGCCGGTGGCGCTGGCCTTCATCATCGGAGGACTGGTGATTTACTGGGCGGAACGCCGCAAGCACTTGATCCGCGTGCAGGAAGTCGACGATTTGCAGTGGACGGATGCGCTCAAACTGGGTCTGGCGCAATGCTTCGCGCTGATTCCGGGCACTTCCCGCAGCGGTGCGACGATCATCGGCGGTCTGTTCATCGGTTTGTCGCGCAAGGCCGCGGCCGAGTTTTCCTTCTTTCTCGCGGTGCCCACGCTCGGCGTGGCGACGATTTACGATCTGGTCAAGCATCGCGACCTGCTCTCCCTGGCCGATCTGCCGATGTTTGCGGTTGGCTTCGTTGCCGCTTTCGTCAGCGCTGCGCTGGCTGTGCGCTTGTTCATCCGCTTCGTGGCGACACATGATTTCACGGTGTTCGTGATCTATCGCATCGTCTTCGGCATCGTCGTGCTGCTGACGGCTTACACCGGATTGGTGAGTTGGACGGTGCACTGAGCGGAAATGCTGCGGTCGGGGGGGCCGGGTAGGTCCATCGCGCCTTGGAAGGCGCTCCTACGACTGGGTTGCTACGGTCTGCCCTGACAGGCGCTGGATTTCGGCCAGCAGCTCGTCTTCCTGATACGGCTTGCCCATGTAGGCGTCGACACCGCCCTCCAGTGCATGGCTGCGGTGTTTGTCGGCCGTGCGTGAGGTGATCATGATGATCGGCAGATCGCGCGTCGTAGCGCCAGCGCGCACGTGGCGCACCACTTCGAAGCCATCCATGCGGGGCATTTCGATATCCAGCAGCATCACCGCCGGCATTTCATCCTCCAGCAATTCCAGCGCCTCGACACCGTCACGCGCAGTACAGACCCGATAGCCTTCGCGCTGAAGGAAGCGCGTGGTGATCTTGCGTACGGTCAGCGAGTCATCCACCACCATGACCAGCGGCGCCAGTTCGACGATTTCCGGCTCGTGCTCGATCAGGGTGGCGGGCGCCCGTTCGGCCAACTGGAACGGGTTCAGTATCAGGGCGACGCGGCCATCGCCCAATACCGTGGCGCCGCTGATGCCGGCAATCCGGGCGAGTTGCGGCCCGATATTCTTGACCACCGCTTCGTAATTGCCTTCCAGCGCATCGATACGAATCGCCAGGCGCTGCGCGCCGGCATGCAACAACAGCACGGTGCGATAGCGCCCTTCGCCCGGCTGCGCCTTGCGACCGACCAGATCGGCCAGGGTACGCAGCGGGAACTGCTCGCCGTTCAGCTCCAGATAACCGGCTTCGTGCAGGGCCTGCACCTGATCGACCTTGAATTCGCGCACCAGCGTGACCAGCGACGCGGGCAACGCCCAGGTCTGACCGCCGGCACGGGCCAGCACGACCTGCGTCAACGCCAGTGTCAGCGGTAGGCGGATCGTGAAACGGGCGCCCTTGCCGGGTTCGGTTTCCAGTTTTACGCGGCCACCGATACCGGCGATCTCGTTCTTCACGACATCGAGACCGACGCCGCGTCCGGCCACTTCGGTGACCTCCTTGGCGGTGGAAAAGCCGGAGCGGAACAACAACTGCTCCAGTTGTTCCGGGCCGACCTCATCGCCCGGCTTCAACCAGCCCCGCGCCTCAGCCTGCTCGCGCACCGCCGCCAGATCGATTCCGGCGCCATCGTCGGCCAGGGTAATGACGATTTCGTTGCCTTCCTGGCGCGCCAACAATCGCAATTCACCATATTCGGCCTTGCCGGCCTGGGTACGGTTTTCCGGGGTTTCCACCCCATGCGCGACGGCATTGCGGACCAGGTGTTCCAGCGGCGCGGCGATCTTGTCGAGCACGGCGCGATCCATTTCGGTCTGGCCGCCGTCCAGGTCCAACTGCGCCTTGCGTCCGGTTTCCTTGGCGGTTTGTCGCACCACGCGATGCAGACGTTCGGCCAGCGTATTCAGCGGCACCATGCGGATGTGCATGAGTTCCTGCTGCAAATTGCGCGTCATGCGCGATTGCAGCAAGAGTGCGTTGTCGGTTTCGTTGAGACCGGAAAGCAGGTTGTCCTGTGCCGTGGAAACGTCGTTGACGCTTTCCGCCATCAAGCGGGTGAGTTCCTGCAAACGCGTGAAACGGTCGAATTCGAGCGGATCGAAATGGCCTTCGTCCACTTGCGACAGACGCGAATGCATTTGCGATTCGGCCTGAATTTCCAGTTCGCGCAATTGCGAACGCAGACGTTCGACGTTGGACGCCAGTTCCTGCGCGGTCTGTTTGTAGGATGCCAGCACGTTCTCGATGCGTGCGCGCGCAATCGCTACTTCCCCCGCCTCGTTGAGCAAGGTGTCCATGATGTCGGACTTGAGGCGCAACGACTGGCGTGTACGCATCTCGTCATCGATCCGTGCCGCCGGCATGACCAAACCAGCCGGCATAACGCTTGCCTGACTGGCCGCCGCGGTCTCGGGGGATGCGGCAGGCTCAGGCGCGACAGCTCCGGATTTGAGGTGATCGATGACATCGGTGAAATGATCATAAGCGGCTTCCAGCGAATCCAGATAAGCCGGCGCAACAATCTGCTCACCGCGTTCGATGACCTGGGTTTCCAGTGCATGCACGGCCTCACCCAAGCGCATGGCACCGGCCATGCGTGCCGAACCTTTCAACGTATGCAGGGCTCGCTTGAGCGCTTCGCGCGCAGAGTTGTCTTCGGGCGCGCCTCGCCACTGGCGGAGGATGCCGCCGATACGCGGCAACAGATCCGCAGCCTCTTCGAGGAAAATCGGCAGCAACTGCTCATCGAGTTCGTCATGCGCCGGTGCGGGCGGCACCACATGCACCTGCGCAGCGGCAATGATGGCGGCTGCTTCAGCTTCGGCGGCTTCGAGTTCGGTTTCGTCTTCGACTTCAGGCTGCGGCGCTTCTTCCGGAAGTTCCACAGCCAATTCCGGTTCCGGGGCCGCCGATTCCGGTATCGCTTCCTCCGGCGGTTGCGGCGGCGGTTGCGTCAAGGCCAGTGCGGCGTCGACTTCCGGCATGGCAACCGGGAAGCGTCGCACCAGAATCCCCTGCACTGCCTGGGTCAGATGGTCGAGCGCAGTTTCCACATGAGCAATCACCGGTTGCGGCAAAGGCACGGTTTTATCCGGCCATTGCCCGGCCCAGATTTCAACCGCGTGGGCTGCATCGGCCAACGGCATGAAACCGGTGGTGCGCGAGATCCCCGCCAGCGTATGGGCAGCACGAATGAACGCCTCCCAGCTTGCCGGCCGTTGGCCGCGCGCCATTTCGGCCAGATCGCTGGCCAAATCGGACAGACGTTGCGCAGCCTCGTCGGTGAAGATGTCGAATAATTCAGCGGGAAGCAGATGGCCGTCGATATCGACTTCAACGCCGATTGCCGCTTCCGGCTCCGCTACGATCTCTGCTGCAGCGGTCGCGTTGCCGGTATCGGTCTGGTCTGACTCGTCGTGGCCGGCGGTTTGGCCAGACTGGGCCGCGACGCCGGCTTCAGCTTTTGGGGGCGGATTCTCCAGTACCGGCACCGGTGCAGGCGTTGGCTCACCGCGCAATTTGCGCGCAGCGTTGATCAACGCTGCGGATTCGACATGAACCCGGCCCTGCTCCTCCAGCGTGGACACCCACACCATGAAGGTATTGGCAGCGTTTTCCAGGAAATCGAGCATTTCCGAACTGGGCACTTTTTCATCGCGCAGCCAGGTGTTGAGCGTCTGTTCAACTTCCCAGGCGGGCTCCGCCAGATCGGTCAGACCGACCATGCGGCCGCTGCCCTTGAGGGTATGGAAACTGCGCCGGACCGAGGTGAACGCCTCGTTGTCGTAAGGACTGACATTCAGGCGCAAGACCTGGGCGACGATATTGCCGATGACTTCATGCGCTTCCTCGATGAAGGTGCTCAGCATTTCCTGATCGACATCCTCATCCGAGGCCGCCGCCAAGCGAACCGCTTCGGCACTCGGCGCCGGCGCTTCGACAATGGCGGCCGCGCCGATGTCCTGCACCGCTTGCAGCACGGCTTGCGCAGGATTGACCGCATCGTTTGCGGCCTCCAACGCCTTCATCGCGGCGTCGGCCTGTCCGCGCAACGCCGCGTCGCCAACCAGATCGGCATCGCGGGCGAGCTGACCGAGTTCGGATTTGAGGGTTTCGCGGGCTTGCGCATCGCCACCTGCGGCGCCCCATTGCTGCACGGATTCCTTGATTCGATCGGTATCCGTACGGATCTGCGCTTCCACCGACACTTCCGCCGGCACGACGACTTCCGGCTGCGCCAGCAATCCGGACAGGGTCTGGCTGTCGTCGCGGCCATGCCGCAGCGCGTCCAGGTAAATCCCCAGGGTCGACAGCGCTTCCGCCACCCAGTTGAGATTTTCCGGCGCAATGCGGGCATCCGCTTCGGTGAAATGTTCGATGCGCTGGATCGCCTCGCGCACCAGATCGGCAGCGACGTCGAGTTGCAGAATATTGAGCGCTCCCAGAATCTGTTTCATCAGACTCGGCACCATCGGCAAGCCGGCGCGTTCGCCGGCATCGCGGAAGAAGCGATCGAGTATTTCCTCGACCCGATTCAGGTTGGCCTGGATTTCCTGGGTCACTTGCGCAACGACCAGCTTTTCCTGCGCCGCACGCGAAATCTCGTCCAGCATCGGCACATCGGGAATCGTCGAAGTATCGAAGTGCGGGTCGATCGCCGCCTGCAAACGCATGGCCTGACTACTGGCCTGGCGGTTGAACTCGTCACCCAGCGCCGCATAGTGTTCGGCGGCATTTTGCGCGAGCAGCAGGGCGGTCGCCATTTCCAGTTGCAGTGCTTCGTTCTGGGTAGCGTCGGCTTCGCCGGGCAGCCGTTTCGCCACGGCCTGAACGATACGCGTCAAAGCCAGCATGTCCTGGTTGGGCAGATGCGTCGCCGCTTCGAACAGCGCCAACGCCGCATGCTGGAATGGCTGCAGGCTCTCGGTGCGGCCGGCGCAGTAGCGAATCCAGTGATCCTTGGCGCTGGCCAGGTTGTCGCGCAACACCGTCAACTGCGCGCGCGCGCCGGCATCCTGGCCGCTTTCCGCAGCCGGGAAAAAGTGCGTCAGACCGAACAGTTCCTTGGCCTGCGCCGCGCGACCGCTGGAAGAAGCATCCTGCGCCACATAAAACAGTACGTCGCGGAACAGACGGTCGGCGAGTTGGCGCGAACCGTCCATCAGGCGGCGCATCTGCATGTCGATGCGGCCGCACAATCGCTTCAGCCAGAAGTCGGTCGGCACGCCACCGCGCCGGAGCGATTCCATCAGGCCCGCCGCTGTCCACCAGAAGGTGTACTGGGCGGGACCCGGCGCCAGTTTCTCGACAAAACTGACCGCGTCATGCATCTGCATGAGGCCGGCCATCGCTTCCTTGTTCTGCAAAAATTGCAGCAAGCCTTTCTGGTAACGCAAGCGCGCGCTGCGCACCGCGCGGTTGCGGGCGACATCGTCCAGGGGCAGTTCCGGCGCTTCGCGCGGACTCCGCACGCTGGTATCCGGATAGAACAATTCGCTCGGTGCCGGCGCTTCGGCGCCGCGCCGCGTCATCACGGCCTGCAACGTCGCCGCCAGCTTCAATTCGGTATGTGGCGCACCGGACATCAGTTCGTCCAGGTAACCCTTGAGTGCGGCAATCGCACGCAGGACGATCTCGCCCGAATCGGCGTTGCGCAAATCCTCGCGCAACGACATCTCGGCCAGCAGCCGTTCGGTCTCGTTGGCGACTTGCGAGACACCCTGCAAGTCGACGATCTGGAGTGCGCCATAGACCTGGTGCAGATGCGCCGCCGCCGCTTTGAGCGGGTTGCTGTCCGTGCCGTTCCAACCGGCAATCGCCGCACGCGCCGCTTCCAGGGCGTTATCGAGTTCGCCTTTTACCCATGTCAGCGACCCCAGATCAAATTCTGTCTCAACGCTCATGGCGACTCTTCCTAAGCAGTTAAAGCTCGAAGCCTGTTAAAGCTTGAAACCCGAAACGGACACTTTCAGTTCATTCGAAAGCACCGCCAATTCGCCAATGGAATTGGCACTGCCGCGCGCGGCGGTAGACGCCAGTCCGGTCACTTCCAGAATCCGCTGCATGTTGCCGGCGATCCGCTCGGCGGTACTGGCCTGAGCATGCGTCGCCTCGGAAATATTCTGGATGAGGTGGGCGAGCTGGTCGGAAACCGATTCGATTTCGGCCAGCGAACTGCCCGCCGCATCGGAACGGACCGTCCCCTCCACCACGCCCTGAGTGGAAGATTCCATCGCGTTGACCGCATCCTGGGTATCGCTCTGAATGGTCTTGACGATGGCGCCGATGCGTCGCGTCGCCTTGGCGGAACGCTCCGCCAGACGTTGCACTTCTTCCGCCACCACACTGAAACCGCGTCCGGCTTCGCCTGCCGCCGCCGCCTGAATAGCGGCGTTCAAGGCGAGGATGTTGGTCTGTTCGGTAATGTCGGAGATCAGATCGACGATTTCGCCGATCTCCTGGGAAGACTCGCCCAGTCGCTTGATGCGCTTGGAGGTCTCCTGGATCTGATCGCGAATGGCGTTCATGCCGGCAATGGCGCCGCGCACCGAATCGCCGCCGCGCCGCGCGGTATCGAGCGACTGGTTCGCCACCCGCGCCGATTCGGCCGCATTCTGCGAAACCTGCACGATGGAACTGGACATCTGGGTCACCGCCGCAGTGGTTTCGCTGATCTGTTGCGATTGCTGTTCGGCGGCGGCAAGCAGTTGTTCCGAACTCGAACGCGCTTCGGAGGTGGTCTGCGTGACCTGTTGCGCGGCGCGGTTGATACCCTGCACCAGCATGCGCAGCTCTTCGATAGCGTAGTTGACCGAGTCGGCGATGGCACCGGTAATGTCTTCCGTCACCGTGGCCTGCACGGTCAGATCGCCTTCCGCCAGATCGCCCATTTCATTCAGCAAACGCAGAATGGCGTCCTGGTTGCGCTGGTTTTCCTGCGCTGCCTCTTCCGCACGACGCTGCGCCGTCTGCACGTTGATGACGCCCAGCATCAACAATGCGCCCAGCGCCAGCAGGCTGAAGACAATGGCCATGAGCAGGTAAAAACCGCTGCCCAAGCCCTGGTAGCGCTCCGTGACACGCTGCGTCAGAGTCAGCAGTTGCTCGGATTCGTCGAAAATCTCGCGCGCCGCCCGCTTCGCTTCGACCAGTTGCGGCATGCTCTTCAGGATGTGATTGGCCTGTTTCTCAAAGCGGGTGAACACTTCTTCCAGTTCGAGCAGTTTTTCGCGCGCATCGGCATCATTCACCGCCACTACGCCCAGCATTGGGCTACCTTGCATCAAGCCATTCAAGACTTCGCGGAAGGTCGTCAAATCCTGGCCGAGCTGGAATGCGGTTTCCGGGTTGATCACATCGGAGGACAGCAAGGCATTAGCGTTTTTTGCCATGCGCTGGGTCCACAAGGCTTGCTGGTTGGCGAAGGCGAGTTGTTTTTTCGAGTCGGCCGGCAACAGCGCGACGATTTGTTCGGTCAAGTCGAGCAATTCAGTGTTTCTCTGGTTGATTTCCATCAACGCTCGCCCCAGTTCGACCAGCATGATTTGCTGGCCGACCAGATACTGAATGTCCTTCTTGGAAATATCCCAACGCTTCTTCAATTCGGACAGATCGCTCTGAATGAAGCCGGGTGAGGAAGGTACGCCAGCACCGCCGTCGATCAGGATATCGAGGCCTTCGGCGAACGCCTTGCGGCTGTCTTCCAGCTGTCCGAAAGCGAATTTGTTGCCGAGCACCGCCTGCTGTGCGGTTTTGGTATAGCGCTGCGACAACATCTGCAGACGCGTCGAAATCTCGATGTACTCGGCGCGATTGCCGACCTGAACGGTGTTCCAGACGATCAGCAAAGCGGCCAACAGCAGCGCAACCAGCAATACGACCACCAGCGTCTGGTGACGTTGCGCCGGATTGATCCGGCTGAGCAAGGGAATCCGATCCGGATCGAGCGACATCCAGCGATTCAAATATTGCCCGATGCCAGGACCGATTTTTTCGGTCAGCTGCCCGAATACCTTGCCGATAGCCATGTTCGGCTTGCTCATCGCCATTGCGATTCCTCTTCAAAGTTAACACTGCCCGCCACCCGAAACAGACAGACCATTACAAACCTGCTTCCAGAAAACCAGGCGTCGCGACCAACTGTTGCATACTGATTTCGAGCCAGATCTGATCGTCCGCGCCGCGCCAGCGCGCGACTTCCCACGCAGCCGAGTCTGTCGGCAATGGCTCGGGCCGGAGTTCGGCGATAGCGCGCAGCCCAAGCGCACGTTCGATGCGTAGCGCTGCGTTGACACCGAAGCGAGGATGCACCAGCAGCAGTCGCGACTCGCCTGCCGGCATGGGTTCGGCCAATCCAAGGAAGGCGGCCAGGTCGGTGCAACCGTAAAGCGCACCGCGCACGCTGGCGACGCCGACAAACCAGGCATGCGCCCAGGGCGCTTCGGTAAGGCCGGAGACAGTGACCACTTCATTGACCTGATCGAGATTGACCAGCCAATTCTGGCCACCGGCGGCAAAGCCCAGCTTGGACGAGACCTCGTGCGAGCCCTGCGCAAGCTTGAGCTTTTCCGCTAGCTGAGTCTGAAACTCACGCAGACTTTGCTTGCTCTGCATCAGTCCAGCGCCTTGACCTTGGCAATCAACTCTTCCGGCACCACCGGCTTGACCAGATAGTCGATGGCCCCCTGGCGCATCCCCCAGACCCGGTCGGTTTCCTGTCCCTTGGTCGTGCACATGATCACCGGAATGGATTGGGTTTCCGCATTGCGCGACAACTGGCGCGTCGCCTGGAAACCGTTCAGGCCGGGCATGACCACATCCATCAGGATCAGGTCGGGTTTTTCCTGCTTGGCGACGGAGACGCCCTGTTCGCCGCTTTCCGCGGTGAGCACTTCGTAACCCTGCTTGCGCAGCACATCGGTCAGGAAGAAACGCTCGGTAGGCGAGTCATCCACGATCAACACTCTTTTGACGGGCATGATGGTTTCCTGTTACGAACTTTGCGGTCGGTGGCGGCGGACCGCCTCCAACAGGGTGTCTTTGGTGAACGGCTTGGTGAGATATTCATCCGAGCCGACCAGACGACCGCGCGCACGGTCGAACAAACCGTCCTTGCTCGACAACATGATCACGGGAATCTCGTGCAGACGCGGATTTTTCTTGATCAGTGCACAGGTTTGATAGCCGTCAAGGCGCGGCATCATGATGTCGACGAAGATCACCTCCGGCTGATGGTCGGCTATCTTGGCCAGGGCATCGAACCCGTCTTCGGCCAGAATGACTTCGCATCCGGCCTTGAGCAGAAAGATTTCGGCGCTGCGACGGATGGTATTGCTGTCGTCGATCACCATCACTCTGGCGCCAGCTAGATCATTGGCACCGATGTTGGAATTCTCCAAGCTACCTCCTTGCATACTGTTTGTTGTTTCTATCCGGCTCAAGCGCCCGAGCGTACAGGGAAACCCGACGCCTTCCATGCCGGCAATCCGGTACGGAACCAGTAAACCTTCGTGTAACCGCGTTTCACCATGTAGCGCGCGGCCTTGTAGCTGTACCAGCATTCGGCGCCGTTGCACTGAAAAATCATCGGGGCATTCTTGTCCTTCGGCAATTTGGCCAGATCGAAGGCATCGACGCCATCGTCGTACTCGACTTCCTTCGGGCTGTTCATCTGATAGGGCACGCTGACTGCACCAAGAATATGCGCTTCACGATATTGCGCCAGCGGCCGCACATCGAACAAGGGAACGCGTTGATCGATGAGTTTCTTGACCTGTTCGGCGGCCAGGATACTGGCGCCGGGCAGCACTTCGGGCGTATAGAAACCGCGCGTCGAGACCTCATGAAAGTCCGCCTTGTCGGCCGGTTCGAATGCCCCGAGTTTGACGCGCTGCAGACGTGCATCGAGATCCTTGTCGAGGCGGGTGAAGGCGCTGCGCAGCTTGTCCTTGAGCGCGTCGTCCAACTTGTCGTTGACCACGACGCCGGCCACCGGCACCTCCGGCATGGCCAGCACCACGACGATGTCCTTATGCTGGGCCATCCAGTCCTTCGCGCTCGCCTCTTTCATCGCCACCAGCTCAGCCTGACCGATATCCATCGCATAGAGCACGGCGGCGTACTGGTTCATGTAGTTGATCTGGCCGAAATAGCGTTCCG
>JASJPK010000075.1:0-22015 GCA_031426735.1 Hydrogenophilaceae bacterium | reverse complement strand
GCCTTCCAAGGCGCGATGACCGGAGCGATCGCGCCTTGGAAGGCGCTCCTACGACAATCCGCAACTGCGGTTCTGATCGGCGCCGCTTCAGTGCTGCCGCGCGTACTGCAGAATCAGCTGGATCAAGGCGCTCGGATCGAGCGGTTTGGCAATATGGGCGCGCATGCCGGCAGCCAGGCAGGCGGCTTTTTCCTCGGCGAACGCATGCGCGGTCTGCCCGACGACAGGCAGGTTGGGGGCGATTTCGAGGATGCGGCGGGTTGCCTCGTGGCCGCCCATTTCCGGCATCTGGATGTCCATCAGGACGATGTCGAAGGCATCGCCGCCGAGTTGCACCACCTTGTCCACGGCTTCGCGACCGTTGCCGACCAGGGTGACATGCGCCCCGTCGCTGCTCAGGATGTCCTCGATTACTTCCTGATTCACCGCATTGTCTTCGGCGACCAGGATATTCATGCCGGACAGCGGCAGCAACGTGTCGCGCATCCATACGGGCGACCGCGCCGGCAGCGCCTGCAGGGTCTCGGTGCAGGGCAGACGCACTTCGAAACGGCTGCCTTCGCCCGCGACGCTGTCGACCCGGATGCTGCCGCCCATCAGCTGCACCAGGCGATGCGTGATGGCCAGGCCGAGGCCGGTGCCGCCGAAGCGGCGCGTGGTGGAACCGTCGGCCTGTTCGAACGGACGGAACAGGCGTTCGATCTCGTCCTGCGTCATGCCGATGCCGCTATCGCCGATCCGCAAGAGCAGATTCTCGCCTTCGCGCGCCACCTCCAGCGTGACGCTGCCGGTCTGGGTGAACTTGATCGCGTTGGACAACAGATTCATCAGGATCTGGCCCAGGCGCAGCGGGTCGCCCAGGCAGGTCACCGGCAGATCCGGCGCTTTCCTGATCTTGAAGGAGAGGCCCTTGGCCTTGGCGCGTTCATGCATCAAGGTGGCGACTTCGCGCAACACTTCGACCGGCTGCATCGGCACCGCTTCGATCTTGAGTTTGCCGGCCTCGATTTTGGAGAAGTCGAGCACGTCATTGACGATGCCGAGCAGCAGCTTGCCCGACTGCACGATCTTGGCGAAGGTCTCGCTCGCGCTGCCGCGTCCGGCGCTGTCGCGCATGCCGATCTGGGCCAGGCCGAGCACACCGTTCAGCGGCGTGCGGATTTCATGGCTCATGTTGGCGAGGAATTCGCTCTTTACCCGCGCCAGCCGTTCGGCCTCGGCCAGCGCCCGATCGCGCGCGGCGTCGAGCGCCTTGCGCTGGCTGATGTCTGAGAAGCTGACCACGGCGCCGACGATTTTCCCGTCTTTCAGCATCGGCTGGGTGGCCGTCGCGACCGGCAGCGGCGTGCCGTCGGCGCACCAGAACAGATCGTCGTCGTTGCGTACCGCCCGCCCTTGTTGCAAGGCCGCCAACATCGGACAGGTTTCACCCGGGTAAGGCGACCCGTCGGCATGCGTGTGATGCAGGGCGGCATGTACCGCGCGGCCGATCAGCGCATCCGGCGCATAGCCGAGCATGCGACTGCCGGCCGGGTTGATGAAGTTGATGCGGCCGACGGTATCGATGCCATAAAGGCCATTGGCGCTGGCATCCAGGATCAGCCGGCTGCGTTGTTCCAGCGCCTGCAGTTCCGCCGTACGCTGCGCCACCAGGCCTTCCAGGCGATTGCGGTAGGTTTCCAGCTCGGCCTCGATGCGCTGGCGCTCACTGGTGTCCTTGAACACCACCACGGCGCCGATCGCCTCGCCGTTTTCGCGGATCTGCGTGGTGAAGTACTCAACCGGGAAATGGCTGCCGTCCTGGCGCCAGAAATGATCGCTTTCGACATGACGCGCCTGGCCGTCGAGCAGCGTCCGCTGCGTCGGACATTGTTCGCGCGGATAAACGCTGCCGTCGGCATGGCTATGGTGCGTCAGCAGGTGGACCGGCTCGCCGATGATTTCATCGGCGCTAAAACCCAGCATGGCCAGAGCCGCCGGATTGATGAACGTGGCGCGACCATCGCGGTCGATGCCGAAAATGCCCTCGCCGACAGACTCCAGCAGCAGCCGATTGTGTCGCCCCAGACAGTCGGCCTGCGCAAGTGCGGCTTCGGTCTGATCGAGCGCCGCACGCATGCGCTGGCCGCGCTCGATATGGAAAATGCGCAGGATGTAGGCCACCGAAATGGCCACCGTGACCGCACAGGCGGCGCGCAACAATTGCACCGGGATACCGCTGACCGCCAGGAAGCTGTCCTGATTGAGCCACGCCGCCGGCGCCCAGTCGGCGCGCGGCACCACCAGACCGCCGAACACGGCATAGACAATGAAGGCGCCGCCGGCGGCCATGCAGGCACGCCTGACCGGACGGAATTCGTCCGTTTCCAGGCTGGGTTGAATGCGGTTGCTGCAATACAGCAGGAAACCGGCGCCGGCCAACATGGCGGCGGAAAATCCATAGAGATAGCGCGACCAGATGACCAGATTTAGCAGAAAGCCATCGCCCCACCCGCTGCCCGCCGCGACAGCAGCCAGCAAAACGAAATGCAGCCGCGCCGACAGCCAGGTCCGAAGCAATCCGCCCGGCTTGAGCAGAGCAGCCGCGACCAGGCGGCGGCCAAACTCGTACAACAGCAGATAGGACGCGAGCAACGTGAACGGGCGCAGCGCGGCAAGCGCGGGATTGTCGCCATGCACCACGCGCCACAGATCCATCCACTCCAGCGCGCCGTGCACGAAAGCGAATGCCGCCAGCCAGCCACTCAGTCGGGAGAGTTCGAAGCGGCTGTCCTGCTTGGGCCAGATCGCCAGCACCAGGCCCAGGGCCAGGAAAGAGAGTCCGTAGACGAGGAAGACGACGTCCATGTCAGCCAGACAGCTGCTCACGCGCCGCGCGCAAGGTTTCCAGCGCCAGTTCGAAATCGAACACTTCGACCTGGTGTTGCAGTCGTTCGCCGAGACCGCCCAGCACGGCGCGCAATTCGGGCGCACATTCGCGCATCAGCGGCATGGCTTGCGAATCGCCGTCCGCCAGCAAGGCGGCGAGACGATCCAGATGTTCGCGCAGTCGAGCCGGGTCGACCGGCACCGCGTTGGCGTCATGGGCCGGCGGCATCGCATCCAGCGCGCTGCGCACAGCGACGATGAAGGCCTGCTGCGCTTGCGCGAAGGCCTCGATGCGGGCATCGATTTCCGGCGGCGAGCGACCTTCGCCCAACGCGGTATCGAGCTCTTCGGCCAACCGCTGCAATACGCCGGCTCCGATGGTCCCGGCGGCGCCCTTGAGCGAATGCGCCAGGCGCTTGGCCTGGACGCCATCGCCGTTGGCCAGGCTGTTGCGCAGACGCGCCATATCGACCGCGTGGTGTTCGACGAACAGGCGCAACAACGCGGCGTATTTCTCCGGATTGCCGCGCGTCATGCGCAGGCCGGCCTTGGCATCGAGGCCGGCGATAGAGGAAAAATCAGCGGAAAAATCGACAGAAAAATCGGTGGAAAAACCCGCTGCGCCGTCCGTGTGCTGCGGGGTGCCGGCACGGGCTGGCCGCACCGCCATCTTGCGCGGCAGCCATTTCGCCAGGGCTGCAAACAGCGCATCCGGATCCACCGGCTTGGCGACATGGTCGTTCATGCCGGCATCCAGGCAGCGTTGCCGGTCTTCGCTGAACGCATTGGCGGTCATCGCCAGGATCGGCACCTTGTCGCAGCCGGGCAAGGCGCGAATCGCACGCGTGGCTTCGAGGCCGTCCATCACCGGCATCTGCATATCCATCAGGATCAGGTCGTACGGCTCGGCGGCCTGGCGCACCTTGTCCAGCCCGATCTGGCCGTTTTCCGCGAGATCGGCTTCGAGGCCGGCTTCGCGCAGCAATTCCAGCGCGACTTCCTGGTTGATCGGGTTGTCCTCGCACAGCAACAGACGCGCGCCGGTGAAATCGGCGCCAGGACGGTTCATGCTCTTCGGCGCGGCAGCTGCGCTGCCGGCATCGAACAGCGGCATCAGGTTGTCGTACAGCGTCGAAGGCGTCACCGGCTTGATCAACACCGCATGGAAACCGACTTCACGCGCGGCTGCGCGCAGTTCCGGTTCGTCGTAGGCCGTCACCAGCATGCGCTCGGGCAGGCTCGCCAGCGCCATGCCCTGCAGCCGACGCGCCGTCTGCATGCCGTCGAGGCCGGGCATGCGCCAATCCAGCACCACCAGCTCGTAAGGCTCGCCGGCGCGGTCGGCGGAGGCGATGCGTTCCAGCGCCGCCTCGCCCGATTCCACGACATCGACGCGCTGGCCCAGGCTGCGCAGCATTTCGCCGAGAACTTCGCGCGCTTCCGGCGTGTCGTCGGCCAGCAGGACCTTGCGCCCGGCCAGGTGGACATGCGACATGGGCATGCCGGTTTGCGCGGAACGTCCGAGCCGCGCGGTAAACCAGAACACGCTGCCCTGCCCGACCCGGCTTTCGACACCGACCGTGCCGTGCATCATCTCGGCCAGGCGCCGGGTGATGGCGAGGCCGAGGCCGGTGCCGCCGTAGCGGCGGGTGGTGGAAGCATCCACCTGCTCGAAGGTCTGGAACAGACGCGCCTGCGCATCCTCGGGAATGCCGATGCCGCTATCGCGCACTTCGAAACGCAGCAGCAAATCCGTCTCGCTGGTCTCCAGCGCGACGACGCGCAAGGTGATGGCCCCCGTTTCGGTGAACTTGACGGCATTGGCGGCGTAATTGAGCAGTGCCTGCGTCAGCCGGGTGGGATCGCCGCGCAGCCAGCGCGGCATATTCGGCGCGATGTCGACGACCAGTTCCAGGTTCTTCAGCCGCACCTTGTCCAGCACCTGATTGGCGACGCCGCCGAGCAGGCTGTCGAGATCGAAATCGGTGCTCTCCAGGCTGAATTTGCCGGCCTCGATCTTGGAAATATCGAGCACGTCGTTGATCACCGACAGCAGGTGGTGCGCCGAATCGGCAATCTTGCGCAACTTGTCGTGCTGTTCGTCATTACAGTTGCCGCCCTGCAGCAGATGCGTCAGACCGACGATGGCATTCATCGGCGTGCGGATTTCATGGCTCATGTTGGCCAGGAACGCGCTCTTCGCCAGATTAGCCGCTTCGGCTTCCAGCTTGGCTTCGACCAACTGGTGCGTGCGTTCCGCGATCAGTTCCTCCAGATGGTGGCGGTAGCGTTCCAGCTCCTCGCCGGTGCGCCGCTTTTCGCTGATGTCTTCCTTCACCGCCAGAAAATGGGTCGTGCGCCCATCCGGCTGGCGGATCGGCACGATCGTGGCCATTTCGTAATAGATTTCGCCGCTCTTGCGCCGATTGACGAACTCGCCCTTCCAGACTTCGCCTTTGTTCAGGCTTTCCTTGAGGGCTGTGTAAGTCGAGCGTTCGGTCTGGCCGGATTGCAGGATGCGCGGGGTCTTGCCGTACGCCTCCTCACGGCTGAAACCGGTGGCGTCGACGAAAGCCTGGTTGACATATTCGATGTGCTCATCGAGGTCGGTGATGACGATGCTGCTCGGGCTTTGCTCGACCGCCAGGGAGAGCTTGCGCAATTGCTGCTCGACCAGAACGCGCTCGCTGACGTCCTGCACCGTACCGAAGGAGTACTGCGGGCTGCCGTCGGCGGCGTAGTGGGTTTCGCAGCGTTCATGCACGTATTTGATGCGCCCATCCTGCATCTGCAGGCGGTGCACGATGTCGTAGGGCGTCCGGTTGGCGACGGAATCCCGATAGGCCTGATTGACCCGGTCGCGATCATCAGGGTGGATGGCTTCGAGAAACGCCGGGTAAGTCGCCTCGAAAAGTTCGGGATCGATCTCGAAGATGCGGAATATCTCGTCCGACCACCACAAACCGTTGCTGACCAGATTGAGATCCCAGCTGCCGATATGCGCGACGCGCTGGGCATCGCGCAGACGCGCTTCGGACTGGCGCAGCGCGGTTTCCGCCGACTTCTGGTCTTCCAGCATGCTGAGCAGCGCCAGGCGGGAATCGTCCGCGCGCGCCAGCAGACCGGCCATTTCCACCTGGGCGCCGCGCGCCGCCATTTCGGCGGCTTCGAGGCGTGATTCGTTTTTCTCCAGCGCCGCCAGCATGCGATTGAAATCCTCGCCCAGCCTGCCGATTTCATCCTTGCGCTGGAAAACGAGCTGGAATCCGCGCTCCCCCGCCGCGACCCGACTGACGCCTTGCACGAGATGGCGCAGGCCGCGCGTCAGACCCTGCGCAATCGCGATGGCAAGCAAGGCGCCCAGTGCAATCCCGGCGAGCGTGAACAGGATGCCGTCGCGCTGCATATGGCGCAGGTTGTCGGCGACCTCCTCGCGGCCCAGGCCGACCCGCGCCCAGCCGAGCAAACGACCGCCGGCCAGCACCGGTGCTGCCATGTCGATCACTTGATCGTCGCTGGCCAGTATCGTCAGATGCATGGGCGCATTCCGCAGCAGACGGCTACGCGCATCGGTCAGATAAAGGCCGACCCGAACCGGCTCGCTGTGCGCCAGCACCCGGCCGTCCCGACTGAGCAACATGGCGTAGCGCACGTCGGGTTCGCGCGCCACCGAACGGATCACTTCCTGCAGCCCCACCACATCGTTGGCCATCACCCAGGACGTGCTGCTCACCGCCAGCGTGTTGGCCAGGCCACCGGCCTGAACCTGGCTGTTGTGCTCAAGAAACTCGCCTTGCCGGTACACCTGATAAGTCACGAACAAGCTCATCAGCAAGGTCAGCAGCAACACCATGCCGAGCACCAGTTGCTGGCGGATAGAGAGTTCGCGCAGGCGTCGGCGTAGCGGGTTCAACCTAGAAACCTCTGTTGGGCGCGCCCGAGTGCGCGGTTTTCGAGTCGTCTGGCAAGGCGCGACGACGCGGCGGGGCTGGCCCCGCAAGGAGGAGCAACGCCGCCAGGCGGCGCGGAAGCCGTGCAATCGGGCGCGTAGCGGCCCCACCCAATCGGAGAGCGTCCTCGGCGGCGCAAACACCGGCTCTTCAGCAACCTTACGAGAGCCAAGGAGCGGTCAACTGAGGTTTCTAGGTTCACGGCTGTTCCGGCAAAGGTCGCACGGCTGCACTGAAATAAGCGACGAAATCGCGCACCGGCTGGTAAGTCGCCGCGTTTGCCGGCTCGAAGCGGGATAGCGGCATCCGTTCCAGCACGGCACGCCCGGCCGCGTTTTCATGCAGAGAAAACAGGATGGCGGCGACCTTGTTCAACAAAGCCGGCGGGAAATCGTCGCGCACGACCAGGCCATTATTGGGCAGCGATTGCGTACTCCATTTCACCTGGAGTTGTGCGGCCCGCTCCGGATGATCTTTCTGAAAGGCGATCCAGGGCGGCGGCCAGGTCGCGCCGGCCGCGGCATCGCCCAGATAGACGTTCATGATCGAGGACTCCTGCGAACCGACATAGCGCGGCACGTAAGCGTCGATCGGCAGGCCGCGCTCATGCAGAAAATGCTGCGGCAGCATGGTCGCGGCCAACGCGGTCTTGGCCGGAAAACTGACTACCTTGCCGTTCAGATCGGCGACCGCGCGGATTCCGCTGTCGCGGCGCAGCAGCAGGATGCCGCGGAAATTGGCGTCGTCGCCCATCTTGCCGAAAACCCGATAGCCGTGGCGCAAGGCATTGACGGTCTGGTAAGGATTCGGCAGCGCCAGATCGAACTGGCGGGCATACAGCTTCTTGTCGAATTCCTCGTAATTGCGCGAGGCTTCCAGAACGAAATGGGCTTCCGGTATGCCGGCGTTGAGGCGGTCGACGATGGGGCCGTAGACCGCGAACAAGCGCTCCGGGTTGTGCAGCGGGTGCACGGCGAAGCGATATTCCCGGCGCGTCGGCGCGCTGCTCGGCGCTGCGCCGAATTCCGGCTGGTAGGCCGCCTGGCGTTCGCCGTCGCCACAACCGCCGAGCAGGAAAGCGGCAGGCAACAGCCAATGCACCAGGCGCAGGCAGCTTTTCATCGGGTGTCTCGCAAGACTTGCCCATCGCCCAGGCTGCGTGTTTCGGCACTGGGGTAATTCGGCGGCTGCCCGAGTTTGGCGAGCAGCGCGTTCACTTCCCGCTTCAGTTCCAGGATGCGCATCTCGCGCCCCAGCGTGGCATCCTGCCAGCGGCGCAATTCCTCCACCTGAGCGGCAAGTTGTTCCTGGTACTGGTGATTGGCGGTGATGTCGCGGGCGATGCCGAGCACACCGATGAGCGCCCCCGCGCTATCGTGCATCGGCGTCTTGATGGTTTCCAGCAGCGCCTTGTGCCCGTCGTCGGCGAAGGTAATCCATTCCTCGTTGACGGTGGGACCGCCGGCCAGCATGGCGTTGCGATCATGCGCGCGGAAAAAATCCGCCAGTTCCCGCGCGACGAAGTCGTAATCGGTCTTGCCGACGATATCGGCTTCCTTGGCGCCGAAAAACCGCTCGAACATGGGATTGCAGGCGAGATAGACGCCATCGGCATCTTTCAGCCAGATCAGGTCGGGAATGGTGCTGACCAGCGTACGCAGACGAATCCGCTCCGCTTCCAGTTGTCGCGGCGAAGCGTCGCCGATGTGAGGATCGATCGGGTTCATCGCAGGCTACTCCGCGCCGGCATCGCGGTAACGCTCGGCGATATTGACGAATTCATCGAAAACCACCAGAAAGGCATCGACCACATCGGGGTCGAAATGGCTGCCGCGATGGCCGACGATGATTTCGCGCGCCTGTTCATACGGCATCGGCGGTTTGTAGACGCGGCGCGAAATGAGCGCGTCGAACACATCGGCCAACGCCATCAGGCGCGCCGGAATCGGGATGGCGGCACCGACGAGGCCGTCCGGATAGCCGCTGCCGTCCCATTTCTCGTGATGCCAGTGCGCGATTTCCTTGGCGATGGCAAGGAACGCCACCGGTTTGACCGCATCCCGCTCGGCCTGCTCGATCGCCTCCGAGCCGAGACGGGCATGCGTCTTCATGATCGCCCACTCCTCCGCCGTCAGCTTGCCCGGCTTGAGCAGAATGTGATCGGGAATGCCGACCTTGCCGATGTCGTGCAGCGGCGCCGACTTGGCCAATTGGTCGATGTATTCGGCCGTCAGCAGCTCGGCGAAATTCGGATGCGCGCGCAAGTGCAGCGCCAATGCCCGCACATAGGATTGTGTGCGGTGGATATGGTTGCCGGTTTCCGGGTCGCGCGTCTCCGCCAGCCGGGCCAGGGCATGGATGCTGACATCCTGGATCAGCAGAATTTCGCTCAGTCGCGCCGCCACTTCGGCTTCCAGCACCTGGTTCTTGTTCTGCAGCCAGTCGCGCGCCTCTTTCAGTTCCAGTTGCGCCTTGACGCGCGCCAGCACGATGGGCGGACGGATCGGTTTGGTGATGTAGTCGACGGCGCCGAGATCGAAACCGCGCTGTTCATCCTCCATCGCGGTCATCGCGGTGACGAAGATGACCGGCACATCGGCCGTGACGGGACTTAGCCGCAGTTGCTGCAGGACGCTGTAACCATCCATGTCCGGCATCATCACATCGAGCAGGATCAGATCGGGCCGCGGCTGCGAGCGGGCCAGATGCAACGCGCGCGGCCCGGTATTGGCGACCAGCACGCGATACGCAGGCGCCAGCAATTCCGATAGCACCGCCAGATTTTCCGGCGTGTCGTCCACCACCAGCAGCGTGGGAATACGGGCTGAATCGGGTTGAGGGGAAGCGACCATGGATACCGTGCCGTAGTGAAGGTGTCGTGGGGTCAACGCGTCCTTCGTAGGCGCGGCTTCCAGGCCGCTCCTACGAAAGGCGCAAGGATTCAGGTTTTTTGCTTATCGGCCAGTACGGGAAAACATTTAACCTTGAAACCTCAGTTGGTCATGTGCATATCGCTCGAAAGCCGCGTGGATAAAGACATGAGAGGTTTTTGTCGCGTCACCCACCGGGTGAGTGGCGACACCACTCGTAGGAGCGCCTTTCAAGGCGCGATTGTTCCCGACTTCGCGCCTTGGAAGGCGCTCCTACGACACCGGCAACTGCGCAAAATAGGTTTAGCCCAGCCCCTACTCCGCCAGCTTGCGGTACAGCGTGCGCTCGCTGATACCCAACTGCCGTGCCAGCGCCTTGCGGTCGCCGCCGAGCCGGTCGAGCGCGGCGCGCACGTAGCGGCGTTCCACTTCCGCCAGGCTGATCAGTTCGTCCCTGTTGACCATGCCGGCCGGCGCGGTCATGTCGGGCAGGTCAGGACTGAGGACGTCGCCGTCCGCCATCAGCATGGCGCGTTCCAGCAGGTTTCTCAGTTCGCGCACGTTGCCGGGGAAAGCGTAGTGCAGCAGCCGCGTCTGCGAGGCCGAGTCGAGACGCAGCGGCCGTTCCGGCGCCAGTCGGGCAAGCAGATGTTCCACCAGCAGCGGCAGATCCTCGCGCCGTTCGCGCAGCGCCGGCAGGTGGATGGGAAAGGTGGCGAGGCGGTAATACAGGTCGCGCCGGAAACTGCCGGCTTCCACCATCGCCGTCAGCTCGCGGTGGGTGGCGCAGACCAGACGGAAGTCGGCGCGCAGGATGTCGACGCCGCCGACACGGCGGTAGCTGCCGGTTTCCAGCAGGCGCAGCAGCTTCACCTGCAGATGCAGCGGAATGTCGCCCAGTTCGTCGAGGAACAGCGTGCCGCCGGCGGCCGCTTCGACCAGGCCGGTCTTGCGCTGGCCGGCGCCGGTGAAAGCGCCCTTCTCGTAGCCGAACAGTTCCGATTCGAACAGGCTTTCGGTCATGCCGGAACAGTCCACCGGCACGAACGGGTGCTCGCGCCGCGGGCTCAGCGCATGCACGGCCTGGGCGGCGAGCTCCTTGCCGGTGCCGGATTCGCCCAGCAGCAACACTGGCGTCATTGCCGGCGCGACGCGATTGATCAGATCGAGCATGCGAGTGAACGCCGGCGAGCGGCCGACCATGCCGAGCGCGCCCGGCTGCTGGCCGGTCTCATGCAGGAAACGCATGGTCTCGACGAAATAGACTAGGCGGCCGGCGGCGTCGTGGATCGGCACCAGTTCAACATCGACGTATTCCTGGCCGCGCGGCGTGTGATGCAGATGCAGCACACGGTTGGGCTGGCGCGTCTTCATCGCGGTCTGGCGCGGGCAGGATTCGCCGCACTGGTCGCACGGTTTGTCGTAATGGTGCGAAATCTCGTAGCAGGTACGGCCGATGATCTCGCTCGGATTGCCGAAGGTGTGTTTGTAAGCGGCGTTGGCGGACAGGATGCGGTAATCCGGATCGACCAGGATGCGCGGTTCCGGCAGGGATTCGAGCAGGGCGAGGAGTTCGCCGGAAGGGGGGGCTGCATTCATGACAACAATGTCAAGCATAGCTGCCATTTCTGTCAAGACGAAGCCGGACTGCCCCAGGGAAATGAACCCGCACAGACAAACAACGCATGCCAATCAAGCACTTGCAAATTTCTATCACTTTGGCATGCGCATTGCTTTCTATACATCGCGTCCGAGCCATTGCCGGCGGACAACGAATCCAGTCTCTCCTCCCCTCGGTCTGTATTCCTTTCCGCCTGGCAATGGCACCTCACCCGACCTCTTCGAGCAGCAACCGAACATGAAAATCGCCGTCACCTGCGAGAACAGCAATACCGTTAGCGACCATGCCGGCCGCTGCCGCAGGTTCTGGGTTTATCAGACCGAATATGCCGATGTGGTGGCAAAACGCCTGGTCGAACTGCCCGACGACCAGAGCTTTCACGCTGTCGGCGTTCCCCCACCGCTGCATGACATCAATGTGCTGATCTCCGGCGGCATGGCCAGCGAACTGCGCTATCGCCTGAAACAACAAGCCATCCAGGCCGTTTCCACGCCGGAGCGCGATCCCGACCGCGCCGTGGCGGCCTGGCTCAACGGCACCCTCAGCGAGTTGCCGCCGCTGACCCGCATCAGCTAACCCCCGTTTAACCACACAGGAACCCACCATGAACTTTTCCCGCACCTTCGCCAAACTCCTGCTGATCGCCGCCCTCGCGGCAGCGCAACCCAGCCTCGCCATGGAAGTCGCCGCCACTGACAACACGCGCAGCATCGTCGTCGAGAACGTGAGTCGGACCGATTTCGCCGGCACGCTCACGAACCTGAAATCCCAGTTGGCCGCCGACGGCTGGAATGTCGTTGCCGAGATCGATCTGGGCGAACGCCTGGCCCGGAAGAACGTGGTCATCCCCGGCGGTCTGGTGATCCTGGAACTGACCAGCGGCAAGAATGCCCTCCCGTTGCTGAAGAGCGACGCCACCCGCTACGTCTCCGCGCTGATGCCGTGCAGCGTGTCCGTTTACGGCATGAGCGACGGCCGCGTCATGGTGGCGCGCATGAACGCCGGCTTGCTGGCAGGCATGTTGGAACCCAAGGTGGCCGAAGTCATGCAACAAGCCGCAGTCAAACTGGATGAAAGTATCGGCCGCGCGCTGGCAAAATCCGCCAACTGAATACACCAACCGGAATCCCCGTGCATACCGCTCCCCGCATCGTCATCCTCGGCGCCGGCTTTGCCGCGCTCACCGCCGTGCGCGAACTGCGCAAGCGTGCCCCCAAGACCCGCATCACGCTGGTCGCGCCGAAGGCCGAATTCGTCTATCTGCCCAGCCTGATCTGGATTCCTTCCGGCCTGCGCAAAGGCAGCGACCTGATCCTGCCGCTGGCGCGCTTCCTGCGTGAGCATAACGTCGAGTTCGTCGCCGGCCGCGTCATCGGCCTCGCCGACGGCGGCCGCACGGTACTGACCGATGCCGGTGAAGTGGCCAACGATGCGCTGATCATCGCCACCGGCGGCCGCTTCATCAAGAAGCTGCCCGGCATCGAACACGCGCTGACCCTGTGCGAAGGCGTCGCCTCGGCCGAAGCTATCCGCGACCGCGTCGATGCCATGCAGAGCGGCCGTATCGCACTCGGCTTCGGCGGCAATCCGAACGAGCCTGCGGCCATGCGCGGCGGGCCGATGTTCGAACTGCTGTTCGGCCTCGACACGCACCTGCGCCAGCAAGGCAAGCGCGACAAGATCGAGCTGACCTTCTTCAACGCCGCCGCCGAACCGGGCAAACGCCTGGGCGAAAAGGCGGTGTCCGGCTTGCTCGCCGAAATGGCGAAACGCCGCATCGACACGCATCTGGGCCACAAGCCGCTGAGCTTCTCGGAAAAGGGCGTCGATACCGAAGGCGGCCACGTCAATGCCGACCTGATCCTGTTCATGCCCGGTCTGACCGGCCCGGCCTGGGCGGCGGATGCCGGTCTGCCGCTGTCGCCCGGCGGTTTCTTCCAGGCCGACGAATTCTGTCGTGTCGCCGGTGCCGACAAGGTGTTCGTGGCCGGCGACGCAGGCAGTTTTCCGGGTCCGGACTGGATGCCGAAACAGGCGCACATGGCCGATCTGCAAGCTGCAGCCGCCGCGAAAAACCTGCTGCTGGCACTGGACGGCAAACCCGCCAGCGCGCGCTTCAAGATCGAACTGATCTGCATCGTCGACACGATCGACCAAGGCATCCTGGTCTACCGCGACCTGAAGCGCTCTTACCTGCTGCCCTCCTCGCGCCTGTTCCACTGGGCAAAGCGCTACTTCGAAGGGCATTATCTGAAAGCCTTCCGCGAGTAATCTCACCGGCGCTTCCCACTCCCCGGATTGCGCTACGCCGCACCCGGACTACAACTGTTCAACTCGACATGACCCTGCAAACTCATTACGAACGCATCGGCGGCGAAGCCAAGGTGCGCGAACTGGTCGAACGCTTCTACAGCCACATGGACGAGCTGCCGGAAACCTACGGCATCCGCAAACTGCATGCGGAAGACCTGTCCGGCTCGCGTCAGAAGCTGTTCGATTTTCTCTCCGGCTGGCTCGGCGGGCCGCCGCTGTACACCGACAAACACGGCCATCCGATGCTGCGCCAGCGCCATATCGGCTTTGCCATCGGCAACGACGAGCGCGATCAGTGGATGCACTGCATGCAGCTGGCGCTGGATGAAGTCGTCGCCGATGAAACATTGCGCAACGAGTTGTACAAAGCCTTCCTGAAGGTGGGCGACCATATGCGCAACAAGGCTTGAAAGGCTAGTGCGAATGAATTCGCACTAGGGGCAAACTCTCCTGCCCGGAGCCACCGACTCGCTGAAGTAGTGACAGTAGGATGGGCCAAGCGCAGCGGAGGCCTTGGCGGCGGGTTTTGCCGCTTAGGCATCCGGCGTGCCGATAAGCAGCGACTTGGCCGCCGTCTTTTGGCGGCTTAGTCGTCGCTTAGTAGTTACATCAGAACTGGTGCAGCGGGCCCATCACCTTCGCTGCATTGATGGGCCCGCTACGCTTGGCCCATCCTACAATCTGCGTCTGCGCGGGTTGCGCACTTACGCGCCCGTCTTTCGCCCCGGCGCCGCCACCGACTCGCTGAAATAGCTGATTCGGCTGCGCGGACTCAGGTAATCGAATATCGGCTTGGGCAATTCGGACGGGCGCAGCGTGGCGGCCACCGACAATTCCGGTTCGTCGATCAGATTCAGCAGCAACGCCTCTTCCTTCGGCACGGCGGGGTCGTACAACAACAGCGTTGGATGCAGCAACTTGCCCGGGTTCACACTCACCACCAGCGCAATCGCCTGGTTGTTCAGGCGCACGATGCTGCCGGGCGGATAAACCCCGAGGCAGCGCACGAAAAGTTGCATCAACTCGGCGTCGTACTTGTCGCGATCCCGCTTGAACATGACCGACAAGGCCTGCGCCGGCGTCATCGATTCGGCCGGATTGACCCGATTGCAGGCGTTGTCGAACGCGTTCGCGATAGCCGCGATGCGCGCCAGCTTGCCGATGCGGCCGGCGCCGAAAGCACCGGGAAAGCCGCTGCCGTCGAGCATTTCATGGTGCAGCGCGATCACTTCCATCGCGCCGGTCGGCAGGTTGGGCAGTTTTTCCGCCAACTCCACGCCGTACACCACATGCTGCCGGTAGAAATTGCGTTCGGCGCTGGTCCACGCCGTTTTCTTCAGCAAAATCTGGCTCGGCACCCTTTCCTTGCCCATGTCGTGCAACAGGCAACCCAAGCCCAAGGCGCACATCTCGCCGGACTTCAGACCGGCCTCGCGGCCCAGCATCAAGGCCAGCATGGTGACGTTGAGCGCGTGGTAATAGGCGCCTTCGTCGCCGTTCTTGGCATTCATCAGATGCAGCAGGACATCTTTCTCGGCCAGCAGCGAGTCGACCATTTCCACGATCAGCGTCTGCGCCTGCGCGATGGCCTCTTCCGGCCGTGCGAACAGGTTGCGCAAGAGGCTTTTCACGGTCGCGATGCCGCCGACGAACTGCTTTTCGCAACGCCCATAGGCCTCGCGCTGCTGCGTAATCTTCTCGCGCCGTTCGCGCTTTTCCTGCCACATGGCCTGCATCATCGCCGCCACTTCGGGATCGATCTCCGGCGTCGGCGCAACGGGGGCATCCACCTTGGGCGGCGGCAACGGCGCCACATCGCTTTTTTCCGGCATATAGAACACCTCGCGCAAGCCGAGGGAACGCAATGCAATGAGCTGTTTCTCGTTGCGTATCTTGAAACTGCTGAATAAAAACGGATGATCCATCCAGGCATCCAGGCGGATGAACAACCCCACCCTGACCTGATCGATCGCAATACGTTTTTCGCCGGGATTCATAAGCAACATCGGAAACCATCAACAAGGATTCTTCTCCTATCGGCAATTGGCGCGAGAACCTGAAGCCAAGCCGAGACTCGAACGCTACAAACCAAGGAGGCCTTATGAACAATCAGATTGCCACGCTCGCCGGCGGTTGCTTCTGGTGCCTGGAAACGGCCTACAACCGTCTTGACGGGGTACAGGAAGCCGTCTCCGGCTACATGGGCGGCGCCGGCAAGAACCCGACTTACCAGCAGATCTGCAACGGCGACAGCGGCCACGCCGAAGTCGTGCAGATCCAGTTCGACGCGGACCGGATCGGTTATCGCGAACTGCTGGAAATCTTCTTCACGCTGCACGACCCCACCACGCTGAACCGCCAGGGCAACGACATGGGCACGCAATATCGCTCGGCCATTTTCTGGCACGACGCGATGCAGCGGGCGACGGCAGAGGAACTCGTCGCGCAACTGACTGCAGAGCGAGCCTTCGACCGCCCCATCGTCACCGAGATCGTCGCAGCCGGCGTGTTCTGGCCCGCCGAGGATTACCACCAACGCTATTACGAGCAGAACCCGAACCAGCCCTACTGCGTCTTCGTCGTGCAGCCGAAGCTGGCGAAGTTCCGGGCTAAATTCGCCCAACGCCTGAAACCCGGCGCCTGAGCGCACGCGAGACACTTGCCGCAAGGCGGCAAGTAAATATTACTTTCGATATAATCCGCCCGTTCCAGCATGCCGGTTGTTCCAGGCAACCACGGGCTCTTCCATGTCGTCATACAAAAGGCTGCCCGCAGCCATGCGCGTCGGCGTCGTCCTCTTTGCCGCATTCCTTTTATCCGGCCTGGCACTGGCCGCGAACCCAACCCGCTCGCCGGTCAAGATCGGCCTCGACGCGGAATTCGGCCACAAGACCAGCACCTCCGCCCAGGCCATCGAGCAGGGTATCCGCATCGCCATCGAAGAGATCAACCAGGCCGGCGGCGTGCTCGGCGGCCGCCCGCTGGAACTGGTGACGCGCGACAACCGTTCCATCGCCTTGATCGGCAAGGACAACCTGCGCGAACTGGCCGCCATCCCCGATCTGGTCGCGGTGTTCGGCGGCAAGTTCAGCCCGGTCTACATCGAGAGCGTGCCGGTCGCACAGGAACTGGGCATACCGCTGCTCGACCCGTGGGGCTCGGCGGACCCGATTACCGATCACCCCCACCGCCCCAGCTACACCTTCCGCCTGTCGCTGAAAGATGCCTGGGCCGCGCCGGCCTTCCTGCAATTCGCCCGCCGGGCCTACCAGGCTGAACGCGTCGGCCTGCTACTGCCCAATACGGCGTGGGGCCGCAGCAATCGCGCCGCGCTGGAAAAGGCCGCATCGGCGCAAGGCGTCAAGCTGGTCGCGGAACGCTGGTACAACTGGGGCGATGCCAGCCTGATCGCGCCGTACCAGGAACTGCGCACAGCCGGCGCGCAGGCCATCGTGCTGGTCGCCAACGAGACCGAAGGTGCCATTCTGGTCAAGCAACTGGCCGCCCTGCCCACCGCGCAACGCCTGCCCATCGTCAGCCATTGGGGCATCACAGGCGGCGAATTCGCCGCGTTGAGCGGCAATGCCCTGGATCAGGTCGACCTGGCGGTGATCCAGACCTTCAGTTTCGTCGGCCGCAAGACAGCCACGGCAAAGCGCGTGCTGGCCGCAGCCAAGCGGCTGTATGGCATCGACGCGGCGGATCGAGTGAAAAGCCCGGTCGGCCTGGCGCACGCCTACGACCTGACCCATCTGCTGGCGCGCGCCATCGACCGCGCCGGTTCCACCGACCGGGCCAAGATCCGTTCGGCGCTGGAACGACTGGGGCCCTACGATGGCCTGGTGCAGCAATACGCCAGGCCATTCAGCCCGGCGCGCCATGACGCGCTGTCGGCGGCCAACATCTTTTTCGCCCGCTATACCACGGACGACAAACTGATTCCGATCGCGCTTCCCCTCGCCCATTGAGCGTGTTCGCACCTGCCATGGCCGAAACGCGACAAAAGCCCGTCCTGAGCAAGCATCGCTCGCTCGCGGCGCGCATCCGCCGCGCCGCGTTCACCCTCACCATGCTGGTGCTGCTGGTGATCGGCGCCGCCTCGCTGGCGTTGTCGCTGTGGGAGATTCCCCGCGAACAGACGCGAAATAACACCAACACAATGCGCATCATCGGCGAGCGCATGGCCGGCAGCCTGCGCAACCGCCTCGGCAACCTGGAACAGCTCAGCCGCAACCCCATGGTCTGGAACGCGCTGACCGATTCCGCCGAACGGGAAATCTATCTCAAGCCGTTCCTGGCCAGCCGCAATGCGGATAGCACGGACAAGGACGTGTTGCTGCTGGATTACCGTGGCCGCCCGGTAGCTGGACAACTGCAGGCCGGCCTGGCGAACCCGCAATTGAGCGACATCGTCGGCGCAGTGCTGCGCGACAAGCGCCCGCGGACGGTCATCGGCACGGCATCGCCGATCCTGCTGGCGGCTTATCCGGTGTTGTTTCCCTACACCCAGGATACGATCGGCGTGCTGGTGGCGGCCTACGACCTGGAGGCCCTGTTCCGCGCCAATGTGATCGGTCTGGATAACGACCACGGCGTAACCTTGTTCCGCGGCGACACGGTCCTCGCCCAGACCCGGGAACAGGCCAGCGAACGCACATTCCCGGTCCGTTTCGCGTTGCCGCTGCCCGGTGCCCAGGGTGATCCGGGGCTGCAACTGGAGTTGTATTCCAGCAACAACCAATGGCTGCGGCCCGGCCTGCTGCGCCTGGCCGTCTACCTGGCGGCCGGCCTGGCCTTCGCCGCGCTGGCCTGGTACGGCGCCGGCCGGGTCGCCGCCAGCCTCACCGGCCGCCTCAACCGGCTCGCCCTGGCCTGTAGCGAAGTGGCGGAGGGGAAGCCGTTCCGCGCCGAGGAAGACAGCACGGGCGACGAAATCGGCATGCTCTCGCGCACGCTGCGCCAGGCGTTGCTGGCTTACGAAGAGATCCAGGCGCATCTCGAATACCTGGTGACGGCGCGCACCCGCGACCTGGCGGAAAGCCAGGAGCGCTACCGCCAGGCGTTCGAGGTCAACACCGCGATCAAACTGATCGTCGACCCAACGGACGGCAGCATCGTCGACACCAACGAGGCGGCCTGCGCGTTCTACGGCTACCCGCGGGCAGAACTGTTGCAGCTACACATTGCCGATCTCAACATCCTGCCGGCGGACCGCATCCAGGCCGAAATGGAGCAGGCCAGACTGGAACAGCGGCTCTACTTCAACTTCCGCCACCGCCTGGCCTCGGGCGAACTGCGCGATGTCGAGGTGTACAGCGGTCCGATCAGCATCGGCGGCAAGTTCTTCCTGCACTCCATCATCCACGACGTGAGCGACCGCAAACGGGCCGAGGCGGCCTTGCGCGACAGCCAGGCCCGCTTCCAGTCCCTGTTCGAGTCGATCGGCGACGCGGTTTACGTACACGGCCTGCGGCCGGACGGCATGCCGGGCACCTTCATCGAGTGCAACCGGCAGGCCTCGGCCTATACCGGCTACTCCCGCGAGGAATTGTTGAGCATGTCGCCGCTGGAACTGGACGCGCCCGATAGCGGCATCGATATCGGCCCGCACATACAAGGATTGATTACCGGCGAATACGTCACCTTCGAGCAACTGCACATCGGCAAGACGGGACAATGCATCCCGGTCGAGATCCATGCCCACGCCTTCACGCTGAATGCGCAGACCGCGATCATTTCCATCGTGCGCGACATCAGTGCGCGCAAACAGGCCGAGGTGCAACTGCGCCTGGCCGCCAGCGTGTTCCAGCACAGCCACGAGGGCATCCTGCTGTCCGATGCCGACAACCGCATCGTCGATGTCAATGCCGCCTTCACGCGCATCACCGGCTATAGCCGCGCCGAGGTGCTCGGCCAGAATCCGAACCTGCTCAATTCCGGCCGCCAGGACAGCGAAGTCTATGCCGGCATGTGGGCCAATCTGAAGCAGGCGGGATTCTGGCAAGGTGAAGTGTGGAACCGGCGCAAGAATGGCGAGATCTATCCGGAACTGCTGACCATCTCGGCGGTGAGCGATGCGCACGGCAAAATTCAGCACTACGTCGGCGTCTTTGCCGACATCTCGCACATCAAACGCCACCAGCAGGAACTCGAACGCATCGCCCACTTCGATGCGCTGACCAACCTGCCCAACCGCGTCCTGCTTGCCGACCGCCTGCATCAGGCCATGGTGCAGGCCGAACGGCGCGGGCAACGCCTGGCGGTGATCTATCTCGACCTGGACGGTTTCAAGGAGATCAACGACAGCTACGGCCATGAGGCCGGCGACCAGTTGCTGATCGCCCTCGCCGCCCGCATGAAGCTGGCGCTGCGCGAAGGCGACACCATCGCACGCCTGGGCGGCGACGAGTTTGTCGCGGTGTCGAGCGATCTGGCCGACGTCGAAGCCAGCGTACCAATGCTGACCCGCTTGCTTGCCGCCGCCGCCCAACCGGTGCGTGTCGGCGACAGCCTGCTGCAGGTCTCGGCCAGTCTCGGCGTGACGTTTTACCCGCAGGCGGAAGCGGCGGATGCCGACAAACTGCTGCGCCAGGCCGATCAGGCCATGTATCAGGCCAAACTGGCCGGCAAGAACCGCTACCACATCTTCGACGCCGAACATGACCGCAGCGTGCGCGGCCACCACGAGAACCTGGAGCGCATCCGCAGTGCGCTGAGCGAGCGCGAATTCGTGCTGTATTACCAGCCCAAGGTGAACATGCGCAGCGGCCAGATCGTCGGCGCCGAAGCGCTGATCCGCTGGCAACACCCGCAACTGGGCCTGTTGCCGCCGGACCGCTTCCTGCCGGTGATCGAGGATCATCCGCTCGCCGTCGAAGTAGGCGAATGGGTCATCGACACCGCCCTGGCCCAGATGAAAACCTGGCGCGCCGGCGGCCTGAACCTGCCGTTGAGCGTCAACGTCGGCGCCAACCAGTTGCAGCAAGGCGATTTCACCGAACGTCTGCGCGCCCTGCTGGCGCGCCATGCCGATATCGACCCGGTCGATCTGGTACTGGAAGTGCTGGAGAGCAGTGCGCTGACCGATATGGAGCATGTCTCCCGGGTCATGCACACCTGCGGCGAGATGGGCGTGCGATTTGCCCTCGACGATTTCGGCACCGGCTACTCCTCGCTCACCTACCTGAAACGCCTGCCGGCCGCCCAGCTCAAGATCGACCGCAGCTTCGTCAGCGACATGCTGGACGACCCGGACGACCTGGCCATTCTGGAGGGCGTGCTGGGCCTGGCCACGGCATTCGGCCGCCAGGCCATCGCCGAGGGCGTGGAAAACGTGGAACAGGGCGAAATGTTGCTGCAACTCGGCTGCGAACTCGCCCAGGGCTACGGCATCGCGCGGCCGATGCCGGCGGCGCAGCTTCCCGCCTGGGCCGCCGCCTGGCAGACCGATCCGCGCTGGCGCGCGCAGGCACCGATCAGCCGTATCGATCTGCCGCTGTTGTTTGCCAGCGTCGAACACCGCGCCTGGGTGCGTGCCATCGAGATCTATATGAAAGGTGGCAGCACGGCGCCCCCCTCGCTGGACTACCAGCGTTGCCGCTTCGGCTGCTGGCTGGAAGGCGAGGGGCAAGCGCGCTATGGCGACCTGCCGACCTTCCAGAGCATCGAAACGCTGCATCGGCAGGTCTACCAACTGGCGCGGGAACTGGTCGAACTGCACGCCCACCAAGACAACGCGAAGGCTCAGGCGCGGCTAGGCGAACTTCACAACCTGCGCGATCGGGTGCTGGCCCTGTTGCAGGAATTGATCAAAACCAACCTGCGTTAGCAACCGCCTCTCCTGGAGATTGCGCAGATCGACTAAAGATCTCGCCGATTGTCCGACCGCTGCATTCCACCTAGTGTCCAAAAATGCCCTAGCAAGGGATTCGGCGCGAGACACAAGGAGAAAGTCGTCATGCAAAGTATGGAGACGAAATCGCCCCGCACGGCGCAGATTCATTCGGAAGCATCCGGGCTGAGCATCGTGTCCATCACGATAGGCGGACGCAACTACGGCCTTTACCGGGTGAAACACTTCGAGGGACGCAGCATGGTGGTGGGGTATGGCGCCATTTCCTTCCCGGTGGGGACACATCTGGAAATCAACGGCTTCAAGCAGCAGATCCCGCAGCACCCCCCTTTCCACCAAAGCGCGACCGTCGTCGAAAATGGCAGCAACGGCATCCGGCTGGTCTGGTGACATGCCTAGAACAATCGCGCCTTGGAAGGCACTCCTACCACCCGCCCCGTAGGAGCGCCTTCCAAGGCGCGATTGCATCGGTGACCTGGTCGCGGCCGCCCGTCTTGGCGGCGTAGAGCGCCCCTTTCCACCCAAGCGCGACCGTCGTCGA
>JASJPK010000074.1:0-27267 GCA_031426735.1 Hydrogenophilaceae bacterium | reverse complement strand
CCCGCCGGTCGTAAGTGAAGTGCAAACTCGCGGGCGGGACCGCCCGCGCTCCATTGCCCCGCGATTGAAGTGGCAGTGTTCGGCTGCGCCTGGGAGCGCGGGCGTCTCGCCCGCCGGTCGAAGGTGACGCTCCAGGTGTTTAAACCTTCAGTACGCCGAGCAAGTCCTGTTCGAGTTCCAGCCGGACCGAGGCGCGTTCCAGGCTTTCGCCTTCGATCACGAACACGTCCTCGGCGCGGCTGCCGAGGGTATTGATGCGTGCGGTGAGCACGCTGGCGCCATGCCGATGCAGCACCTGGGCGACGTGGGCGAGCAGGCCGGGGCGGTCGCCGGCGGTGAAGGTGAGCACGTAATCACGTCGGTTGTCGCTCGGCGCCAGGCTGACTTCCGGTTCCAGCGGGAAGGCTTTCAGGCGGCGCGGCACGCGGCCGCCGGGCAGCGCGCCCAGTGGCTCATGGCGCTTCAATTCGGCGGCCAGTTCGTGTTCGATGTAATTCAGGAAGTCGCGGTAGGGCACTTGCGGGTGTTCCGGATCGACCGCGTAGAACGTGTCGAGCGCGCGGCCGTCGTGCGTGGTGTGGATGCGCGCGGCGAGGATGCTGTAGCCGAGGCGGGCGAAGAAGGCGCAGATGCGGGCGAACAACGCTTCTTCGTCAGGCGTGAACACCAGCACTTCGACGCCTTCGCCGACCGGCGCCAGGCGCGCCCGCACGATGCTGTCGTTCTGCTGCAGCGCAGCGTTCAGCACGGGCAGCAGGCGGCGCGTCTGCCAGGCGATGTCGCGCGCGTCCTGGCGCAGGAAATAGATGTCGTCGAGCTGCTTCCACAGCGCGGCTTCGCTGTCCGGCGCGAAGCCGTACAGGCGCAGTTGCGCGCGCGCCTGTTCCTTTTTCTCCTCGATGCCGTCGCTGCGCGGCGCGTTGCCTTCCAGCACGCGGCGCGCGGCCAGGTAGAGCTCGCGCGTCAGCTTGTCCTTCCAGGCATTCCACACCTTCGGGCTGGTGCCGCGAATGTCGGCCATGGTGAGCAGATACAGCGCGGTCAGGTGGCGCACGTCGCCGCAGCGCGCGGCGAAGGCGGCAATCACGTCGGGATCGGAGAGATCCTGCTTCTGCGCGGTTTGCGACAGGTTGAGGTGTTGCGCCACCAGCCAGACCACCAGTTCGGTATCGGTTTCGTCCAAGCCGTGCGAAACGCAGAAGCGGCGCGCATCGACCGCGCCGAGGCTGGAATGATCGCCGCCGCGGCCCTTGCCGATGTCGTGGAACAAGGCGGCCAGCAACAGCAGTTCCTGTTGTTCGAATTCGTTGATCAGACGGTGCGCGAGCGGGAATTCGTGGGCGTATTCCGGCACCGCCAGACGGCGCAGATTGCGCAGCACCATCAGCACATGCTCGTCGACCGGGTAGATGTGGAACTGGTCGTGCTGCATCTGGCCGGTGATGCGGCCGAACAACGGAATGTAGCGGCCGAGGATGCCGAGCCGGTGCATCAGGCGCATGGCCAGCGTGACGCCCTTGGGTTCCGCCAGCAGTTCGATGAAGCGGCGATGGTTTTCCACGTCGTGCCGGAAGGCGGAGTCGATGCCGCGTCCGGCCCGCGCCAGCGCGCGCAGCAGGCGCGGCGTGCAGCCGTTGACGCCGGGTTCGCGCGCCAGGACCAGGAAGGTTTCCAGCAGCAGTTCCGGATGCCGCTCGAACAGGTCTTCTTCGGCATCGAGCAGGTTGCCGGCGATGCTGTAGTGAATGAAGTCTGCCGAGTCGGAATCCTGCGCCAGGGCGCGTGTGGCGACCGGCGGCAGCAGGCGGGAACGCAATTCGCCCATGACCAGTTCGTTGACCAGACGGATATGCCGCGCCGCCCGGTAGTAGCGCTGCATCAGGCGTTCGGAGGCGCGGCGTAGCGAGTCGCCGCTGCTGTTGGTCGCTTGCGTGACGCCCATGCCCTGCGCGATGCGTTCCTGGAATTCGAACAACAGGCGGTCTTCGCGCCGGTTGGCGTACAAATGCAGGCGGATGCGCAGATGCTCCAGCAGATTCAGTTCGGCGCTCGCTGTGCGGGCTTCCGCGCTGCCGAGCAGGCCTGCGCGCGCCAGCCCGTGCAGGTTATCGGCCAGATGCGCGGCGCGCGCGACCCAGATCAGCGTCTGCACGTCGCGCAGGCCACCCGGACTTTCCTTCAGATTCGGTTCCAGCAGCAGCGCGACGTCGGTATGGCGGCCATGGCGCACTTTCTGTTCAAGAAACTTGGCCTGGAAAAAGGCGGCCGGGTCGATCTGTTCGTTCAGGGCATCCTGCATGCGCCGCAACAGCGCGCGGTCGCCCGCCAGCCAGCGCGATTCCAGCATGTTGGTCTGGATCGTGATGTCCTGCGCGGATTCGGCCAGGCATTCGGACAGGCTGCGCACGCTATGGCCGATCGGCAGGCCAACATCCCACAGCAGCGCGATGAGCGGTTCGAAGCGGGCGCGTTCGGCTTCGCTCAGATCGTCGTCGAACAGGATCAGCACATCGACATCGGACTGCGGAAACAGCTCGCCGCGTCCGTAACCGCCGACCGCAACCAGCGTCGCGCGCGCCGGCAGTTCATGCGACGTCCAGATTTCCTTCAGGGTCCGGTCGGTCAGGCGGGAAAGTCCACCCAGCAGCGCTTTCGCGGCCGGGCGGGCCAGATAGGTCTGGAACAACTGCTTGCGCGCGTTGAGCAGACCATCGCGCCAGGCGGCAACGCGGGCAAAGTCGGGGTTCATCCGGAAAACCTTACTTGTAGGCGCGAATGCATTCGCACAATCGACGGTGGCAGTGCGAATGAATTCGCACCTACGACGGCTATTGCCGTGCCGGGCCGGCTCATGCGGCGGCGGCAGCCGGCGCGGTAATGAAGGCGGGAATGGCGGGCGAGCCGGCCGACAGCGTCAACACTTCGAAGCCGGTTTCGGTAACCAGCACGGTGTGTTCCCACTGCGCCGAGAGGGCGTGGTCCTTGGTCACCACGGTCCAGCCGTCGCCGAGCATGCGGATGTCGCGCTTGCCGGCGTTGATCATCGGCTCGACGGTGAAGATCATGCCGGCTTGCAGGACCGGCCCGGTGCCGGCTTTGCCGTAATGCAGGACCTGCGGCTCCTCGTGGAAGTTGCGGCCGATGCCGTGGCCGCAGAATTCGCGCACTACCGTGTAGCCGTTCGCTTCGGCGTATTTCTGGATGGCGGCGCCGATATCGCCGAGACGGCCGCCGTCGCGCACCGCGGCGATGCCCTTCCACATGCATTCATAGGTGATTTCGGTCAGCCGGCGCGCCTGGATGTTGGGCTCGCCGACGTAGAACATGCGCGAGGTGTCGCCATGCCAGCCTTCCTTGATGACGGTGATGTCGAGGTTGACGACATCGCCCGACTTGAGCTTTTTCTCGCCCGGCACGCCGTGGCAGACCTGATGATTGACCGAGGTGCAGATCGATTTGGGGTAGGGCGCATGGCCGGGCGGCGCATAGTGCAGCGGCGCGGGAATGCAGCCTTGCACGTCGACCATGTAATCGTGGCAGAGCTTGTCCAGCTCACCGGTGGTGATGCCGGGTTTCACGAACGGGGTGATGTAATCCAGAACTTCCGAGCCGAGACGGCCGGCGACGCGCATTTTTTCGATTTCTTCAGGGGTTTTTATCGTGATGGACATGGTGCGCAGGGGCGAATTGGTAAGCCGGGAAGGTCGGTCAGAATAGGGGCGGGGGCGCCGAAAGTAAAGTTTGAGCGGCTTGGTCGGGAATGGTTTCTGGCAATGATTTCAATTGGATAGCACTGGTTATTGAAGGGGTTCGGCGGCAGGGAAGGTGAGCGTCGTGATGTTGTGGCCGGCATCGCGTCGATACTGGATCGATCCGGCCAGGGCGCGCACCAGGTTGAGACCGACGCCACCAATCCGCTCCGGGTCTGCGGCTAGCGGCAAAGCGCTGAGCGGGTCGAACGGCCTGGCGTTGTCGCTGAAGGTCAACCGCGCCAGCCTGCCGTCGATCCGCAGCGCCAGACCGATCGCAGCGTCGCATTCGCCGCCGTGACCGTGGTGGATGACGTTGGCGAACAATTCCTCGACCGCCAGTTGCATCCGTTTCGTCGTCGCGGCATCGAGTCCGCCCGCCATCGTTTCGTGTTCGATCCAGGCGAGCAGGCGCGGCAGGGCGGCAAAGCGCGCGGCTACGGAAATTTCCCTAGAATCGGGACTGGATGGGTTTTCAGGAGGCAACATGAAGCAAGCAATCTGGGTGCTGGCCGCGATTTTCGCCTTTTTCTCGTTCTCCGCCACGGCGCGGGAGTTCGTTTCCGCCGGCACGATCAAAGTCAGCAAGGGGCAGGTCAATGTCATCCGCGCCGGTTCGACGCTCAAGGTAGGCGTCGGCGACCGGATCTATGCCACGGACAAGGTTCGCACCGGCGCCGACGGTTCGGTCGGCATCACGTTGAAAGACAACACCTTGCTCTCGGCCGGGCCGAATTCGCTGATCTCCATCGATAAATTCAGCTTCAACAGTTCCACCCACGCCGGCGCCATGTCGGTCGGCGTCAAGCGCGGCACGCTTTCGGTGGCGACCGGCAAGATCGCCAAGCAGACGCCGGAATCCATCGATTTCCATACGCCGTCTTCCATCCTCGGTGTGCGCGGTACCGAGTTCCTGATCGAGGTCGTCGGCAATGAAGAGGACGAGTGAAATGTCGCGCATCCTGGTTTTTCTGAGTGTGCTGGGTTCGCTGACACTGGCCGGCTGCGCCAGCGAACGCATCGTGCTGCTGCCTTCCGCGGACGGCCATGCCAGCGCCGTCGTGGTGCGTAACGACCGGGGCGAGCAACGTCTCGATCAACCTTATGCGGCAAACGTGCGGCGCAGCGCGTTCCACCGCGTCAAGCTGAGCAAGCCGGAACAGATCCAGAAACTGTACGGCGCGACGTTGTCTGCCCAGCCGGCGCGGGCGAACCGCTACATGATCTTTTTCGACGAGGGCAGCGATGCGCTGTCACCTGCTTCGTTGAGCGAAATTGTCCTCGCCAAGACCGAGATCGACCGCCGGGTCGCGGCGGAAATCATGGTCATCGGCCATACCGACCGTGCCGGCAGCGAGGAAGTCAACGAAGCGCTGTCGCAACGCCGGGTCGAAGCGGTGCGCGCCTGGCTGCTCGCGGCGGGGATTGCCGAGGCGGACATCGAAACGGCCTCGCGCGGCGAGCGCGAACCCCTGGTACCAACCGCCGACGGCGTCGCCGATCCAAGGAATCGGCGGGTGGAAATCAGCGTGCGCTGAGAGGGGCCGCTCCAGATAATCGCCGATTAATTAGTCAGTCCGGCGAAGGCATCGCTCCAGGTGATTGATTTCATTTGATTCAGGCTGGGCAGTCGCCTGCCGGAGCCGTACTGCACTGCCATAACCCTATTGGCTTAAGTTGTAATTCATATTCGCTTCCTATTGTTTCCTCCGACATCGATCAACCGGAGGAACAATCGTGGCAATTCAATTTTCTGTGCTGATGAAACATCTGGGCTTCACCGCCCCCCTTCTGCTCCTGGCGGCTTGTGGAGGCGGTGGCGGTGGCGGAGTGAGCGGCGGTGGCGCGCTTCCCAGTTTTATCAATGGCGTCGCCGTGGACGGCTATCTGCAAGGTGCGCGCGTCTTTCTGGATATTGATCGGGATGGCATTCAGGACTCGGATGAGCCCAGCGGCCAGACCGATGCGGCCGGGGCTTATTCGCTGAATCTGGGTGGCCGTAGCCTGAACGATGTGGCGGACCTGCCCGTCGTCGCGCAAGGCGGCATCGATTCCGATACCGGTTTCACCTTCGGTGGCCAACTGGTGACGCGGGTCGATCCCGCCGCTGCCCGGCAAGTGCTGACCCCGTTGACCACCATGGCGCATGAGCAGATGGAACAGGGCTTGGCCGCCAATATGGACGAGGCGCGCAACAATGTGGCTTCCGCGCTGGGCCTGGCCGGAGGCGGTGCGGCCTTACAACTGGATCCGATCCAGGCAGCGTCGAGCGATCCGGAACTCTATGGCAAACAGCTTGCCCTGCAACGTGCCGTCGAAGCCCTGGCCACCGCCGAAACCTCCGGTACCGACAGGGGGCACGAAGCCCAGGAACGGATCGCCAAAGCACTGGCGAAGTCCATCCGCGAATTGGCCAGAGCCGGGCAGAGCGTCGCGGACATTGGCGCCCTGGTGAGCCAGTTTTCCACCAACGACTTGACCAATTCCGCCGCCGTAAACCAGGCAAAGGCCCAGGTGGCGACGCTTGCCGGCAAGATCGAGGCGGGTAGCCGCACCGCGCTTGGCGGCACTTCATTGCAAGGGCTTACCGGCACCAATCTTGTCAAAGCGCTGCAGAACAGCGTCGGCAAGGTGCTGGTGCCGCTGGATCAGTTGAAAGTCAAAGTCGAGCGGGAGATCGAAACCCATTCCGACAATCCCAGGTCGCTGAGCGATCTCGCCGATGAAACCGAAAACGAACATGGCGATCGCGGCCTGCGCGATTTGATCGCGGCGGGCAGTGACAATGTGACCCATGCGGCCGTGAACAAGCTCATCGCCTTCAACACCGCCACGACTCCGGTGGCGGTGAGCCAGCCCAGCGATACCACCGGTCGCCTCCTGGCCTCCAACTGCTTTCAGTGCCACGGCACCATGGGCGTTGGCGGTTTCGACCGGATCCGCGGCGACGCGGGGGAAGTCAGTGAGTATCTGACTCGGAACGCCCGCAGCAACATCATGGCGGCCCACGCTCAGGGCTACACCCCAAGCCAATTGGCGGCCATCGTCGCTTACCTCAACAAGAACTGAAACAAGGAGAACATGCCATGAACAGCAATTCCCGGATTTCCCGCCGCCGCTTTCTCGCCCTGCTCGCCGGTACCGCGGGCATCGGGCTGATCCCCGGTCAAGCCTGGACGCATGATGACAACGACGACGATGACGGTGATGACGATGAAGTCGGCGAGGGTTATGCCACTTCAGGCGGCAACACCACTTTCACCCTGGCCAATACCGGACTTAACGCCAACATCGTGGTGATCGGCGGCGGCATGGCCGGTACCACCGCCGCGAAATATCTGCGCTTATGGGGGGGCAGCGGGGTACAGGTCACCCTGGTGGAGGAAATGTCGTCCTACACCTCCAATATCATGAGCAACCTGGTGCTCAACGGTAGCCGAACCCTGGCCAGCCTGGATTACAGCTATGCCAACCTGGCGACCAAATACGGCGTCACGCTAAAACAAGGCGAAGTGCGCGCGATCGATCAAGCCGGCAAATCCATCACCCTGGCGAATGGCGAAACGCTCTCCTATGACCGCCTGGTGCTGGCACCCGGCATCGAATTCGACGACGCATGGGGTCTGACCCAGGCGGATTACGAAAGCAAAACGCCGCACGCGTGGAAGGCCGGAGCACAGGCCCAACTGCTCCGCAACCAGATCGCGGCCATGAACGATGGCGGCGTCTTCCTCATGGTCATTCCCAAAGCACCCTATCGCTGCCCGCCCGGACCTTACGAGCGCGCCTGCGTCGTGGCGGACTATCTGAAGACCGCAAAAACCGGCTGCAAAGTGATCGTGCTCGATGAGAACGCGAGGATCATGGCCGAGCCGGAAAACTTCGGCTATGCCTTCAACACCTTGCACCAAGGTGTGGTGGAGTATTACCCAGGGGTCACCGGCATCAACATCGCCCCGGATAGCCGGGTGGTGACTTTCACCGATGCAGGGCTCGCAAACCGCACGATTACTGCCAACGTGGTGAACCCGATCCCGCCCCAGCGCGCCCGGGGTAGCCGAGCCGGCGGATTGCTCGCCAACGCCGGACTGAACAACGGCAGCAATGGGCGCTGGGCCGCCATCGATGTGCTGAAGTATGAATCCACGGCGGTGGCGGGGATCCATGTGTTGGGCGACGCCGCCCAGACCACCATGCCCAAGGCGGGACACATCGCCAACCAGGAGGCCAAAGTCTGTGCCGATGCAATCCTGCGCCTGCTGGGCAATCAGTCGCCCGACCCCGCGCCGGTGACCAATTCGGCCTGCTACTCGCCGGTTACCGCGAACAGCGCCTCTTGGCTGACTGCGCTGTACCAGTACGACGCCGCTACAGCGACCATGAAAGCCGCCCCGGGTTCACCTACCGAAGCCGCCGGCATCAGCGCCAAGAACTTCCAGCAAATGAATGTCTGGTTCAACACGCTGATGTCGGATTCGTTCGCGTAACCGGCAGCCGACCACGGTCGGCATGCGCGGAGGGATGGCGATGAATCCGAACATCATCGCCAACCGAAGCCGGCGGCGATGCTGGCGATCAGGCGGACGTCATGGGGCCTGAAGTGGAACCTGGCCGACGATGTGCAGATCGCGTTGCGGGTAGGGGATGACGATGCCAGCTTGTTTGAACGCGCGCCAGATCGCGATATTGATGTCGGACCGCACGATGGCCAGGCCTGCTTCGGGATCCTGGATCCAGACCCGCAATTCCAGTTCGATGCCGCTGTCGCCGAAGTTCATCAGCCGGGTGGCGGGCGCGGGGTCGGCGAGCACGCGGGAATTCGCACCGGCGGCTTCCAGCATGATTGCCATGGCCTGTTCCGGGTCGTTGTTGTAGCTGATCGAGACTGGAATCTTCAGGCGCACGTTGCGGTCGGTGTAGCTCCAGTTGATGACTTCGGTGGTGATCAGGGTTTCATTCGGAATCAGCCGTTCGACGCCGTCCCGGTCGCGCACCACGACATAGCGGGCGTGCAGTTCCTGCACCCAGCCGAAGGTGTTGTCGATGGTGATGACATCGCCGGGGCGGATGGAACGGTCGAACAGCACGATGAAGCCGCTGATGAAGTTGCTGGCGATGCGTTGCAGACCGAAGCCGAGACCGACGCCGAGGGCGCCGCCGAATACCGCCAGCGCGGTGAGGTCGATGCCCACCGCGTTGAGCGCCAGCAGAAAGGCCAGCACCAGCAGGATGAACTTGCTCAGTTTGACCATGGCCACGCGCATGCCGGCGTTGACGTACTGGGTCTGGCTGAGGCGGTTCTCGATCAGTGCCGCCAGCCAGAGCGCCAGCAGCCATAACAACACCAGGGCAAGGAGCAGTTTGCCGGTATCCAGCACGCTGATTCGGGTGGTGCCGACCTGCACCGCCATGCTGTCCAGGGCAGCCAGCACGGTGGGCAACCAGCCCAGCAGATGCAGGGCGACGACAATCCAGATGGAGGTGGCGATGAGGTTTTCCCAGGCTTTCACCGCCGGTCCGGGCCGGAATGTCTTGCGCAGGAAATAGACGACGATGCGGATGGCCGCCATGGAAGTCAGCAAAGGCATGACCACTTCGAGCAGATTCACCGCTCGGCCCCAGTGGGCGAGCAGCGCGTGTCCGGCCATGACGCCGAACAGCATGCTGATGGGGAACAGGATGCGTTGCAGGGTTTTCAGCGCCATGTTGCGCATCGCCAATTCCGGATTCTGCTCGGAACGTGCGCCGATGCTCTGACCCAGCGTGACATGCACCATCCAGGCGCCCGCCGCCGCCAGCAGCAGCACGCCCGCCTGCCACCAGAGCAAGGGATCCTGAATCATCTCCAGTGCGCTGGCGTAAAGGCTGTGGAAGTTTTCGGGCAGGGAGAGTGACATGTCGCGTGTTGAACTGGAAAAGAGGCACGAAACATAACGGAAATGTGGAAGGGACGGCAAAACGGGAGTCGATTCATTCTTCCGCTCCACGCAATCCCCCGTAGGAGCGCCTTCCAAGGCGCGATGCATTTTTGTCCGGAGCAATCGCGCCTTGGAAGGCGCTCCTACAGGGGGCTACGACGATTCCGTGGTCCTCTGGCGTTGATGCGGCAAATGCATCGCGCACTTTTTTGCGGCAATGCGAAATTCCCGTAGGAGCGCCTTCCAAGGCGCGATGCATTTTTGCCCGGAGCAATCGCGCCTTGGAAGGCGCTCCTACGGGGCCTACGAGGATTCCGTGGTCCTCTGGTGTTGATGCGGCTGCGGCGGTGGTGTCTTGCCGTCCTTGTTCTGGCCTGCGTAGAACGTCAGGTGCGGGTAGGGGATTTCGATGCCGCGGCGGTCGAATTCCTGCTTCAGTTGCTGCAGGAAGGCGCGCTTCACCGTCCATTGCTGCAACGGCTTCACCTTGATGCGGAAGCGGATCATCAACGCCGATTCGGCCCAGGCTTCGACGCCGGCCAGGTCGATGTCTTCCAGTATCAGCGGGCCGAGGGTGGCATCCGCCTGTATCGCCGCTGCGACCTCGCGGATCGCCGCGAACACGTCGTCGACGTTCTCGCGGTAGGCGACGCCAATGTCGACCAGCGCAAACGCGTAGCCACGGCTGCGATTGGAAACCGTGGTGACGGCGCCGTTGGGGACGAAGTGGACGGTGCCTTCGTAGTCGCGCAGACGGATGAAGCGCAACGTGATTTCCTCCACCAGGCCGTCTTTGCCGGCGACTTCCACGACATCGCCCTGGTGGATCTGGTTTTCGATCAACAGGAAAAAGCCGTTGAAATAGTCCTTGATCAGGCTTTGCGCGCCGAAGCCGATGGCGATGCCGATGACGCCGGCGGATGCCAGGATGGGCGCGATGGAAATGCCGAATTCCGACAGCACCAGCATGCCGGTGACCAGCGTAATCACCACGGCGGCGGTATAGCGGAACACCCGCCCCAATGTTTCCAGGCGGTTGAGTTGTTCGGGGTCGTCGGTCCGTTTCTGCAACTTCAGGCGCAGGATTCGGATCATTTTGCGCGCCAGCGCCAGCATGGCCCAGGCGATGGCGAGGATGACGGCGATGCGCAGCAACGTCCGGATCAGATCGATCAAGGCACTGGGGTCTTTCAGAAAGAAGTCGGTCAGTTCCATGTTGATTTACTCCTTCCGCAACGACTGTGTCGTGGAAAGGAGTTACGACCGGAATCCGCTTGTGGATGTTCAGCTCAAGAATCGCCACCCCGGCCTGCGCCGGGGTGGCGGAGTGTTTTTCGGCACTCTGGTTGGTCAAGCAACCGGATCACGAATCCGGGTTCGCTCCGTGCCAGCGCAGCAGCAGCAGGGTGAGGTCGTCGGCCGGCGGCTGGCCGGCTTCGAAGCTGCGCACCGTGTCGCGCAATGCGGCGATGCGCGTTTGCAGATCCGTTGCCGACGTTGGCGCCGTCAAAGTTTCGATCAGCCGCTCGATGCCGAACCAGCTCTGGCCATTGCTGGCCTCGGTGACGCCGTCGGTGTACAGGCAGAGCAGGTCGCCCGGCTGCAACTGCACTTGCGCCGATTGGTACGGGAAGTCGCCGACGGCGCACAGCGGTGGGCCGGATGCGGCGGCGGCGTCGATGCGCGAGATCTGGCCGGTGCGCAGCAGCAACGGGGCGTCGTGGCCGGCGCGGACGAAATCGAGCTGGCCGGTGGCCACATCGAGTACGCCGACGAAGGCGGTGACGAACAGGAATTCGGGGTTTGCGCGGTTCAGCTCCAGTTCGACCTCGCGCATGGCCTGGCCGATGTCGGGCGCGCGGCGGGCGAGCGCGCCGGTCAGCGTTTTCGCTACGGCCATGAACAGGCTGGCCGGCAAGCCTTTGCCGGACACGTCGGCGATGGCGAAACAGAGCCGCTGCGCGTCGAGTGCGAAGCAGTCGTAAAAATCGCCGCCGACGGCGCGCGCCGGTTCGAGCAGCGCGGCGACCTGGAAACGGCGTTCGCCGGCGAAGTCCTTGGCCGGGTCGGGCAACAGGCCGATCTGGATGCGGCGCGCGGCGTCGAGTTCGCCGTCGAGACGCGCGGCTTCCTCGCGGCTGGTCTGCAAGGCGCGTTCGGCGCTGCGGCGCCGGTTGTCGGCCAGGATCAGGGTACCGCTCAGCAGCGCCATGAATACCGGACTGAGCAGCAGGACGATGGCGGGGCCGTCGAACAGCCAGCGGCCGAAATGGAAGGCGGCGTAACCGGCGAGCACCCAGACGGCGGCGACGGCAATAAAGGTCACGGCGGCATAGCGCGGCCGCAGGGCGGGGATGACGCCGATCAGCAGCAGTCCGCTCAACGCGAGTGCGGCGAGTTCCAGCCGCGGCAGCCAGGGCGGACGTTGCAGCGCGGTGCCGGCGAGCAGGCTTTCGATGACCTGAACGTGAATATCGACGCCGGGCAGGCTGTCGCCCAGCGGCGTGATGACGCGATCCTTCAATCCGCTGGCATTGAAGCCGATCAAGACCAAGCGTGAGGCGAAGGATTCCGGCGCAATCTGGCCGGACAGCACGTCGGCGGCAGACAGGTAGTAGTGCGAATCGGCCTTACCGAAATGCAGCAGGACTTCGCCGTTCGGTTGGGTCGGCAGGCTGTAGGCGCCGACGTGGATGCGCGCGATGCCGGCCGCGTCCAGTTCGACCTGGGTCGTGCCTTCTTCGCCGAGGGCAAGTCGCACCAGGGCCAGCGGCAGCGAGAGAAACGGCTGCTGCTCGATTGCGATCAGCGTCTGCACCCGCCGCAAGACGCCGCGTTCAAGCGGCGAATTCAACTTTTCCGGGGCGGGGTTGATGAAGCCCTCACCCTGCGCGGCCTGCTCCAACGCGGGCAGGCTGGCCAGTCCGGCGGGGTAATGGGTCAAGCTGGCAACGGCCTGCTCGCTTTGATTGAGCGTGCCGAGCGGCTTGTGCGGCAGACGCGATCCCGGCAAGGCTTTCGCGACGCCGGATATGGCTAGCACGGTGGGGCCGGCGGCAAGGGCGCGCGCCAGGTGTGCGTCCGGGTCGGGCAGTTGCTGAACAACGCTGCGCGGCAGGCCGGGCAGGTGGCGAGCCAGGGCGTCCGGGCTGTAGTGGTCGCGTTCGGCAAACAGCATGTCGAGGCCGACCGCGAGCGGCGCGCCGGCCTGGATGAGTTCGAGCAGTTCGGCGACGCGGTTGCGCGACCACGGCCACTGGCCATATTCAGCCAGGCTTTTGCTGTCGATTTCGACCACGACCACGGGTTGTTCCAGGCGAGCCCGCGGCATCTGGCGCTGATAGCGGTCGAACTGGGCGTCGTGCAGCCGCGCCAGCGGGGTGGTGTCGATCCGGTACAGCACGGCACAGGCCAGAATCAGCAGGAGCAGCGCCGGTATTCGGCCCTGACTGAGACGGAGCAGAGTTGAGCGCAGGCGCTCGCAGCAGCGCACGACTGGAACGCTCAGCTTGCGCTCAAAGTTCGACGCTCAAGCCGTCGAACGACGAGATGATTTCCAGTGGCGGGCGGCCATCGCGGGTGATTTCCTCGAAGCGGCGCGTCTCGTCGAACAGGCTGGCCAGCTTGGTGTCATCGTGGATCGGTTCGTGATGGAACATGGCCAGGCGCGCCACATCGGCGTCCTGGCACAGTTCGACCGCGATGATGTTGCTGGAATGGCCCCAGTCGGCCTTGACGGTGATCGCGTCGGCCAGGCTGTACATGGTGTCGAAAATGACCAGATCGGCGCCCTGGAAGAATTCGACGAAGGCCTGTTGTTCAGCGCGGTTGTCGAGCTTGTGTTCGGAATCGGTCGAATAGACCACCGACTTGCCGGCTTGCTCGAAACGATAGCCGTAGGAGTCGCCGGCATGCAGTTGCAGCTTGGCGCGGACCTTGAAGCCGGCGATGTCGTAATCGCGGCCCGGTTCAAGAATGTCGAATTCCACGCTGGCGCCGATCTGGCTGAAATCGACCGGGAAGCAGGGCGCCGACATCTGCAGCCGGATGCCGGCTTCCAGATTGGCGTGACAACCGTGTATGACGATGCGATTGCCGGGGATGTAGATCGGCACGAAAAACGGCAGGCCCATCAGATGGTCCCAGTGCAGATGCGACACGAAGAAATGATAGGTCTGCGGCTGGCCCGGGCCGAACGCGGCGATCTTAGCTTGCCCGAGCGGGCGTAGGCCGCTGCCCAGGTCGCAGATGACGTGTTCGACCGCGGCGTTCTCGCTCGGCGCGCCGATCAACTCGACGCAGGCGGTGTTGCCGCCATAGCTGCCGGCCACCGCGAAGGGCAGAGTCTGCGCGAAGGATTCGATTTCGTCCGCTGAAGCGAACTGACGGCCATTCGCCGCCTCCAGCGCAGCGACGATTTTCTTTTTGACTTCGCCGGAGGTGGTGGCGACCGGCAGCGAACCGCGTGTGCCCCAGAATTTCACTTGCATGCGGATAGCTCCCGTGCGGCGGACTCCAGCGAGTCGAAACAGGCAATGACCAGATCGAAGCGGGCAATGCTGAAAACTTCCTGCACCATCGGTTGCAGCGCCACGATGGCGATCTTGCCGCCGCCGCTTTTCGCCTGCCGCGCCGCGACCATGAGGGCGCGCAGCCCGACGCTGGCGATGTAATCGACGCCGGAGAAATCAAGCAGCAGCGGCGGCGAATCGGGACCGCGCGCCGCCAGCAATTCCTGCATCGAACGCAGAAAACCATCGGCGCTGGCCTGATCGATGCGGCCGACCGGGGCGGCTACGGTCGTGCTGGCGTGCTGGGTAACAGTGAGTTGCATCGGAATATCCCGTCCGGAGCGAGGCGGAAATTATCCCTTGAAACTGTAGTTGAGCGCGCCCGAGTGTTAAGTGGCCGTTGCCGCGGTCGCGCGTAGGAGCGGCGGACACCTGCAGCGGCGTAAGTAGCCGCCCATTTCGATCTCTCGATGCAGGTGCTGCGCCGGGGAAATGTCCGGTGGACATGCGGCGCAAAGCGCTCCCCTATTACGTCCTACGCCCCACGTAGGAGCGCCTTCCAAGGCGCGATGCGACAAAGCATCGCGGCATGGACGCCGGTATCCGGCGCAATTGCTGCGGCGCCGTAGGAGCGCCTTCCAAGGCGCGATGCTTGTCGCCCGCAACGGTTGTCTAGCCGGCCAGCTTCACCTGAGATTCTTCGCCTGCCGAGCCTGTCGACCTGATTTCGGGATTTTATTGGCCTTCGCCGCACAGTGGCCCGATGTAGGGCGTGTTGTTGCAGTCGATCTGGGTGGTCTGGATCGCTGCATCGACGTTCTCTTTGAACACGCTGCCCTGTTCGGTCGGGGCGGCAGCGTCACATCCTTGCGGGCATACGCCGACATAGGGCGTAAAGACACAGGCCTCGGCGGATTCGGCTGCATGCGAGGTTTGCTGGCTGAAAAGACCTACAGCCAGGATGGCCGGTAACAGCAACTTGTAGCGATTCATTGTTTTCCCTTTCCAGTCCCTTTTCCTCGCCACCATGGCTGAGGTGGGCGAATGCTGGACTCAGGGACGACGGGCCGGTAGCTGTCGGTTCTTACAGGTTGACCGTTCGGCGAAGGTCATTTCGGGGACGGGTCAGGGCTGGATCAAGCCTTCGACGATGGCGCGAGCGATGGCTTGCCGCCTATTCGTGACGCCCAGTTTCAGGGCGGCATTGCCGAGATGGAAGACCACCGTTCTTTCGCTGATGCTGAGGATTCGCGATGTTTCCCATGCCGTTTTGCCGACGGATGCCCAGAGCAGGCATTCGGTTTCCCTCGGGGTCAGCTTGCTGGCGGATGGAGGCAACGGGCTCGTCATCAAGCGCCTGCCGGCTTCCTGGACATAGGCGGCCAGAAGATTTCCCAACGGCATGGCATTGAGTATGTGTTCCCGGATGCGTCTAGGGCGGTGTTTCAGGATCAGGCTGAAAATGCCGGCTTCGTTACGGGAATTCAAAGAAAAAGAGATACCACTGGTCATGCCGTGTTCCTCGGCATCGTTCATGAAGCGCTGTTCATGCGGGTTGGTGCACTGGATCGCCCACCAGGGCAGGGGGATAGCGCGCTGCTCCTTGAGCAGCACACGGACCGTGGGATCGACGGCAAGATAGGCTTGCGATTGGTACCTGTCCCACCATTCCGGGGATACGCCATTCAAGGCGAATACGGTCGGTTTCGGTTTGTTCAGGTCCGAAGACAGGCCGCAAAGGTAGTGCTCGAAGCCCAGTTCCTGAACCGCTTCGGCAATATGCGTATGCAGCGTTGCCGGTGTGGCCGCATGGGCCAGACTATCGAAGAATTGGAGTGCCTTGAGATGGTTCATCGGACGCGGTTTGGTTTGTCGTTTTGCGCCTCCATGACTTTATCGCGCAGCGCCCGCGTGGACTGCCGGGTTGGGCGCAGTTGATTCCACGGGGAGCATTTCTGACAACAGGGTTTCTGGGGCAATGTCCTGCTCGTTGGGCCAACTTACCGCGCCAAATAGAATGCCTACCCGTTTAGACCTCAGGCTTGGCCTCGCAGCTTTTGCTCTATGGCCCGCAGGGTGTTCTGCAACTCTCGTTCCTGGATCTCGGGGTCAATGTCCTGGATGTACTCCATGACAGAAAAGTCGTCACCTCGCTTGCGGTTCTGAGGCGGTTCAAGAGCTTCAATGAGAAGCGCTTCAAGTGTTGCAATCAGCGAAGGCAGTGTGACCTTGATCGGCGCCTCCACGAGCTTGCCTTCGTCTGTGACATTCAGAAGGCCAAACCAGGAGAATCGGTTCCATCGACTTCCGAGCCTGTCAATCGTGTGCTCGTAAAGACGCTTCCCCATCGGTCTGTCTACTGACCGTCCGACGTACACGACTGTGTGATGGTCGTAGAGGATGTAGATGCCTCGTTGCGATCCGAAGTCAACCGGCTTTGAAAGGGCCTGCTGCTTTCCGAAGATGCGCGGATCATTCTTCCAAACGACCAAGTCGCGCTGCCAGTACATGCCCAGGCAGCGAATCACCGATTCATCAGGTTCTTCCTCGATGGTCGCGGTCTGCGCTTCCTTCAGAACCTTAAGGGTAGCTGGCGGTAAGGCGACTGTTGGCTTGACTGGTGCCGCAGTTTGCACACCAACGCTACGCAGGGCGAATGTGCCGCGGCTAACTTTTATGAACGGTGACTTCTCCCTTTCGTGCTTGATCGAACTTGTGATCTGAGCATTGACCGTAGCGTCAGGAGTCGCGCCCTCTGTCTTGTAGTAGCCCTTGGACAGGATCAGCTCTGAGATCTCAGAGTAGTGCAGCGGCCGGGCTTCCTCTGCGAGGACCTTCTCGATTGCTTCGCGCCAAGACAAGGACATGAGGGTTCTTCCTGAGGTCAACGTTTAGCTTGAGGGGCGCGGAAACAGGCGGCGAAGCCGGCTATTGCAGCGTCCCACTCGAAGCGCTGGTTAGGCAATTGCATAGCCGGACGCCTTTAGATCTTTGATCACGCTATACGCCACCTCTTCGATGCTCTTCTCGTATCGTTTGTAGATCATGCCGCTGACGTCGCTGGGAAGAGATACGTTGCCCGTGTAAAGGCAGCAGACACGGGAGCGGCCAAGTTTCCCGACGAAATAGCCGAACTCAAAGATGACATTCGGACGGGCTCGAAACTCCTTTTGACGTTCCGCATCGGGTTTGCTTTCCTCTGCAGCAAGGTAGGCGACCTCATCGGGAGTTAGAAGAATGAACGCGTAGCCAACTTCGCTATGCTTTTCAAATTTTTCAATGATAGTCATGCCCTCGTCGGCTTGGCGATGAAGCACCACTGGTTCCAGACCAATCTCGTGCAAGAAAACTTCGAGACTGGTCTTTGCTACTTCATCTCGGCCATGCACCACGAATACCTTTTTCGTACGAGGCTGTGACGGTAATGCTTCTTGCTGGACGGGAACGGCACTACTTTGGGCGGCCATGCTCAACGGGATAAGCTCTAGCCTTTCAATGATCGAATCAAGACGGTGAATCTTTTTATCCACGTCCTTGTATACGTCGGCAATCTTCTCACCTAGTGATGGCTCTCGCATCGAGATCGCCATTGCACCCCAGAAGTCATATTCCTTTGCTAGTTCGTCATTTGTGAAAAGACGTTTGAGCAGTTCCGAATTAAAAGCATCCCACTTGCTAAAGTCATTTGAGAGCATATCGAATGCGTCTCTGGTATCGACCCTTCTCTGCTTGAGTTCGAGACCTTTTTCTATGCGCTCTTGGAGGCGTGTTTTCGCTTCATCTCGTGAGACTAATAGTTCAAGAGGTGCCTGTGGTGCTTGTGGTATTGAGGTGCGACGAGTTGCCATAAGACCTTCCTCTATTGCCTAACGTAATGTCGATCGAAAAAATACGATTTATGTTGGTGCAATCACTGCCTCAAAAAGCACATAGCCATCTGTTTTCATATTCTTTTTCCCTATCTGTCGCGCGCATTCAAATATCAATCACGTCTTCCGTGCGTTTGCCTCTACTCTTGGCGCCGCCTTCTGTTTGGTACGCAGTGTAAGCAATCTACCCTACGGTTTGCACGGCAAATCCAGATCGCCAACGGTCACTCGACTTCACCACGATCAACGTCGATCAAATTTAAGTAAACCCAACGCAACTCCCCAGCAGCCTTGCCGGCCTGCTGGCCCCTTCATGGGTTTCCGCGTTACGCCGTCCCCCGCAGCGTTTCCGCCAGTATCAGGAGCAGCATCCGCAAGCCTTCGCTGACTTCCTCCGGCGTGGTGTTGAGCGCCGGCATGAGGCGCAGGCAGTGCGCGCGTGGGGCGTTCAGGAGCAGGCCGGCTTCGCGTGCCCGTTCGACGATTTCCGGTCCCCGCGCGCAGCCCAGTTCCAGGGCCAGCAGCATTCCCATGCCGCGGACTTCGCCCAGGTCGAATTCCCGCGACAGTTCGCTCAAGCCTTCGGCCAGCAACTGGCCGACGCGCCGGGTTTCGGCCAGGAATCCTTCCGCCGTCAGGCTGCGCACTACCGCGACGCCGGCGGCGCAGACCAGGGGGTTGCCGCAGAACGTGCCGCCCTGGTCGCCGGGGGTGAAGCAGGAACAGGCGCGTTTGGCCAGCAGGGCGGAGAGTGGCACGCCGCCGCCCAGGCCTTTGCCCAGCGTCATGATGTCCGGCTCGATGCCGTAGTGCTGGTATGCGAACAGGGTGCCGGTCCGGCCGCAGCCGGTCTGCACTTCGTCGAAGATCAGCAACAGGCCATGTTGGTCGCACAGTGCCCGCAGCACGCGCATGAAATCCGGCGTGGCGGGGATGACCCCGGCTTCGCCCTGGATCGGTTCCAGCATGATGGCCACGGTGTTGGCGTTGATCTGTTGCCGCACTGAATCGAGGTCGTTCAATACCGCCTTGGGAAAGCCCGGCACCTGGGGCGCGAACAGGCTGTCCCAGCCCGGTTTGCCGCTGGCCGACATGGTGGCCAGGGTGCGGCCGTGAAAGCCGTCGACGAAGGTGATGATTTCGAACGCGCCGCTCTTGTGCATCTGCCCCCATTTCCGCGCCAGCTTGATAGCGCCCTCGTTGGCTTCGGCGCCGGAACTGCCAAAGAAAACGTGATCGAAGCAGCTGTGTTGGGTGAGCAGTTGCGCCAGTTCCAGCGCCGCTGCGTTGTAGAAGGCCGGGCTGGGGTTGATCAGCGTTTCCGCCTGATTCGCCAGCGCCCGGGCCACCGCCGCCGGCGCATGGCCGAGGCAGTTCACCGCCCAGCCCTGCACCCAGTCGAGGTAGCGCTTGCCGGTGTGGTCGTAGAGATAAGCGCCCGCGCCACGGACAAAGACAAGTTCCGGGCGGGGCGTGATGGGCATCAGACTGTGGTTGGACAGGTCGGGTTGAGTTTGCACGAGGGGGCTCCTTGGGTAGGTACAGACGAAAAAAAAGGCCACGGGTTACGCCGTGGCCTTGAGGGGATCTGTCAGGGAAGGATCAGGGAGTTCGATCCTGCTTCCGCTTCGATTTTCCACAAGCGCAACACGGCCCGCCGGACTGGCGTCGGGCTGCTGTGTTACGTCGAGAGAATTGGGTTTGCGGATGCATGCGGCGATGGTCGGCGAGGGCGCGCGGGGTTGTCAATGGCGGTGAAGTTGCTGCGACATGCCAGGTTGATCCGTGATGGTTCTTTGTCCAAAAAACAGGAAGTAGGATAGGCAAAGTGCAGCGTGCCCATCAATTTTGCGCGGAATGATGGGCACGCTGCGCTTTGCCCAGCCTGCTTGGTTGGGGTGGCGTCCGGCGTCCACGACGCGATGCTTGTCGCCTGGAACAAATCGCGCCTTGGAAGGCGCTCCTACAGGGGGGAGGACGAAATATTCTTGCTTCAGTCTTGACGCATGCATACCGGTCGGTATGTAATTCATGCATGGACTCGACCCGCCAACCCGATCTCACCCGCCAGCGCATTCTGGAAGCCAGCTTTGCCGAAATTCATCGGCATGGTTTTCAGGCGGCCAGTGTCGCCAATATCCTGGCCGATACCGGGCTGACCAAGGGCGCGCTGTATCACCATTTCCCGAGCAAGAAGGATCTCGGGCTTGCCGTGGTCGACGAGATGATCGGCATCGGTCTGGTCGAGCGATATATCCGCCCGCTGCGCGACGCGGAGCATCCCGCTCAGGCCCTGATCGAGTTGATCGGCATGAAGCAGGGGATCAGTGAGGAATTCATTCGGCTGGGCTGTCCGCTCAACAATCTGATGCAGGAAATGAGTCCGGTGGATGAGGAATTCCGCAATCGCCTGAATCGTCTCCTGAGCCAATGGCAGGAGGCATTCGAGGAGACCTTGCGGCGCGCCCAGATGGCGGGCGAAGTGCGCGGCGAAGTGAATTGCCATGCGGCGGCGCTGTTCATCGTGTCGGCCTGGGAGGGCTGTACCGGGGTCGCCAAGAATATGCAATCGGTGGAAGCCTTCCGCGCCTGTATGTCCCAGTTGCAGGGCTATGTGGTCAGCCTGCTGAAAACCTAGCCCCCTTTTTTTATCCCGATGCATACCGACCGGTATGCATCTAACCACGAAGGAGCAGCGTATGAGCATCGTCCAGACAGTTTCCCCTGAACAGGCCACCGGCAAAGTGGCGCAGATTTATGGCCATGTCGAAAACAACTTCGGCCGTGTGTATCAGGGTTTCCAGTTGTTCAGCGCCAGCCCGGATCTGATGGAGCAGCTTTTCCAACAGAACGCTTATTACATGCAGCACCCGACTCTGGGATTCGGGTTGCTGGCGATGATGCGCATGCTGGTGTCCGAGCAGAACGACTGCGCCTACTGCATCGGTTTCAACGAAAGCATGTTGATCAATCGGGGCGGCCTGAGTGTGGAGCAGATTGCCGCGATGAAGCGCGATCCGACCACCGCGCCGTTGTCCGAAAAAGACAAGGCCATGTTGTTGTTCGTGCTGAAGGGCACAGCCAACGCCCATTCGGTCGAAAAGGCCGATCTTGATGTGCTGCGTGGCTTGGGCTGGACTGATCGCGACATCGTCGACGGGCTGTATCACGGCGCCCGCAATGCTGCGGTCGACATCATGTTCGATGCCTTCAAGGTCGAAAACGATTTTTAACGGGAGAAAAGAAATGAACGTATCCGAAGCAATTGAAAGCCGCCGCGCCGTCAAGGCATTCGACGCCACGCACCGCATGTCGCAAACCGAGATCGACAGACTGCTGGGACTCGCGATGTTGTCGCCCACCGCGTTCAACATTCAGAACTGGCGTTTCGTGTTGGTCGTCGATTCCGCCTTGCGTCAGCAAATCCGCGAGGTTGCCTGGAACCAGGCGCAGGTGACCGATGCCTCCCTGCTGGTCGTGCTGACCGCCGACCTCAACGCTTGGGAGAAAGAGCCGCAACGCTACTGGCGTCTTGCCGAGCAACCGGTGCGCGATTACTTGGTTCCAGCCATCGACCAGTATTACCGCGGCCGTGAACAAGTGCAGCGCGACGAAGCCATGCGTTCCTGCGGCATGGCGGCGCAAACCCTGATGCTGGCCGCCAAGCAAATGGGCTACGACAGTTGTCCGATGGACGGCTTCGATTTCGATGCCGTCGGCAAACTGATCTGCCTGCCGGATGACCACGCCATCGCGATGTTCGTCGTTGTCGGCAAGGCATTGCAGCCGGCACGTCCGCGCGGTGGACAACTGGTGATGAACGAAGTCGTCATCCAGAACCGCTTCTGAGGAGAACGCCTTGATCCGCCTTCGGCGACGTACTTAGCCCTGACCAAGTCCGCACTTACGGTCAACGGATAAGGCGTCTCGACCAGCGGCAAAGGCCTGGGCTTCGTTGGTGGCGAGACGCAGGGGGCTGCTCATGCCTGACGAGGCCAAGGCGGAAGGAGGGCGGCCATTGCGGGGATTTTGGGTTGAAAAACCAATACCGGACTGATGCGCGCATCAGTCCGGTTGGCTGACCGGCAGCAGAACGCGGAACACCGAACCTTCCCCTGGGGCGCTGGATACCTCGATGCGGCCATGGTGTTGCTGCACGATGCCATAGCAGATGGATAAGCCGAGTCCGGTGCCCTTGCCGACCGGCTTGGTGGTGAAAAAGGGGTCGAAGATATGTTCGAGGTGCGCCGGGTCGATGCCCTGGCCGTTGTCGCGCACCTCGACCCAGGCCTGATCGCCGTCGTTGCCGCTGCGCAGGGTGAGCACGCCCTGTCCGTCCATGGCGTGGATCGCGTTGAGCAAGAGGTTCAGGATGACCTGATTGATCGGTTTCGGTTGGCATTGCACAGGCGGTGGTTTGCCGTATTCGCGTATCACTTGTATGCCTTTGTTTAACTCGCTGGCTGCCACCGTAAGGGTGTCTTCGATGCAATTGTTCAGATCGACTCGCTGCCAATGCGTTTCGTCGGGCAGGGAAAGATTACGCAGGCCCTGGACGATGGTACGGACCCGCTCCAGTCCTTTGCGTGTTTCGGTGAGCAGGGTGGCGCTGTCCTCGCGCAGATAGTCGAGATCGATGCAGGCCTTGCCTTTGGCCAGCCTCTGGCGCAGCGGATTGGCCTCGGGCAGTTCCGCTTCGACGCTGCCGTAGGCATCGAGCAACCCCAACATGTCGTGGGTATAGCGTTCGAGTGCGCCCAGGTTGGAGGTGATATAGCCCAGCGGGGTGTTGATCTCGTGGGCCACGCCGGCGGCCAGGAGGCCAACGGACGCCATTTTTTCGGATTGCAGCAGTTGCGACTGGGTTTCGACCAGACGGTGGTTGAGGGCTTCCTGTTCGGCCATTTTCTGGCTTAGTTGCTCGTTCAGCACGACGGATTTGTCGCGCGAGATCTGCAGGTGCCGGTTCATGCGCAGGATGTAAGCAAGCAGCAGCCAGGAAGCCAGCATCAGGATGGCGCCGGTAATGATCTGGTAGCGGTATTGGTGCAGCACATCCTGCCAGGTCGGCCCGGTATCCGGTTCGTAAGGCGGCAAACTCAACTCGCGCAGCAATTCGTGAACTCCGCCGTAGCTCAGCGGTACGGTCCAGCCGCTGCAGCCGGCCGCATGCGCGGCAGGGTCGTCGGGTGACATGACGAGAAGCGCGGTGGCGACCTTCTCGGCGTCGACGTAAGGCGTATGGGCCAGTTTGGCGAACGGCCATTCCGGGTACAGGCGGGTGTTGTGCAGGAACGGGAAGGTGGCCATGCCGGTATCGGGTACCTTCAGCAGGCGTATTTTTTTCAGGTCGATACTGCCTTCGTCCGCCATCCGTTCCAGCATGTCCGTGCGCACCGTGCCGGCATCCGCCTCGCCGGCAAGGACCGCCTTGACCACGGCGTCTTGGGTGCCGCCGAAGCTCAGACGGGCGAAATCCGCTGTCTTGATGCCCTGCTTGGCCAGTTCGCGCATGGCGGTCAGATAGCCGCCGAGGGAGGTGCCATCCACGGCGCGAAAATGTTTGCCGCGCAGTTCGTCCAGGGTTTGCGGCGCCCCCGGCTCGGCGCGGGTGAAGATGACGCCCCCGAACAGCGCGTACTCGTGGCCGCCGAGATTGTTCTTCAAGGTGGCGATGGGGCTGACGCCGTGCCGGTGTTCGAGCCCGACATAGACGGCGGGGTTGGCCAGGACGTAATCCACCTCGGCATTCGAGACTGCCCGATCGATCTGTTCGAACGACAGCGGCACGATCCGGAAGCGATAACCCGAAATGCGCGCGGCCAGATAGTCGGCGGTCGGTTGCCACTGAGCGATGGCGCGTTCCGGGCCGCGATTGGCCAGCACACCGATGCGCATTTCGTGTACCCCGTGTTCCACTTCCGCCTGGGCAGGCGGCGCGAACGGCCAGACCAGGCATATCGCCAGCAGGCAGCGGCCAAGCAGTCCGCGCCAGTCCCGGCGAGGTTGGCGGGGGAGCATGACGGATGGAACGGTGATGATGTGCATGGCTTCGCGGCGGTATGACGTTGTCGATTCGAAGTGGGCAAGCGCCCTAGAGGAGATCACGCAACTGCGACCCGCCGCAAAATATCACCAAAATACGAGGAAAAGGGTAGAACCAATCCTGCATCGGTACGCTTTGATAGGCCGGCCCAAGTTCGTTAGGGTAGTCGCCCAGTGTGTGAATGTAGTTCGGCGTTGCATTTGAAATGCTCAGCTTGGGATCGTTGGCGGCAAATTCCTTGGCGCCGGTTTCCTCGTTCATGGAGCTCAATCGCCCCGCCGAAATTCCCGTCGATATTGGGCCGGGCTCATTCCTACAAAGCGTGTGAATAACCGCCGGAATGCGGCCTCGTCGGTGTAGCCAACGGCGGCGACGATCTGGTCCAGGCTCTGGCGGCCGTTTTCCAGTCGACGCTTGGCCTCTTCGATGCGCAATGCCTGGGCATATTCCAGCGGTCCCTGGCCGGCGGCGGCGCTGAAACGGCGGTGCAGAGTGCGGTAGCTGACGTGGCAGGCTGAGGCCAGCATCTGGGCCGAGAACGGCTGCTCCAGGCGCGTCGCCAGCCAGTCGGCAGCTTGTTGCGCCAGCGGGTCGGTGAAACGGGTCGGCACAGTCATGAACGGCCGCTGCGAATCGCGCGCCGCGCTCACCAGCATGATCGACGCCACCTGGCGCGCCACCTCCTGCCCCAACAGGCGACGCAGCACCTGCATGCTCAGGTCGACATGGGCGGTCATGGCTCCTGCGGTGAGGGCCGGGCCGGCGTCGAGCATGGCTTGGTCGGCGTCTAGGCGAACCTGCGGGTAGCGGTTGCGGAATTCGCGTTCCAGCCACCAGGTGGTGGTGGCTGGGCGTCCGTCGAGCCGACCGGCCTCGGCCAACACGAAGGTGCCATAGCAACTGGCGGCGACCAGGGTGGTGCCCGAAAGCGCGCGCAGCCGGGCGATCACCGGTTGCCATTCGTACTGCAACTGGCCGGTCAGCGCCGCCATGTCCTCGGCGAAAAAGCCCGGCAGGATCACCGCCGCGTAGCCGTCCAGTGCGGCCGGTAGCGGCCGCGTCTCGACCGCGACCGCCTCGGACAGACGAACCGCGCCGCCGTCCGCCGACAGCAGATCCAGCACGAGGGCCTGGCCGACCGGCAGGAAACGTTCAGCGATACGGAAGATATCCAGGGTTGCCATCACGCTCGAAGGCGTGGCACCGGGCTGGACGACCAGGGCGATCTTTTGGGCTTGGGTGGGCATGGCAGAATCGGCACGGGTTTTGGCCATTGTGCCACTTCAAGACAAGACCTTCCGGCTTCAGCATGACGGCTCACCCACCTGGAGCCACCATGAAAACCACACGTCTGATTCTTGTCCTGGCCACCTACCTGTCGGCCACTCCCGTTTTCGCGGACGCGCCGCCGGCCACCGTCTTGCAGATGGTCGGCGTGAACCTGCCGACACCACGCCTCGCGGAAAGCGTCTTGCTGGTCATCGACGCCCAGCGCGAATACCTTGACGGCAAGCTGCCCCTGGCCGGTATGGATGCCTCGCTGGCCCAGGTCGCCGGCCTGCTCAAGCGCGCCCGCGCGGCCGGCACGCCGGTGGTGCATGTGATGCATCGCGCCGACGGTCCACTGTTCAACCCGAAAGCGGCGGGCTACGCCATCGTCGATGCGCTACAACCGCTGCCCGGCGAAAAGGTGGTGGTGAAGACCCTCGCCAACGCCTACACCGGCACCGACCTGGAGCGAGTGCTGAAGGAATCCGGCCGCAAGCAACTCATCGTCGTCGGCTACATGACACACAACTGCGTCAGCGCCACCACCCGAGCCGCCCTCGACCACGGCTACCGCGCCACGGTGGTGGCCGCCGCCACCGCCACCCGCGACTTGCCCGACGGCCGCGGCGGAACGATCCCGGCGGCGACGGTACAAGCTGCCAACCTGGCCGCCCTGGCCGATGCCACCGCGCTGGTGGTGGCGTCGGGTGACGACATTCCGGAATGAACTTTCCCAAAGCCCCATTGAGTGGCGGCAGCGCTCCGCCTTGACTTTCATGGCGATGGTGATGTGGGGGGAGGAGCGCCGGCGTCCCGCCGGCTGCAAGCGATACAGCCGGCTGTAACCGGCCAGGGTGCGTTGCCCTTTCCACCATAAAGTTCGATGGCCTGGTTTTGCGTGTTGAACTTTTCGGTGAACCAGACGCCGGCAGTGGCCAACGTGGTGGCTTTTGTTCGCCCGCCATCCACCAACACCCGCCCACGTTCCGGCACATACAGCCGCTGCACCAGCTTGTGGCCAGCGTGCTCTTGCCCGAACCGGAACGTCCTGCCACGCAGCTGATCCAGCCCGATTGCCAAAGAGGATGTCCGAACGGAGGCTGTTCCCGATCATCGAATCAGCCGGTGTCGGCAAATCAATAACCGGGCTGTCGTGGATTAATGTGCTGTCGTTTTGTAAGCCAGACCAAGCCGCTGCGCGAGCTGGTGGAGCCGCTTGTCTCGCGTCCATAGCTTCGCGCCTTCAGTAAGGACGGTGGCGGCAAGCAAATGGGCGTCGATGTAGCCGATACCCAACCCCATCAGCTTATGGCGGTCGATGAAGAACAAGACTTCGTGTTCTTGTGCCACTCGCACCTGAGGCAGTGTGCCGAGCAGTTCCAGAATCGTGGACCGGGATTTGAGATTGCCGCACGCCAGCTCGCCAATGACGAAGGGGTGTACAAGCACAAGATCGGATTGCAGGAGGGAGACCACTTGGGCATCACTCTGCCGCAAGTGGTCAATCCATACCGAGGTGTCGAGCAGGATCACGATTTGGCGGCGTTGCGACGTCGCGGAATCGGGCTCAGATCGGGTTGGCTGCCGCCCAACTGGGCCAGGCGGCGGGCGCTTTCGCGCTGGATGAGCGCGGTCAGCGCCTCGCGCAGCAAAGCGGAACGTTCCTGCATACCGGTCAGCGCTTGAGCACGTTCCAGTAGTTCATCGTCGAGGTTGATTGTGGTGCGCATGGCAGTTTCCGTTCCAGAGTGATGCCTCAGTCTAGCATCAGATGATGCGTAAAATGGTTCAACCTTGCGGCGGCGGTTGAACCTGAATCTGTTCATCGCTCCCGCAAACTCTCATCCCCGTACTGCATCAGCGGGCTCAGGAAATACTCGACGACGCGGCGTTTGCCGGTCTTGA
>JASJPK010000073.1:0-18428 GCA_031426735.1 Hydrogenophilaceae bacterium | reverse complement strand
CACCTTGGCGCGCCGGCGTCCCGCCGGCCAGCCGGCCAGAGGCCGGCGCTCCCAGCCACGGCAGCAGTGCCGCGCGAAAGCGACGGTGCGTTCAATTAGTCGTGAGCGCGGCTTTCACGCCGCCGCGCGCAGTTCCTGTAACGATCTGGCGCTGACGCCGAGGTCGCGCCAGTTTGCCGGGTGGCAGCTGAACAGCAGGATCTGGTGCCGGGTGGCGGCGTCGAACAACACGCGCTTCATCTGTGCCAGGCGGTCTTCATCGCTGTGCACCAGCGCGTCGTCGAGGATGATCAGCGTCGGGCGGCCGGCTTCTTGCAGCAGGTCGGCGTAGGCGAGGCGGCTGATGACGCCCATCTGTTCGCGCGCGCCGAAGCTGAGGGCTTCGAAGTCGCCCGATTCCGTGCCATCGGCGCGGCTTCGGGTGAGCGGACCGGGGCTGAGGTTTTCGTCGATTTCCAGGCTGGCCTGCGGGAACAGCAGTTGCAGGTAACGGTTCAGGTGTTTCTGCAACGGTGCCTGCAGTTTCCGGGTCAGCGCGCGGCGTTTTTCCCGCAGCAGATTCAGCAGATGGTCGAGCGCGTGGGCGCGGCGGCGCAGTTCGTCGGCGCGGCGCTGCGCCTGGGCCAGGTCGCGGCTCAGTTCGGCGCGGCGTTCTTCCAACCCCTGGGCGCCGGCTGACTGCAGTTCGACATCCAGCTTCAGCAACGCGTCGCGGCGCTCGCTGTGGCGTTTTTCGTGCTGTTCGGCGCTCTTGCGGAAGCGTTCCACGTCCTGCCGCAGGATATCGGGATGCGCTTCAGCGACCTGCCTGGCGAGTAATTCGATGCGGCCAGCCAGCGTGCTGTGTTCGGCGCGCATATCGACCAGATCGCGATTCGTTTCTGCCACGCGCACGGCTCGTTCGGGGGCATCGAGTACGCCACGTGCGGCGTCCAGTTCGCGGCTGGCGGCTTCGCACTCGGTCTGCGCGTTGCCGGCAGCGAGTTGTGCCTTGTGCAGGCTGGCGTCGATCTGCGCGAGCGATTTGGCGGCGGCTTCCTCGCCGGCTTCCGCGACGGAGACGGCGGGCAATGCCGCAGCAGGCTCGCTGGCGGGAGGCAGTTTGTCCAAAGCCTGTTCGATCTCGCCGGCGCGGGCCTGGCTGGCGGCAAGTTCGCTGCGCAACGTATCGATGCCGAGCGGCGCCAGCGCTTTCAGCGTCGCGTCGGCGGCAGCAACCGCCGCGGCGCGCTGGCTGTGCGTTTGATGGCGCGTTTCGGCGGCTTCCAGCGTGGCGAGCCCGAGCCGCTGCAGCAGCGCGGCATGTTTGTCGGCCAGTTCAGCCTGCTCGCGTCGGAGTTGCGACAGATCGGCGCCACCGGGGGCAATTTCGAGCGTGCCGAGTCCAGGCAGCGCGATCACGGTTTCTTCGATCAGCCGTCGCTCGCCGGCGCCGCTGAGCGATTCGCCACCGATCTCGATGCTGCGCCCGGCATCCAGCGCGTAGCGCAACCGGGTCGCGCTGGCGTCCTGCCGGATGCGCAGTTCGCGCAGTTGCCGGTGCTGTTCACGCAGGTTGGCCAGGTCCGCCGGCTTGATCTCGCTGGCGGCGGCCTGACGCTGCAATTCGAGCAAGGCGGTCTGGGCGGCCTCGGCTTTGCCCAGCACGGCGCCGGCGTTCTCCGCTTTGAGGCGGATCTCGTCGAACTGGCGCAGCAGACTTTGCCGGGTGTCCTGCTGGCGCGCACGGCGCAATGTATCGCGTGCGTTTGCGTGTCGGTCGGCGGCTTCCGCGCGTTGCGCCGTCCATTGCGCGACCAGCGCGGCGGCCACCGTCTGCGCTTGGCGGGCGGCTGCCAGCGCCGCATTGCGTGTGGCGACAGCCTGTTCCTGGCTGGCATAGGTATCGAGCTGGCTGCGCAACAGCGTGACGCGCGCCTCGATCTGGCTGGCGCGCTGCTTCTCCGCCGCGAGGTTTTCCTCGACACGCTGGATCGCGGCCAGTCTGTCCGCTGCGGCCTGCTGTTGCACACGAAAAGCGCGCCAGGGTTGTTCGGCCTCGTCGGCGCGGTGTTCACGGCGCAGAGCGGCGAGCGTGTCGACTTTCTGGCGATAGGAGGCAATCTCGGCGTCCAGCGTGCGTGCTTCCGCCGTCAGCGCGGCGATCCGATTCTCTGCTTCAAGGTACGCCCCCTTGGGCTTGCCGGCGGCCGGCGTCAGCAACTCGTTGCGCTCGTTCTCGATATGTTTCAGCACCTCGTCGCCGCTGCTGCTGGCGACTTCGCCGAGCGATTGGTTCAGCGCGCTTTGCAGATGCCTGCTGGCATGGCCGACCGGCTCGCGGATGTCATGCGCGGCGCCCTGCTGTATCCAGAGCAGGCCGGGGATGCCCCAATGATCCGCTTTGCTGACGCCCTTGCTGGCATGCGCGAAGCCGAGCAGTTCGGCGAGATGGTCTTCCGCTTCGGCGCCGTCCAGGTGCTGCACAGCGCCACTGCCGGCGATCTGCAATGTGCAGCGCTTCTTGCCGAGGAAGCGCTTGCTCAGCGTGTAGTGCTTGTCGCCGACGGCGAACTCCAGTTCGACCCCGGGCGAGGCGGACGGGTCGCTCCAGGGCCGCATTTCGTCGACGCTGCTGGAACGATGCCGCTCGAAAAACGCGGCGCGAATGGCGCTGACGATGGTGCTTTTGCCGGCTTCGTTGGGACCGGTGAACAGGTTGATGCCGGGTTCCAGATCGGCGATCTCGATGGCCTGGCGAAACTGCTTGAACTGCTCGATGCGGATGCGGGCAAGCTTCATGCGGCACCTTCAACCTGCAGCAGAGCCGGCGGGACGCCGGTGCTCCCGGGCACGTCCCATGACGATTCGCAACACGGTGCCGCCGACATGGGAGCATCGGCGTCTCGCCGACGATGATTGACCATCAATTGCGCATCGAGCAGGCTGGCCAGCAGCGCCAGCGCGTCGCGTGCGACTTCCGTCCCGGCGCTGTCGAGCCCATCCTGGCCGGTCTGCAGTTCGGCGATGACTTCGCCGAGATAGCCGTCGGCTTGCAGCGCGTCGATGTCTTCCGGCGTCGGTTCCAGGCGCAGCGCGGACAGGTCGGCGAGCAGACAGCGGGCTTTGCCGCGCGCTTGCTCGATGCCTTCGCGCAGCAGCCGGTGGCCGTTCAGATCGGTGCGCCCGGACAGGTCCAGTTGCACCACATCGGCCGGCCCGTAGGCGGCAAGCCGTTGCCGCGCCTGCTCGACATCGCTGGGCACCTGCAGCGTCAGCGTTTCGGCCAGCCAGCGGTATTGCCCCGTCGCAACCGGCGTCACCGTCGGCAATGCGCCCGCCGTCAGTTCGACCAGCAGCGCCTGGCCGGAATCGTTCGCCTTGAAACGGTCGGTTTCATGCGTGCCGCTGTACCAGGTGCGCGCATCGACCTGCTTGGCGCCGTGCCAGTCGCCCAGCGCCAGGTAATCGAGGCCGGCCTGTGCGGCGCGGCCGGCGGCGATGGGATTGGACGAATCGATGCCATCGGCCAGGATGCCCTGCACGCTGCCGTGCGCCAGGCCGATGCGCAGCAGCCCGGCCGGCGTTTCGACGGCGGCGAAACCTTCGGTCAGATCATTATGGGTATTGCGCTGGGTCAGCGGCGCCGGCAGCACGGCGACGACGATGTCCGCCAGCAGGATCGGCTCGGGCGTCAGGCAGACGCGGACGTTGGGAGGCATCGCCTGCAGACGTGCGGCACGCGTCCACACCGATTCGGACAACGCCGCGTCGTGATTGCCCGGAATCAGCAGCCACGGTCCGGCATAGCCCTGCATGGCGTTGAACAGACGGTGGATGGTCTTGTCGGCGACCCCCTGCGCATCGAACACGTCACCGGCGACCAGGATCAGATCGACATCATGTTCGACCGCCAGCGCGGCGAGCCGCTCGACCGTCTTGAAACGGGCCTCGGCGAGCAGCGCGGCATCGTCGGCTTCGAACTGTCCGAACAGTTTGCCGATCTGCCAGTCGGCGGTATGCAGTAGCTTGACCAATGGGGCCTCCCGGGATTTCTGGGCTGGAAACGAGGCGCACTGCGCATTTTCCGATCTGGGCAAGTCTAACCTCCCTGTGGTCCGCTTCGGCTCCTTCAGTAGGGCGGGAATCCCTTCCCGCCGATCCACTGTCCGATTGCCTTTGGCTTGAAGCGGCGGCATAGCCCGCCGCGATTGGATTGTCGGCAAGGGATTGCCGACCTACTTTCCGAATGCGCCACTCCCCGGCGCTCCGGTCATCGGCACGAACATCACCGGCAACACGTTCCTGTCCTCGATGCGGCCGTGCGCATCCTTGTCGATCACACGCAACGCCTGGCCGCCGAATCGGCTGCCCACCGGGATGACCAGCGTGCCGCCAGGCTTGAGTTGTTCGATCAAAGCCGGCGGCACACTGTCCGCGGCGGCGGTGACCAGGATCGCGTCGTAGGGCGCATGGTCCGGCCAGCCGAAATGGCCGTTGCCGGCGCGCACTTCGACATTGCGGTAACCCAGGCGCTGCAGGCGTGCGTGCGCCAGTTCGGCCAGTTGCGGCACGATCTCCAGCGAGTAAACCCGTTTCACCAATTGCGCCAGGATGGCTGCCTGGTAACCCGAGCCGGTGCCGATTTCCAGCACCACGGCATCCTCGCGCGGCCGGATCAGCTCGGTCATCAGCGCAACGATGTAAGGCTGCGAGATGGTTTGGCCATACCCGATCGGCAACGGGTGATTGGCATAGGCGTTGTATTGAAGTTCCGCCGGCACAAAGGCATGGCGCGGCACCTGCTGCAGCGCCTGGATGACGCGGCTGGACAGCGAGCGGCGCCCGGTCAGGTCGCCGGTGTCGCGCACTTCTTCGCGAATCTGCTCGATCAGCAAAGCGCGTTCCACATCGATGTCGTCATCCATAGGCCACCTCTCAACTTTGCTTGGGAACCTTCCAAGCTTAGGCAATCCCGTCAGGAACGATGGCCGCGCCACATTCACTAATGGGATGAGCCAGCAGCCTGTTTCAGTTACCACCGCGTTGGCACTTCGATCCGGATCGCTTGCGCCAGTTTCTCAACTCGCTGCTGGGTTGCCGCCTGCCGGGACTGGATGGCACACGGCAAACAGATCTATTGCTTCTTCGACAACGATCAGGCGGTTTTGCCGCCATGAATGCGCTGCAGATTCAAACGCTGTTGCAAGCGACATGAGGCGACCTCACCGGCACAAATCAATCCGGTACTGCTGCCTGTGCTTGCTATAAACAGAAGTGACGGTACGCGCGGATACGTGAAGCGGTTCTTGCCGATAAATCAATACGGAGGAAGCATGACCAATATCCCGGCACGCCTTGGCAGCGAAGCGGAGTTTTTGCTCGAACATGTTTGTCGCACCGTACCGAAAGCGGTATTGCATCTGCCCGGACCGGACTTCATCGACCGGGTCGTCGCCGGCAGCGACCGGACACCCGGCACGTTGCGCAACTTCCAGCAGATCTTCAACAGCGGTCGCCTGGCCGGCACCGGTTATCTATCCATCCTGCCGGTGGATCAAGGCATCGAACATTCGGCGGGCGCCTCCTTCGCGCCCAACCCGGCTTATTTCGATCCGGCCAACATCGTCAAACTGGCCATCGCGGGCGGCTGCAACGCGGTGGCGTCGACGTTGGGCGTACTCGGTTCGGTGTCGCGCAAGTACGCGCACAAGATTCCCTTCCTGGTGAAGTTGAACCACAACGAAATGCTGACCTACCCGACCCTGCACGATCAGACCCTGTTCACCGACGTGCAGAAGGCGTTCGAGCTCGGCGCAGTGGCGGTGGGTGCGACGGTTTACTACGGCGCGCCGGAATCCCGCCGGCAACTCCGGGAAGTCTCCCAGGCCTTCGCCGAGGCGCATCGGCTCGGCATGGTCACTTTCCTGTGGGCCTATCTGCGCAATTCCGGTTTCAAGCTGGATGGCGTCGATTACCACGAAGCCGCCGACCTGACCGGCCAGGCCAACCATCTGGCGGCAACCATCGAAGCCGACATCGTCAAGCAGAAGCAGGCCGTCAACAACGGCGGCTATACGGCGATCAATTTCGGCAAGACGCATCCCAAGGTGTATTCCGAACTGACCTCGCCACACCCGATCGATCTGGTCCGCTATCAGGTCGTCAACTGCTTCATGGGGCGTGCCGGCATGATCAATTCCGGCGGCGCCTCGGGCGAAAACGATCTGGCCCAGGCGGTGCGCACGGCGGTGATCAACAAACGGGCCGGCGGCATGGGGCTGATTTCCGGCCGCAAAGCGTTTCAGCGGCCGATGTCCGAAGGCGTGGAGTTACTCAATGCGATTCAGGATGTGTACCTGTCGCAGGATGTCAGCATTGCCTGAAGCCGACTGCGAACGGAAATAGAGGACACGATATGGTCAAGCAAGCAGTCCAGGAACGACGCCGCAGCAATCGAACCCCGATGGAATTGGGTATCCAGGTCTATGCGTATGGCATGTTGGTTGCCAGCGGCATGACCGTGGAAATGAGCGATCACGGCATGCTGCTTCGCATCGAACAGGACTATTCCGCCGATGCGCTCGATCCAGGCAAGCATCTGGATGTGATGTGGGAAGAATCCTGCGAACGTCTTCCCTCCGAACGCTGGATACCGATCAAGGTGGTGCGCAAATGGGACGAAGGCATTGCCGCCCGCTTCGTCTGGATGGATATGCAGCTCTGCTGAAAATTGCGCCGGACTTACTTGGGCAGTCCGACCATTTCATTTTCCAGCATGTCGAAGGCGCGGTCGCGGTGGTGCAGGGTCACCGCCTTCTTCAACTTGCCGACGCGTTCTTCCTGATACGCCACCAGGGTTTCCTTCGGGATGCAGACGCGGGCATAAGCGGTCGACTGCCGTTCCTTGTATTCGATGTTTTCGTAAATGACCGCACTTTCGACGAAGACCGGCAGGTTTTCATCCTGCTTGAAGCGTTCGACCAGGGCGCGTTCGGTCGGGTCGCTCTTGTCGCGGAAGTTTTCGTAAACCACGATTTCCAGCGCCTTGTCGAGGCGAAGCACCATCTGCTTGCGGGCCGCCGCCTTGGATTGCTCGACCGCTGCCAGGCCCCCTTGCGCGGAACCGGAATCGCAGATGTGGTTGACGGTTTGCTGGTAGTACCAGCCCGGCGCGCCTTCGATGCGGACCGATTGGGCATGTTCCAGATGCTGCTCGAACATGAAGGTGATGAAGGTTTTGACCAGAGCAAAAGCCAGCGATTCGAGCATGCGGATTCCTCGGAGTTTACGGGCAGCAGAAGAGGCTAACGGGCCGGGATAACCCGCAGCGGTTTCAGGTGGGCATAACTCGGCATCGCCATGCCGATGCCGGCGTTGATATAGGTCGGATCGGCGATGACATAGCGTTCGCCCTGCCATTCGATCGAACTCAGGTTCGGCAGAGTAGATTTGAGGGCGACCGCCGTCGTCATGTGGCCGGGATAATGCAAGCCGACCGTCTTCAGCCCGGTCAGTTCGCGCACCAGCCAGGCGAACAAGGCGGAGCGGTCTTCGCAATCCGAATAGGGGTAGTGCAGGGCTTCTTCGACGAAGAAGTATTTCTCGTAGCCGAACTGATCCTGGTCGGTCTGATAGGCGAAGCCTTTCTGGACGAAGGCGAGCAGGAAATTGACCGAGTCGGTTTCGGACATGCCCTGCATGCGCTGGCGCAGCGCCTGCAACAGCGGCTCGCGCGCCGAGGGGCTGGCCTGGGTGGCGAAATACAGGTCGAAATCCATCTGCGGGAAACCGGCCATGTACTGCACCAGACGACGGTCGTAGGCGAGGCGGATTTCGACCGGGCGCCCCTGGTAGTCGAAACTGACCCGTTTCTCGACCGGCGCGGCCTGCGTGAAGGCGGTTGCGGCGCCGTTCAGGTCGAGCGGCTGCAGCGGTGCCGGGTAGTTGGCTTCATAGGTGTTGAAGGAACGCAGATTCTTGCCGCGATCCGCGTTCAGCAAGGCGTAGTAGGTGCGTTCGCCGAACTTGATGAAACTGACTGCGTAGACCGGCTGTTGCACGGCCACGAACAGATAGACCTGCGGCCCGCTATAGCCGAGACGGACATCGACGCCGGCCTTGACCAGGAAATACCACAACAACAGATTCTGCTCGGTCGGCTGGTCGGGCCGCAGCGACCTGGCTACTTCCTGCCATAACGCGGCATGGCCCCAGTCGTCCAGGCGCAGATCCGCGCGCGCCTTGGCGATGGCCTGCAAGGTCGGCTGGTAACGGGTCGCGCTGATCGCATCCCAGAAGCCGGCCAGGCCGGCCGGGTCGATGCTGCGCACGCGGAGGTTGCGCCATTGTGGGTCGTACGGCAGCCGCAGCGGGTTGCCGAAGAAATCGAGTTCGATACTGTCCCGCGCGAGTTCGGGGGCAGGTTCAGGCGCGAGTTTGGGTGGCGTAACCGGCGGCGGTGGCGGAACCGGCGCGGGCTGCACGAATTTGGGCGGGATGACCTGGGCAGCCGGCACCTCTTTCGGCGGCGTCTTCACGACGACGGGGGCGGTCGGGATGACCTTGGGTTTCGGGCGCGGATCGCGCACCTTGCCCTGAAACACCTGAAATTCCTGCCATTGCGCTTTCAGATGACTGCTGAATTCCTGATCCTGTTCGCTGCGCCAGACCTGATATTGCCGGTCCATTTCGGCGGCGCCCCGGGCCTGGCCACGCAGCCAGTCCTGGTAGCCATCCGATGCCGCAGCGGCGAGGGAAGCGGCGGAAATCGCCAGCAGTGCAGCGCTCAGCACGAGCAGGCGCCGGCCGAGTCGACTGGGTTGGATTTCCGCCATGCTTCGATCTCCTTACTGCATCGCCTTCATCTTGGCGATTTCTTCAGCGAGCTCGTCCTGACCCTTCTTGGCCTTGAATTGCTGCCACAGCGCGCGGTCGTTGTTCATGCTGGTCTTCAGCACTTTTTCAGTGGCTTCCTTGGTCACGGAAGGATCCAGGCCGACCAGCACATAGACCGAACCGTTCGGGCTGGTGGTGCTGCGGAACACGCGCGAACCGACGATGGTCTCGGCGGTGATCAGCTTGGACACGCTGGTATTGACCTTGTCCACCGTCTCGGAGGCGGCCGCACCGGTGGTTTCCACGTACTGCTTGATCATGTTGGTGACATGCACCTTCATCTGTTGTGCCAGATTGACGCGTGCGGCGGCAGCGGCCTGATCCTTCATGAAAGACGGGCCGGCGGCGGATTTCTCATGCGAACCGACGGCGGAAACGGCAACGCCTTCGACCGGCGCATCGCAGATCCAGAGCGGCGCGGCCTGGTTGGGCGCGTCGGGGAAGACACATTCGGCAGCGACCTTGCTCTCGGGTTTGACGGCATCCTTGCCACCCATACAGCCCGAGAGGGCAACGGCCATGAGGGAAGACAGCAACACGATACGTTTCTTGTTCATTTGAATCTCCATTGAAAAAACCAGAAAAAACCAGAAAAAACCACCGCTGCCAAGTTATCGCTCCCCGGCGCTGCCGGCACGCCAGCGGCAGCCGAGGCGACCTGTTACTACTTCGCCGGCACCAGCCATACCCACAAAACGCCGGTATCCGGATCCTTCCACTTCGCCCGCACCGTGGCTTTCACCTCGATATGATCGACCTCCTCGCGGATGTCCTTGGCGGAAACCGAAGAGACGCGCCCGCCCACGACGAGCTGGGAAGTCGCTTGTTCACTGCTGACCTTGACGCCATAGCGTTTGGCGAATTCGTCGCGCGCACGCGAGATGGCCAGTTCTTCCTGCGCCTGATTGCCGCGCACATGGAAGCCGGCCGACGAGGAAACGCCATCGCCCGGATCGTTGATCCAGGCGGGCCGACTTGCCGTCTGCGCTTGCGCCGACTTGTCCAGGCCGGTACTGCTGCACGCGGACAACGTGGCCACGGCAACAAGCAAGATTCCAATCGTTCTTAACGGCACGGCGATGCTCCTGTTTTATTGGCCGAGGCCCTTCAGCGGTCGGAACAACTTCGTCCAGCCCGAATCCTTGTGTATCACCTCGATCTGGTCGCCCAGACGGACATGCTTGGCCTTGTCGTCATCCTCCGGCACGATCCAGGCCTCGCCGTTCGAGACGATGCCGGAAACGGTTCCTTCGACCACCGGGATCTTGTCGTAACTGATTTTCTTGGTAATCGGATGCACGCTTTCCTGCTCGCTGAAAATCACGACCCGGTTACCAGCAACGATGCCCTGTTCCGTGCCGATCGAAATTCGGAAAATCGACTTCTTGCCGTTTTCGCGTTTGCCGAGCACATACCCCTTCGGCGAAAACACATTGAGAAACTCGGTACGAACATCGTCCAGCGCATCCTGCGTGGCCGCACGGATCATGCCGACGGCAATGTCGTGCGAACCGCGATCGCTGGTCGAACGAGATTTCAAACCGCGCCCGTTCAGCGTTTTGATCGGGCGCAGACTGGGGATCTCGTAAACCCGCAGACTGACATTGGCGACCGCCTTGTGTGAAAAAGACGCCGGGGTGAAATAGGTCTTGCCCTTCTTGTCGGTAAAACTCGATGCCGGTACGTACTCGGAACCGTAGTCGGCCAGGGTAATCGTCGCTTTCACCGCAAAGTTGGCGAGTGAAGGCCCGTCGTAACCGCCGACGCCCTTGACCTCGGCCAGTTGCAGTTCCTGGCCCAGTTTGGTGGCGATGCTGCGATCAATCACCTCGGCGCCATTGGCACCCAGCATTTCCTCGATGGCGCGGGTCAACGTGGTGGCCGCTTGCGCCCGTCTCGCTTTTTCCAGGTTGCTGTCCTCGGCATCGAACACCACGACCTTGGCGCGCCCCTGCCGGTTCAGATCGGCCTCGGTTGGCATGCGGGCTGCCGGCGCCAGCGACGACTCCAAGCGAAATTCGGATAAAGAAACGTCGGTCGTGGCACAGCCCGCCAAAGCCAGCAACACCGATAGCGCGCCAGCCTGAAAAATGCGTTGCATCAACATCGCGATCCCCTTGAATGAAGCCGATTATTTGAAGCCGATTATTCCGCGAAACCCAGACCCGAAACCGGTCCGGCCTCCCGCATCGCCGCCACCAGCTTCTGGATAGCATTCTGGCGTGCGCCGCGCTGATCGTAAGTCGACGCGCCGGACACGGCGTAGTCGCGGCTGGCCAGGGCGCGGCCATGATCGTCCTGCAAGCTGAGCGTGACTTTCAGCTTGAGCAGTTTGCTGCCATAGATTTCGTCGGCGCGACTATTGCAGGAAATCGCCAGGATGTTGCCGCCGTTGCGGGAACGGTCGGTACGGATACCGGTTTCATTCAGGTAAGTGGCCACCGCCGCGGCCAGATCGGCGTCTTCCGGCGCGGCCTGAATCTGGAACACCAGGCCGGTCAGCGCCTGTTTGGCCTGCTGTTGCAGGGATTCGTAATTGCGCAGCCGGGCAGTGCCGTCGCCGCCCGCTTCGGCGCCGATCAGCAATTGCGCATAACCGACCCCTTTTTCCAGGCTGGGCTGCAAGCGGCGCAAGGCGACGAAGCGCTCCAGCGGCGTCTTGCCGTCGAGGCCGGCGATGACCGGTTGCATGCTGCCATCCAGATTGCCCAGTTTGGTTTTGAGATCGCGGATGAAGGCCAGACGATCGACCTTGACCAGGACAAAAAAGCCGTTCGCCGACTGGGTCGTTTTTTCGACGATGAAGTTGCTGAATTCGGTCTTTTGCACTTCTTCGGAGATGCGCGAGCGGGCTTGCCGGTCGACCTTGTCGTTAGCGACGGTCATCCGGCTTTCGAGCTGGCCGGAGATGCTGACGCGCAGCTTGGCGGCGATGTCTTTCAACGCGGCGCGTTTCGCGGTATCGAGTTCCGGTCCTTCGCCGACGCCCCAGAACCATTCGCGACTGTCCGCCGGCGTATTCAGCACCCAAGCCGGCACGGCATCCGCCTGTTTTTTCGGGAGCAGGGTTTCGCAGCCGGCAAGAGGCATCGCAAGAAGTAAACAGATCAATAAGTTACGCATGATTTTCGACTTCAACCTTGAAACAGTAGTTGAACCCGTCCGAGGGCGGGATGGAGAAACCGGCTGGCAAGGCGCGACAACGAGTCATGCCGAGGCATGGCGAGGAGGAGCAACGCCGCCAGACGGTTTCTCCATCCCGACAGCGGGCGGGTAGCGGGCTCACCCAATGGGTGAACGTCAACGAAGCGCAAAACATCAGCCAGCATGAGGCCTCACGAGGGACAAGGAGCGGTCAACTGCTGTTTCAAGGTCCAATTGGGTTGATCGATGCAGGTTGAACACCCGATGGAACGAACTCCTGCATTCTGCCAGTTAAAGGATCATTTATGGCCGTCCAGCACAACTCGTAGACCGGTTGCGCCTGTTCCTTGCCGGCCACCTGGACTTCGCCCAGGGCGCGGCAGGGCAGCAGGTCTTTCACGCGCTGGTAGACCGATTCGCCGATGAGAATGTCGACGCCCAGCTTTTTCGTGGCGCTTTCCAGGCGCGAGGCCAGATTCACCGTATCGCCGATCGCCGTGTAGTTGAAACGGATCGAAGAGCCGAGATTGCCGACGATGGCCGAGCCGCAATTGATGCCGATGCCGGTTTTCAGCGCCGGCGTGCCGTGCCGCAGCAAGGCCTGGTTGATGCGGAGCTGGGCGTACTGCATCGCGACGGCGGCGCGGCAGGCGGCAAGCGCATGGTCCGGCTGGTCGAGCGGCGCGTTGAACAGGGCCATGATGGCGTCGCCGATGTATTTGTCGAGGGTGCCGCCCTGAGCGAAGATCGCCTCGGTCATCGGCTGGAAATAGTCGGCCATGATTTCCGCAAGCCGCTCCGGCGAGACGCCTTCCGACATCGATGTAAAACCGCGGATATCGGAAAACAGCACTGTAATTTCCTTCTTCTCGCCGCCCAGTTTCAATTGCTCCGGATTCGCCACGATGCGATTCACCAGGCTGGGCGGCAGATAGGTGGAAAATGCCGCGCGCAATTTCTCGGCATGTTTCTTCGAATGCGACAGCAGCGTGGTTTCGATCAGCATCGCCGCCGCGGCGACGGCCGCCATCGGATAAGCGCTCTCCAGCCAGACGCCGGCATAAAGGTAGAGCAGATAGCCGGCAAGATAGACCGCCGCCGCCAGAGCGAGATAGAGCGCGGCGCGCAGCAGGATCAGTCGGATCATCATGCCCGCAGCGGCGGCGGACAAGACCAGCAAAATCGTGCCCGCCAGCGCCGGCGCCGACAACTCCTGCAGCCCATGCCCGCCGAGCACATTGGCCATGAACGTCGCATGCATCAGCGGGCCGGGATACTGGCCCAGCGGCGTGGCGCGGATATCGGCGACACCGGCTTCGGTGATGCCGAACAGCACTACCTTGTCCTTCAGCGCGGCCGGCTGAAAACCGGGCGCGAACAGATCGGCAAACGAGATCGTGTGGAAGGCCGCTTCCGGGTAATAGTTCAGGCGGGTGAAGCCGCGTTGGTCGAGATGCACGACGCGCTCGCCGAAATGCAGGCTGTCTCGGCGCAGACTGACAGACGTATCCAGCGCCACCTGCATGGTTTGCACGCCGAGGCTGGGTTGCACGCTGCCCAGCAAGACGAATCCGGCGGGGTAGTGGCGAAACCGCTCGTCCTTGTCCGGCAAGGTATTCAGCGTCGCCAGCGCCGCCTGGCCGGCCAGCACGGCGGGAATCGACAGCTCCACCTCCTTGCTCTCGACCAACTGCACATCCTCGCTATCGGTCAGGCTCGAATTGGCCAACAGGTCCATGCCGGCGGCATCGGGGCGCAGGTTGCGCACGCCATTCAACAGGTAGCCGCCCACCGTCGTGGTCTGCGCCAGCGCCGCGCCGAGCGCCTGGTCCTGCACCGGATCGGTCGCTTCGGAAAACACCATATCCAGCGCGATGACCTTGGCCTCGCGGCACTTTTCGATACCAGCCGCCATCTGTCCACGCGGCCACGGCCAGCGGCCGAATTGCTTGACCGCCTGGTGATCGACCGCTACGAACACGATGTCCCGGCTCGGCGCATGCGGATTGAAGCGGTAGTAGGTATCGCTGACCGCGCTGGCGAGCGCCGCAACCGGCCCTGGCTGCCAATGGAACAGCAGCGTCAGCACGGCGCCCAGCATGGCCATGGCGCCAGCCAGATTGATGAATTCGCTGCGGGCGAGCGGGAAATGCATGCAGTTTTACTGTTTGCCGCGCCAGTCGCACAACGCCTTGATCGCCTTGGCGGAAGCGCCGCTGATGTTCCGCTCGACCGCGACGCGGCCCTCGGTCACCAGTTCCTTGCCGGCTTCGAGGGTCAGGTTTTCCACATACGCCACGAATTCGCGCTCGACCTGTGTCTTGTATTGCTCGAATGCGGCCTGCTCGCCGGCAACGCCTTCGGCATGCTTGCGGGCATAGCTTTCGAAGTTCTCTTCGGCTGGCTTGGCCACTGACTTCTCGCGATAGAGACCGACCGGGCCTTGCGTGCTGGTGATCTCGACGCTGCCCTGATCGAGCACAACGCTGACGCCGTCATCCGTGTCGCCGACCAGGAAGCGGGTGCCCTTGACGCCGATCACCGACAGCCGGGTTTTCACCTCGACACCAGCCTCGGCCTTGCGCTTCTTCACTTCGAACAGCGCCTGACCCTTGTTCACGGCGGCTTGCCCGGCACTGGCGAAAGCAGCCACGCTGAAGCGATCGAGCGTCGCGGTATAACGGCCGTCGTTGATCAGCGCGCGCCCCTCGAAAGTGTGTACCTCATCGCCGGCGCACAGCGCCCTCGGCAAAGCGCCCGGACTGGATTTCAACACCTTGCCGCTCGGTTTGACGCTGACCTGTCCATCGAAAGCGACGATGTGCGCGACCGGCGGACAGGCCGCAGACGCTTGCGCAGACAAGGACAACACAACCAGAAAAACCTTCAGAAAATGCATGGCGTCCCTTTCCAGGAGCGCCGGCGTCCCGCCGGCTGTTTATGCAAGGGTTCAATGGTTTGACGCGGGAATTCTAAACCCGGCTGCCACCAGGGCCTTGGACCTGGATCAAGCCGCCGTGATGATAGAGACAACTTTTGGAGCGCCGGCGTCCCGCCGGCAACTTGCGCATCGCGCAAGGATCTGCCGCCGCGACGGGCTCAGCGTTCCGTCGTGGTAAAGGTCAACGTGCTCTCGGCCACCATGACCTTGGCTTCAACCTTGGGCTTCAGGCCACGCGTCGTCAGCAGCCCCTTCTTGGCATCGCCGGCGCTGCCCTGGATGACGTAATAGCCGCTGGACGCGTCGTAGCGAGCGGACGGCAACGTGTCTTGCGGCCGTTGCGTGCTGGCGATGATCTGCAGGTGCTCGGTGCCGAACGGCGCTTCCACGGAGAACTCGCCCAGCTCGATGAAATGATTCGCCTGATCGGCCGGCACGCGACGAATGAAACGGGCTTCGCTGAGGTCATTCTCGGCGCCGTCCTGCAGCGGCAGCAAATAGGAATACTGGCCATTGGGACGCACGATGTGACCAACCACATAGAAATAGCCGGCACGATTCAGCCGCGCCGCCAGCTTGAGGGTTTCGCCGGCCTTGAACTTGAGCTGGCGCGCACCGACCGTGGTGACCAGATCGGCGCGCAAATCGCCCGAAACCGCCTCGCCCAGGCGCAGCAGCCGCTCGAAATCCGGCGCCAGCGGTTCCGCCCGGTAACCGGCAAAGCCGCTGCGCACCAGCCGCGCGCTGCGCACCCCGATCAATTCCCGGGTCGCGTCGTTGCGTATCTCCAGCACCACATCGACTTCGCCCGTATCGAGCAACCGATACTCGCCGCTGGCACGCAGACGCGGCCCGACGCGGCCGGACATTTCCGCGCGCAGCGCATCGGCCAGCGCAATGCCCAACGGCGTCGCTTCGCGGCTGCCGGTCGCGGTCAACGGCTCGGCCTCCAGCACGCGGCCGTTGACGCCCTTGAGCAGCACGCGGGCGGCAAACGCAATCGAATCGACCGAATCTTCCAGCGCCTCGCGTTCGCTCATCAACGCCGTTTCGCTGGCCGGCAGTTCCGCAACCTGCATGCCCAACGCCACCGCGACCAGGCGGTGATCGGCCATCGCGCGCAAATTGGCGATCTGACGCTCCAGCAAGGCGTGGCGCGCCTTGCGGTCCTTGCTCGCGGCCAATGCCTGCGAGCCGGCGGCGAACTCCTTGCCCAGCATGTCCAGTTTCTCGCGGTACAAGGCCGCCGAGATTTCCAGTTCCAGCAACGCCCGCGCCCCCGCCAGCTCGTTCCCCGGCGGCAGTTCGCGATAACGCAGGCCGAGCAGCGGCAAATCGCTGGCGGTCCGGTTCATCACGCGCGAGCCGCAATCCTCGGCGCGCTTGCCGGTCACCTGGGTACACGACTCCACCACCGAATTGATCCGCACCTGAATCGCCGCCGCCAGATCCGCCGCCGCCCGCTGCCGCGCCTCCGCCTCGTCCTGGCCATACCCGTTGCCTTCGAGCGCCTGTGCCGGAGCGGCGGCGAGCAGCAGGACGAGAGCCAGGGTGCGCAAGAGCGCAGGACGGTTGGGTTTCATGCGTGTTCTCCGTGAGCAGGGCGGCAGGGAGTTTAGCGGGGATGGCGCCAGTGTTGCCGAAACTCGAAGCGCACGACTGGGAGCGCCGGCGTCTCGCCGGCTTCGTAGTGAAAAATCGGCCGGCGGGACGCCGGCGCTCCCATTTTGGTGCACCGCAATGCGCCTCTGCGCACAAATACTCGCCAGGCAACATGCCCTGCCGGGAGCGCCGGCGCTCCTTGTGGGGCAGCCGCGTTATGCTGCTCGGCAGCGCAAAAAATCACCCAGGGACATGAACCAAAAACACGACACCCAAGAGGCTGGGAGCGCCGGCGTCTCGCCGGCTTCCTCATCAAACCAAGGCCGGTGGGACGCCGGCGCTCCACAGGGGGCCAAAGGGTGGCATTCCCGCCGTTATCTGCCGCACTGCGACGTACCCGGATTGATTCAGGCTGTCACCTTTCGCCTCGACGATGCTTTGCCCGCCGAAGTGGTGCAGCGTCTGCTGCAGGAGGAGCCGAACGAGACGCAGCGACTGAGACGGATCGAGGCTTATCTGGACGCTGGCCATGGTGCCTGTCTGTTGCGGCAGCAGGCCTGCGCGAGCATCGTCGAGCAGGCTTTGCTGTTCTTCGATCCGGTGCGTTACCGGCTGTTGGCCTGGTGCGTGATGCCCAACCATGTGCATGTGCTGATCGAAACTCGGGAGTGCTGGCCGCTAGCCGGCATCGTGCAGGCCTGGAAGTCCTTCACGGCCAAGGCCATCAACACGCATTTGCGTCGCGGCGGCAGTCTTTGGCAGCGCGACTACTTCGATCGTTTCATCCGCGATGACCTGCATCTGGCGGCGACGGTCGCCTACATCGATGACAACCCGGTGCGGGCCGGGTTGGTCGAGCGGACTGAGGATTGGCCCTTTGGCAGCGCGCGATTGGGGAGACGTTGAAAAGCCGGCGGGACGCCGGCGCTCCACTTTTCGGCAGGAGCGCCGGCATCTTGCCGGCTGGTTTTGCGGGTTACTGCCCGCGCATGACCGGGTAGTCCTGGAATTTCGAGGAGAACGCGTTGGTCGGGTGTTGTTTGCCTTTGGTCGTTTCCGGGACGCGGCGGGCGACGAAGGTTTCCAGCTCCAGCACCGAGACGTAGCCGTCGCCGTCGCCGGTCTTCTTGTCGGCCTGGCCGGCGAGACCTTCCAGCAGGGCGGCGGTGAAGGCGCCGTGGCCGTTCATGTAGTCCGGGCCTTCCAGCGAGAATTCGCGGCCGGTGGAGGAAGTCATGACCTTGACGCCGGTACCCTGGGCCAGCAGCTTGAGCGCTTCATCCGAGCCGATGGCGGCGCGGGTGCGTTCGCCGGCGGCGCCGGAATGGCAGATGTCGAGCCAGAGCAAGGCCTTCTGCGACTGCGGACGCTTGTTCAGCAACTCCTGGATCGACGACACGTTGAGGCCGGTGTAGGGCTCTTCCGGATTGGCGTCGTGCGACACGAAATACAGCGTCTGGTCGTTGTCGAGGATGCCGTGGCCGGCGAAGAACAGCACGATCAGATCGTGTTGCGCCGCGCCCTTGAGGAAGCGGTTCATTTCCACGTTCAACTTTTGCGCGGTGGCTTCGGCGTTGGTCAGCACCTTGATGTTGACTTCGCTGTACAGCTTGCCGCGTTGCTGTTTGAACAGGTCGGCCAGCGCCAGCGCGTCGGCGTGCGGATATTTCAGGTTGAGCTCCGCTTTGGCGTAGTCGCTGACGCCGACGCCGAAGAACCACAGGCGCGGCAGCATCGCACTCCGGTTCGGCGCAGCGGCCTGGCGCTGGATGATGACGGTCTGCGGGTTCAGCCACATGCCCTTGTAGCCGAGGCTGACCTGGACGATGTTGACGCCGGGTTGCAGTTCCGCGTTGAACACCTG
>JASJPK010000072.1:0-15796 GCA_031426735.1 Hydrogenophilaceae bacterium | reverse complement strand
TCCACGTTCTTTCAGGTCAAACCTCTCTTGATTTTATTTTTCCGCCTGTTCGCGCGGCTACCCTTGCCGTTGGTGCATTTGCTCGGCGCACTGTTGGGCCTGTTGAGTCTGCTGCGTCCGCGCCATCGGCACGGCATTGCGGAAAATTTGCACCAAGCCGGATTTTATTCGGCCATGCGCTTGATCAAGACAGCAATTGAATTAGGCAAAGGCATGACCGAACTGGTTCCCATCTGGCTACGTCCGCTCGCCGAAGTGACCGGCTGGGTGCGCGAGGTGCGCGGCTGGGAACATGTCGAAGCCGCGCGCGCGGCGGGCAAGGGCTTGATCGTGCTGGGACCGCATCTGGGCTGTCTGGAGTTGGCCGGGCTGTATCTCGCTGCCCGCCTGCCGATTACCGCGCTGTACCGTCGCCCGCGCCAGGACTGGGCGCACGAAATGATGCAGAGCGGCCGCAACCGGGGTCAGGCAAAGATGGTCGAACCGAATCTTGGTGGCGTGCGCGCTTTGCTCTCGGCGCTGAAACGCAACGAAGCGGCCTGGGTGTTGCCGGATCAGAAGGCCAACAAGGGCGAGGGCGCCTGGGCGCCGCTGTTCGGGCGCTGGGCTTACATGCCGACGCTGCTGTATCGGCTCGCCGCTGCTTCCGGCGCGAAACCGTTGCTGTTCTACTGCAAGCGGCTCAGTTGGGGACGCGGTTATCGTCTGGTCATCGAGCCGTTGCCGGACCTGCCGGCGGACACCGAGGCCGCCATGCGTATCGTCAATCAAGCCCTGGAGAAATCCGTGCGCCGGCTGCCCGAGCAATATCTGTGGAGTTATCGCTTGCATCGGGTCTATGCCGGCGAAAATGCGCCGGCGGGGCCGCCGCAATGAGACAACTGGGTATCGCACTGCTTTGGCTGTTCTGGCGTCTGTTGCCGGCGCGTGGGCTTGGTGTCCTCGGCGAATGGCTGGGCGGCCTGCTCTATTTCCTGGCGGCGGAGCGGCGTCGCATCGCGGCGACCAATCTGCGCCTGTGCTTTCCCGAACTGGACGACGCCGCGCGCGATCGGTTGTTGCGCCGGCATTTCCGCGCGCTCGGCCGCGCCAGCCTGCAGGAAACCATATCCTGGTGGGGCAGTCGCGGCGAGGTCGATGGCCTCACCCGGTTCGAGGGCATGCAACATATTTCGCCGCATCTGGGCAAACCGCTGATCCTGTTCGCGCCGCATTTCGTCGGCGTCACCATCGGCGGCGTTCGCGTCACCAGCGAGTTCGCGCCGGTCGTCACCCTCAACGCGCACATCAAGAATCCGTACATCCACCGCCTCGCGTTCCAGGCGCGCAGCCGCTTCGGCCGCGACGGCAAGCATTCGGAAATCTACCAGCGCCAGGACGGCATCAAGCCGGTGCTGCGCGCGGTCAAGAAAGGCCTGCCGTTCTATTACCCGCCGGACCTCGATTTCGGTCGCAAGGACGCGCTGTTCGTGCCCTTGTTCGGCACGCCCGCAGCCACCGTCACCGGCCTGTCGCGCGTCGCCCGGGTCACCGGCGCGGTCGTCGTGCCGTGCATCACGCGCCAGGAAAAGAGCGGCTATGTGGCGCGCTTCTATCCGGCCTGGGAGAATTTCCCGAGCGATGACGTCGAGGCGGATACGCGCCGAATGAACGCATTTCTGGAAGACCGCATCCGCGAGATGCCGGAACAATATTTCTGGGTGCACAAACGGTTCAAGACCCGACCGGAAGGGGAAGCGAGTCTGTATGGATAAGATTGAAATCGGCCCCCTGCGCCTGGACGAAGCCGAGGCGGTGGTGGAACTCGCCGGGCGCGTCTGGCGGGCGCATTACCCGCGCATCATTTCGTCCGAGCAGATCGAATACATGCTGGAACAACGCTACCGGCCGGTGCTGGTGAAGCAGTTCATCGCGCGCGGCGATGTCTGGCTGGCGGCGCGGGCGGGGGAGACCTTGGTCGGTTTCGCGCACGGGCATCCGCTCACCGAGGGCGATTACAAGCTCGACAAGCTCTATGTGGAAACCGATTTGCAACGCCATGGCATCGGCGGTTTGCTGATTCGCGCCATGGCCGATCGCGCCGCCGCGCAAGGCTATTCGCGTCTGGCATTGCGGGTGAACCGGCAGAATCGGCAAGCCATCGATGCCTATTTGAAACATGGCTTCACGGTGCAGACCATTTACCTGGAAGACATCGGCGGCGGCCATGTGATGGACGATTACGTGATGACCAAGGAACTGACATGAACTTCAAGAATCCCGAGCCGGCCGAGATCAAGGCCTTGCTGCAGCGCGTGAAAACCATCGCCGTGGTCGGCCTGTCGCCGAAGCCGGATCGACCCAGTTTTGGCGTTTCGCAAACCATGCAACGTTTCGGTTATCGCATCGTGCCGGTACGGCCGGCGCTGGATTCGGCGCTGGGCGAAAAGGCCTACGCGAAGCTGGCCGACATTCCGTTTCCGGTCGATCTGATCAATGTCTTCCGTGAATCGGCGGCGATTCCCGGTGTGGTCGATGAAGCCTTGGCCATCGGCGCGCCGGCGATCTGGATTCAGGAAGGCATCGTGCATGACGCCGCGGCGGAAAAAGCGCGTGCCGCCGGCCTGACCGTGGTGATGGATCGCTGCATCTACAAAGAATATGTGCGCTTGATGCCCTGACGGGGCCGGCATGGACCTCGCAACCTGGGAGCTGCTGTCCTACGTCGTCACGGTGATCGGCCTGCCGTTCGCCATCGCGGTGTATTTCCTCGATCAGCGCAAGGAGCGCGAGAACGAGGAAGAGGCGATCTGGCAGCAGTTGTCGGACGCCTACATCGACTTTCTCGAAGTGGTGCTGGCCAATTCCGATCTGCAATTGCGCAGCCGGGAATCGACGCCGGACCTGAATGACGAGCAGCGCGAACGCATGTGGGTGGTGTTCGACATGCTGATTTCCTTGTTCGAACGTGCCTATCTGCTGGCCTACGAGCCTGACATGAGCGAGAAGCAGGACCGGCGCTGGCACTCGTGGGAGGACTACATGCGCGAGTGGTGCCAGCGCGAGGATTTCCGCGCCCGCCTGCCCGAACTGCTGCGCGGCGAAGACCCCGATTTTGCCCAATACATCATGCGCCTGGCGCAAGAGGAAGCATGTCCAGCATCTACGACCTGAAACCCGCTTTCCAGAACCTGCTGCGCCCCATGGTGCGCGGTCTGGCCGTTGCCGGCGTCACCGCCAACCAGGTGACTTTGGCGGCGATGCTGCTGTCCTTCGCCACCGGCGCGGCGATCGCGCTGCGGCCTGAGCAAACCGGTCTGCTGCTGTTGCTGCCCGGCGTGATGTTTTTGCGCATGGCGCTGAACGCCGTCGATGGCATGCTGGCGCGCGAGCACAACCAGAAATCGCGTCTCGGCGCGGTGCTCAACGAACTGTGCGATGTGCTGTCCGATGCCGCGCTTTACCTACCGCTGGCTTGGGTGGCTGGTTTCGATGCCGCGTTGATCGTCGCCATCGTGCTGCTGGCGACTCTGTCGGAAATGACCGGCGTGCTGATGCAGACGCTGGGCGCGTCGCGCCGCTACGACGGGCCGATGGGCAAGAGCGACCGTGCTTTCATCTTCGGCGCGCTCGGCCTGGCGGTCGGTGTCGGCGTGCCGACCGGGCTGTGGCTGACCGGTGTGCTGGCGGCGGTCGCGTTGTTGCTGGTGTTCACCATCGTCAACCGCGCCAAGCGCGGCCTGAGTGAAGGACAAGTCTGATGTTCAGTGCCCTGACCCCCAACGCCGCCGCCTTTCTGGCCGGCATCTTCGGCATCCTGCTGATCGCCAGCGGCATCGTGTTTGCGCTGAAACGCACGCATCCAGACCAAGACTACGGCGAGCTCACCGCGCGGGTGAATTCCTGGTGGGTGATGGCGGGCGTGTTCGCCGCCGCGATGGCGTTGTCGCCGACGCTGTCGCTGCTGTTCCTGGCTTTCGTCAGCTTCCTGGCGCTGAAGGAATACCTGTCGCTGATCCCGACCCGCCGCGCCGACCGGCGCGTGCTGTTCTGGGCCTATCTGGCGATCCCGGCCCAGTTTTACTGGGTGGCGACCGGCTGGTACGGCATGTTCATCATCTTCATTCCGGTCTATCTGTTCCTGCTGCTGCCGATGCGCATGGTGCTGATCGGCGAGACCGCCGGCTTCCTGCGCGCCGCCGGTAGCCTGCACTGGGGTTTGATGCTGACCGTGTTCAACCTGTCGCACATGGCGTTTTTGCTGGTGCTGCCGAAGGACATCAACCCGGCCGGCGGCGGCGCGGGATTGGTGTTGTTCCTGATGTTCCTGACCCAGTTCAACGACGTGGCGCAGTACGTCTGGGGCAAGTTGTTCGGCAAACACAAGATCATCCCCAAGGTCAGCCCGAAGAAGACCTGGGAAGGCTTTCTCGGCGGCATTCTCACCACCACGCTGGCGGCCTGGGCGCTGGCGCCGCAGCTGACACCGCTGCTCGGCTGGGAAGCGCCGGCCGCCGGCTTGTTGATCGGCCTGGCCGGTTTCGTCGGCGACGTGAACATCTCGGCGCTGAAGCGCGATCTCGGCATCAAGGACAGCGGCAGCCTGATTCCCGGCCACGGCGGCATCCTGGACCGGGTCGACAGCCTGACCTTCACGGCGCCGCTGTTCTTCCACTTTCTGTATTACCTGCACTACTGATGCATCTCACAACAGCCGTCACTCCGGTGCGGCGCGGACTGATCTCATGCCGCTGCCGCAAGCATTGCGATGCCAGTTCCCCCCTTTGGAAAAGGGGGGTTAGGGGGGATTTAAGCGCCATCCGCGTAGACCACCGTAGAAAAATCCCCCTCAATCCCCCTTTTTCAAAGGGGGAGGTGGGCTTGCCGCCCCGCCGAGGAAACCCGCTGCGGTCAAGGCCATTGAGCCGATGAAGCGTTTATTGCGTCTCGCCTTCTTCGCGCTGATCGCACGCCCCATCGCGCTGATCGTGCTCGGCCTCAACGTGCGTCGCCGCGAGCGCCTGCCGCTGGATGGCCCTGCCATCGTCGCGGCGAATCACAACAGCCATCTCGACACGCTGGTGCTGCTGTCGCTGTTCCCGCTCGCCTTGCTGCCCAAACTGCGGCCGGTGGCGGCGGCCGATTACTTCACGGTCAATCCATTGCTGGGCTGGTTCTCGCTCAACGTGATCGGCATCCTGCCGATCAAGCGCGAAGGGAAGGGCGGCGCCGATCCGCTGAAACCCTGCGAAGCGGCGCTGGATCGCGGCGAGATTCTGGTGCTGTTTCCGGAAGGCAGCCGCGGCGAGCCGGAAGTGATGGGCCGCTTCAAGCGCGGTATCGCGGTGCTGGCGGCGCGGCGGCCGACGGTGCCGGTGACGCCGATTTTCCTGCACGGCCTCGGCAAGGCGCTGCCGAAGGACGATCCGATTCTGGTGCCGTTCTTCTGCGATGTGTTCGTCGGCGAGGCGTTGCACGGCGACCTGGAACAGGCGGCCTTCATGGCCGAACTGGAAGGCCGCATGCGGGCGCTGGCGGCGGAGTTGCCGGGGTCGTAGGGATCGCACCTTGGAAGGCGCTCCTACGTAGGAGCGCCTTCCAAGGCGCGATCCCCCGGTTGCGTCTACGCTGGAATCTGTTCCAGCCGCGCCATGAACTCGGCTTCCGGAATCGGGCGGCCGAGCAGGAAGCCCTGGAACAGGTCGCAGCCCTTTTCTTTCAGCCAGGCGTTCTGGGCTTCCGTCTCGACGCCTTCGGCCACCACTTCCAGCCGCATCTGGCGGGCGATGAGCAGGATGGTTTCGACCAGCACGGTGTCGTCCGCATCGCGCGGCAGGCCGGAGACGAAGGCGCGGTCGATCTTCAGTTCGTGCAGCGGCAGGCGCTTGAGGTAGGACAGCGAGGAAAAGCCGGTGCCGAAGTCGTCGATCGACAGACGCACGCCCAGGTGCTGCAACTCGGTCATGCGGGCGATGGCTTCGCCGACGTCGCTCATCAGCAGGCTTTCGGTGATTTCCAGAGTCAGGCGCGACGGGCTGGCACCGCTTTGCGCCAGGATTTCACGTACCCGCGCGACGAAATCGGCCTCGCCGAACTGGCGCGGGCTGACGTTGACCGAAAGGCGCAAATCGTGGCCCGCCATTTCCCATTGTTTGAGAAGGTTGGCGCTGGTGCTCAGCACCCAGTCGCCGATGGCGACGATGAGGCCGGTTTCCTCGGCCAGCGGAATGAAGGCGGACGGCGGCACCAGGCCGCGTAGCGGGTGGGCCCAGCGCAGCAGCGCCTCGGCGCCGACTAGGCGGCCGCTCGCATCGTGCTGCGCCTGCAGATAGATGCGGAATTCCTTGCGGCTGAGTGCGTCGTGCAGTTCGCGCTCCATCGCCAGGCGGCTTTCCACCGCCTGTTGCATGGCCGGCTCGAAGAATCGCACGGTATTGCGACCCGCTTCCTTGGCGCGGTACATGGCGGTATCGGCATGGCGCAGGAAGGATTCACAGCTTTCGTCGTCGCCTTCCGGAAACAGGCTGACGCCGATGCTGACGGTCAGGTAGTGCTCGTCGCCTTCGAGCAGATATTGTTCGGCCAGCATGGCGCGCAGCTTGTCCGCGACGTTGCGGGCGGCGCTGGCGGCATGCGTCAGCGTGTCCGACAACTTGGGCAGCAGGATGGCGAATTCGTCGCTGCCCAGGCGTGCGACGGTGTCCATTTCGCGCAGGTGGCCGCTGAGGCGATGGGCGACCTGCTTCAGCAGCAGATCGCCGATGGCATGGCCGCGTGCATCGTTGACGTGCTTGAAATGGTCCAGGTCGATGAACAGCACGGCGCCGAACTGCTGCGTGCGCTTGGCGACGGTGAATTCCTGGATCAGCCGGTCGAGCAACAGCCTGCGATTGGACAGGCCGGTGAGCGGGTCGTAGAACGCGAGCCGTTCGACTTCCGCCTGCGCACTGCGCCGCTCGGTGATGTCGAGCTGGGTGCCGGTCATGCGCAGCGGTTTGCCCTGCGCATCCCGCTCGGTGACGCGCCCGCGGGTCAGCACCCAGTGCCAGTCGCCGTTCTTGCCGCGCATGCGCAACTCGACATCGAATTGCACGCTGCTGCCGGAGAAATGCTCCTGCAGATGTTGTTTGGTCATGGCCTGGTCGTCCGGGTGGATCAGGCGTTGCCAGGCAGCGAAAGTATGTTCGAGTTCGCCCAGACGGTAGCCCAGCATGCCGGCCCAGCGCTCGTCGAACACGATGTCGTCGGTTTGCACGTTCCAGTCCCACAGGCCCAGATCGGCGCCTTTCAGGGCCAGTGCCAGGCGTGCCTGGCTGTCTTCCAGGGCGGTGCGCAGGCGGTAGGGTTCGCTGACGTCGCGGAACACCATGACCACGCCGATCATCTGTCCGAGCGCATCGCGGATCGGCGCCGCACTGTCGGCGATATGGTAACGGCGGCCGTCGCGCGCGATCAGCACGGTATGGTTCGCCAGGCCGATCACCAGCCCGGTTTCCAGCACTCGGCCGACCGGAATTTCCGCCGGCTGGCGGGTCAGCGCATGTTCAATGTGCATCACCTCGGCGATGCCGAGTCCGGCGGCTTCCTGTTGCGTCCAGCCGGTGAGCGATTCGGCGATGCCGTTGAGGAAGGTCACCCGCATGGCGGTGTCGGTGGCGATCAAACCGTCGCCGATGGACTGCAGGATGGCCGAGACGCGGCCTTCGCTTTCCGCCAGCGCGCCGATGTTGGCCTGGACATGCTCCGCCATGCGGTTGAACGCGGCGATGGTATGGCGCAGTTCCGGGCCGCCTTGCGGCGCGATGCGCTGCTCGAAGTGGCCTTCGGCAAGATGGCGGCTACCGGCGTCGAGGGCGGCCAGCGGTTTCAGGCCGAGGCGCAGGACCAGCCAGATGCCGGTGAAATCGAGCGCGATGGCGAGCAGAAGGATGCCCAGGTGTTGCAGCAACCGCGTCCAGGCATGATTGATGGCATGTTGTGCGGTCAGCGTGACCTGGAATGTGCCGTAATAGTGGCCGCCGATGCGGACCTCCGCCTGGCCGGCGATGTCGTTCAGGCCGATCCAGTCGGCGAACCAGGTCGGCGTGGAGTGGGGCAGGGGAAGGTCCATGCTCTTGATCAGCGCGTTGTTGGCGTCGCGGAAGACGATGGCGTGCACCTCACGGCGCTGCACCAGACGATCCAGGTTCTGCTGCAGCGTGGAAAAGTCGCCGATCACAACCAGGTCGGCCATGCTGGCCGGCAGGTAGATCAGTTCGTGCTCCAGATCTTTCTGCAACATCTGGGCGGTATCGCGCGCATCGCCCCGCGCCGAGACGTAGAGCATGGCGATGCCCGCCACCAGCAGGGCGATGCTGGCGGTGACCAGCAGGCGGCCGACGAACGGGAGCTTGTCCCAATGTCTGGAAAACATGTTTTTTAGTACGCAGTCGAAGGTTTATTCGATGTCTTTCACCAGGGTATGGCGATAGAAGTCGATGTAGTTCTGGTAGTCGCGTTGATCGGCTGCAATGAAGCCGAACGGCGCTTGTTGTTTGATCGCGGCAGCGGTGTCGGCCAGGATTTTTCTGCCTTCCGGGTCTTCCGGCATGCCGGCCAGCGTCTTGCGCACGGCTTCGGCCGCAGCGGTCGGCACGCGCGGATGCGCGGCGATGGGCAGGTTGTGAAAGCCGGGCGATTCCCACAACACCCGGTATTTGAGATTTTCCCGCGCGGCATAGGCGCGCATCACCTGGCTGTTGACGCCGGCGGCGATCACGCGGCCGGCTTTTAGTTGCCCCATGATGCCTTCCTGATTGCCGCCGAACAAAGGGCTGACCCGGATGCCCTGGCGCAGCAGATGCTCCATCGGCACGGCGTAGCCGACGAATGCGGCTTTCGACGGGAAGCCGACCTCATGTTCGTGCAGATCGGCCAGGCTGCGGATCGGCGTAGCGTCCAGCGTGACGATCTGGGCGTGGATCGGTTCGCCCTTGGGCCGCAGGATGACGCGATAGGCCTGCAGCGAAGTCGTCGGCAGGAATATGGTGTTGGAATAGACGAAGTCGTATTCGCCGCGTGCGATGGCGGCGTTCGATTCCGGTGCGGTGCGGGTGATCTTCAAATCGAGCCGCACATCGCTACGGCGTGAAACGTAATCGAGGATCGGGTTCCAGAATTCCGCCGTCAGCACCGGGCTACGTTGCGACAGCACGCCGAAGCTGTAATTTGCCGCATTGGCGACAGCGGGCGTGACGAGCGACAGGGCGAAGGCAAATATCAGCCAGGCGCGCGGCAGAACTTGAACGAATGTGGACATCGCTATCTCCAGGCAGACTCGGCAACGTTAACCGAAGGGGCTTTCCAGGGGCAAGCCACCATTGCGGCAATTCCGCGCCTGAGTGCGCTGTTCGAACGCGTTCAGGCCAAATTTTCCAGCTGATCGGAAGTCGGATCTTCGATGGGCAGCGCATTGCCGATGCTTCACCGCAATATGGCAAGGCGTACTCAAGCAGCCGATGGCCGAGTTGCTGCGTCCCGGCGGCGGAACGCATCAGCTGGATGTCGGCTCGGTCTTTAGCGTGGAAGCCGTTTTTTCAGGATAGGATTCCTTCCCCAGCAGCCCTGCCGTATGCGAGAAAATCCGATGTCCGTCAACCAAGCACCGTTTTCATCTGCCCAGGCCTGGGCACTCGTGTTCGGTGCCTGGCTGGTGGCCGGCGTGTCGACGCTGGCGGCGCTGTTTCTCGGTGAGGTCATGGGTTACACGCCTTGCGTGCTGTGCTGGTACCAGCGCATCTGCATGTTTCCGCTGGTGCTGATTCTGGCGGCGGGGCTGTTTCCGTTCGATCGGCGCGTCGTGCGCTACGCGTTGCCGCTGGCGCTGGCCGGCTGGTTGTTGGCCTTGTTCCATTGGGGTGTGGCGAGCGGGGTGATTCCGGAACGCATGACGCCGTGCACTCAGGGCGTGCCCTGTTCCGTGGAACAGGTGGTCTGGTTCGGTTTCCTGACCCTGCCGATGTTGTCCGTGCTGGCTTTTTCCGCCATCGTTGCGACGCTGTTATTGATCCACTTCAAGGTAGCCAAATGAAGAAAACCCTGTTCATCTCCGCCGTCGTCGTCCTGCTGCTGGCTTTTGTCGCCGGCACGCTCTACTTCAAGTCCGAACAAGCCGAACAGGCCGGGCAACTGGCAGAGCAGAATCGTGCCGGCCTGGTGCGCGAGCATGCGCCGGCCTTGGGCCAGAGCGACGCCAAAGTGCGCATCGTGGAATTCCTCGATCCGGCTTGCGAAACTTGTCGCAGCTTCTATCCGCTGGTCAAGGAAATGCTCGGCGCGCATCCGGAACGGATCCATCTGGTGCTGCGCTACGCGCCGTTCCACCAGAATTCAGATCAGGTCGTGGCGCTGCTGTTGGCGGCGGCCAAGCAGGGCAAACACTGGGAAACCCTGGAAGCGTTGCTGTCCTCGCAGGCTGCCTGGGTGGAGCACCATGTCGTGCAGGTGGACCGCGTCTGGCCGCAGATCGAAGGCCTCGGCCTCGATCTGGCGCAACTCAAGGCCGACATGAACAGCCCGGAAATCGCCCGCCTGATCGCGCAGGATCTGGCCGACGCGAGCGCGCTCGGCGTCACCAAGACTCCCGAGTTTTTCGTCAACGGCAAACCGCTGCCGAGTTTCGGCTACGAAGAGTTGAAGACGCTGGTGGATACCGAACTGGCTGCCGCATATCCCCAGTAGCCTGTCGCATGGCCGTTTCCTCCACGCTTGTGCGCCTGCACGACTCGCGTCTGCTGCGCCTGGTTTACCTCGGCGCGGGTTGCGTCGCCCTGGCTTTGGGGGTGGCCGGGATCGTGCTGCCATTGCTGCCGACGACGCCGTTCATCCTGCTGGCGGCGGCGTGCTTCGCGCGCAGTTCGAGCCGCGTCCACGGTTATCTGATGCGGCACCGCATCGCCGGCCCGATCATCGACGCCTGGCAAACGCATCGGGCCATGCCGCGCCGGGCCAAGCACTGGGCCTATCTGCTGATGCTGGTCTCGTTCGGCAGTTCCATGGTGGCGATGGATTCGGCATGGCACCGCGTCATGTTGGCGGCGCTGGGCCTGGCGCTGCTGTTTTTTCTGTGGCGCGTGCCGGTGCGCGAGACGACGCCAAGGAGCGACGCGGTAACGCAACGCCCGGGCGAGGAGCGCATGCCCTGACAATTTCCGCGCAGGCAGACGCCCAGCGCTCGCAAGCCAAAATTCCGCCGCACCCGCCCTCAACTGGAGAAATCCCCGTGTTCCGTATTGTGTCCATCCTGGCCATGTTGTTCATTCCTGCTCTGGCCCATGCCGGCGCAGACGGCGAGCGTCTCGATCTGACCGGCCATTGGATCGGCATCGCCGCGCTGGCGATTTTCGTCGTCGCCTATCTGCTGGTGATGGCGGAGGAGTTCACCCAGCTGCGCAAATCCAAACCGGTGATGCTTGCCGCCGGGGTGATCTGGGGCCTGATCGGCTGGATCTATGTGCAGAACGGCATGCCGCATGGCGCGGGGATCGCGGTACGCCATACGCTGGAGGAATACGCCGAGCTGATGCTGTTCCTGCTGGTGGCGATGACCTACATCAACGCCATGGAAGAGCGCCATGTGTTCGAGGCGTTGCGTTCCTGGCTGATCCGCAAGGGCTTCAGCCTGAAGACGCTGTTCTGGGTGACCGGTGTGCTGGCGTTTTTCATTTCGCCGGTGGCCGACAACCTGACCACCGCGCTGCTGATGGCCGCCGTGGTGATGGCGGTGGGCGGTTCCAATCAGCGTTTTGTGCTGCTGTCGTGCATCAATATCGTGGTCGCCGCCAATGCCGGCGGCGCGTTCAGCCCGTTCGGCGATATCACGACGCTGATGGTCTGGCAGAAGAACATCCAGGCCAGCAACGGCGGCATCGATTTCTGGACTTTCTTCATGTTGTTCATCCCGTCGCTGGTCAACTGGCTGGTGCCGGCCATCGCGATGAGTTTCGCCGTCCCCAACGGCAAGCCAGAGCCGGGCGGCGCGATGGTGGGCATGAAACGGGGCGCCATGACTATCGTCGTGTTGTTCCTGCTGACCATCGTCACCGCGGTCAGCTTTCACAATTTCCTGCACCTGCCGCCGGTGCTCGGCATGCTGACCGGTATGGCCTATCTGCAATTCTTTTCCTATCTCCTGAAGCGCACCGGCGAAAGCCATGCACCGACTGGCCAGGACAACGAAGCGCAGTCCAGTCCGGTTGCGTTCGATATTTTCCGCAGCGTGGCGCGCGCCGAGTGGGACACGCTGTTCTTCTTTTACGGCGTCGTGATGTGCGTCGGCGGGCTGGGTTTCATCGGCTACCTCGCGCTGTTGTCGGAGAGCATGTATCTCGGCTGGGGCGCGACGGCGGCCAATGTCACCGTGGGGCTCTTGTCGGCGGTGGTCGACAACATACCGGTGATGTTCGCGGTGTTGACGATGCTGCCGGACATGTCGATCGGCCAGTGGATGCTGGTCACCCTGACCGCCGGCGTCGGCGGTTCGATGCTCTCGATCGGTTCCGCCGCCGGCGTCGCGTTGATGGGACAGGCGCGCGGCGTCTATACCTTCTTCGGCCATCTGAAATGGTTGCCGGCTATCGCGGCGGGCTATGTCGCCAGCATCTACACGCATCTCTGGTTGAACAGCGCGGCGTTCTGAAGAAAGCCGCCCAAGCCGGCTGCCATGGCCGGCTAATGAGTTCCATGCCCACCCCCATCTGCCCGATAATCGCGCCATGAAACTCAAGTTCACCAAGATGCACGGCGCCGGCAACGACTTTGTCGTGCTGGACGGCATCAATCAAACCATCGACCTCTCGCCCGAGCAGTATCAGGCGCTGGCCGACCGCCATTTCGGCGTCGGCTGCGACCAGATTCTGTTGGTGCAGGCGGCAACCCGGCCCGATTGCGATTTCCGCTACCGCATCTTCAATGCCGACGGCGGCGAGGTGCAGCAATGCGGCAACGGCGCGCGTTGTTTCGTGCGTTTCGTGCATGAGCAGGGGCTGACACCGAAACGCGAAATCCGCGTCGAAACGGCGTCCGGCGTCATCGTGCCGAAGCTGGAAGACGATGGCCGCGTCACCGTCGACATGGGACCACCGCGCTTCGAGCCGGCCGAAATTCCGTTCGTCGCGCCGGCGCGCGCGCCGACTTACCGCCTCGATGTGGCGGGGCGCGAGCTGGAAATTTCCGCCGTCTCGATGGGTAACCCGCACGCGGTCTGGCTGGTCGAGGACGCCGATGCCGCGCCGGTGGCCGAACTGGGGCCGCTGCTCGAACATCACCTGAGCTTCCCGCAACGGGTCAATGTCGGTTTCATGCAGATCGTCGACCGCAATCAAATCCGCTTGCGCGTGTTCGAGCGCGGCAGCGGCGAAACCCTGGCCTGCGGCACCGGCGCCTGCGCCGCCGTCGTCGCCGGCATTGCGCGCGGTTTGCTGGCTGCCACGGTGCAAGTCCACACCCGCGGCGGCGACCTTTCCATCAGCTGGGCGGGGGCGGGAAGCCATGTCTTTCTGACCGGCCCGGCCGTTACCGTATTTCAAGGCGAGATCGAACTATGAACATCACCCCCGAGCAGATCGGCGAATTTCTCAAACTCAACCCGGATTTCTTCGCCGGGCATCCCGAATTGCTGACCGAAATCAGCGTGCCGCATCCCTACGGCAATCAGGCGATTTCGCTGGGCGAGCGGCAGGTGCTGGCGCTACGCGACAAGTCGCGCGGGCTGGAGTTGAAGTTGCGCGAGTTCATCCAGTTCGCCGAGGAGAACGATGCCATCGGCGACAAGTTGCACAAGGTCGCGCTCGATCTGATGCATGCGCGCAGCCTGGAGGCGGTGTTCCAGTCGTTGGCGCTGAACCTGTCCGAGAGCTTCGCGATCCCGCACAGCACGCTCCGTGTCTGGGCCGATCTGCCGCCGGCGGGTGCCGCCGGCATGCCGGAATTCGCGCCGGTCAGCGCCGATATCAAAGTGTTGATGACCGGCCTGACCCAACCGCGTTGCGGTGCCGATGCGCCGGACGAAATCCGCGCCTGGTTCGGCCCGATCGGCGCCAATCAGAAATCCTTCGCGCTGGCGCCGCTACGCGAGGAAAACATGAACGGCTTGCTGGTGCTCTCCTCGGAAGACGTCAAACGGTTCTACCCGGAGATGGGCACGCTGTACCTGACCTGGCTGGCGGAACTGAGCGGCGCGGCGATTTCGCGCTTTCTTTGAGGTGAACGTCGCAAAGCGACGCTTGACGCTCCCCTCTCCCGCAAGCGGGATAAGCAGAGCCTTGGCAGGCGCTCTTTGCTTGCCTAGTCGGTTGCTTAGGAGCTTCATCAGAGGGGTTGGGGGTGAGGGGTAATGCAAGCGGAAGGCCCGCTGTCGACCGCCATCGTCGCCTTCCTGACCGCGCTGGCGGCGCGTCAATATAGCCCGGCCACGGTCGCCACCTACACCTTCGATCTGCGCCATCTGCTCGAACGGGTCGGCGAAGTCGAGCCGGCCAGCCTGACCTCGCACGACATCCGCCGCGCGCTCGCCATCTTGCACGGCAAGGGTCTGCAGGCGAAAACGCTGGCGCGCACGCTGTCGGCCTGGCGCAGTTTCTTCAATTATCTGGCGCGGCAAAATGTGCTGCAGGCGAATCCCTGCCTAGGTTTGCGGCCGCCGAAGAGCGAGAAGAAATTGCCCAATGCGCCCTCGGTCGACGCGATGGCGCACCTGCTCGAAGCTGCGCCGGACGATGTCTGGGCGGTGCGCGACCTGGCCATGTTCGAGTTGATGTATTCGGCCGGTTTGCGGCGTGCGGAGTTGATCGGGCTGGATATCGGCGGGCTCGACCTGGCCGGTGGCGAAGTCACCGTGACCGGCAAGGGCTCGCGCATGCGCGTGGTGCCGGTCGGCCAGAAAGCGGTGCTGGCGGTACAGAGTTGGTTGGCGCTGCGCGCCAATGTCGCCCGCGCCGATACGCAGGCCTTGTTCGTCGGTGCGCGTGGCGCGCGTATTTCCGCGACGGTATTGGCCCAGGCGTTAAAGCAACTGGCGCTGCGCCAGGGGATAACTGCGCACATGCATCCGCATGCGCTCCGTCATGCCTTCGCCAGCCACGTGTTGCAGTCGTCCGGCGACTTGCGCGCGGTGCAGGAAATGCTGGGCCACGCCAGCCTGTCGACGACGCAGATCTACACGCATCTGGATTTCCAGCATCTGAGCCAGGTGTACGACCAGGCGCATCCAAGGGCGAAGAAGAAGTAGCTGGTCGGCCTCAATCGGTGCGCCATGCGCACCGGTCAACACTCAATCCACGCGCAGGTGATGCGGCACAAAACAAAAAGGCCGTTACCTTTCAGGTAACGGCCTTCGCGTTCAGTGGGCTAACGCTTAGTAGCGGTAATGCTCGGCCTTGTACGGGCCGGTCTTCGGCACGCCGATGTAGGCGGCTTGCTGGTCGCTCAGTTCGGTCAATTGTGCGTTCAGTTTGCGCAATTGCAGACGCGCGACTTTTTCGTCCAGGTGTTTCGGCAGCGTGTAGACGCCGACCGGGTAGTCGGCAGTCCGCGTGAACAGTTCGATCTGGGCGATGGTCTGGTTGGCGAAGCTGGACGACATCACGTAAGACGGGTGGCCGGTGGCGCAGCCGAGATTCACCAGGCGGCCCTTGGCGAGCAGGATGATGCGGTGGCCGTCCGGGAAGATGATGTGATCGACCTGGGGTTTGATTTCTTCCCACTCGTAACCTTCCACCGAGGCGACGTCGATTTCGTTGTCGAAGTGGCCGATGTTGCAGACGATGGCCTGGTCTTTCAT